>CAZVUM010000016.1:57501-73880 GCA_964629575.1 uncultured Acidimicrobiales bacterium | reverse complement strand
AGGGGACGGTGCCGAGGCCGTGTTCAACGCCTCCCGGAGCTGGTCGATCGTCGGGGACCCGGCCGGCCCATCAGGGGTCTGATAGACCCGACACGACAAACCGACCGGCGCGTCCGCGTCGGCGAAGGGATCGACACCGTCGACCAGAATGCTGGGCGAGCCCCGGAAGCGGGTGCGTTCGGCCTCTTCGGGGGTGTCGACGATGCGGCGAGTCACCTGCAGGCCTGGCACCTCGGCCTCGAGGGCCCGCAGGTGGGCGTCGGCGTCGAGCCAGTTGGGGCAGTCGTCGAAGTACAGCAACGTCACGTCCATAGGGCCACGGTAAGGCTTCTCCTACAGGAGAAGGTCAAGGGGGTATGGTGGAGAGCATGTTGATCGGTGAGCTGGCCGACGCCGTAGGACTTCCCACCAGGACGGTGCGGTTCTATGAGCGCAAGGGCCTGTTGCCCGAGCCCCGCAGGGCCGACAACGGCTACCGGGTCTATGACGAGGACACCCTGAACCGGTTGCAGTTCATCCGGTCGGCCCAGACCGCCCGGCTGACCCTGGCCGAGATCCGCAGCATCATCGAGATCCGCGACACCGGCGAAGCGCCGTGCACCCACGTCGGGGACCTACTTGGGAACAAGCTGACCGAGATCCGAGACCGCCGCAAGCAGCTCGCGGGTATGGAGCGTGAGCTCGAAGCACTGGTGGAGCGCAGCCGTCGCCTCGATCCCGCCGACTGCGGCGAAGGCGACATCTGCCACATCCTTCGACCCGAGCCAGACATCTCGTAGGGCGCGAAGGCACCCCTCACCGGATCCCGACGTGTCGATGCTCGCTGCTATTTGGGGTTGACGGAGAGGGCATAGAGGTCGATGGGTTCGCCGTGTTGCATGTGTGCGGGCCCTGTGGTGTCAAGCCCTACTGCAGTGGCTGGAGGTCATCGAGGATCCATGGGAGAAGTTCGCCGACGGTGGGATGGGCCAAGGTGGCCTTGCGGAACGTCTTGTAGGACTGCTTGGCGTGCATGTACGGGGCGAAGATGTTGATGACCTCGTCGCCGCCCACGCCGAGGATGGCAGCTCCGAGGAATTCCTCGGTGTCGGCGTCCACGAGGATCTTGATGAGGCCGGCGGTCTCGTCTTTCTCTTTGGCTCGTGAGATGTGGGCCATGGGGCGAGTGGCGATGAGGACGTTGCGTCCGCTGTCGCGGGCTTGGCGTTCGCTCATGCCGATGCGGCCGAGCGGTGGGTCGATGTACATGGCGTGGATGGGCACGCGGTCGGAGAGTTTGCGATCGCCGTCTCCGGTGTAGTTGTCCCAGAAGATCTCGCCGTCGTTCACCGATGTGTGGGTGAACGCGCCGGCGCCGTTGACGTCGCCGATGGCGTAGATGTGGTCGACGTTGGTCTGCATGGTGTCGTCGACGGGGATGTAACCCTGTCGGTTGGCTTTCACGCCGGCGGCGTCGAGGGCGAGTTTGTCGCTGTTCGGCACTCGCCCGACTGCGAGTAGCAGGTGGCTGCCGTGGATCGTCTCTGTGCCGTCGGGGGTGTCGAAGGTGACGTAGACCTGGCCTGCGCCGTCTTGCTTCACTGACTGCACGGGCGTACCGGTGAGCACGGTGATGCCTTCGCCGGTGAGTATGTCGGTTGCGGCTGTGGCGATGTCGGCGTCTTCGCGGGGTATGAGTTGGTCGGCGCCCTCGAGGATGGTGACCTCGGCTCCGAAGCGGCGGAAGATCTGGCCGAACTCGATGCCGATGTAGCTGCCGCCGACGATCACGAGGTGCTCGGGAACGGTGTCGAGATCGAGCAGCCCGGCGTTGTCGAGCCAGTCGACTTCGTCGAGGCCGGCGATTGGCACCTGAAGGGAGCGGGTGCCGGTGTGGATGACGATCGTGTCGCCAGAGATGATGTCGTTGCCGACCTGGACTTCGTGTTCGCTGAGGAAGTGGGCGTATTCGGGGTAGAGGTCGATACCTTGCATCGTTCGGAGCCACTCTTCCATGCCGCTGTTGTCTCGCATGGAATTCATACGGGCCCGCACGGTCTCGAAGTTGATGGAGTACTCCGCGATCTCCACTCCGAAGTCGGGTCCGCGGCGTGCCATGTGGGCAGCCCTCGCGCTGGCAACGAGTGTCTTGGTCGGGGTGCAGCCGTAGTTGACACACGAGCCGCCGACCTTGCCACCTTCGATGAGGGCAACTCGCTTTCCGGCGGCCGCCAGGCGGGGAATGATGGTCCCGGTTGCCTGGCCGGTTCCGATCCAGATCACGTCATAGTTCTTCATGTCGTAGCAACCCATGCCCGCCTCGGACACTTCCCGCCCACCGGAAGAGCCGGTGGGCCGCCGCGGAGCGCAGCCGTCCGTCGATCCAGCCGACTGCGGCGAGGGCGACATTTGCCACATCGTTTGACCGAACCGCGACGAACCCTGACTGCCCGTCAACGGGTCGTCTGACCGGCCCGCGCGAAGGCGTGAAGATGGCCGGGTGAAAATCGAAGGCTGCGGCCTCCGGGGCCGCGCCCCTTGTGACACCGCCGACACTCATTACGACAGCGCGCATGGCTATGGATGCCGAGAACCCCGGTTGTGAGCCTCTGACCAGCTGAAACGGTGGCCGCTACGCTGCGCTGGCCAGGTCGAGCCAAGCGCTTCGGCGGCGTGGTTAAGGGTTGCAATCCCCCTCCGACACCATCGAACTCCCTGGTCAGAGCGGGTGGAAACGCTCCCAGGGGTGTCGGTTGCGAATGGATTTGTTCACTGCAGCGTCGGAACATGTGACAGCCTCAGGTCGACAGTGACGCAGCGCCGGAGGCGTCGGCTTCTACTCTTCTTCGAGGTGTTCGTGGACGTGAGGCTCGGGCGCCAGGTTTCGCGGAGCGAACGACATCGACTGCGCGAGGCCGGAGGCGCCGATGCGACGGACTCGACCACGTCCGAGCTTGAAGTTGTAGCGAAGGTTGAGTGGTTGGAGGCTGCTGTCGCCTGACGTGATGCTGTTGGAGGGCGAACCCGGGTACAGGAAGTACGTGTAGGTCACGCCGGGCGGCACCACCTCAGTGATGTATGCCGCTGCGGTGAACGACGCGCTCGTTCTTCGACCGAGCTGGTCGAGGACGTTGTCGCTCTCCACGCTCACGATGTCACCGTTCTCGAGTCCCCGCGGTGTGGCATCGTCCGGATGTATCTCGAGGAAGTTCATCGGCCATCGGGTGGTCGTGATCTCCCGCCTGGAATGGTCGAACATGCTGTTCCAGATGGCATTCACGCGTCCGTTGAGCACCCACAGTTCGCCGCGAGACGTATCGGGTCCGAGGACCTGGTTGCGGTCGGCCACCGCATCCCAATCGGCGAGCACGAAGTTGGCCTTCCCGCTGTCCGTCTTGAACCGCAGATCGGCGTGGAGGCGCTCGGTCTCGACGAGCTCGCCGGCCTCGATCGACAGCGGCGTCTGCACGCCGGTCGTCCCGAACTGGCGAAGCAGGTCGTGGGCTCGCATCCCCCGCTGTCGGGCGAGTTCGACCAGAGCTGCGAAGTCGCGCCGCCCGCCTCGGCTGCGCTCAGAGGCTTCTTCGAAGATCTCGTTGGTGTCCTGCCAGCCGAACCCGTCATAGCCCATTCTCTGCGCCACCTGGGCGAAGATCCACCAGTCGGGGCGCGCCTCTCCCGGTGCGTCCATGAACTTCTCGTAGATCCGGAGCCGTCGCTCGGCGTTGTTCCTGGCGAAGTCCTCTTCGCCCCAGGTGGCTGCGGGCAACACGAGGTCGGCCAGCTCGGTCGACTCGTTGAGGTAGATCTCCTGCTGCACGATGACCATGCCGCCGGCGTCCATACGAGCCTGGAGTGCGTTGCGAACGCCGTCCGGATCGCTCGTGGTGACGCGCGGTCCACGGTTGACAAGGTCCGCCACAGCCGATCGAAGCGCCTGCGAAGCGCCCATGGCCGAGATCCAGTTGGTGCCGACGACCCACCTGAAGCGAGTGTTTCCCTCCACGAGCCAGCGCTCGGTGTCCATCTCGACGGGATGGTCCTCGAAGAAGTGCGGCGACTTGTCCAGCGGGTAGCCGGCTGCCCTCTGCCCACCTCGCTGGTGGCCACCCATCCGCGATGTGGTCCGCCCCGGACGCCCGACCGCCCCGAGGAGAACACCGAGATTGCCGACGGCGGCGGTGTTCTCGTAGTTGTGCGACCAGTAGACGCCTTTCTCGAAGAGGATCGAGGTCTTGGGCCGCTCGCCGCCGCCGCCCGTCAGGAGTCTTGCGGCCTCGCGGATCTGGTCGGCAGGGACGCCGGTGATCGCCGCTGCGCCGTCGGGTGTGAACTCGTCCCTGCTGAGCAGGTGATCTCGAAGCTGGGCGAAGTCCATTCCGAACCGGCGTCGCCGCCACTTGCCCTCGGCGTCCATATCGGCGCGGCTCGCTGTGTGGTGGTCGACGAAGTCGCGGTCGTACCAGCCTCTCTCGACGATCTCCCGGGCCAGAGCGCTGTACAGCGCTGTGTCGGTTCCCGGGTGCAGCTGCAGGTGAAGTCCGCCGTGTTGTTCGGCGTAGGCCGCGGTGAAGGTCCGGCGCGGATCGACGTAGATCAAAGCGGCGCCACCCGCTGCCTGGTAGGTGGTGAAGCGCACCGTCTTGGTTTCGTAGGGATCGCTCCCGCAGATCATGATCACATCGGCCTCGGCGTCGTCCGCGAACGCGGACCCGAAGGCGTCGATGCCGGTATCGGAGAGCCCTGGAACGTCGTCCCCGTCGGCGGGAGCGTGGTGCGGAGAGAAGTTGGGGGTCCCGATCTCGCCGAGTGCGAGCTTGGTCGCGGCGTAGACGTTCTCGTAGTACTGGTAGCTGTAGAGCTTCATGCCCCAGGCGAGCTCGTCCCACTCCTGGAGTACGTAGGTCGAAAGGTCCGCCACCAGGTCGAGCGCCATGTCCCAGCTGATCGGGACGAGCTGGCCGTTGACCCGGAGAAGCGGTCGCTGCAGTCGATCGGCAGTACGCCCCGTCGGTGACCAGATCTTCTGGGCGATTGCGCCGCCGCGCACGCTGTGGGTTCCTCCGATGTTGACCGCCTGGGTCGTCGCGTCGGGGACGATGAGCACGTTGTGCTGTCGCCCGTCGATGACGGTCACGTTGTGCATGTTCTCGGTCGGCCACCCCCCAGTGAGCGCTGCTTGGGGATAGTCGACGCCCAGCGCATTGTCAGAGGCCGCTTGCCCGCCTTCGTGCCCGACCGGCCACGTGTAGACGCGGTACCCGCATGCGACGGGGCAATACTCGCAACACGTGGTGTGCACGGCTGCGTTGGGGGGAGGCACAGGGACTGTGGACATGTCGACTCCTCAGCCGGTCACGAGGTTGTCCGACCGGCCGTAGATCAGGCGGGTCACGCCGGTCGCGTAGATGTCGTCACCGTCGAGTTCGAGGTCGACTCGCGGGAGATTCTGAGTGGCCTGCCCCAGCACGACCTGCCCGTCACGCGCCAGATCGAAGGTCGTGAAGTGGCACGGGCATGGTCCGAGTACGCCGGAGTCGATGCGGACGTCTTCGATGGGACACCCCATGTGAGTGCACCGGTTGGAGAACGCCACCACGTCGCTGTCCGGCCCGGCACCGCCCGTCGCAGGCCGACCGAGCCTGACCAGCAGGCTGGTATCACCGGGGGCGGGGTACTCGAAGGCGACCGTGTCGCCTACCGCCAGTTCTGACAAGCGGGCGATCGGTTTGCGCCCGTAGCTGACTGTCTCCCTGGTAGATCCATCCGACCGGGTGTCGCGTCGCTTGACGATCGGGACTGCGACCGCTGTCGTCGCGGTGGCACCGGCCGCCGCTCCCACGAACAAGAACTCACGTCTGCTCATCACCATGGGCCAAGCCTGGGATCATCGCTTTCGAGTGAGAAGGGTCGGAGGTCCCTACTCAGTTGGGCCGGCGCGTGGTTCCCTGCCTCTCATGGCAGAGACGATGCCCACGGACGACCCCGGACCCACTTCGGTGCAGGCCTTCTTCGTCGGCTTCGGCCTCTCGTCGCTCGTCGTGGTGCTCTTGGCGGTCGTCAGCGTGGGCCTGTTGGACGGGCGCGACCGGGTGTTCGAGCCACACGAGGTGGAGATCGACGCTCCGCAGATCTATGCAACGCGGTGCGCCGGCTGCCATGGAGACGAGGGCCAGGGCGTCGTCGGACCCGCCCTGGGCGGCGGGGAGGTGGCGCAGCGCTTTCCTGACATCGCCGATCAGATCGCCGTCATCGCGTCAGGTCGCGGCCTCATGCCCGGCTTCGATCACATCCTCAGCGATGAGGAGG
This sequence comes from uncultured Acidimicrobiales bacterium, assembly GCA_964629575.1. Classification (GTDB taxonomy): domain Bacteria; phylum Actinomycetota; class Acidimicrobiia; order Acidimicrobiales; family Poriferisodalaceae; genus JAYPWI01. The sequence continues at coordinate 67,592 of CAZVUM010000016.1, read as the reverse complement.
TGCGAGCCGTCGCCGAGTATGAGCGAGGTGAGCTCGGCCGCTAGCGAGAATGCCGTGAATTGGCGGGTTCTGCCGCTCGGTGCCGCTGGGCTCCACTCGGTGGGCGGTCGTTCAAGTCCCCTCCGACACGCTCGTCAGTACGCCGCATCGGCTGTGCTGAGGCAACCCCATCAGGTGAGTCCAAGAACGGTGATGAGTGCGTCATCGATCGACCACAGCTCGTCGGGCGAGAGGTATCCCACTCGGTCGCCAAGCCGCTGAGCGTCGACAGTTCCGAGCTGTTCGACGAGGACGCGCGTCGTGTGGCCGGCTACGGCTATCTCGGGTCGAAACGAGGCGGGTCGGGCACTGGGTGAGGTTGGTGCGACGATGAGTACCGAACGAGGAAGCAGTTCATCGGCTTGGACCACGACGCCGTAGCGCACGCCCTGTTGCTCATGGCCTAGGCCCTTCGGGGCTCGGAACCGGTAGACCTCACCCCGGCGCACGCATGGACTCCATGAGCGAGGCGACGGCAAGCATCTCCTCGCGGTCGGCCTCGTCGGCCTCGAGCGCCGCAGCTTCGGTGGCGAGATCTCGCCCTCGCCGGAGTCGAGCTGCAGAAGCAAGCAGCGACGATCGGATTGCCTCGGATCGGGTCAACCCAGACGACTCGAGCGTCTGTAGGGCGCGCTCGGTCTCCTCATCGAGTCGGACAGAGATTGCTTTGGCCATGTCATCAGTATGACAAAACGTGATACATCTCGGCAGCCTCGCTCGCGCCGGACCTTGGCCCGCTTAGCGCCGGTGAAGACCGCTTCGGCCGAGGCGAAGTCATCGAGGTTGACGATGGCCTCGTGGGTTGGCTTCTCGGACCAGATCCATGCGCTGCGGTCGTTCCAGCGCATCTTGGATTGGTGCCGGAGTGAGACGTTGTCGGCGTCGAGGAGTTCTTCGTGGCGTTGTTGACTGTTCCAGACTTGGAACCCGGTGTGTAACGGGGGCTCTGCAGGATGGCCCGGACACCAATGTTGCTCCACACTCGCGAGTCGTGATGCGGTTGCGTTCGCCCTTGCTCATTCCCCCAGGCTGGCCACGACAGCAGGGACGGACGCGTGTGATCCCAAAGATGTCGTATCTGAACGGCGATCCGCGCGGTCCTGGGGCGTTGCGAAGCCATGCGGGAGGACACCGGAGGTGCCTTCGACGTCTTCGAGGTGCCGGCACCCGACTCGACCCGTCTGGCCTGGTCAAAGGGTGGGCGATCGAGACCGCGGCCGAGATCCTCGAGAGCTACGACTGCGCCAACTTCTGCATCAACGTCGGCGGCGACATCGCCCTGCGCGGCCGGCCCACCCCCGATACCCGTTGGCGCGTCGGCACCCGGCACCCCGATAGGCCAGAGGCCTGGGCGCTGGTGATCGAAGGCGACGAACGGCTTGCCGTTGCGACGTCGGCCACCTACGAACGCGGAGCCCACATCGTCGACCCCCACACCGGCCAGCCGACAAAAGCTCTTGCCAGCTCAACGGTCGTCGGCCCAGACCTGACCGTGGTCGACTCACATGCCATGCCGGTTTTCGTGATGGGTCTCGAGGGAATCGCCTGGATCGATACCCGGCCGGGATACGACGCCTACCTGATCACCAACGATGACCAGACGTACTGGAGTTCGGGTTTCGCTCAGCACCCTGTCGACGTGTCGCGCGTCGACGGTTGGGCACCGCCTCCAGAAAGCTGAGCGGGTCGGAGGAGGCGCTCCTGCGCCCATAACATGTGCATGTCGAGACGCGTAAAAGGAGGGATCCCGTGCTGGGCGCAGATCGCAGAGCGGATGTGCTCCAGAACGGCGCAATCCGTGCCACGACCGACCGCCGTCGGTGTATGACGCGTCGGCAGGTGGGGACGGTTGGCCCCTCGTCTCGTTCATGAGTGGGACAGGCCGGCGCGCCGTTGTCGCCGCATTGTTGTCGAATCTCGGCGTCGCGACGACCAAGTTCGTGGGATTCCTGATCACAGGCTCCAGCGCGCTGCTGGCCGAGACGTTGCACTCGATTGCTGATACCGGCAACCAGGCGCTGTTGCTGCTCGGCGCCCGCCGGGCGCGCGAGGCCCCATCGCCAGCCCGTCCGTTCGGGAGGGGACGTGAGCGCTACTTCTGGGCATTCGTGGTTGGCCTGGTTCTGTTCGGTCTTGGCGGCGTCTTCTCGCTGTATGAGGGGGTGCGAAAGCTGCGGGCCGGTGAGCATGCGGTGACCAGCCCCATCGTCGGCGTCTCATTGTTGCTTGTCGCGTTCGTGATCGAGGGGCTTTCGTTGCGCACGGCGGTGGCCGAGGCCCGCACGATCCGGCCGGCGGGGCAGAGCTGGTGGCGCTTCATTCGGCGCACCCGCAACCCCGAGGTGACGGTGGTACTCCTCGAAGACGGAGCCGCCATCGTCGGCCTCACGCTGGCGCTCGCTGGGGTGGGTGCTGCTTGGGCGACGGGCGATCCGGTCTGGGATGCTGCGGCCACGATCGGCATTGGCGTGCTGCTCTGTCTCGTGGCAGGACTGCTCACCACCGAAATGAAGAGTCTCCTGATCGGCGAGACCGTTTCGGACGCGATGAGCCAGGCGCTCTGGGCCGCGATCGATGGGGTGGACGGTGTCGATCGTGTGCTCAATCTGAGGACCGAACACATCGGACCCGAACAGATCCTGGTGTGCACCAAGGTGGCGGTCACCGGTCCCGCCGACCTGGACCGAGTAATCGACGTCATCGACGCCGTGGAGGCTGCGGTCGTAGGGCTCATGCCCAACACGCTCACCTGTTACGTCGAGCCTGACAGATATGACGCGGCGCGGCTCGATGTCGAATGGACGTGACGACATGACCGATCCGAGCGTGGGTCTGGAGGCTACATGGTCATGAAAGTGACCGACCCAGCAGAGGCGAGCGGAAAACCGATCGGATTCAAACTCTGCGTCGGTCGGCTGCGGCCTCCGAGATCAGATCAAGATCGGCTGCAGCGGAAAGATTGCCACGGGCTTCTCGATCGTGGCGAGGCTCGCCCAGGGAGCGGACTACACCAATGCTGCCCGGGCCATGATGTTCGCCGTCGGCTGTATCCAGGCACAGCGGTGCCACACCAACACCTGTCCCGTCGGCGTCGCAACCCAGGACGCCCGGGAGAACTTCTCGCCGAGCCGCCGCCCGAGCCGTGGGCGAGCGACTGGACAGCCGCCGATCCAGGAAGATTTGGTGCGTGAACACGACGAGGCGTTCAAGGCTCCCGTCGTCGACCGGGCAGGAACCGTGGTGACATGACGATCGATCCCAGCGACAGCAACGTGAGGGCCGGGTCCCGACCCACTGCGGCCGCGCTGAGTGGTAACTCCCGTCAACAGATGGGGTCCGCCGCGCGGCTGCTCGCCGATCGATACGCCAACAAGGGCACGGCGTTCACCTTTGCCGAACGAGACCTATGGGGTCTGCACGGGCTGCTGCCTCCGGTCGTGGAGGATCTCGGCACTCAGCTTGAGCGTGTAGGTGTGGAGTACGACGCGAAAACGAACGACCTCGAGCGACACGTTTTCCTGCGGGCGCTGCAAGAACGAAACTCGGTGTTGTTCTACGCCTTTCTGACGGCGCATCTCGAGGCGTTGCTCCCGATCGTCTACACACCGACGGTCGGGCCCGCGTGCCAGCACTGGTCGCGCCTCTACCGGCGCGAGCACGGACTGATCCTCTCGTGGCCTCTACGCGATCGTGTCGAGGAACTGCTCGACAACGCCCTGACGGGTCGCGAGGTCGATGTGGTCGTGGTAACCGATGGAGAACGAATCCTCGGCCTCGGCGATCTGGGGATCGGCGGAATGGGCATCCCGGTCGGGAAACTTGCGTTGTACACAGCCAGCGGTGGTCTCGATCCGTCCCGCACGCTCCCGGTCTTCCTCGACGCGGGGACCAACAACGAGTCGTTGCTGTCGGATCCGCTGTACCTGGGCTGGCGCCACCGCCGGGTTCGCGGGGTCGAGTACGACGAGCTCCTCGATGCCTTCGTCGACGCGCTGGCAGCCCGCTGCCCCGGCGTGTTGTTGCAATGGGAGGACTTCGCTCAAGTGAACGCCAACCGGCTCCTGTTTCGCCACCGCGACCGGATCTGCTCGTTCAACGACGACATCCAGGGCACCGCGGCAGTGACTACGGCGGCCATCGTGGCTGGCATGAAGGCCGCCGACGTTCCCTTCGAAGAGCTGCGTCTGGTCGTGCTCGGGGCGGGTTCGGCCGGCACCGGGATCGCCGAGCAGGTTGTCCGCGCGTTGAGGGCCGCGGGTCTCTCCGAGTCCGACGCCCGGCGTCGCTGCTGGCTGGTCGACCGCAACGGGGTCCTACACGATCGATTGACTGGTCTGTTGCCGTTCCAGGAACCGTTCGTTCGCTCGTGGAGCGACATCGAATCCTGGGCGGGCAGCGGCGATCAGGTGGATCTTCTCGACGTGGTCAAGAACGTTTTGCCCCATGCCCTCGTGGGCGTCACGGGCCAGCCCGGCCTGTTCACTGAAGAGGTCATCCGCGCCCAGGCCGAAGGTGTCGATCGGCCGATCGTGCTTCCCCTGTCGAATCCGACCCCTCGTGCCGAGGCGATCCCCGGCGATGTTTTGGCGTGGACCGAGGGGCGGGCCTTGGTCGGGACCGGAAGCCCGTTCGAACCGGTGTCGCTGGGCAGCGCGACGTACACGATCACCCAGGTGAATAACCTGTACATCTTCCCGGGAATCGGGCTCGGCGTTACCGCGGTTGGCGCGCGAGCTGTCTCGGACGAGATGCTCACGGCCGCAGCCTCTGCCATCGGCAACATGAACTCGATCGCCCAGCCGGACGATGGGGCGCTTCTTCCGCCGATCTCGGCCAGTCGGGAGATCGCGCTCCACGTCGCTCGCGCCGTTGCCCTCGCCGCGATCGCCGAAGGCCTCGCACCCGAAGCGTCCGACGAGGACGTCGCCGAACGCATCGACGCGTGTTTCTGGCACCCAGAGTACGACCTGAACACGCGCCACGAATCCAAGGCTGGGGCAATCGGCACACGCGGCTTGCATTGAGCGGTGGCTCGAATCCAGGACTACGCAGTGATCAGCGATTCGAGATAGGTGTCGCCGGAGTCGGGAGCTGGGAAATTGGTGTTCGGCGGTCACTCGGTCGGGCCGCGCTCAGATGGAGGCTCCATCAGGTCGCTGAGCATCGGCTGTACGCCTGCGGAGTGCTGCTGACCGCCGAGGCGGCGCTCGACAACAACATAGGCGGCCAGGGCGGCGACGCGGCCGAGGCCAGCGTCGACTCGGTCGGCGTCGAGCTTGGGAAGGCGCCGAGCAGCGCGTCGGGCCCAGCGCGTGAGGCCATCCTTGGCCAAGAGCAGGCCAGCGATGATGAGGCCGAAGCCTGCGATCAGGACTGCTCCTACGACGGCTGCCGTGGCGTAGATGGGGTGGAATCCGCTCGTGGGGATCGAAACCTACAGCGCAGCCCACAGCAACAGATTGAGTACGACTGCCGAGCCCAGGGCCTGGAGCCCCAAGGCGAATGCGAGGTCGGAGCTGGCGACTCCGGCCAGGCCGAAGAGTCGGTAGTTGACCGCTGCTGTCGTGGCCGCTCCGCCGGGCACCACGTGGTTGACGCCCATCGACGCGAGCACGACCCCGAATGACACCGCGAGGGAGGGTCGCGACCCTGACGGGAGGAGAGCCCGAGTGAGTTGGGCATAGGTCACCACAGCCCCGGCCTCGAGAGCGAGCGCGCCGGCGACGAGTCCGGGCGAGATCTTGGCCACGGTGTCGAGGGCGGCCCGGGCGCCGGCCAACTGCGGGACAACAAACACGTGCGCGACGAAGGCCAGGGTGAGCAGCTGGACCAGGTTGCGAAGGCGAAAGCGTCGATGATTGGAGGAACTCATTGGATCCAGATGTCATTCAGGGCGTTCATCGCATTGGCCCTTTCAGCTCACAACCATTTGGCGCGTCGGAAGAGGCGAAACAGAACGAGGCAACTCAGCGCCATGGCCCCAAGCGAGAGCGGGTAGCCCACGGTCCAGTCGAGCTCGGGCATGTGGCGGAAGTTCATGCCGTAGATCCCGGCGATGATGGTCGGCGATGCAGCGATCGCGACCCACGCGGAGATCCGTCGCATGTCCTCGTTCTGCTGGACACCCACCTCGGCGAGGCGGACGCTGACCTGGGTGAGGTTGGCCTGGAACACGGTCGTCAACAGCTCTCGCTGCGTGTCGGCCCGATCCACGACGCGAGATAGGTTGTCCAGAACGTCGCGGAAGTAGACCGGCTCCCCCCGCAGCGGTGCCTTGCCCGTCGCAAGTACGTTCAGGGGGCCGATCAGGGGGCGGGTCGCGGCGAGCAGGTGCAAGACCTCGCGCTTCAGCTCGTAGACACTCTCGATCGAGTCGATACCGTCGTCGCTGAAGACCGCTTCCTCGACACGCTCGACGGCATCGCCCAGGGCATCGAGGACCGGGGCGTAGCCGTCGACGACCCGATCGAGGACGGCGTGAAGCACCGCCATGGGCCCGGCTTCCAGCGCCTCGGGGTCGGCCTCCATGGCGGCGCGGACCTCAGTGAGTTTCGCTGCCGGGCCGTGGCGCACCACGACGATCGAGTCGGCGGCGACGAAGATCTGTAGCTCGCCGGTGACAACTCGGCTGCTGCCGGGGTGTAGCGCTGCGGTGCGCACCGCGATGAACAGCGACTCTCCGTAGACCTCCAGCTTCGGCCGCTGGTCCGCATCGGTCGCATCTTCGATCGCGAGCTCGTGGAGGCCCAACGCCTCGCGAATCCCTTGGAACTCGTCTGGATCGGGCTCGAAGAGCCCGATCCAGGTGAAGCCCCCGTCGCCTGGTGGGGTTGCCCATGGTTCGGACCGATCGGTCCGTCGGCCGTCGATGTAGCGGGCCGCGTCGACGATCATGCCGGTACTTGCGATCGAGCCGCGCCTGGGCGAGCGGGGTTGGAGTGGGTGTTGGGCGTGGTCATGGGCTCCGTCTCTTCAGGGTGAGTGCCCCGGCGGCTAGCGCTCCGAGAGCCATGATCGCGGTCACGGCGAGGTCGACGAGCACTTCGTTGGACACGCCGCCGCGATCGGCGACCCACCGGAGGGCGTCGTAAGCGAACGTCAGGGGAAGCACCGCGGAGATGACCTCCAGAGGCCGAGCCATGGCATGTCGGTCGACGAGAAGCCCACACAAAAGGAACTGGGGCAGTAGGAAGGCGGGCATGAACTGGATGGCTTGGAACTCGGTGTGGGCGAAGGCGCTCAGCAGGAGTCCGAGGGCCATGCCGAGCAGAGCGTTGGCGACGGCGACGATGACTGCGAGCCACATCGGTCCCGCTACCTCGAGGTCGAGCAGGACGACGCCCATCGAGAGCACGACACCGGTTTGGGCGACGGCGACCGCGGCGAACGCGGTGGCGTAGCCGGCGACCAGCCCGAGTTTGGTTGTGGGGAGCGACATCAGGCGCTCGAGAGTGCCTGAGCGGCGCTCCCGCAACATGGCGATGGAGGCGACGAGGAACATTGACACCAGGGGGAAGACCCCGATGAGCGGGAGCCCGACGCGTTGGAACACCTCGGGTCGGGCGTCGAAGGCGTAGCGGACGAGGGTGAGCAGCCCGGTCGGGATCATCAGCAGCATCGCGACCGTGCGGCGGTCGCGGCGCAGTTGGCGCAGTACCCGGGTCGCGGTGGCGCTGGTCGTGGAGCCGGGCATCAGGTGTCACCCCGGTCGGCGACAAGGCGCAAGAAGGCCTCTTCGACATCGACGCTGCCGGTTCGAGCGATGAGCTCGGTCGGAGATCCGGTGGCTAGGACCCGCCCGTCGCGCATGAGGATGAGTTGGTCGCAACGGCTGGCCTCGTCCATGACGTGGCTGGACACGACCACGGTCGTGCCGGTCGCCGCGAGGCGGGCGAACTCGGCCCACAACTCGGTGCGCAAGGCAGGATCGAGGCCGACGGTGGGCTCGTCGAGCACCAGCAACGGGGGGTCGGCCAGGAGTGCGACTGCGAGCGACACGCGAGCCCGCTGACCGCCCGAGAGGTCCGCGACGACAGCGTCGGACATGTCGGCCAGGCTGACCGACCCCATGACCTCGCTAACTCGCTCCGGCCCGAGGTTCAATAGCGCGGCGAAATAGGAGAGGTTCTCGCCCACGGTCAGATCCCCGTAGACCGACGGATCCTGCGTCATGTAGCCGACCTCGCCCTGCCGTGCCGCGACCCCGGCGGGTAGATCGAGGACGTCGACGATTCCCGCGACGTTGGCCTGCAGCCCGATCATGGTGCGCATGAGGGTGGTTTTGCCGCAGCCGCTCGGTCCGATCAGGCCGACGATGACGCCCGAGGGCACCGAGAGCGACAGATCCTGCAGCACAAGCCGGCCACCTCGCCGCACCGAGACGCCTGAGAGGGTCACCGCTGGTGAGGAGACGTCGCGGCTCATAGGGACCGCTCCCGTACCACGCGGGTGAGCTCAAGGGAGGCAACGGGTCGTGCCCCGGACCATCGGGCGAGTGCGCCAACATGCCACCGACCAACCAACCTCGCCGGCCCGAGTCGCGGCCAACTAGCTGCGGCGACTGGGAGCATTGCTTGTGAGGGGTCGTAGCCGCCGGCGGTGTTGGTAGGTGGCCTCCCCCAAGTAGGTGAGCAAGATGAGCGCGAGGAGCAAGATGAGGTCAGTGGGGCGGGTGGTTGCGATGTGAACGATGAGTGCTGCGAGAGCCGCGATACATGCGAACGCGCCCACAGCGGACAAGGCCTTGTTGCTATTGGTCCGGGCCGCGAGTCGCACGTTGGCAATGTTCACCGCCGCGAAGATCGTCAGAAAGCCGGCGCTTGCGAGCGAGGAGATGGCAGCGAGCGGTACGAGATTCGCGGTGATCAGCGCAGCGGTGGCCGTCAGGAGGAGTCCAACGATGGGTTTGCCGCAGATCTTGTCCTCGAGCGCGGTTGGGAGTTCGCCGTCGAGAGCGATCTCCACCGTCAGGCGGGCAGTACCGTAGAGGGTGGCATTGATCGCCGATGCGGTCGACAACAACGCAGCTATCACGATCAAGTCGAATCCGACGCCTCCCCACACGACTTGCGCGGCCTCGGCCAGCGCGAAGTCCGCGGCGTTCGTGATCTGGGAAAGGGTAAGCAGGCCAACGGTTACGACGGCGACCAGCATGTACAGAACGATGGTGAACAGCACAGACGTGTAGAGGGCCCGGGGGATGGTCTTGGTGGGGTCTCGGACGTCGCCCGCGGAGTTGGCGATGAGCTCGAAGCCCTCGTAGGCGACGAAGATCAGCATCCCGCCCGCCACGAGCGATCCGGGTCCGGCCCACGTCGAGGGTTGAATGGTCCCGAAGTCTGCATCTGTGAGCGCGACGGCAACGAACACCACCAGGATCAGTACCTTCGCCGCGACGACGTAGTCCTCGGTCTGAGCGATCAATCGAGCGCTGAACACGTTCAGGACGGTCGTAGCGACAATTGCTGTCGAGATCAGGAGATGCGTGCCATAGCTCTGCGCTCCGTTTGGGAGGAAAGTGGCCCCGTAGGAGCCGAACGCGAATGCGTAGAGCGAGGTGGTGATGACATAGCTCAACCAGAGCAGGACGTTCAGCGAGCCGGCGAGGTTGCCTCGCCCGAATGCCTCGTTCAGGAACTCGACCGTGCCGCCCTGGGATGGCAGAGCCACCGATAGCCGGGCGTACGAGTAGGTGGTCAGCAGAGCGACGATCCCGGCGATGAAGAAGGCGATGAACGTACCGCCTTCGCCCACGCCGACCGCGAGACCAAGGACAGCGAATATTCCTCCGCCGACCATGCCGCCAACCCCGATCGATACCGCCTCCAGGTACCCGATACTCTCGCCGGCGGCTTGGCCAGCGGTCGCTTGAAGGGACCCCGAGTTGTCGCCGCTTTTCGCCCGACGGTTACCAGCCACGGGCGGCTCGGCGTCGCGGCCGGCGGTCAAGATGCACGCGCGAAAGTCTCCCATGCCCGTCAGCCCTGAAGTGGATTGATCTTCGACATTCGGTTTGGTCGGCGCGGCCTCGCCGCATGCGGCCGCGCAACTCT
>CAZVUM010000016.1:0-57401 GCA_964629575.1 uncultured Acidimicrobiales bacterium | reverse complement strand
TCGGTGCTGGTTGGTGGTCGGCCCAGACAACGAGCGGGAGGTTGGGTCCAGTGTCTGGTGACACGTTTTCGGTGCCAGCGCAGCAGAGTCTCAGGTGTCACCAACCAGCCGTGGCGAAGCGGCCAGTTCGGCGATGACGATCTCGCCCGCCGTAGCGGGCTCAGTGGCGGCAACGACATTCAGCAGGGTGTCTTGACGGACCCGCTGGGGCCGAGGAGCACCACGAACTGGCCCGGGTCGACACGCAAAGAGACGTCTACGATTGGCGTGGACGCCTGCCGAAGCGATGGGCGGCAGAGTTCACGCGCATCGGGGGCGATTATCGGTGCGGGACTGCGGCGGTGGGGCAGCGAATCAGCGGTGGCAGAAGTCTGGCCACTGAGCCGGCGATGAAGCCGCTGATGAGGCCGGGGTGGTGCGAGCCGATGACAACAAGACCTGCATCGGTTTCGTGGGTGACAGCGGCGAGTTCGTGGAGGGTCGGGCCGTCTCGGACCTCGGTGGAGATGCCGATGGTTCGGTGTTGATGGCGGAGGGTGGCGACGAGCGCGTCCAGCTGCTCACGCATCTCGTGGTGGATGTCGGCCATGTCGCGTGAGTAGTTGGCGTCAACGTAGGCCATCGGTTCGACAAGGCAAACGACGTGGAGTTGGGCCTTGTGGTGCTCGGCGACATTGATGGCCCATTGGAGCTCGGGGTTGTCGGGATTGGCCGGCCGGCTCAGGCCGACGACGATGCTGCCGGCAAGCGGCTGGGGTTCGGTGGTGTCGTTGGTGACGATGAGTGGGGTGTCGCAGTGGTGAAGCAGCCGGCCTGCGGTTTCGCCGACGTGGTGAGCGTTCCAGCGGTGGTGGCCCTGGTGGCCGATGACGATGGCATCTGCACTGCGGGTTTGCGCGACGTGGGCTAGAGCGGTGGCGGGGTCGTCGTCGATGAGCACCGTGTCGACGGGGACGCCGAGGGCGCGGGCCGGTGCCGACCACCTTGTGTCGAGAAGGTTCTGGTGTTCGGCCCGGACGGGGTCGAGGTTGATCTGCACGCTGGCTGCCAGCAGCTCGAGGCCGGGCGAGAAGGCGTGCACGGCGGTGATGAGCTGGGGGGTCTGGGCTGCGGCCCAGCGCAGCGCCCGCGCAGAATCGTTGGAGTCGTCGAGTCCGACGACGAGGTGGTCGAGGTTGGTCATGGTTGTCCTCTCGTGGTCATGGATTTGGGGTCACAGGTCGATGTGTTGGCCGACTTCACAGGTCCGTTCCGGCGGCAGGGAGAAGTACTGGTCGGCGGCTGCGGCGTTGCGGGCCAGACGGGCGAACAGGCGCTCTCGCCAGAGGGCCATGCCGGGCCGATCGGTGGCTTCGATGGTCTCGCGGCCCACGAAGAAGTCGGTGTCGGTGGGGTCGTAGCCGACCGATGGGTGCACGATGTTGGCTAGCGCCTCGGGTACGTCGGGGCGCTCGAGAAACCCGTAGTGGAGGATCACCTGGGCGAAGCCCTCGTCCATCTCGAGGATCTTGTCGCGCGCTGCGGGCAGCACCCGGGGAGCGTGCTCGGTGACGACGGTGACGACGATGACGCGCTCGTGGACGACGTGGTTGTGGCGGAGCGTGTTGAGTAGCGGCGAGGGAGTGATGCCGGGCGTCTTGGCCATGTAGACCGCAGTGCCCGGCACCCGCTGGGGTTTGGTCTCGGCGAGGCTGTCGACGAAGGTGTCGAGCGGGAGCCCTTGGCGGATCTGGTCGGCGACGAGCTCACGGCCCCGGCGCCATGTCGTCATCACGATCAACAGTGCCAACCCGATCAGCAACGGGAACCAGCCGCCATCGGGAATCTTGGTGAGGTTGGCGGCGAAGAAGGCGCCATCGATCACGAGGAAGCCCACCACCAGCGCCACCGTGGCACCGCGGCCCCATCCCCATCGCCGCCGGCACACGACCCCGAACAACACGGTGGTGATGACCATTGTGGTGGCCACCGCGACGCCGTAGGCGCCGGCCAACGCGGTGGAGGAGCCGAAGCCGACGACGAGTCCGACCGTGGCCACCATCAGCGCCCAATTGACGGTGGGCACATACACCTGGCCCTCGACATGCTCGGAGGTGTGCAGCACCCGCACCCGGGGCAGGAAGTCCAGGTGTAGCGCCTGCGTGGTGAGCGAGAAGGCCCCCGAAATGAGTGCCTGCGAAGCGATCACTGTGGCCACCGCGGCCAGGGCCACGCTCGGGTACAGCGCCCACCGCGGGATCATCTCGTAGAAGGGGTTCTCGATCGCTGAGGGATCGCCCAGCAACAATGCGCCCTGACCGAAGTAGTTCAGCGTGAGCGCCGGCAGCACGACTGCGAACCATCCCGAGGTGATCTGGCGCCGGTCGAAGTGCCCCATGTCCGCGTAGAGCGCTTCGGCTCCGGTGACGACGAGGAATATCGAGCCGAGCGAGAGGAACCCGGTCAGTGGCTGCGATGTGAGGTAGTCGAGGCCGTGGAGCGGATTGAGTGCCGCGAGCGCGCGGGGTTCCTGCGCGAGCTCCTCGATGCCGAGGATGGCCAGGAACCCGAACCACACGGCCATGGCCGGGCCGAAGATCCGGCCCACCGCTGCTGTGCCGTGTCGCTGGATCGAGAACAGCCCGACAAGGATGCCGATGCTGATCGGCACCACGTAGTCGGCGAAGCGCGGGGTGGCGACCTCGAGACCTTCGACGGCACTGAGGACTGAGATCGCCGGGGTAATCATGCCGTCCCCGTACAGCAGCGCGGTGCCGAACAGACCCAGCAGGACGAGCACTGCTGCGGCGCCGCGGCGGCTGTGCATCGGGACCGCGAGGGACGCCAATGCCAGGATGCCGCCTTCGCCGCCGTTGTCCGCGTGCATGATGAAGCGCGCGTACTTGACGCTGATCACGAGCATCAGCGACCAGAACACGAGCGAGAGAATCCCGAGCACGTTGTCGTCGGTCACCGCGATGTCCTGGCTGAGAAACGACTCGCGCAGGGCGTACAGCGGGCTCGTGCCAATGTCGCCGTACACAACACCGAGCACCGCAATCGGCAACGCCGACTTGGCGGTGGTCGCGATGGTGGCTTCGTCCCGGCCTGTCATATGAGGAGTGCCTCCGCGTGGCCCGAGTGGTGAACGGTCATCCTCATGAGATCTCTTATCTCGCGATATCACAATATTATCAGATCACGGTTTCTCTCGGCGCTGGTCGCGGTGATCGTGGTCTTCGGAAGAGACGGAGGCCCCGTGGGTGCCAGATACTGCATGGCCGGTACTTGGGAAGATGATCGTGTGGTGCATTCGCGCCGTGAGGCCGGGTCAGCGCAGGGGTTCTCGGCTGCGGTCGGTCATTCCTAGGAGTGCAAGCGCTGCGACGAGTCCGGCGACGGCGGTGAGGACGGCGGGGACGGTGGGGGTGTCGGTGACATCGATCAGCCAGGTCGCGATCGCGGGCGTCGCGCCGCCGAGGACACCGATGCCGAGATTGAATGAGATCGAGTAGCCGGTCAGCCGGTCGTTGCTGGGGAACAGTTCGACGAAGATGGCGGGTGCCGACCCCAGTGGCACGGCGAGGAGCGCGAACAGGATCAACTGGCTGGCGATGGTCGCGGCCAGGTGCCCGGTCTTCATCCAGCCGGCCAGTGGCCAGGCGAGCAACGCGAGGGCGGCGAACGCGGCGGCGCCGATCGGTCGCATGACGAAGCCCGCCGCGAAGACGCCATAGCTCGCGAGCAGCGATGTGGACGGATTGTTGCTCGGGAAGAACAACTGTCCGATGGTTGCCGCGAGGAACCCGTAGAGCGCGAAGTCGTACCACTCCACGACGTTGCCGATCGTTCCGGCAATCCTGACCCGCCGTCGTTGCGCCGGGGTCAGCGCCGGCCCGACGTCGGTGCCCGGTCTGGGGACGGTGTCGTCCAGCGAGGAACCCTAGCGGCGGCAAAGGAGCCGAGAGCCGTGGTTGATTGGCGCGTTTGACCGAGAAATAGCCTTGGGGTCGAGACGAGCGGCAAGGCGCGGGAGTAAGACTGAGCGGGAGAGGAACGGGCCGGCGCCGGCCTCTCATTCCTCGTGTGGGGTGGCGGGCACGATCACGAGTGGGCATCGGGCGTGGTGGGCTAGGTACGTGCTGGTGGACCCCAAGAGGAGGCCGGTGAAGCCGCCGTGGCCGCGGGTGCCCACTACGAGCAGGTCTGCATCCTTGGCGGCTTCGAGGAGCGCTTGGCCGGGGTGGCCTTGGATCGGGCGCATGTTGAGCGGGGGAAGGTCCCGATGGGTGCCCTGAAGTAGGTGGAGCTCGCGTTCGAGCACGGCGGCCGCGGACTCAGACAGTGCGGAGGGGTCGATGGCCATCCCGGCCTCGGCCGCGATGACCGGTTGCTCCCAGGTGTGGACGAGGTCGATCGAGTCGGTTGGTCTGGCGTGGTTGATTGCCCATTGGATGGCTCGTCGGGCGTCGGGAGACCCGTCGACGCCGACGACGATGCGTTCTCCGCTGCGTTCGGTGTTGTCTGTCTGGCCCGTCATGCGGGGCTCCGGTCGAGTGTGGCGGGGAGGTTGTCGATGGCGGCAAGAAGTTTGGCGGTGGCGTAGTCGGCCAGTCCTGCGAGGGCGAGGTTGGTGATGGGGTTCATGGTCGGCTCCCTTGATCGTTCAGTGGTGGGCGTGTCTTGTTGGGCCTGCGGTGTAGGTGTCCGGTTCGGCGGTGAATGTGTCGTGGCAGGTCGTCGAGCAGAAGTGGTAGGTGTGCCCGGCGTGTTCGGTGTGGGCGGCTGCGCTGGCGGGGTCGATGTTCATACCGCAGACCGGGTCGGTGACCGTTTCTGGCTCGTCGGTGGTGGGTTCGTCGGCGCCGACTTCGATGGTGGGTTCATCGACCGCCAGGAGGGAGCTGGTGTCGATGGGGCGTGGGTGCCAGCGGCGGAGGCGGCTGGCGTTGGTGACGACTGAGAGGCTTGAGGCGGCCATTGCTCCGGCGGCGATCATGGGGCTGAGTTGGACGCCGATGAAGGGGTAGAGGACGCCGGCGGCGACGGGGATACCGATGCCGTTGTAGATGAAGGCCAGGACCAGGTTCTGGCGGATGTTGCGCATGGTGGAGCGGCTGAGGGTGATGGCGGTGACGACACCGTCGAGGGCTCCGGAGATGAGGGTGATGTCGGACGATTCGATGGCGACGTCGGTGCCGGTGCCGATGGCGAATCCGACGTCGGCTTGGGCGAGGGCGGGGGCGTCGTTGATGCCGTCGCCGACCATGGCGACCACGCCGCCTTCGTCTTGGAGTCGGCGCACTTCGAGGGCTTTGTGTTCGGGAAGGACTTCGGCGAGGACCCGTTCGACGCCGACTTGGCGGGCGATCGCAGCGGCGGTGCGGGCGTTGTCACCGGTGATCATCGCCACTTTGATGCCGAGGGCCCGGAGTTGCGCGATGGCCGCGGCCGACTCTTCTTTGACGGTGTCGGCCACGGCGATGACGCCGCCGGGTTCGCCATCGAGGGCGACGAGCATGGGTGTACGGCCCGCTTCGGCGAGCTCGTCCATCCGGGTCGAGAGGTGGGTGGTGTCGATGTCGGCGTCGTCGAGGAGTCGCTGATTTCCGATGAGGACTTCGTGGCCGTCGACGATGGCACGGATGCCTTTGCCGGTGATCGAGTCGAACTCGGCTGGGTCGGCCAGGGTGAGGTCGCGATCGCGGGCGCCGGTGACGATGGCTTGGGCCAGTGGGTGCTCGGAGGATTGTTCGGCCGAGGCGACCAGTCGTAGGAGTTCGTCCTCGTCGATGCCGTCGG
This sequence comes from uncultured Acidimicrobiales bacterium, assembly GCA_964629575.1. GTDB lineage: Bacteria > Actinomycetota > Acidimicrobiia > Acidimicrobiales > Poriferisodalaceae > JAYPWI01. The sequence goes on along the minus strand of CAZVUM010000016.1, from coordinate 51,620 downwards.
CGGTGACGACGTCGGTGAGGGCGGGTTCGCCGCGGGTGATGGTGCCGGTCTTGTCCAACACGATGGTGTCGATCTTGTGGGCGGTTTCGAGCGCTTCAGCCGAGCGGATCAATATGCCCTGTTCGGCGCCCTTGCCGGTCGAGACCATGATCGACAGTGGGGTCGCCAACCCGAGTGCGCAGGGGCAGGCGATGATCAGCACCGCGACAGCGGCAACCAAGGCGAGGGTCAGGGCGGGGGTGGGGCCCACGACGAACCAGGTGGCGAATGTCGCGGTGGCGATGAACATGACCGCCGGAACGAAGTACGAAGACACCAGATCGGCGAGGCGTTGGATCGGGGCTTTGGAGCCCTGAGCCTGCTCGACGAGCTTGATGATCTGGGACAGCATGGTGTCGGCGCCGACGTTGGTGGCTTCGAATCGGAAGGCGCCGGTCTGGTTGATGGTTGCACCGATGACCGTGTCGCCTGGTTCCTTGGTGACGGGGATCGATTCGCCGGTCACCATCGACTCGTCCAGGGTGGAGCGTCCGTCCACGATCACGCCGTCGACGGGGACCTTCTCGCCCGGCCGCACCAGCACGACGTCGCCCGGAACGACTTCCTCGATGGGCACTTCGACCTCGGCGCCGTCGCGGACCACGGTGGCGGTCTTGGCTTGGAGGCCGATGAGTTTGCGGATCGCTTCGCCGGTGCCGGCCTTGGCCCGCACCTCGAGCAGGCGACCCAACAGGATCAAGGTGATGATGACCCCGACAGCCTCGAAGTACACCTCTCGAACATCTTCTGGCACCAGCGATGGAGCGATGGTGACGAGGAGGCTGTAGCCGTAGGCGGCGATCGTGCCGATCGTGATCAAGCTGTTCATGTCGGCGGTGCGATGCCATAACGTCAGCCAGCCGGTCCGGTGGATGGGCCTACCGGTGTAGAGCATCACGGGGGTGATCAGCGCGAGCTGGAACCAGCGGTTCAGCAGGAAGTCGGGTACCCATGTGGCACCGAAGAGGTCGACAGCCATGACCGCGAACACCACCGGTGCCGCAAGGATTGTGCCGATCAACACCCGGATCGAGAGGTCGCGGATCTCGGCCTGGCGCTCGGCTGCCTCGTGGTCCCCAGCCGCACCAGAGCCGGGCGCGTCGCGGCGGACGAGTTTGTAGCCGGCGTCGGCCACGGCGGCTTGGAGTTGGGTAGGGGTCACCTGGTTGGGGTCGAAGTCGACGGTGGCTCGTTCGGTCCCAAAGCTCACGTCCACCCGGTCGACGCCAGCCATGTCGCTCAGTACGGATTCGATGTTGACCACACATGAGGCACACGACATGCCGCTCACGCGGAACTCGACCTGATCGGTTGGCAGGGTCTCGTCAGTGGAAGGGCCGACGCCGACAGCTCGTGCGACGGGCTGCTCATCCTGGCTCTCCGACGTCTGCGGTGCGCCGGCTGGTTCGACGACGAGCTTGCCGTGGATCATGTTCATCCCGCACGCGAAGTCGAACTCACCCACCTTGTCGGGTGTGAATTCCAGGGAGGCGGTCCCGAACGCCGGCAGCGACTTGGAGGCGGCGAAATCGGCGAACACGACCCGTGACGTGCAATCACCCGATTCCTGACGATCGAAGTTGAGGCGAAGCGGAACGCCCTCGGTGACACGGATCAGATCAGGTGAGTAGCCACCCTTCACCGTGATGTCCACCTCCTGTACGCCGCCACGCACAGCGGCGCTTCTGGCTTTCTTCGGTCCGAAGAAGAACCACCACAAGAACCCTGCCAGCGCAAGACTCGCCACGGTCACGAACAACTCTGCGGCACCCATCGTTCGACCTCCGTACTCCATACGCAATGGGGGTATGGGTATGACCCTTGTGCCATGGATCGTGTTCCTGAAGGATGCGTCGGATCCAGGCAACGTTGTAAGGGTCCAAGGTCCCTACCCCTATCGGGTATTCGAACGAAGTGGGATAGGCGCGCCCTGGGACTGGGCGCCGCCCGCGAGGTGCAGGAAGCAGCGAACTCGACGCGAGTGGACATCGTCGTGTCGCACGAAGACCATTGGCTTACCTTGACGGTGAAAGACAACGGTGTCGGCCTTCAGCCGAGCGTGGAGCACGGCGACGGACTCGACAACATGGCTCGGCGAGCCGCCGATCTGGGCGGACAGTTCAGGACCGAGGCGCCCTCGTCGGGTGGCACTCGGATCAGGTGGACAGTTCCAGTGGGCGAGTGACGCCAGCCCCCACCGTTGAGGGCCACGGCGCTGTCATCCGGGGCTATGCGCGAACCCCGGACCTTCGTCAACTTGGGAATGCCGAGAGCTTGGCACGATGACGCTTCACGAGGAAACCAGCGGCCGCCCGGTTGCTGACTTCGTTCCTGATGCTGGCGCCGAAAGCTTTCGACGATGGTTCGCCCGGGGGTGCCGGCGCCATGCCACGACCGCGGTCCTAGCTGCGCCAGGCCCGCCGGTCACGACGACCAAGCGAGGGTCGTGACGGTCTTGTGTTCACGCGCAGGGGCCGGAGCGGACGCCGCGGATGGCCGTAGGTCTCAGGTGGTAGGGGATAGGGGTAGGGACCTTGGGCCCTACCCTGTGGAGCGCCAGGGCGCAACGATTCGCTCAGGGCCTCGAGCCTGGGAGGCCACATCGATCTACCGAAAGGGAGTTCAGCGTGATGTCCGTGGCAGCAGCAGTGTTGGCCGACGCCAATGGCTTCGACCACATGAACGGCTGGGGTGGCGGGTGGATGTGGTTGTGGGGCGTCGCCATGATGGTTCTGTTCGTCGTGCTCATCGTGTGGCTCGTGCGCGCCGCCGATCGCCCCACCGGACCAACTCGAGGCCCAGCACCGGAGCCGGGCGCTCGGGCCCGCGAGATACTCGCCGAGCGCTACGCCAGCGGCGAGATCTCGACTGAGGAGTACCGCGAACGAGTCAGCGAACTCCGGTGACTGACACGGCCTCGCCGATGTCGGCCCAGAATGCGGTCACCGCCCGCTATGACCGAATCGCGCGTTTCTACGATCTGATCGACAAACCCATGGACCTGATGGGTGTCCGGCGACGGCGCAAACGGCTCCTGCGACAGGCCCGAGACACGACCCTCGAAGTGGGGGTCGGCACCGGCCGTAACCTCGGTCTCTACTCCGAGAACGTCGAGCTCACCGGCACCGACGTATCGACGAACATGCTGGCCAAGGCACAGCAGGTCGCGGCCACCGACAGGATCCACGCGACATTCGAGCTCGCCGGCGTACAGCAGCTGCCCCTTGGCGACGGATCTCTCGACAGCGTCACCGCCGCCTGCGTGTTCTGTTCGGTCGCCGACCCGGTCGCCGACCCGGTCGCCGGACTTGCCGAGGTAGCTCGAAACGTGACCGCGGCCGGCCTCGACATTATCGAGGTGCGGCGCTGGGGCGTGTGGCGAGAAATCGTCGCCCGCCCACTGGAATCCACACAGGACCCGACATGACCGCCCTATCGCCGGCGACGGCAGCGGCGCAACCCTCGCCCGGTGCCCCGACCGGGCTGCTGGCCTGGGAACACGAACGCTTCGAGCGCGTCACCGCCGAACTCGATCTCGACCCGACCACGATCTGTGCATTGCATTGTGCTAGCCGGTCACTCATCGTCGAGCTGCCTCTGCAGCGCGACGATGGCTCCATGACGGTGCTGACCGGCTATCGAGTTCAGCACTCCAACGCGCTCGGCCCCGCGAAGGGCGGGACCCGATTCCGCGCCGGTGTCGAGCTCGACGATGTGACCGCGCTCGCCCGGTTGATGACCTGGAAGACCGCCCTGCACGGTCTACCTTTCGGCGGCGCAAAAGGCGGTGTCGACTGCGACCCAGCCGATCTCAGCGCCCGCGAACTCCACGAGGTGACCCGGCTCTACACCCTCGCGATCCTGCCCAACATCGGTGCCGACGTCGATGTGCCAGCACCCGATATCGGCACCAACGAACAGACCATGGCCTGGATGTTGCACGCCGCTGCGGAGGCAGGCCGCTCCGACCCCGCGATCGTCACCGGCAAACCCGTGATCCTCGGGGGCAGCCTGTTTCGTGCTGCCTCGACAGGTGTCGGCGTCGCGCATGTCGCCCAACGCGCATGGGACCACCTCGGCCACCAGATCACTGATTCGGCCGTGGCCGTCGAAGGGTTCGGCGCAGTCGGCTATTGGGCGGCAACCGAACTCCAACAGCGAGGGGCCCGCATCGTCGCGCTCAGCGACATCACCGGCGGCGTGACCGCCAGCGATGGCCTCGATCCTGCCGCGGTCCAGGCGTGGATCCAAGCAGGCAACGCACTGGTCGACTATCCCGACGGCGACGCCGTCCAAGGCTCGATCCTGGCCGTCGACTGCGACATCGCAATCCCGGCAGCACTCGAAGGCACCCTCACCGACCCGATCGCCCGCACCATGGCGGCCGAGTTGGTGGTCGAGGGCGCCAACGGCCCCACGACCCCTTCCGCCGAGGCGATTCTGAACGATCGAGGGATCGCGGTGGTTCCCGATCTGATGGCGAACGGCGGTGGAGTCATCTCGTCCTATTTCGAATGGGCCCAGAACCACCAACGCGTTGCCTGGACCGAAGCCGAAGAACGTCGCCTCGTTCTCGACCGCCTCGACCGCTCCTGGGACCTCCTCGCCCCACAGCCATTCGAGCGCTGGCGCACCGAGTCCCTCGCCACCGCGATCAGCCGTGTCACCGCCGCCATGGCGCTCGCCGGTCAAGTATCCTCCGCCAATTCGCGTCGGATGTCGGATGAACGCTTGGCACAATTCAGGTTTGCACCGAGCGAGCGAGGCGGCGCGAGCAACGGTCGCGAGCAATGACCGCTCCCCCTTGCTGTCAGCTTCGTCAACACAGATCCCCCCGGGAAACGAGGACCAGATCATGCCGGGCTACTCGATCAACCGCGAGGACTACCTGAAGCGACTCCGACTCATCGAAGGACAGGTACGTGGCCTGGCCCGCATGATCGATGAGGACGAGTACTGCATCGACGTCCTGACTCAGCTCTCGTCGGTGACCAGCGCCCTGCGCAGCCTCGGACTCGGTCTGCTCGACGAACATCTCCACAACTGCGTCAACGACGCCAACGAGACCGACGAGGCCCTCCGCGACCACAAGATCGCCGAAGCCGTCGGCGCGATCGAACGCCTACTGAGGGTATGAGGTCGGCGTATCCGGGCTAGTACGGATCCGACTGGATCTGCCACACGATCAGTCGCACGAGGAAGGAGCTGGCCACAGCTACCGTGATCGCGATCGTGAACAGATCTGCACCCCACACGGCCCACTTCATGACGATCAGCGTCTGCAGGAAGGCAAGCGGTACCCATATCCTGTACCACAAGCGATCAAACCACATAGTGCAACTGTGATGGAGAATCGGTTCTTGCGGTAGGGGCCAAGGGCCCTGATTCGGAGCTTCCGTCAAGCCGGTGAACTCACGAGGACTGGCACAGGGACCCTGTCCGCGATGCGGCGGATCTGACGCTGACCGTCACCCGAGCGGCTGCGTGCGACGACGATGAGGTGGTGGGTTGTGTCAGCGGGCTCGAAGGGAGGAGTCCGAGTCAAGTCCCGGAGCGCACCCACGGTGCCGATCGGATCCCTGAGCACGAGCGATGCCGCTCCCTCTTCGTCGAGTCCCTGCACGAGCCGATCGAGGTACTCCGCCTCATGCCAACGGAGGCCGCTCTCTGGAGCTCCTCGGAGCGGTTTGGGTTCGCTCCGCGCCACGGCCGTGACCTCGAGATTGGACCCGAGCATCTGTGCGGCGCGCTGGGCGAATGGCAGCATGGCCTCGGACTCGCTGGTGCCGTCCACCAGGGCGACAACGGTGTCGGGCGACCAACGGCATCGGCGATGCGATGCGCCTCGGAACTCACGTCCGACGATGAGCAGTGGATCGGGGGCGGACCGCAGCAGTTCTGCGGTGACCGAACCGAAGAGCGATCGCCCCAGCGGTCCTCGACCGTGGCTGGCGATGCAGAGGGCGGTGGTGCCGGTTTGCGATGCGACGTCGAGCAGCCCTTCAGCGGGGGTCCGAGCGGCAAGCGATCGATCGATACACCCGTTGGCAGCGTTGCTCGATGGCACATCCGGCGCCGTGATCTTCACTACTTGAGCGGGCAGCCCGGCTGCAGCCGCGAACGCCCGACCGACCACAACGGCGCGCCGGGCGAGGTCGGACCCATCGGTTCCGACCAGGATGGTCTGCATCGTCGGATGGGGGCTGGAATTCACGGCTGCACCGCCTCTTGTGCTCTGGTGGCTCCACCTTGGGCACAGAGATCGCTCGTCGATAGAGGCGGAGGTCCTCGGTGTAGTGACAGCTGTAGCGCTGAGCCGATCATCGGGACCCGCTCGTTTCGAAAGACCGGTCACGTCAGCCGATCTGTTGCCCGCACCCGCCGAGTTGTCGCCCGCCGAGTCGGGTCATTGGACCCTTGGCTCACATCGGTGGGTCCCTCAGACTGAGGACGCACATATGAAGGAGACTGTGATGGCTGACGCGACGTATGCAGTGAGTGAGATAGTTGGTACGTCTCCCGACGGGGTTGACGCCGCGATGAGGAATGGCCTGAAGAAAGCCGCCGAGTCATTGCGGAACCTCGATTGGTTCGAGGTAACCGGTATCCGCGGCCACCTGGGTACCGACGATGGAACGGTGCAGCATTTTCAGGTCACGCTCAAGGTCGGGTTCCGATACGACAACTGAGCGACCTGTTGCATAGCGATGGCAAAGTCTGCGGTCTGGTAGGGAACCTGGCGATGTCGGGGAATCTCGACGGCAACCATGATGCTTTGACGCTGCGCGCCATTCTCGGATTTCAGGCCGCTGAGCAGCCGTATTCTCGAGTCGAGCGTCGCGGGGACATCGACCTCGGTCTCCCCAGATCGCCGAGTCCGCGCGCGGACTCGATGGCCCGAGTGCGGAACGGGTTCGGTGGATGGTCACCGCAGCACGACGTACGCACAGGCGCCGATGATGCGTGGCATGTCAGGCGACGACATCCACGGCCACCGACCGACGCCACCCCTTGGTCGGGTGGTCGGGCGGGCTCTGCCACCTGTGCCGGCGGCGAGGAAGTCGGGACCTAGGACCCTAATACCCCTACCCCCGTCCCCCTAATGTCCGGGTGGTGGGACCCGGTCGGGCCCGAGACAACAGAGGAACTACTGATCATGAAGTTGAAATTCTTCGCGGTAGCCGCGGCTCTGGCGGTCATCGCCGCAGCCTGTTCGAGCGGCGACTCGACGACAGCGGGCGACTCCGCGACGGACACCGCTGAGCCGACGGTATCGACGTCGGACAGCGATGGGGACGAGGGTCCGGTTCGAACCATTGCCGCGGTCGCGGCTGACGGGATCACCGTCGACGGTGATGCCGCCGACTGGGCCGATGTGGAGGGTCTCGATATGACCCTCGAGGCGATCTCTGATGAGTCGGTGGAGTCACACGACGCCACGGTCAAGGTTGCCCACGACGGCACCGATGTCTATGTACTTTTCCAGGTCGACGACGACTACAACTTCGATCCCGAGGATGGTCACCTTTCGGGAGCCGCGGCTGTCCAATGGGCGATCGACTCCGCTGCGGCCGAGCACATGGGTGCCGAGGACGATGACCGTGACACGAGCTTCGGCATGGTCGACATCTGGCATTGGGAGCTCGAGTGCGCAGCCGGTGAGCAGACCGGTGGTGCGGTGTCGGAGCCTGGCGTCGACCACGACCCGGGCAACGACAGCGCCTGCAACTTCGACGACGAGTGGGCGACGATCCCGACCGAGCGTGAGGATGACAACACTGACACGGGCGAGAACAGTCTGCTCGGCGTGTGGACCCACACCGCTTCGACGGCTGACGAGGCGGGGACCTGGACCTTCGAGATGAGCCGTCCCCTCGACACCGGCGACAGCCAGGACGCCCAGTTCGCGATGGGTTCGACGGCTAGGCTCGCTGTTGCCTACTGGGACGCCGACAACGGGCCCGACGGCTGGGAGGACGAGGGTCACGTGCAGAGCGCCAACCAGGGTTGGATCGAGGTGGCGTTCTCATGACGGACGCGGCGCCGAGCGGGTCGGGCTCCGAGCCACGCCTCGCCCGGCTGCCGGCACCGCTCAAGGCGGCGGCGATCCTCGTCTATTTCGGGGTCGCCGCCGCCTGGTTGCCGTCGAAGGTCCTGCAGACGACCACGATGTCGGAGGCCTCCTCCTGGGTCGCGGACACCGTCGGCGTGGTGATCTGGTTGGTCGCGGTGGCGGTTGGGTTCGTTGGGCTGCGTGTCGCGCAGCGTCGCGGGATCGTTTGAGCTGCCATGGAACCACTCTCGTATTTCGATGAGAACATCCCGTGTCTGGCGGCGTGTCCGGTGCACACCAACGCCGGCGCCTACGTTGCAGCGATTGCCGATGGCCTCGACGAGCAGGCATACCTCACCGCTCGACTGCCGAACCCGTTCGCGTCGGTGTGTGGGCGGGTGTGCGCCGCTCCGTGTGAAGACGCGTGCCGCCGAGGGCAGATCGACGAGCCCATAGCGATTCGTGCGCTCAAACGTTTTGTCACCGAACAGTTCGGCGCCGAGGCCGGTGAGGCATCCCGGTGGGACGCAGTCGATGCCCCGGCTGCCGTGCAACGCGGCGAGCGCGTCGCGGTGGTTGGCGGCGGCCCCGCCGGTCTCGCCGCGGCCCATGACCTGCGGCTGCTCGGCTACTCGGTGACGATCTTCGAGGAGTCCACCGTCCTCGGGGGCATGATGCGCCTCGGTATCCCCGAGTACCGCCTCGACCGTGAGCTCCTCGATGCCGAGATCGCCTCGATCGTAGGGCTCGGGGTCGAGGTCCAGCTGGGCACCAGACTGGGCCGAGATGTCACCCTCGAGGCGCTGGGAGCGGACTTCGACGCCACGTTCCTCGCCATCGGCGCAACGAAGGGCCGCGATCTCGACATCCCCGGCCACGACGCCGACGGCGTGTTTCGCGCCGTTGAGTTCCTGCTCAACATCAACCAGGGGTTCCACGTCGACATCGGCGATCGTGTGGTGGTGATCGGTGGAGGAAACGTCGCGCTCGATGCGGCCCGAACCGCGCTCCGTGCCGCCGCGTACGACGAGGCACAGGGCCGGTCGGGCCCGGACGCGGCTCCGACGTCGGGAGCCGATGTAGGTGTGCGTGACGCGGTTGACGTCGCCCGGACGGCGATGCGGGCGGGCGCCACCGAAGTGCTGGTCGTGTCGCTCGAGAGCGAGACGGAACTGCCCGCCTCGCGTCAGGAGCTGGAGGACGCCCGCGACGAAGGTATCCGCTTTGCCCATCGCCGGGGACCCGCCCGCATCGTCGTCGAGAACGGCACGGTGAAGGGGCTGGAGACGGTGGGTGTCAGGTCGGTGTTCGACGCCGACGGGCGCTTCGCTCCGACCTTCGACGAGGACGACCGGCTCGTCCACGGGGCCGACACGGTCATCCTCGCGATCGGTCAGGCCGTCGACCTCGACGCCATCGAGGGCACCGCGCTCGAGATCTCACCGCGCCACACGCTCGGTGTCGACGACGCGCTGGCGACGACGCTCCCCGGAGTCTGGGCCGGCGGTGACGCGGCCCACGGCCCCCGTAACCTGATCGACGCGATCGCCGACGGACGCCGGGCCGCGGAGGGAATCCACCGGTCGCTCTCGGGTGATTCCGAGACCGCCCGCCCGGAGGGCCGGATGGTGGAACTCGAGCAGTTCCACCGACTCCGCGATGACTACGATGACCACAACCGGGTGAGCATTCCGATGATCCCGTCCGAGCGTCGGATCGGGCTCCGTGAGATCGAGCTCGGTCTCACGCCCGAGCAGGCGCGGTGTGAGGCGTCGCGCTGTCTGCGGTGTTTCGCAAACATTCTGCTCGACCCGTCTGCCTGCGTGCTGTGCGGACTTTGCGCCGACGTCTGCCCGCTCGATCTCATCTCTCTCGTTCCCGCCGTCGAGGTTGGCGGCGGTGAGGGCACGGCACTGCTCCTGGACGAATCGGCCTGTATCCGTTGCGGGCTCTGCATCGAGCGGTGCCCCCCAGATGCCCTGTCGATGGGCGTGTGGGAAGGCGTCGGCGTCGCGATCCCCGGGGTCAGTCGATGAAGGTCGGCGAACGGGTACGGGAGACGACGATCGGCCGATCGGTGTGGCGCACCCCGCCGGGCTCGACCCCTCGTGAGCGCGCTGCGCGTCACTGGGGGAGCTTCCTGCTCCACCTCTACCCGGTCAAGGTCCGCCGCTCAGAGCTCAAGCTCAAGGCGACCTGGTTCATGGGGGTCGTGGCGATCGCGCTGATGCTCTCGCTGATCGTGTCGGGCATCTACCTGATGTTCTTCTACGTTCCGCATCCGACAACCGCCTACGGCAACATCCAGGACATTCAGACGACGGTCGGGTTCGGCCAGTTCATCCGCAACGTCCACCGATGGTCGGCGCACCTGATGGTCCTCGTGGTCGGCATCCACATGGCCAAGGTCTTCTACCGCGGCGCCTACAAGCCACCCCGTGAGTTCAATTGGGTCATCGGTGTGATGCTGCTGATGACCACGCTTCTCATGTCGTTCACCGGTTACCTCCTTCCCTGGGACCAGCTCGCATACTGGGCGATCACCGTCGGTGCGAGCATGGCCGGCTTCGTGCCCTACGTCGGCGACACCGTTCAGGAGGTTCTGTTGGGCGGCCCGGTCGTGGGTGGCGCCACGCTGCTCCGCTTCTACGTGCTCCACGTCGCGGTTCTGCCCACCGTGATGGTGTCGCTCGTGGTGATCCATCTCTGGCGGTGGCGAAAGGACCGGATGTTCAGTGACGGGGCCGGCCCGACGCCGACAGCACCGGTGAGCCTCGACGGCCACCGCGTGCTCGGAATCGTCCCGGGCGTGCCGGGGGTGGGCGAGCGCAAGGTGCCCCTCGACGACGACGAGGTGCTGACCTCGCCGCACCTGCTCATTCGTCACGCCGTCGCGTCGCTGGTCGCGCTGCTGATCGTGTTGGCCCTCGCCCTCAGCTTCGATGCGCCGCTGCGCGCCATCGCCAACCCCAACGAGACCCCCAACCCCGAAAAAGCGCCCTGGTACTTTGCCGGGTTGCAGGAACTGCTGAGCCACCTCCATCCCCTGGTGGCGGGGATCCTCGTTCCCGCAACGCTGGCCCTCGGGTTGCTGTCGGTGCCCTACCTCGACCGCAACCCCGAGAAGGCCCTCGAACGGCGGCGGGTGGCGGTGTGGACCTTCAGTCTGCTGTTGATTGGCTGGATCATCCTCACCCTGATCGGATTCGCGTTCCGCGGGCCGGGCTGGCGCTGGGTCTGGCCATGGGACGAGTGGCACGGAGAGCTATGAGTGAATCGATCACCCGCCGAGCGATGATTGCCAAGGCCTGGAAGACCGGTGTCGGCCTGGCTGCCGCAGCCGGCATCTGGACCTCGTGGGACACGCTGCGGCCACGCAACACACAGGGCTTCGGCGGCAAACTCAAAACCATCGCCTCCTCCCTGGTCCCCTCGTCCGACGCGGTCGAGGTGCGCGAGGCACAGACATGGCTCACCACGATCGACGAACAGCCCGTCGCATTGTGGTGGAAGTGTCCTCACCTCGGATGCCGGGTGCCCTGGTGTGAGAGCAGCGGCCAGTTCGAATGCCCGTGCCACGGCTCGATCTACAACCGGGCGGGAGAACACCGCAGCGGCCCCAGCCCCCGAGGGATGGACCGATTCGCGGTCGAGATCGTCGACGACGTGATCGTGGTCGACACCTCCACGGTGATCGAAGGCCCACCGCTCGGCACCGAGACCATCGACGAGCCCGTTCGCGGGCCGTCCTGCGTCGGAGAGGCCTGAGCGACCATGGTGCTGGAGCGCGACGACCCCGAACTCGAAGCCTCGACCACGAGGTGGAGCCTCGTGGGAGTCGTCTTGCTCTGGGTCTTCGCGCTTGCGTTTCCGGCGTATCGCCTGATCGAGCCCAGCCGGCGAGACGACGCCCAGGCCGAGCGCCAGCTGCAAATCGGCGCGGTCGGAGCGGAGATCTATCAGTCGACATGTTTGTCCTGCCACGGGCAGTCCGGTAACGGCTCGATAGGCCCGGCCATCGGATCCGAGGAGTTCCTCTCGGCCACCAGCGACCAACAGATCGTCGACCTCGTAGCAGCGGGCGTACCGGGATCCCAGATGGCTGCCTACAGCGCCGAGTTCGGGGGCACCCTCACCCGCCCCCAGATCGACGCCGTCGTGGCCTACCTCCGCAACCTCGAAGACGGCGCTGCTTCGAACCCCGACTGGCGGTTCCCGCTCAGCGCCGCTGGCCTCGACGGCGAACAGCTTTTCCAGATGGCCTGCTCGTCGTGCCACGGATCCAACCTCGAAGGTATCGATGCTCCCGAACTCGGCCGGGGCTCGGACGCCGCCGACCTCTCCGACAACCGGATCCGCAAACGGATCACCGAGGGGAAAGACGAGATGCCGAGCTTCGCGGGCAGCCTCAGCCCGGATCAGATCGACGGTGTCATCGAGTATCTGCGCGAGGAACAAGGTTCCGGCTGATGCCGCGGGCGCGCTAGCGAGCGAGGACGTCCACCCTCGTCGGGTTCCGTCGGACGCACCCTCTGGGTGCCCGAAATTGTGTCGTGGCTGGTCATGCGGCGTTCCGGTATTCGTTGATGAGGCCGTAGCAGCGAGAGATCCGCACGATCTGGAGCGCTGACGAGGCAGCAGCGAGTCAGTCGATCTCCTCGCAGTTCAGGACCGTGTCTGTGCCTGACCCGGGTGAACATTCGTCGCTGTCCGGACCGCCATCGACGATGTCGCCGCCTCTCCCACCTTCGAGTTCGTCGTCGCCGATCCCGCCTCGAAGCTCGTCGGTGCCGCGACCGCCTTCGAGTTCGTCGTTTCCGGAGCCGCCGACGAGGAGGTCGGCGCCGCGTCCGCCTTCGAGTTCGTCGTTGCCTTCTTCTCCGAAGAGTTGGTCGGTGCCGCGTCCGCCTTCGAGGTCATCGTTGCCCGCTCCGCCGTGGGCGACATCCGGGCCTCGCCCGCCGTCGAACTCGTCGCTGCCGTCGCCGCCAAAGAAGACATCGGCGCCTCGCCCGCCGTGGGCAGTGTCGTTGCCGTCCCCTGCGATGATGAGGTCGTTTCCACCCCGACCGTGGATGGTGTCGTCGCCGCCGAAGCCGCAGATCACGTCGTCGCCGTCGGTGCCGAACAAGATGTCCGGACCCGACGTTCCCTCGATGGTGCAGGCGGGAACGGCGAACTGCCAGATTGACGCGTCGGTCGTGATCACGGTGATCTGGGCGTCGCCGTCTGGGACGGTGGTGTCGCGGCCCGAGACGCAGCCAACGATGCCTTCGGGCACGTCGACCGCTCCCGGACAATCAGTGAGCGCTTCACCGTTTCGCAACACGACGATGTCTTCGACCGGTGTGGCGGTGGCAATCGTGAACACGAGAACGAGCGGGTCCTCGTTCGTGGCCGGAGGTGCGGTGATGTCGACGCTCTGACCGTCGAGCTCGTAGCCACCTTCGAGAACACCTGCAGCGGAGGCTTCAGTGATGCTCACGCCGCCGCCCTGAGGTGATTCGACGCTGGTCACGACCGGATCGGATGGCGTTGGGTCGGTCCCTGTATTCGTGGAACCGCCAGCGGGAACGGTCTCCTCCACTGGTGGATCGGTGAGCACCACGATGTCGACGATGTCGCCGAGACCTGGCCCTCCGATGAAGGTGTGGGAGTCATCGGTTTGATCGAGCGCTCCGTTCGACTGAACGACGGCGCTGCACAGCCGTGGCTCGAAGTCGGAGAAGTTCATCTCGAAGTCCGAGTCGACCCAGTAGGCGAGGCCACTCGTCAACACGGACACATCCTCCACGTTGCGAGCGCACAGGTTCTGACCGGCTCCGCCGTTGTACCCGCCGGTACCGGTGTACCCGCCGAGGAACGCACCGGTGGTCGGATCGAAGTGGATTGCTCCGGCACGCAGCACGGGATCCTGGAATGTCGATGCTGCCAGGACGTTTCCGTCGGCCGTGAAGCTGAACCCGTTGAATGCGAACGACACGCCAGCGACACCAACCGACACGCTCGTCAACACCCCGGTTGCGAGGTCGTGGGCGAAGAACTGGTTCGTCTTCTCGGTGAAATAGACGACCCCGTCGCGGTACCAGATCCCATCTGCACCAGGACCCGGCCGCGCTTGTAGCACGGTGCCTGTCGCAGTGTTGGTGTCGTACTCGATGATGTTGCCGTTCTCGTCAGCGACGAAGTACACGCCGGGTTCGTCGTGCTTGACCGCTACACCGATCGGTGCGCCGAGGATCTCGTCGTCGGCGACGAGGAACAGATTCCCGGCGAGGAGGTCGAGCTCCCACAGTTGTGATGCGTCGATCCGAGTGAGGATCAGGCGGTTCTGGTCGATGAGCTGGACATCGAAGTTCCCTGGCCAGGGCAGTGGAACCCCGGCCAGGCCGGCAATCCCCGTGGCCTCCGGGTCCGTTCCGACGGGTACGACGGGAGGCGGAGATGTCAGCGCATCTCGGTCGATGAACCACAGCACCCCCTGCGCCGCCGAGAGGAGGACGTCAGCGCCGGTGAGGGGGAGCGGCCCGATGTCGAACGCGGTCGGCTCACCTGGAATGAATTCGGCGACCGTTTCGTCCCCGGGGGTTGCGTCGTTGTCGCTGATGGAGACCTGGGCGAAGTCGGCGCCGTCGGGGCCGAACTCTCCTTGTTCCGCGCACCCGCCGCCGGCGTTTGGCGTGGTGAAGAAGTCAGCTGACCAGGTGGGTGATGCCGGGTCGTTGTCGAAGATCTCGCCTCCGCAGACGGGTCCGCCGACGTTGGCGCGGACTTCGACACCGCCGGGGCGATCTCCGCTGGCGATGCCCGTGCCGTTGTCGACGCCGATGGTGAGCGGCGAAGCCATGGTGAGATCGCGCACGTCGGGTCCCACGGTGACGTTGATGATCGTTCCGCCCTGGAGATCGCAGCTGTACACGTTGAGGTCGACGAACATGTATCCGCCTCCGTCGGTGGTGGAGATCGGGTTCGGGAGAAGCGCGCAGTCGGGCCCGGCTCCGGTCACCGTCATGTTGACGTCAGTGTTCGGGGCGAAACCCTCGCCCTCGACCCAGTCGTTGTCCAGCGACGCGCGAATCCGAGGCGGTGGTACCGGCTCGGCAAGCGACGAGTCGCCTTCGCCGTCGATCGCCGCCGCGTGGCCCCCGACATTCGGGCCGAGACCCGATGGGCAGTCGCCGGAGAAGTCGACCTCCCACGACCCGACAGCGGGGTCTTGGTCGCTGGCGTTGTTGTCGGTGAATTGGATCCCCGTGCCGCACGTCTCTCCACCGACACTTACTTCGAAGATCGCGTGTGGGTCGTCGGGTAGCTCTCCCGAGGCACCTGCTGGGCTGTCGACCACCGTGATGGAGATCGGTTCGATCAGATTGACTGTCTTGGCTGTTCCCGAGGGCTGCCCCGTGACCGCGACGCGCATCGGTTCGGCGAGATCGACACCGTGTCCTGCGACGTCGGCGAAGAACGTTCCGTCTCCGTTGGTGGGGAATGAAGTGGAAGCGAGAACCTCGGTGCCTGGTGTCTCGGTCGGATCGGCCCACACGATGATGTCCACCGATGTATCACCGGGATCGAACCCGCCTCCCTGTACCCAGTCGTTGGTGATGCTCGCCTGGATTGTGGGCGGTGGCGTGGGCTCGGCGACGGCTTCGTCGCCTGGTGTGGCATCGGCGTCGGTGACCGACACCTGGGCGAAGTCGACGCCTCCGAAGTCTCCCTGCTCCTGGCAGCCGCCGCCGGCGTTTGGCGTGGTGAAGAAGTTGACTGACCACGTGGGCGACGCGAGGTCGTTGTCGAAGATCTCGCCTCCGCAGATGGGTCCGCCGACGTTGGCGCGGACCGCGAAGCCGACAGGTCGGTCTCCGCTGGCGATGCCCGTGGCCTCATCGACGTTGATCGTGAGCGGCGAGATCATGGTGAGGTCGCGGGTGAGGGCGCCGACGTTCACGCTGACCGAAGTACCTCCCTGGAGGTCACAGGCGAATGCGTTGAGGTCGACGAACAGCGATCCGCTGCCATCGGTGGTGGAGAGCGGGTTCGGGTCGAGGGCACAGTCGGGCCCCGCCCCTGCCACGGTGACGTTGACGTCAGCACTCGCGTCGAAGCCGTGGCCCTCCACCCAGTTGTTGGTGAGGGACGCGCGAATCGATGCGTGCGAAACAGCGTCTGCGGTCAGCGGTGGGACTACGACCGCGATCAGGGCGGCGAGCAAGACGGTCGCCAGTAGTGGACGCGCCAGCCGTCCGACCGCTTCGATGGGCCCACCGGATTGCCTTGCGTGTATCATCGTCCGTCCTCCCACTCCGTGGTTATTGTGACCCAAACATAGCGCACGGCGTTCGTTTCCTGGATGGCGAACAGGGCTGCGCATTGATCTTGACGACTTGGCCTGGCATCCCGTCGACTCCGACTTGGAAGGCGACGAAGAGCGCCCCACCCGACCATGACGCACCAAGGCGCTGAGGAGTTGAGAATGCGAAACACGACAGACCAGCGTTGCCGGCATACGCCCTGGTCAGCGGCCACGACCGAGTATCGGGCACCCCCAGGGGTACGGCGCCGCCGTTCTGGCTGGGGCCGCCGCTCGAGATCAACTCGAGCCAGGTCACCGGTACAGGCCGGGGCGTGGCTGGGAAGTTGTCGAGCCGTAGGCGGGTTAGTGGAGTATGGCTCGTGCAGTGTTTGACGGTGTGGTTGTAGCCGAGAGCGATGATGTCCGGGTGGTCGAGGGGATGACGTACTTCCCCCGTGCGAGCGTCCGGGACGGAGCACTGCTGGAGAGTCCGTCGACGAGCCGCTGTTTCTGGAAGGGCAAGGCCCGCTACTGGCACGTTGCGGGCGAGAGCGATGTCGCAGCTGATGCCGCGTTCGCGTACGAGCGGCCGTGGCCATTGGCGCGGCGTCTGGTGAGTGATCGGGTGGCGTTCTGGCGAGGTGTAGAAGTCCTCGACTGAGACCATCGGGCCGGGTCGTGTCAGGGTCGGCTGCGGCGGTTGTTGAGGGCCCAGAACGGGAGGGCGACGAGGAAGAACGCGCCGGCGATGTTGCCGATGGCGGCTGGGGTGATGCTCCATGTGATGGCTGGGCCCCAGCCCGGGCCGAGGCCGTCGGGTTGGGCGAGGGAGAAGTAGGCCATGTTGGCTGGGCTGTGGAGGAATCCGGCGGCGACGAAGGCTGAGACCATCAACAGCACGGGGATGTATTTGCCGATGATGGTGCGGCCCATGACCGCGAGGAAGGCGGCCATGCCGACGAGCCAGTTGCCCAGCGCACCGGAGAGCACGGCGCGGGCCCAGCCTTCGGTGCCGCCGATGGCGCGGTAGCGCATCTTGGCCTCGACGATCTCGGTGAGGAGGGCGTCGACGGCGGGGCTGTAGTCCTGGGCGGTGGTGATGGCGAGGCCGGTGAGGTAGGCGCCGGCGAAGTTGCCGACCGCCGCGAGAATCCACAGCCGTGCTGCTCTTCCGACGATGGCGCTCGGGTTGCCGCTGAGGAGGGTGGCGGGCATCTCGACGTTGACTTCGGTGAAGAGGAGGGTGCCGGTGAGTACGACGGCGAAGAATCCGACGGAGAAGCCGAATCCTTCGAGGAGGCGTTGGACGCCTTCGTTGTCGGTGCCGGTGGCGATGAGGGTGCTGAATAGGGCGCCGACGGTGATGAATCCGCCGGCGATCATCGATAGCACCATCACCTCGGTCGCGCTGCGGTTGGCGGCGCGTTGGGCTCCGGCTTGGGCCATTTCGGTCATGACCAGTTCGGGGGCGAGGAACTGGTTGTCGGGGAAGTCGATGTCGTCGTGCATAGGTCGGGTGCCGTCGGAGGGGTTGGGGCAGTCGGTCGTGAAGCTACTTGTGATCGGCGAGGTCGGCGGCGAGCTGGTGGAGGTGGCGTCGGACGTGGCTTTCGAAGGCGCTTCGGACTGGGGCGGCGAACAGCATGAAGCTCCAGAGGCCGCCGCGTAGCGAGAAGGTGCCGGTGTGCTCGAGGGTGGTGAAGGTTTCGTGGGGGCGGAGATGGAAGCGTTCGTGGCAGGTGGCAAATGGACCGGCGAGGTGGTCGAAGGTGACACCGTCCGGAGCGAACGCGACCAGCTCGGTGGTGCGGTAGGGGAAGACGCCGGCTCGTCCGGCGAATCGGCGGACCAGGCGATCCTCGGAGGCAACCAGGACGTCAGGGCTGTCGCGGAGTCGTGTTTGGAGGAGCTCGATGATTGTGTCGGCCGTTGCGGTGGTCTCGACACGGTCGGGCCGCAGCGCCACCTTCGGGTGGAATTGGAGCCCGGCGATGGTGGCGAGCGCGGCGAGGCCAGTTCGAGTCGGCACTCTCATTGCGCCCTCTCCACGGGGGTGCCACCGGCTGGCGATGACCCATAGCGAGGAGCCCTCCAGCGGCCGTCGATGCAGTCGTCGATCCGGTCGTGTTTGGTGAGGTCGGCAGCGGCGTGGAGCATGTTGTCGGCAAAGGTGGTGGCGCCGACAGCGAGGCGCTGGATGATGCCGGTGATCCGATGGGCGGTCATGTGGGTCTCGCAATGTTCGGTGTCACGGGCGTTTGCCTGGCCGGAGGGGTGTGGCGGGCGCGTGTGCTGGCGGGACCGAGTTGGGCGGTTCGGCCCCGCCAGCGGGTGGGGAGGTGGTCGGCTCGCGTGTTCCGTTGCCGGCCATCTCGAAGTGGCCCGTGTGGGTCAATGGGTGTGGCCGTGGCTGGCTGCGACTTCGCGGATGCGAGTGGCTTGGAAGCGCAGCACGTCGATGATGGTTGCAAGCCCGAAAGCGATCCCGGTGAGGTAGGTCACGACGCCGAGACGGCGGAGCCCGGAGGCGGCAGCACCGGCTTGGGCACTGTCGATGAGGTCGGCGGGGTTGGTGCCATCGAAGGCGCCCGCAGCGACGAAGTTGGTGGCGACCCCGGCCGCCATGACCATCATGCCCATGATCATGAAGCCGAGCATGGCCTTGGCTGTGGCCGGCATCTTCAGGGTCTGGACCTGGCCGCCGGCGGTTGCCTGGACTTCGCCCCCTCCTGTGCGGAACTCACCCAGAATGCGGGCGACGGCGAAGGTGATGGCGGCGAACACGCCGAGGAATCCGACGAACATGAACCCGGGCACCAGATGACCGAGCGTCTGAAGATCGTTGACCTCGGCGCGGTCGGTGCCGGCTTCGATGATGGCCAGCGTGAACCCGGCCGTCCATCCCATGAGCGCCATGGCAAACATGGGCAGCCAGAGCTTGCGTCCCATGCGTTGGGGCAGGTTGTAGCCGAGGCTGGTGTCGGAGCCGACGACGTTGAAGCCATCGCTTCGGGTCACTGCTGTCGTTGGTGTCTTGGTTGGGGCTGTATGGAGTGCAGTTGTAGTCATTGGACTTCTTCTTTCTCGAGAGGTGGCGGCTCAGGCGCCGGTGCGAACGATGGACTTGATGCGGTCGAACTGGAAGGCCAACACGTTGGCGATGGCGACCAGGGCCAACACGACGCCGGCCAGGATCAGGCCGAGGGCGAGCTCACGGAACGGGCCGAGCCAGTTGCCCCACGCAGCGAACGAGGCGGGGTCGTCGGCGTTGCCGATCTGGACCAGGTAGAGGACGAACTGGGCGATCCCGGCCATCATCCCCATCATCATCAACCCCACGAACGCCTTGGCGGTGGCGGGCATCTTCAAGGTGGTGACCGGCAGGCCCAAGCTTGACTGGACCTCGCCGCCGCCCTCACGCAGTCCGGCAAGGATGGTGCCCAACAAGAACGCGATCCCGGACAACAACAGCGCCTCGCCCAAGAACTCGACGCCTTGGGTGAAGGCGGCGGCTTGGCGGAAGCTCTCGGTGCCCGGGGTCTTGTCGGCCCACACCCAGGAGCTGATCAGCCCGGTGGTGAGGCCTATGGCTCCCATGGCCAGCATGGGACGCCACATCAGCCGGGCCAAGCGATGAATCGGCAGCAGCTTCGGTGGCGCGTCGGTGACGGTCGCCGCGCCCCAGTCGGTCTTCAAGGTGCCCGTGGCCGCCCGCGTGCCGCCGTGGCCATGCAGGGTGGCGAGCGAGCCCTTGATGGCATCGACGCGGAACCACAGTCTGACGACGATGCCCATCAAGATCACGGCGATGGCGAGCTTGACCACCCCGAAGGAGAAGATGGACAGTCCGAAGGTCCAGGCCAATGTCTCTCGGTAGGAGTCTGTGGCGTCGATGTTACCGGCAGCGGCGAAGTTGCCGATCACTGACACCACCGCGCCCATCATCCCCACCAACGCGAGGCCCAAGCCGACGGTGCGATACCGCGACCGGGCGTTCGGATCGGCCCCCGATGGTGGTCGAGCTGCGAGCTGAGTGATTGCAGCCATGAGTGTTCCCTTTCGTTTCGAGTCCCCCAGATCAGGGAGCTTTCGAGACTCGGAACCAGCTCGTTGTGGGTGTCATTTCGAGAATGTCGCAGATGTGAGAATCTCGCTCACCGTCAATCGTGCCGGTGGGGCACCACCAGAGGCATCGCGTTGGGGCAACCATCAGCGAGCCATTGGCGGGTGCCTTCATGTGCTCGGTCGATCAGGTTGCGGGTCTGGGAGAAATCGATCGGCGTCACGCTGATTGGGCACGGCGGGGGGATCAGATGCACTGGCACCGGGTAGTTCCGCATCGATGTTTCGAGAACGAGGCGCTGTTGCACCAACAGCGCGATCGAATGCATGGCCATCGCCAGAGCGCTCCTCGGTGGTTCGCTGAGCGCGCAGGAATAGCCCGTGGACAGCACCCACACTTCGGTGGCCCCGGCCTCGATGGCATCGGTGATCGGGGTGTTGTTCACCACCCCGCCATCGATGAGGAGACGGCCGCCGATCTCGACGGGAGGAAATACGCCGGGGAGTGCGGCGCTGGCGAGAATGGCCGGCACCGCCGGACCACTGGTGATTGCGACTTCGTCGCCGGAGCGGGAGTCGGTGGTGATCGCGGTGAACGGGACCGGTGCGTCTTCGAGGAGCGCGAACGCGATGTGGCGCTCCAACAGCCGACGCAGCCCGGTGTTGGGGACGAAGTGGCTGCGACGGCCCAAGAAGCCGCGCAGTCCGACCAACGGTCGGAGCGGGAACAGATCGGTGCGGCGCAGGCCGCGCCAGAGTTCGGCCAGATCGCCGGCTGGTTTGGTTGATGCCAGACAGGCGCCGTTGATCGCTCCCACTGAGCTACCCACGATGAGATCCGGTTCGATGCCGGCCTCGGCCAGTGCGATAGCCATCCCGACCTGGATCGACCCGAGACTGGCGCCACCGGACAGCACGAACGCCGTCGGCATCGCTATGCCTCGCGGTCGCCGATGAGCCCTGCGAGCCCGTCGGGGTCGATCACGGCGATCCGGCGATAGCCGAGCTCGATCAACCCATCGGCCTCGAGCTGCTTGAGCACCCGCTGGACACTTGTGCGGGCCGAGCCGAGCATGTCGGCCAACTGGTCTTGGGTCAGCGTCACATCACAACCGTCGGCGCTCTCTCGTAGCAGGACCGATGCCAGCTGGGTGTCGAGGCCGCCCGCAAGCAAGTCACCGAGGCGCTGCTGTAACCCGCTCATGCGCTCGGCCAGCGACACGATCCACCGGCGCGCCACCTGGGGCCGGGTCTGGAGCATCTCGAACAACGAGGCGGCGTCGAGGGACAAGATGGCGCAGTCCTCCAGAGCCCGAGCATCGAAGGGCTCGGGCTCGCCCAAGAACGCCGGCACGTCACCAAACACATCGCCCGGACGCAGAATCTGCAACGCGACCCGCCGGCTATTGATCACCCGCGACAGCTCGACGCTGCCGGTGCGGACCAGATGGATCTGGGCTGCGTCGTCTCCCTGGCGGAACACGCACGTACCTCCCGCGAACAGGCTCTCGCCGAACTCGGCCACCAACTGGTCCACATCACTCTCACCAAGAGGCGCCCGCCGGCCCCGGCTCAAACAGCACGCGATCCAGGTCCCATACTGCGACAACCGTGCACCCACCCTGCCCAGACGGCCAGCGGCAACAGTTGAGGTCATGAACATGTAACCCCGAGCCGGTCGCCCAGCTTCCTGCGGGAAGCTCCGGGCTCACCGGTATCGACAGGGGCCGCTGCCGTTCGTCCCCATTGGGCCCAGGAGCCGTCGTAGACGCGGACGTCGTGGTGCCCGAGGAGTTCTGACAAAACGAACCATGCGGTGCAAGCTCTCGCACCGATGGTGCAGTAGGTGATCAGCGGGTCGGTCTTGGATCCGTCGAATTCAGGGAACTGCTGGCTCAGTTCGTCCCAGGACCGGAACGCACCTCGCTCGTCGACGTAGGCGTCGGCGGGGAGGCTGACGGCGTCCGGCACGTGCCCGGCGCGGCCGTCGGGGTGCATCCCACCCGATGGCCAGAACCGTTCACCCAAGTACTCGGGCGTCGAGCGAACGTCGATGGTCGTCAGGGCCGGCTCGTCGATGCCGTCCCGCACGTCGGTCAACGATGCCCGCAGCGCGGGCAGCTCTTGTCCGAGGATGTACTGCGATGGCGCCGGGACCGATGTAGCGCTGGTCCACGGGTGGTGCTCGGCCTGCCATGTGGCTCGATCTGCATCGAGGATGCGTACGTCGTCATGGCCGAAGAGTCGCAGTAGCCAGAACCCGAAGGCTGGCGCGTAGCCGTAGAAGACGACGGTTGCTCCCTTGTCGATCCCGGATTGGCGCACCAATTCCTCGAAGGCGGTCCGCCCCACGAAGTCATAGTTCTCGTCCTTGATGTCGGTGTAGATGTTCCACAGCACGGCACCGGGGATGTGGCCCTGGTCGTGCGCGGCCGGGGAGACGTCGACCTCGATGACCCGCACCTCCGGATCGTCGAGGTGTCCCGTCAGCCAGTCGGGGGTAACCAGTGCTGGCCGGTCGTTGTCAGCGCGGGGGGTTGTTTGGCGCAGCGTATGTCTCATCGCTGTCTCCGTTCGTGTTGATGGTGAGTGAGAGGATGTCGGGGCGGGCGTAGTGGCCGGTGGGATCCAGGGCCCGGCGTCCGGCCGCGATCCGGTCGAGCTCGAGGGTGGCGCTGACCCTGCCCGCTTCAGCGATGAGCGGGCCGGCGACAATCTCCCCGCCTGGGGCGACGATGGTGCTGTTGCCCTTCGACATGAAGTCGTCGTCGTGCCCGTAGAGCTCCTCGGCGCCCGGGAGGTCCCGGGGCACGTCGCTGCCGCGGAGGAAGGCGGTCACGCCGACCACGAAGATCTGGGCTTCCTTGGCGGTGTGGCGCAGGGTCGGGACCCACTCGTCACTGTTGTCCCAGGTGGGCGCGAGTAGGACGTCGATGCCCTTCTCGTAGAGCGCGGCTCGTGCGAGCGGCATGTAGTTCTCCCAGCAGATGAGGGAGCCGACCTTCACGCCGCCGATGTCGATCACGGTGAGCATGGGTCCTTGGCCGTTGGCCCACACCAGACGTTCGGCTCCGGTCGGGACGAGCTTGCGGTGGAGGCCTGCGATCTCACCCTCGTCGCTGATGTAGACGACGGCGTTGTAGAGGGTTCCCGAAGCGGCTCGTTCGTTGATTCCGAGCGCAACCCAGACACCGGCGGTTTCGGCGGCCGCACGGACAGGGTCGAGGGCTGGGTCGGTGGCGTCGATGGCTTGGTCCTGGAACCGCGCGTACCAGTCTGCGTCGCTCCAGGGCTTGTGCCGCCACAGCCAGTCCGGGTAGCCGGGGACGAAGGACTCCGGGAACACGACCAGATCTGCGCCGTCGGCTGCGGCCTTGGCGGTCTCGTCGACGACGACCTCCAGGGTGGCATCTCGATCGAGGTACACGGGCGTGGCCTGCACGGCAGTGACCCGGAACGTCCGCGACCTGCTCATCGCGTCGCTCCCGCGATGACGAGCTCGCAAGGCCCGACGAACCCGTCGGCTGTATCGAACTGGCGCAAGGCGGTCTCGATTTCGTCCCAGACCGACGACTGCTCCGGGGGAGGCATCGTCGCCAACATCTGGTGCAGGGCACCGAATGATTCGCGTTCGAAACGGACGCACTCGGCGGCTGACGGAAGTATCACCGGCGCATCGATCGTGTCGATGACGACGTCGCGAAACCCCGCACCGAAGAGGTCCTTTTCGAGGACTTCGGGGTCCGCGAGGCTGAACGGACCGGGCTGGCCGGGGGCCGGGGCAGGGAGTTGCGCTCGTTCACGGATGATCGACACCGGCAGGGAGAAGAAGCCGTTGGTGGCCGCGGTCGAGTAGGTGATGGTTGCGAACTGTCCGCCGTCGCGGAGTGCATGGTGAATGCCGGTGAGGGCCTGGTGGCGGTCCGGGAAGTAGATGAGGCCCACCCGCGAGATCGCCGCGTCGAAGCTCTCCGCGGGGAGCTCGTGGAGTGCCTCGCCGTCGAGTTCGCGGGTCGCGAGGTTCTTCAGTCCTGCCGACTTCGCCGCCTGCGCCGCATGGTCGAGGATGGTGGGGGAGAGGTCGGTGGCCAACACCGAACCGTCGTCGCCGGCGCGTCGGCCTGCGGCGATGCTCTGTCCTCCTGCTCCTGCTGCTACATCGAGCACCCGGCTTCCGGACCGCACGCCCGCGAGGTCGAGCATGCGCTCGGTCGCCTGTCCGAGCCAGCGCTCGAGCAGGGGTGACCAGTCATTCCATCCACCCGCGTAGTCCTCCCACTGTTGGCGGGTGGTCATCTTGTATTTGGTTGGGTTGAACGTCATGGGTCTTCATCCTTCTCTGATTGGGGTGTCGTCCTTCAGGCGCCAGATACCGTGGAGATCCCGCCAGATCTCGTCTGGCGTTTCTGAGGGCTCGCCAGAAGAGATCAGATGCCACACATGGAGACGCAGGCGATCGTCGGCCGAAGCGATCCACTGCGACGTGTTGGCGATGCGATGTCGGCATCGGCAGTGGGCCGCCGAACCACGGTTGTGGTGAGTGGTGAGGCTGGCATGGGGAAGACGTCACTCATCCGGGCGGCCATCGACAGGTCCCCCTCTGATGCGCTCCTCGTCGGGTGGGGCACGTGCTGGCATGGTGATGGCGCGCCTGGGTTCTGGCCGTGGACTCAGGCCCTCGGCGATCTCGTCCGGCTCCTGGGCACCGAGGCCGCGGCCGCCGCTGCGGGTCAGGACCGCGAGATTCTGTCCGCGCTCGTTCGTGAGTTGGGCTCGGCAACCGCCCCCATCGACGATCCCGATCGGCACCGACTCCTGTTGCTCGACGCCGCGACCCGCTGGCTGGAGGCCCTTGCGGCGGACCACCACGTGGTGGTCGTTCTCGACGACCTCCAGTGGGCCGACACGTCCACCTTCGACCTACTCGATCATGTGGCCGGCACACCCGCTGCTGCTCGACTGCTCATCGTCGGCGCATATCGCCATGACGAGCTCGACGAGCTCGGGCATGCGCGGCTTGCCAACTTGGGCGCTCACTCCGACCACATCCACCTCGACGGCCTGACAAAGGAAGCCGTTGCGGAGCTGCTCACGTCGATGGGCGCGCCGGAGACCGCGCGGGCGCGGTCCACGGAGCTCCATCGGCGTACCGGAGGTCACCCGCTCTTCGTGAGCGAGCTCGCCCGAATGCCCGAGCTCGGCGCCGAAGGGACGTTGCCCACAGTGGTGACCGGTGCTGTTGCCCGCCGATTGGGGGCACTGGCCGAGCAGAGTCGGCAGCTGCTCGACGCTGCCAGCGTGCTCGGAAACCGACTCCTCCCCGATGTGTTGGGAGCGGTGATCGAGGCCCCTCCGGCCGAAGTGCTCCGACTGCTGGGACCGGCGGAGGCCGTCGGGCTCGTCCGCTCCACCTCGGGAGACGATTTTTGGTTCACCCACGATCTGTTCCGCGAGACCCTCTATGGCCGTCTCGACGTGACGACCCGCGCCCAGCTGCACGGTCGCATCGGGGATGCCCTCGTGGCCCGGGTTCAGCGCGGCGGGTACGTCGCTCCCGGGGACCTGGCGTACCACTTCACTCGTGCAGCCGGAGTCGGCGATCCGTTGCGAGCGATCGATTGGGCCCGCGCGGCTGCGCTCGATGACCGGCGGCGTTCAGCGTTCACCGAGGCCGCCGGACACTTGCGTCGGGCTCGAACCGCAGCCCTCGATGCTGGATGCAACGTCGAGGCGGAGCTGCTCGTCCGGATCCTCATCGAGGAAGCTGACAACCAAGCACGGTCGGGCGACCCGAACACGGCCCGCGATCTGTTGCTCCACGCCGTGACGATCGTGCCGGATCCGAGTCTGCGGGCCGATGTCGCGCTCGCGATACAGCGGCTCGGGGCCAAGTTCGCGACACCACGAGACGAGATCATCGCCCACCTCGAAACGGCGCTCGAGACGGTGACCGGGGTCGACGTGGCCCGCCAAGCACGGATCACGGCGGCCCTGGCGCGAGAGCTCCAGCACTCTGTCGCCCAGGACCGGCTCCGAGCAGGCCCGCTCAGCGAAGCGGCCCTCGCACTCGCTCGGGAGGTGGACGATGACGAAACCCTTATCGCCGGCCTCCTTGCCCGCCACGACGCACTCTGGCGTCCCGGTACCGGTCGCGAGCGCGCCGAGTTGGGCCAGGAAATCGCGTCGGTCGGAGCCCGCCTCCGAGACATCGACCGCCAGGCCGAAGGCCTTGTCTTGTCGGCGAACGGGCTGCTCGAGTCCGGCTCGGCCCGTTTTCGGCCGGTACTCGACCGATGGTTCGGCCTCCTCGATGCACGCGATGAGCCCCGTGACCGTTACCTGGTCGCGACTCGCCGAGCCTGCCTCGCCCTGCTCGAAGGCGACGCCACCACCGCCGAGACGCTGATGCACGATGCCGCTCAGATCGGCGAACGGATTCATGAGCCGGACACCGGGAACGTGCTGATGTCACAGCGGGTGGCCCTGGCCGGGGCCCGCAACGATCCTGAGGAGTTCACGGCGCTCGCTGTCGACGCGGTGCGATGGTGGACCGGAGCACCGGTTCTCGCTCACTCTGTCGCCGCTGGTGCGTGGGCCGCGGCTGGTGATCTCGACGCGGCAGGCCGCGAGATCGCGACGGTGGCCGAGGCCGGGGGCTGGCAGAGTGATGGCTCCTACCTGCGCTCGGTGCTCATCACCCACCTCGCACAGGCAGCGACCGCCGTTGGCGACGCCCAGCTCTGCGAGGCCCTCCTCGTCGATATCGCGCCACTGGCGGGGACCTGTGGCGTGAACGGCGCAGTCGTGGCCTTCGCCGGTCCGTTCGCGCACACCGCCGGAATCCTCGCCGGCGCACTCGGCGACGACGAGGCCGCTCAACGGATGCTCCAGAGCTCGATCGAGACTGCCCGACGACTGGGCGCAGCAGTCTGGACCGATGCGGGCGAGGCCGCCCTGCGCTCGCTGACGTCGCGAGGCGGTAGCCCTGACGGCATCGGTCGGTCGGAGCCTGATGGAGGGCACGCGACCCTCACCAGGACCGGGAAAGTGTGGACGGTCTCGTGGCGGGGCGAGCACGGAAGTCTCCCGCACGTGAAGGGTCTCGCCGACATCGCCGCGCTGGTGCGGCGACCAGGTGAGGAGGTCTCGGCGCTGCAACTGGCGGGTGGCGTGGCTGCTGGCCATAGTAGGCAGGAGTTGATCGACATCGACGCTCTCAAGGCCTATCGCGTTCGCCTCGACGAGATCTCGGTCGACATCGACCGGGCCGGGTCCGATGCCGATATCGGACGGGTCGAGACCCTGGAGACCGAACGTGAGCAAGTGCTCGCAGAGATCCGGCGCGCCACAGGCCTCGGCGGTCGTCTCCGCTCGAACGCCAACGATCCGGCTGAACGAGCGCGAAAGGCAGTGAGCGCCCGCCTACGAGATGCCCTCCGCCGCATGGAAACGGTCGCTCCCTCGCTCGCCGCCCACCTGGACCGTTCCATCCGGACCGGACTGCGGTGCTCCTACGCCCCCGCGAGCGAGGAAGCCTCGATCAGTTGGCGCGTGGAGACTTGATGACTCACGGCGCAATGGCGTCGACCGGGTGTGGGTTCTCGTTCCAGGTCTCGACCCATGCGGTGATGTCGGCCGCCAGTTCCCCGACGGTTGGGTGCGCGGTGAAGTGGAAGCGGACCCGGCGGTGGCGCAGCAGCCACTTCTGGATCGTGTGGGTCTGGAGGTTGTCCAACACGAGGTGCACGTCGAGGTCGCTGGGGACGTGGCGGTCGACCTCGTTCAAGAAGGCGATGAACTCATCAGAATGACGCTCATCGTCGCGGGGGAGGCCTCGGACCCGTGTGGATCAGCGGGTCAGCGACAACCGGGCGAGCCGGACTGAATCCGGTTGGCCACTTTGTCGACGTGGACCTCGTCGCGCCGCGAACGCTCGCCCACGTTAGCCCCGTCGCTTGCGAGAGATCGGCGTGAGCGAGGTTCGCGCCATCCATCACGGTCTCAACTAGTAGGGCTCGACCGAACACGGCGGCCTCTAGATTCGCTCCGCTCAGCCTTGCCCACGACAGATCGGCGCCGTCAAAGAGCGCAGATGAGAGGTCCGCCCTGCGCAGATCGCAGTGCCGAAGATCGGCAAACCGCAAGTCGGCCCCGTGGAGGTCGGAACCGAGGAGCGATGCTCGCGCTGCTGACTTGCGTTCACCGATCAGATGGTTGCCGGTGGTCTCCTGGGGTCGCCGCAGCTCAGCGACGATCGCTTGACGTGCCGCGTCGTTCCGTTCTCGACGACGCGTCAACCATGTCATCGCTCGACCGGCACGTCGCCGAGTTCACCCCAGAGCTCACGAAGCTCCCGGTAGGCAACTCCCTGTAGGCGGCCCAATACCTTGAGCACCGGTGTTCTGGCCCCGTGATCCGCCGCGAACTCGACGAGGTCAGTTGACGAGAGTGGTGTGCCGCGAAAGGCATCTTCGATGAAGTCCGCGATTTCGGTTCGACACACTGCGGTCATGCATCTGATTATATGACGAATCGCGGATATCGCTATAGCGCGCGGCTGAGATATCCGTCACACAGGGTGATGGTTGAGTTCGTCGAGCGCCGCTCGCGCATGCTGCGGGTCAAGCGCCGCAAGGCCCAGACGACTATTTCGAGGGTTGCGAGGGTTGCGATGGTTGCGACATGTGTGGCTGTGCCCGCAGGATCACCGCGCCCGGCCCGGACCACGATTGTGTCGGCGCCGGGAGTCGGGTCGGCGTGATCAATACGATCTTGGCGCCCACTTCTGTGCAACGTTCGTACGTGGCGTTGTGCCACCGCGGTTGGGGCCCGGTACTCATGACCACCAACGTGTCGTCGGTGCCGACCGTGAGGAGGTCGTCAGCGGTGATGCCAGCCGCGCTGCCCAGTGTCCGGGCGTCGACATCGATTCGGGCGAACTGGGCTGCGGCATGGGCTGCGACCCCTACCGAGACACCGCGTGCGTTGACCAGTACACGCTTGGCGGTAGCCGATCGTGGACACGGCTCGAGAGATCGAATCTCTGATGATGGGTTCGGCCAACCCGGTCCGGGTCGAAGAGTGAGCGCTCCACCGCGTAGATGCCGCCGAAGTCGAGGTGAATCGCCGACTTGTATGAGAGCACGCCCTGTTCGAGGAACGTCGGGCGAGTCTTGCTGCGCAGCTTGTCCGGTCGGTCAACCAGCTCCACGCCCTGGGCGACCCGGCGGGGCGCTGATCGCGTGGATCGCCCGCTCACCCGAGCACGATGACGTCGCCCGTCTCGAGGGTCCTGCCTGTTGTCGGGACCACCGCGACGCATTGGTGGTCCCGGTTCTCAGCGAGCGGAATGCAGGCGTCGACGAACGTGTCGAGTGACGGCGGCGTTCTCATCGTGAACTCTCCTGGCCCGAGCAGCACGAGCGTATGGCATCGACGCCACCGAGCCCGATGTGTGGCCTTCCGTCCGCCGAAGTGCTCAGTGGCGGCCATCGGCAACCGATGGGAGAGGGTGTCGACCGACCACAACCGCCTCCTGCTGCAGATCGAGCGGGCGATGCGGACGATCAACCAGGAGACGCTCGACCCCGTCTTTCCCGAGTTGTCGCTCGCTGACTTCGACCCGGCGATAGCAATGGTGGCCAGGACGAGGGCCGCGTATCTGAGTGAGTTCCTCGACATCGCCCGGGCCTGCGACGGCAAGCTTCCCTCTGGCGAACAGATCCGCCGCCTGCGGGCGCTCCGAGAGAGCTACGAGGAGCAGATCGCGGCGGCGCAGGCCCTCGAGACGGCGCTGCAACGCGAGTATCTCTCCGTCTTTTCGAGGGATTAGCCCCCTCGTACCACGGGGGTGGGAGGGTTCGGAGTCCCGGCGCAGGTGTCACAGTGGGGTGCACGGGCAGGCGGCTGCTCGCCATGACGACAACTGAGGACGGACCGTGATCAACGCAGACGAGACCTTCGACGGGACGTGGCCTTTCGAGGCGAGGTTCTTCGAAGGTGCCGGGTTTCGGCAGCACTACGTGGACGAGGGGTCGGGCGAGCCGATTGTGTGTCTGCACGGCGAGCCGACCTGGGGCTACCTCTATCGGAACATGATCGCCCCGTTGGCCGCTCACAATCGGGTGATCGTTCCGGACCACATGGGTTTCGGGAAGAGCGAGACGCCCCTCGACCGGACCTACACGCTTCAGACACACACGGAGAACCTGGCCGCGCTGATCGAGCATCTCGATCTCACCGACATCACGTTCGTGATCCAGGACTGGGGTGGTCCGATCGGCACCGCCTATGCGATACGCCACCCCGAGCGCGTGAAGCGGATGGTGTACATGAACACCGTGAACGGCTACGGCCGGATCTCGCGGGATCTGCCCAGCCCCAACGAGTCACGGTGGTTCCAGTGGATCGGCGCGGGCATGGACAGCGGGCGCACCGAGCAGGTTCTCCGCAACGCCGGCTCGACCGTGCTGTCGGTGATGAAGATCATCGGCTTCAACAGCGCTGTCGACGACACGTGGATTCGGGCGTACTCCGAGCAGTTCCCCGATTGGGACAGCTCGATCGGCGCGTACGAGTTCCCCATCGACGCGTACCTTGGCCGTATCCGGGACTACATCAGGTCGGCCGACGACGGCCTTGCGGCACTCGCGGCCAAGCCGGCGATACTTCTCGAGGGTCTCGACGATCAAGCCATCGATCCTCGGCGGGCGATTGCCGACTTCCGCGGCGTGTGGCCCGACGGCCCCGTCGTCGAGTTGGAGGGCGTCGGCCATTTCTGCCAGGAGGACGCGCCCGACATGCTCGTCGCCAACATCAGGCAGTTCCTCCAGGCCAACCCCTAGAGCCCTAGGGGCCGATCCCGCGCTCGTGCCGGCCTTCTGGGGAGTCGAGGACGCGACTCCTTTGTTTCGGGTACGCCGCGGGCGCGCCAGCGCAGCCGGGGGGTACCCGAAACGGGGAGGCCGCGCTGGGGAGTACCCAAAAGGGCCGCACGGGGCCATAGTGGGGGGACTCGACGAACCCTTCGAGGGGGTCAACGTGCCGATCACCGAGTCCTCGCCCGCGATGCGGCTGCACCACAACGCCATCGTCGTGGCCGATCAAGACGCCACGAGACACTTCTACGAAGACCTGATCGGGCTGCCGCTCGTCGCGACCTGGTGCGAACAGGAAAACGTGCGCGGGCGAGACCGCACCTATTGCCACACGTTCTTCGCGCTCGACGATGGATCGGCGCTGGCGTTCTTCCAGTTCGCCGATCCTGCCGATGTCGACGAGCTGATGAACAACGACCCGACCAGCCTCAACCACATCGCCGTTGCTGTCACCGCCGACGCGCAGTCGGCAATCCAATCGCGTCTCGATGCTGCGGGAGTGCCGCACCGAACCGTCGACCACGGGTACTGCCGGTCGTTGTACGTGTCCGACCCGGACGGCTCCGCAGTCGAGTTCACCGTCGATCCGCCCGATGTGGACTCCATCAACGAACTTCGCCGCGGCGACGCGCACGCTGAGCTCGCGCGCTGGTTGGCCGGCGATCACACGCCGAACAACGACCTCCGCGACAGCTAGCCCGAGACCCGCTCCAGGGGTGGTTGGCCGAGAGCCTCGCGGTAGTTGCGGTGGAAGTGATGGAGCGCCGGCTCGTTGCGTCCGAACACGATCTCCTCGAGCATCCCGGTCTCGGCCGAGCGCTGCTGCATCTCGCCCATCGCATAGTCCTCGAGCTCGACGGTGCTGTAGAAGACCTCCATCGATGCCTCCACACCGCCGGCCGCCGGTGCGCTGCGCCGCTCGTCCCTGTCGTATACATCGCCGATGGCCTGGCCTTCGGCGCGGGCGGCCTCGATCGACTCGATCACCCGGTCGGTGTAGTAGAAGCCGATGCGCGTCACCGACCGGCCCGGATTCGCGTGGTCGGGGTAGATCCGGATCAGCGTCGCTGTGTTGTGGTTCACGATGAACTGGATGTTCGGGAACAGGTGATAGAGCACGAAGGTCGCGTCTTCGATTCGCCAGTCGACCTCGGGCTTGTCCCGTAGCTCGTGGATCCCGTGGTTCGCGGTGACGAATCGGTGATGGCGCCCGAACTCGTGCAGATGCAGGTTGTTGCCGAGGAACAACCGCCCCAGCGTGTCGCGGTGCAGCTTCTGGAAGTGATACGTCTCGCCGAAGGTATCGTTTGCGAACTTCCAGTTGAGGTCCATCTCGATTGTCTTGTCGCCCACGAACCGGTGATCGGAGGCGTCCCAGGAGGCCAGCTCTGCGGCGAGCTCGGCGCCGAGCAGCCCGTCGATGTCGAGCTCACCGTCGACCTGCGGGTGTACCCACAGCAGACCGTTGCGTTCCACGGCGGGCAGTTCGAGCAGCCCGTGGCATGACTTGTCGATCTCGCCGAAGTGATCCTCGTCCGGGATGTTGATCAGCTCGCCGGTGTTGCGGTAGCTCCAGCTGTGGAACGGGCAGGTGAAGATGTTCTTGGTGCCACGTCCTTCCGCGGCGACCCTGACCGAGCGGTGGCGGCACGCGTTGAGAAAGGCGTGGAACTCGCCCGCCTTGTCCCTGGTCGCGAGAACCGGAACGCCGAAGTCGTCGATCGTGAAGAAGCTGCCCGCCTCCGGTAGGTCACCCGAGAGCCCGATGAGCTGGGGGTGGCTTCTGAAGAACTGCTGCCACTCCTGCTCAGCGATGTCGGGACACACGTAGGAGGTGGTCGGCATTCGCACCTGCGCTCCGGCGTCGATGTTCTTGTTCTCGTCGAGCTGCTGCATCAGCTCTTTCAAGATCGCGACCTGCGTTGCGTGTTCCACGAGCGTTGCCCCCAGCTCAGTCTGCGCTGTCCTCAGAGGGTAGTGGTCGGTTGTGTCGGGCTATTCACTCTGGTCCGAGGAGCTGACCGCGGAGACGTCGGGCTGATCGGCATCGGGGGTCAGCGAGCCGACTGGGATGTTCTTGTTCTGGTTCACCGTGGTGACGCCCTCGTCGGTCGGACCGGCCTGGATCACCGCACTCACCGCGGGGTTGGCGGGATCGGAGATGTTGAGCGCGATCGAGTCACCCAACTCCAGTCGCGGCCCCACCTCGTAGCCCATCTGAGGGACAGTCATCTCGTAGTGCGGGCGTCTGCCGGTTCCTCGTCCCCGTTCCCTCCACAGGCAGCCAAAAGAACGGACAGGGCCGCCACACCGATCCACCAACGTCGCATGTCGACCTCCCGCGCCGAGCGAACGTGCCGAGCCTACGTTCAGTGACCCCTCAGCGCGCCAACTCTTCGCGAATCCGCTTCTTGGTCGCCGCCCAGCTGCAGATCTCGCAGTCGAGCAGGTCGTGGCCGCGCGCTGGGCAGTACTCGCGCCCGAAGAAGATGATCTGAAGATGGCGGTCGTTCCAGCGGTCCCGGTCGAAGACCGCCTTGAGGTCGCGCTCCGTGCGCTCGACGGTGGTTCCGTTCGACAGCCCCCACCGAGCCGCGAGTCGGTGGATGTGCGTGTCGACGGGAAATGCCGGGATGCCGAAAGCCTGGGACATCACGACGCTCGCCGTCTTGTGGCCGACGCCGGGCAGAGATTCGAGGAACTCCCAGTCGGCGACGACCTCACCGCCGCGCTCCACGATCAGATGAGCGGCGGCTGAGAGGTTGCGCGCTTTGGTGGGGGCGAGGCCGATCTCCCGGATGAGCTCGAGAATGGCGTCAGGGTGAAGCGCTGCCATCTCCTCCGGCGTCGACGCGACGGCAAAGAGCCCAGGCGTGACCTGGTTCACCTTCTTGTCGGTGGTCTGAGCAGACAGAGCAACCGCCACCAACAGCGTGTAGGCGTCGGTGTGGTCGAGGGGGATCGGTGTCTCGGGATAGAGATCATCGAGGATCTCGCCGATTCGGTCCGCCTTGTCAGCTCGCTTCACGGCAGCACCGTACCGCCGGCCGACCGGCGTGGCGCCCGCTGTGACAGGGTGAGGAGATGACCGAGCCGTCGAACAGCCACTGGAAGAGGGCCTCGCTCGAGGTCCGCGCTGCGGGATTCGACCCCGACGAAGTCAGGGCCCGCAATGTCGTCGTCACGATCGCGGGTGCCTACACCAACGCCCACAGGTGCAACAACAGGGTCGAGCGCATCAGCGACCTCCTGACGACCGCTGTGGAGGCACAGGGCGGCCAGGGCCTGGTGGTGGGCGGGCCGGCTGTGTCCGACGCGCTGACCCAGGGCAGTCCCACCGCCGGGTACAGCTTGCCCTCGCGCGATCTCATCGCGGACTGCTTCGAGACCGGTCACCGGGCTCATCACGGCGACGCGATGATCGTCATCTCGGGCTGCGACAAGACCGGCGCCGCGGCGATGATGCCCCTCGCACGTACCAACGATGTCGGGCTCGTGATCTACCCCGGAACGAGCTCGCCGGGATGCGTGAGCTTCGAACCGTGGGCATCGAAGGGCAACAACCTCACGATCCTCGACTGGGCGGAGGCCCGGGCGGCCCTGCGCGCCCAGCGGATCACCCGCGAAGAATTCGTCGAGGTGGAGCGAAACGTCATGCCCGGGAGCGGAACCTGCGGTGCCATGTTCACCGCCAACACGATGAGCACAATCACCGAGGCGATGGGGATGATGCTTCCCCGCGGCGCCTCGCACCCCGCCGACTACGACGCATCGAGCGACATCCACGACGACGTGAAGGCCCAGGTGCAGGCCACGTCCGAGGCGCTGTACCGGTTGATCGACGCCGACATCCGCCCCCGCGACATCATGACGATGAAGGGCTTCGAGAACGCCATCACGGTCGCCTACGCGATGGGCGGCTCGACCAACATGTACCTCCACCTTCTGGCGTTGGCGCACAACGCCGGGGTGCCGCTCACGATCGAGCGCATCCAAGCGGTGGGGGAGAAGGTGCCGCTCATCGCCAACCTCCAGCCGCATGGGCCCTACTCGATGGTCGGACTCCACGAGGTCGGTGGCGTCCCGATCGTGATGAAGGAGCTGCTCGACAACGGGTTCCTGCACGGTGACGCGCTCACCGTCACCGGCGCGACGGTCGCCGACAACCTCGCTGAGGTCCCCACCCTCGCCGAGCTCGGCGATCAAGACGTCGTCTCCCCGGTGAGCGCTCCTCTCGCCGCCCCCAACAACCACATCTCGGTTCTGCACGGCAATCTCGCGCCGGAGAGCTGCGTGCTGAAGCTCAGCGGCAAGACCCTGAAGTCTGGCGAGTTCAGGGGCCGAGCTCGGACCTTCGACAGCGAGCCCGACGCAATGGCGGCGATCCAGGCGGGGTCGATCGTGCCGGGTGACGTCGTCGTGGTGCGCAACGTCGGCCCCAAGGGCGGCCCCGGGATGCCGGAGATGGTGGCGCTCACCGTCGAGCTGCAGGGCCGCGGGCTGGGCAAGGACGTAGCCCTCATCACCGACGGGCGCTTCTCGGGCGTGTCTCACGGCATCCTCATCGGACACATCTGCCCCGAAGCTGCCGACGGTGGGCCGATCGGGGCGGTCAACGACGGCGACACGATCGTGATCGACCCGGCGGCTCGCACGCTCGATGTCGTTCTCGAAGATGCAGAGCTCGCAGACCGCATGGCCTCCCTCGGGCCACGAGAGATCCCCGTGGAGATCGCACCCGCCTCAGTGCTGCACCGCTTCGCCCGCCACGTGTCGTCGGCGCGCTACGGCTGCGTTCAGTAGGCCGCGTCAGTTGCTCGGTCGGCGACGCGGAGCCGGACGGCGTTGTCGTGAAAGATCGCCCCTCCGCCCATGTCGGCATCGTGCTCGAGCGTCGTTTCGTTGACGCCCTGGCCCCACCAGCCCTTGCTCGACGAGACGACGCCGGGGCGCGTCGCATCGGTGATGTCCGCGATGGCAGTGAAAGCGCCGCGTCCGTTCGACACCTCGACCGTGGCGCCCTCGGTGAGGCCGAGGCGGGTGGCGTCGTCGGGATGCACCCGAACCCTTGGCGCCGAGGAGCCGCCGAGCACCGCCTCGGTCCCTGCGAACGTCGAGTTGACGTGTCGGTCGCCGGCGGCCGCGATCAGCGCCAGCGACTCGGGGTCGGAGGCTTCGAGCGGAGCGGCGTAGGAGGGGAGCGTGGGGTGTCCGAGCTCGGCGGCAGTCGTGGACACGAACTCGAAGAGACCAGACGGTGTGGGGAAGGCTCGCTCCGAGGGCGGCAGCCGCTCTGGCATCGGGAGGAAGCCCGACGACCGCAACCTCGCGGCATCGATGCCGGCCCTGGCGAACTCCTCGCTGCCCAGGAGATCGTCCGCGAGTTCGTGGTCTGAGGCGAAGAGCTCGGGCTCGTCGTAGCCCATCGCAGCGGCGAGCCGTCGAAAGATCTCTGTGTGCGGCAGCGCATCCCCAGCCGGTTGCACCGCCGGCTCGTTCCAGTGCAGGTAGCGGTGGTTGTAGCTGTCGTTGATCTCCAGCTGTTCGTGCTGCATGGCCGACGGGAGCACCAGATCGGCGTACGAGGCGGTCTCGGTCGGGTACAGGTCGGCGACGACGGTGAAGAGGTCCTCACGGAGCAGACCCTGGCGCACCAGATCGAGCTGAGGGTTGGACACAGCGGGATTCGCGCACCACACGAAGAGCGCCTCGATCGGGGGGTCGTCGAGGTGGAGGAGGTTGCGGCCGAGGTTGGTGTGGACGAGCGTTCTCGGTGGGTCGCCGAGACTCGGACGCCGATGCCGCTCGATGTTCCACCCTTTGGGTGTCCCGCTGGAGGAGTACAGCGAACCACCGCCGAGCTCGTCATAGGCCCCGACAATCGCTGGGATGCACGCCACCGTCCGCATCGCCTGACCGCCGGCGGCGTGCCGCTGAATCCCGTGACCGACGCGCAACGCCAGTGGCCGATGAGACGCGATCAGCTCGACGAGCGCCGCGATCTGGCCGACGTCGACGCCGGTGATCTCGGCGGCCTTCGCGAGCGACCACTCCTCGAGAGACTTCTCGAACTCGGGCCAGCCGGCTGTTCGCTGTGTGAGGAACCGGCTGTCGTGCGCGTCCTGGCGAACGAGCTCCGCGCAGACCGCCATGGCCAGCGCTCCGTCGGTTCCGGGCCTGGGAGCGAGGTGGACGTCGGCCCTGTCTGCCGTGCGGGTGCGCACCGGATCGATCACCGCCAACGGTGCCCCAGCGCGGCGGGCCTGGTCGACGAATGGCCACAGGTGGCGGTTGGTGACGAGCGTGTTGGAGCCCCAGATCACCACGAGGCCGGCATCGGAGAAGGCCTCAGCGTCCATCCAGTCGCCCGTGCCGACCGACAGATTGATGCCCTCCCGGCCGGCGACCGAGCAGATGCTCATGTGATGTGCAGAGGCGCCCATGCGTCGCCACACTCGCGCCGGGCCGTTGAGACCTTGGATCCAACCGAGGTTGCCCGTGCCGACGAACGGCCAGATCGCAGCCCCGCTCGACCGGTCGATGATCTCGGTGAAGCGCGCCGCCATCTCCGCGATGGCCTCGTCCCAGCCGATCGGCTCGAACTGCCCCTCACCCTTCGCCCCGGTGCGTCGCAGCGGCGTCGTGAGGCGGCGGGGGTCGGACGCGAACGTCAGCCAGGGGTTGACCTTGGGGCACAGACCTCCCTGGGTGAAGGGGTGATCGGGGTTACCGCGGATCGACTGCGGTTGTCCGTCCCCGTCGAGGTGAATGTGCCACGAACAGGCATCGGGGCAGTCCAACGGGCACGAGCCGACCACCGTCCTGGCCTGTGATTCGCTCGCTGCCATGGCGTCTCTTCCCCTCGGTGTCGACAGTCTTCTCGATCTCGGACGGTCAGGCGGTAGTTTTGGCCGCCGCGACCGCACACAGGATCTGGCTCGATGACCGACACCCCTGACATGCACGAGAAGATGAGCCTGGCGAGCAGCCCGGACATCTGGGCCCCCGGCGGACCGGTCGAGGACTGGACAACCGACTACGACCTCCGCGACGAGGCCTACATCGAGGATCCCGTTCCCATCTGGGCCGAGATGCGAGACAAATGTCCGGTCGCCCACACCGATCGACTGGGCGGGTCGTGGAACCCCACCAAGTTCGACGACGTGCGCGAGATGGCGAAGATGATTCCGGAGCTGAGCTCACGCCAACCCCTCGTGATGCCCCCGGCACCCAACGCGCCGGAGCTGTCCCGCTACGAGCAGATGATCGGGGCGGCTCCCATCACGGCAGATCCTCCGTTGCACGGGTGGACCCGCCGCATGCTGTTGCCCGCTTTCGCCCCGCGAGCGGTCACGCGGTATCAGGAGTACACCGAAGAGCTCTGCCATGAGCTCATCGACGGCTTCATCGAGTCCGGACGGTGCGATGGTGCGGTGGACTACTCGCAGCAGATCCCGCCGCGAGTCATCGCGCACTTGATCGGGGTCGACCCCGGCATGGCCGACCAGTTCGTCGAGTGGGTCAACCTGCTTCTGGGGGAGGGGCTGCACGACCCCGAACGGCGGATGCAGGCGCGTGATGAGATGCTCGCCTTCATCGGTGCTGAGGTCGCCAAGCGCGCCGAGGATCCTCAGGAGGATCTGCTCACCGACCTGCTGTTCATGGAGGTCGACGACCCCGACGCCAAGGTCACCCCGCAGGTGGTCATCGGGATCACCAATCTGCTGATCGTCGCCGGG
Source organism: uncultured Acidimicrobiales bacterium (assembly GCA_964629575.1). Lineage (GTDB taxonomy): Bacteria > Actinomycetota > Acidimicrobiia > Acidimicrobiales > Poriferisodalaceae > JAYPWI01. The sequence continues at coordinate 12,557 of CAZVUM010000016.1, read as the reverse complement.
ATCGACACCACGTGGAGCTCGATCGGCTCAGCCCTGTGGCATCTGGCGACCTACCCCGAGGATCGCCAGCGATTGCTCGACGAACCCGATCTGTTGCCCACGGCCACAGAGGAGTTTCTTCGGTTCTACGCGCCGGTCACCATGGCGCGCGTCGCCGAGACCGACTTCGAGTACGAGGGTGCTCACATCAAGTCGGGCGACAAGGTGCTGATGAACTTCCCGGCCGCGTGCCACGATCCGGAGCACTTCGAGGACGCGGACACCTTCATCATCGACCGGGTCATCAACCGCCACATCGCGTTCGGGTCGGGCATCCATCGCTGCGCCGGTTCCAACCTCGCTCGCCTGGAGATGAACACCGCACTTGGTGTGTGGCTCGAACGCATCCCCGAGTTCAGCCTCCGCGAGGGTGAGCAGATGAAGTGGGCGGGCGGCCAGGTGCGCGGCCCGCGCCTCATGCCGTTCTGCTTCCCGGAGGGCGAGCGCCGCTGACCGAGGTTGGGGTCACCCACCACGGCAGGTGGCTCTGGTACCACTCCATGAGGTCGTACGGCGGCTTCGGAGGGTGGCATGAGTGTTCGGCGCGGGCTCTGCGCACTGATGGTTGCGGTCATCGCGACCGTGCTCGTCGGGAGCGGCTTCTCCCAGCCGCCCGCCGACCGCGTCACGGTGACGGGGAGCGCTGCGGCAGCCGAGGATCGCTTCACCGCGTGTCTCACCCCCGATGGTCGCTTGATCGAGGTCGACGTCGAGCCCGCCTCCCCGCCGGCGAGCCCGCCGGTCTATGTGAGCTCGGCCGAGCTCGTCGCTGAGGCGGTTCCCGCGGTCGAATCCTCTCCCGGAACATCGACCTCGCCGTCGCTCACCGTCACATCGGGCGATGGCGGGCTGTTCGCACAATGGGAGCCGGTCGACGGCTCGGTGTGGCACCAGTGGCGCTACCGAGAGGTGGGAACCCCCGGCTGGGCGTTGGCCTTCGCGAAGAACACCTTCGAGGCGGAGCTCAGCGGGCTGAACAACGGAACCACCTACGACGTCGAGGTTCGGGCCTACGTCGGCGGGTCCTACCGCAACTGGACACGTGTGCAGGCCACCCCGGGTGCCATGTCGGAACCGGAGCCCGACGGCGATGACGGTGACACCGGGGACGGCGGCGACGAGTCCGGTGAGGACTGTCGGCCTGTGTCGTGGGGTGGAATGGTCGACGGGCCAGGCGTCGTGGTGCCGTGGACCCTCTATCACGCTGCGACGTTCCGGCTGACGTCGGAAGGTTGTCCCCCTCTGCATCACCGGTGGGTCGCCCACGAGACATGGGGCGAATCGCTCGAGTGGATTCCGTCGGCGTGCTGGTACTACAGCACGGCCGGGGCGGTGCCCTACACACACCGGCTTCTCGGACTGGCGTCTGGCTTGCCGACAGACCGGACGCTGTTCCAGACCGAGGTGCTGCCGGTGTTCGGCGGCGGTACCAGCGGGCCCATCTGCAGCGGTCTGCAGGTGTACGGCGTGCTCTGCTCACTCTTCCATTACGACTTCGGCGGTTTCAGGGACCTCGTCGAGTCCGAGCCGGTGTCGCCCCCGGTGGTCATCTGGCAGATTCCGACCTCGTGGATGCCGCCTCCGCCGCTGTCTGCTCCGATGTCGCCGCCTGTCGCAACGCCCTGAGCCGCCGCGAATCCCGTCGCGATAGCGTTCGCCCATGGCACTCGCAGGCGAAGTCACCGATCCCTCCCGCATCAGAACCGAGACCGTGCAGCTCGGTCCGATCGACGTCTATGTCGCCGCGCCGACGGACGCGGGCCCACACCCCTCGATCGTGGTTCTCGAGGAGGCGTTTGGGCGCGTCGAACACATCGAGGACCTGTGCCGACGGTTTGCGCACGCCGGTTTCGTGGCCGCCTCGCCGGAGCTCTACGCCCGGACAGGGGCACCCGGTCATGACTTCGACGTCGTGCTCCCTGCGATGTTCGGGCTTCGGGACCCCCAGATCGTGGGCGACGTCGAATCGGTGGCCGACTACCTCCGAGGTCGAGACGACACCAGCGAGCGGGTTGCGCTGACAGGCTTCTGTATGGGCGGCCGTGCCACGACGCTGACCGCCTTCTCGAGTCAGAAGTTCGATGCCGCGATTCCCTGTTGGGGTGGCTTCATCAACCGGGCCACCTTTGAGGACGACACCACCGACTCTCGTCCGACACCACCTGCGAGCATGGCACGCGACCTGGCGTGCCCCATCTTCATCGTCGGCGGCGGCGAGGACCAGAATCCCTCTCCCGCCGAGCTCGAGGCGCTCGCCGCCGACCTCGAGGCTCGGGGGAAAGATGCCCGCATCAAGATCTACGCGGGCGCCGGTCACGCGTTCCTCGCCGACTACCGGGAGTCCTACGACGAGGCCGCCGCGCACGAGCTGTGGGGCGACATGCTCGCGTTCCTCGCGGAGAAGCTGTGAGCGACGGCGGCGGGGCCCCTGACCGGCCTCCCGTTGTTGGAGTACGGTCCGCGCATGCTGCGCCTCGCCGTCGACACCGGAGGCACCTTCACCGACTGCGTTCTTCAGGACGGAGCGACGGGTGAGAGCTGGTACTGGAAAGTCCTGAGCACGCCCGCGGCGCCCGAGGAGGCCGTTCTCGACGGTATCGACGGGCTTGCTCGCTTGCGCCCCTTCGAACTCGGCGACGTGGGCTCGATCCTGCTCGCGACCACAGTTGCGACCAACGCGATCCTCGAGCGCGATGGGGCTCGGACGGTGCTGGTCACAACGGCAGGCTTTCGCGACGTGCTGTTGATGGGACGGGCGAAGCGCTATGACACCTTCGACCTGCATCTCGCCAAGCCCGAGCCGCTGATCGCCCGCCGAAGGATCGTCGAGGTCGCCGAGCGGGTCGGCGCCGACGGCGAGGTCGTCGTGCCGCTCGACGAAGGAGCGCTCGAGGTACTGATCGCCCACCTCGAGGGACTCAAGCCTGAGGCCGTCGCGGTCAGCTTCCTGCACTCCTACATCCGACCCGAGCACGAGGAGCTCGTCGGTGCGGCGATCAACCGCTGGCGTCCGGACCTCCCCGTCTCCCTGTCGTCGCAGGTGTCGCCCAAGCATCGGGAGTACGAGCGGACGAGCACGACGGTCGCCAACGCGTACGTCGCGCCCGTGACGAGCCGCTTTCTCGATCGACTCGGCTCCGCGTTCACCGCCCGGGGTTTCGTGGGTGAGCTGTACGCGATGCAGTCCAACGGCGGTCTGCTGTCGGCGGAGATGACACGGCGGTTGCCGGTGACGATGGTGGAGTCCGGGCCGGCGGCCGGGGTTCTTCTCGCTGCGGAGATCGGTCGGCGCGGCGGCATCGATCGGGTGTTGAGCTTCGACATGGGCGGCACCACCGCCAAACTCGGCGCAGTCGAGAACGGCGAGCCCGCGGTCGGCACGACCTTTGAGGTCGACACCGTGAACCAACGCCCCGGCAGCGGCCTTCCGCTCAACATCGCTGCGGTGGAGCTGGTGGAGATCGGCGCCGGCGGCGGCAGCATCGCAACCGTGGAGCTCGGCGTCATCCGTGTGGGACCCGAGTCAGCCGGTGCCGATCCTGGTCCGGTCTCCTATGGCCGCGGCGCCCGGGCGGTCACGATCTCCGATGCCAACCTCGTGCTGGGTTACCTCGACCCCGAACGCTTTGCGGGCGGTCGCATGACCCTCGACGTCGATGCGGCGACGAACGCGGTCGCCGAGCAGATCGCCGCGCCGCTCGGTCTGTCGGTTCTCGAAGCGGCCTGGGGTGTGCACACCGTTGCGAACGCAACCATGGAGCGCGCGATGCGGTCGATGTCGATCGAAAAGGGACGCGACCCTCGCGACTACGCGCTCGTGGCGTTCGGCGGAGCGGGCCCTGTTCATGCGGCCGGCCTGGCGCGGGCGCTCGGCGTGAGCCACGTGATCGTGCCCCATGGGGCGGGCGTCGGCTCGGCCGTCGGCATGCTCGAGGCGCAACCCCAGTTGACGGTCTCGTTGAGCATGCCGATCGCCCTCGACGCCGGCGGCTCGGACGCCGCCATCGCCGAGTGCTACGAGCGCCTGCGTGCCAACGCGTCGCAGGCGGGCGGCGCTGACGCCATCGCAGAGAGACGGCACGGCTACCTCCGCTATGCCGGCCAGGGTTACGAGCTCCGGGTCGAGCTGCCGCAAGGACCCATCGACGCGGGGTTCGGCGTCGAGGTGGCCAAGCGCTTTCACGCTGCGTACGAGGCCGAGTACGGCTACTCCGAACCGGCGTCATCGGTCGAAGCGATCGACTGGTACCTGACGCTGGACCTGCCAGGAGCGACCCGCGAGTCCGGCGATCCGGTCTCCGATGGCGACGCTTCCGCCATGGGCTCGGCGGACTCTGCGGGCATCCGCCAGGCGTTCTTCCCAGACGGAATCACGGTCGGCAGCGGACAGCTCGTGGACTGCCCGACGTTCGAACGAGCATCGCTCGCGCCGGGAGCCGCGGTGACCGGGCCGGCGCTCATCACCGACCCCGAGTCCACGATTCTGGTCCCGCCCGGCGACCGGGCCTCGGTGAACACCGCCGGCCATGTCGTCATCGACGTAGCGACAGACAGTGCCGCCGCCGGGCCCGAAGACAGGGCCGCAGACAGGGCCGCCCAGCCGGGCCCGGGAGGAGACCGATGAGCCAGGACATCGATCCGATCACACTCAGCGTCCTGTGGAACTCGTTGATCGCCGTCGCCGAGGACATGGGCCGGACCCTCCGTCGTACCGCGTACTCGGCTGCCGTCCGGGAAGGCGACGACTTTTCCACGGGTCTGTTCGACCGCCAGGGCAGGTTGATCGCACAGGGCAACTTCTCGCCAGGCCACCTCGGTGCGATGCCCTATGTGGTCGGCCACGTTCTCGACCACTTCGCCGTGGAGGACATGCGTTCCGGCGACGCGATTCTCCTCAACGACTCGCGGCTGGGCTCCGGTCACTACCCCGACTGCTTCTTGACCTCACCGCTGTTCCACGACGACCAGCTGATCGGTTTCGCGGTGAACTGCGCTCACCATGTCGACATGGGCGGGGCCGTGGCCGGCAGCCAGATCGTGGGCGTTCGCGAATCCTTTCAGGAGGGCCTGCGCATCCTCCCCGTGCAGGTGGCCGACGAGAACGGGATCCGAGAGGATGTTCTGCGGCTCATCCTGGGCAATGTCCGGCTCCCGGAGGTGGTGCGCGGCGACTTGTTGGCCCAGCGCAACACCAATGTCGTCGGGGGTCGACGCCTCGCCGCGATCTTCGACAAGTACGGAACCGACGTCGTCGAGTCCGGAATCGAGGCGATCCTGTCCCGCTCCGAGGACCGAATGCGGGAGCTGATCGCCGAACTCCCGGACGGGCGCTACGAGTACGAGGACGCGCTCGACGAGGGGCCGGACGGCGAGCCGATCCGCTTCGCGGTGACCATCACGATCACCGGCGGCGAGATCCAGCTCGATTGGTCCAACAGCGACGACCAGGTCGCTGCCGGGATCAACTCCTACATCAACTACACCCGCGCCTATTCGACGTTCGCGGTGAAGGTGTTCACCGATCCGCACCTTCCGCACAACCATGGCGCCAACCGACCCATCTCGGTGGTGGCGCGCGAAGGATCGTTCTTCAATCCGGAGTTCCCCGCGCCGAGCAGCGGCCGGGCCGCGATTCAGATTCGTCTGTTCGAAGTGGTGTGCGGGGCCCTCGCCGACCTGGTTCCGCACCGCGCAATGGCCTCGTTCTCGCACTGGAGCAACCCGGTGGTCGGCGGCCAGACCGCCGACGGCGAGCAGTTCATCTTCTACGACCTCATCTACGGCGGCTACGGCGGGCAGGCCACGAGCGACGGGCAGGAGAGCCTGACGCCAGTGTTCAACGCCGCGAACATTCCGGTCGAGGTGCACGAGCACCAGAGCCCGATCCGGGTGCAGCGAATGGAGTTGATCGCCGATTCGGGGGGCGCTGGCCGGCATCGGGGAGGGTGTGGGCTACGCAAGGACGTCGAGCTGCTCGCGCCAGCCGGACAGGTGTCGCTGTCGAGCGACCGTCACCTGATCGCCCCTCCCGGCGCAGCGGGCGGCCTGCCCGGGCGGGTGGGGCGCACGGTGCTCAACCCCGATGGAGACGCCAGGGAGCTGGGCTCGAAGGATGTGGTCGATATGGCCGAGGGCGATGTCCTGAGCGTTCAGCTCGCGGGTGCGGGCGGATACGGCCCTCCCGAGGAGCGCACCCGGGATGCGATCGCCGACGACATCGCCGATGGCTACCTCAGCGCCGAGGCCGCCCGCCTTCACTACGGCTGGGACGGAGGCACGTGAGCGCCTGGATCTCGATGATCGGCGACGATGAGGCGGATCAGGAGCTGCGGTCGGCCCTCGACCTGGCCCGGACACCGCATGGAACCGTCGACAACGTGATGCGGGTGCACTCGCTTCGGCCCTCGACGATGCGAGTCCTCGCTCGCCAACCACTGGGCCAACGCTCGTCATCTCATCGGCGACGATTCGCGCTCCGACGCCATCGAGGCGGCGCTGTGGGCTCGGCGTCCCGGCGACGCTTTCGGGGTCGGCGAGGTGGCCCCTGTTCGACTATGCGCGACAGCTGATGTTGCATCCGGGGGAGATGCAGCAGGCCGACGTCGTCGCGTTGCGGGGGGCGGGCTTCGACGACGGGCAGATCCTCGAGGTCAACCAGATCGTGGGGTATTTCAACTACGCCAATCGCCTGCTCAACGGCCTCGGCGTGGATTCGTGGCATGCGGGGCTGCACCCCGGACGCACGTACGAGGAGCCGGCGGCAGTGGATCCCGACCGGTGGTCCAACACGGTGTTCACCAGTCCCCGCTTCGCCCACTTCCACACCTGCAACACACGCCCGCCCGGCGAGATCTGTTGGATGGTGCACGATCCCACGATCCGCCTCGACGGCGTGGCTCTGTGGGAACGGGGGGTTCTGTACCCGGAGCGTTTCGAGGCAACGGCACGGGTCGTCAGGGAGTTTTCCGTGCTTCAGGTGCTGATGTCGCGGCCCAAAGAGCCGGTCGGGGTCGAGTGACGGCTCACTCGATGAGGCGAGCCCGCTCGTGGTCCTCGAGGAGCTCGAGCAGGTAGACGTCGGGCGAGCTGTGCAAGGTCCGAGACGTGCAGCCGTCGATGTCGGGCGTCGCCGGATGAGTGAACGGCGTCGTGGAATGGCCCATGTCGGGAGCGATGAGCGGGTCGGTCCACACGGCCGTCACCCGTTGGCCGTCGCAGGTGAGGCTCGCTACCCGGGCGGCGCGGGCGAGAACGTCGCGGGGCACCGGCAGGGCGACGACCGAGGAGGGAACGCCTCGTAGGCCCGGGTCGAGTCTGCGCGCCTGCTTGATCACGAGTCCGGAGACCTCGTCGCCCGATCCGGCTGGCCATCTCGACCGCATCGTCTTGAACTCGACGTCGAGGCTCACGGCAGACACTTCCTGTGCGAAGGGAAGGGGGCCGTTGACCATGTCTCGCCAGGCGTCGGCGATCGAGATCAGGTGCTGGACCAGCTCGGTCACCGCTGTTTCGTTGAGCACTGTGTTGTCGGGCGCTGTGTTGTCGATGAGCGACGAATCCTGTAGCCGTTCGATCCGTAGGTCGCCGTTACGTAGCACCGCCACTTCGATGATCTCGGGACGAACCGCCGCATTCGCCACCGGATTGGCGACGCTCACTGCGCCGGCTTGGACGTTGATGATCGCCGTTGCCAGCACGTCGGTACGGGCTGGTTCGAAGGTGATCGTCGCCACGCCGTTGTTCGCCTCGAGGTGGTCGTCGAATCGCGCGTGCACCGTGACTCCCATGCCGCCGGAGGTGTGATCGATGTTCTCCCTGCGACGCTCTTCGAACGCCTCGAATGCCCAGTAGGACGCCCAGGTCTTCTTCAGCGTGTATTCCACGCTCTTCTTGCGATCGTCCGGATCGGTCTGGGCTCCCGGATCGAGGAAGCCCGTGTTGGAGTTGTACAGACCGGCGCCTGTGAAGCCTTCGACGTCCTCGACCGAACTCGACGAGCGAAAGCGCAGCCCCTGCGTGGCGTCGTAGTGGCCGAAGCTCGCTTCGAGCTCCGAGACGATCTGATCGAGTGTGTTCGCGTCGATGCTGTGGTCGCGGAACAGCGACTTGAAGCCGCCGGCCTCGAGGATGGATCCCAGGATCGTCGTCGGCGGGTGCTCGGTTGCGAGGGTCCGGCCGTACTCGAGGTCGCGCTCGGCCGCATAGAAGTCCTCGTAGTCGTCGGGCCCTTCGAAAAACAGGTACCTGGCGCGCGGGTCGTTGCGGAAGTCGCGGTCGGCCAGCATCGCGGCGAGCTCCCGTTCGACCTGCTCGAGGTGTTCGAAGTAGGGCCGGACCGTGATCGCCAGGGGCGTCGGAGGCATGGGGACGTCGTGGGTGTCGAGGAGAACGACGAATCCGGCGGATTTGCCTCCGATGATCGGTCGCCACTCGTCGAGTTGGGTCATGTCGCCGATCTCGCGAGAGAGCTCCCTGAGGTCGACGACCAGGTCGATCTCGTCGGTGTCGACGGTCGGGACCCGTGCACTCGGGAGATTCGTCAGACGCTCCCACGCTCGGAACTCGTCGGTTTCGATCAGGGCGATGTCGACATCGCCGCCGCTGGCGTGCACGACGACGTAGGGCCGAACGCGGGCAGCCTGTTGGATCCCGGGATCGTCGCTGACGCCGCTGATGCTGAGGTTCGGTATCCCTCGGTTGCGGGCCAGCAGGTTGACGTGGGCGAGGGGCGTCTGCGGCTGCGAGGTGATGAGCGCGCTACCTGGCGGGAGATAGTCGGGGACGTGGTCGATGATGATGACGTCGGTGTCGATGGCACGGGCGAGCTGGCTCCCGATGTCGTCGACCATGAGAAGCTTGCCCGCCGCGATTCCTTCGTTGTAGATCTCCGCCTCTCCGGGCGGCACGACCTCGATCCAGCGCACGACCCGATCGGCGAGCGGATGGCCGGATTCGCTCATCTCGTCGGCGAGATCCTGCTGCTCGGGTGAGCGGACGACCCATTCGAGGTCATCGCCGATCTCGGAGGGCAGAGTCCGGGCGAGGGACGAGAAGTAGCGCTCGACGTCCGCGACGCGCGCCGCGTCGCGGTATTCGAGCTCGATGAGCCAGCGTTGGCCGTCGGGGCTGTCGGGAACGTGAACGACACTCCCCGCTCCGAACACACGCGGCTGAGCCCTGGCGAGCTCGTAGAACCTGGAGGAGTAGATCCGCTCGCGTCCGAAAGTCTGGCTGTCGACCCGGCGGAGGTTCACAGGCAACGATCGGATCGGCTCCGCCCACTGGTAGATGTCGTCGATCGATTCGAACGGGCCAAGGCCAGTGGCGGGTTGGTCGGGCGCTCCCGGCACCGGCTGGCCGTTGAGGAGCCGGAAGTAGAACCACTCGTCGTGCAGCTCGTAGAAATTGCTGTCGGCCCAGCGGACCGTGGGGTCGAACCCACCGAAGTCGGAGATCGTGAACTTCACCACGGAGCGGTCGGCGTTTCGGCGGGCGAGGGCGAACCACTCGTCGACGGATTCGACATGCGGCACCGTGTGGTCGTCGAACCCCGCCGCGTCGACGTGGCGGGGGACCGGCACCGTGGTGGTCGTGGTCGTCGCAGCGGGCGCAGCGGTGGTCGTCGAGGTTGACGGGGCAGGGTCGGTGGAATTGGGGGCCGAGCTGGTCGTCGAGTCGTCGCCTTCTGGGCCGCCGCCCGAACACGCCGCGGCGAGGATTGCGCACGCCACCGCGAACCTCAACGCCACCAGCTGCCGATGCCTCACCGAATCCCTCACCTGCTGCACCCCTGACCTTTGAGGCCCTCCCGTCGACCCACCTTGCCTCATGCTGCGCAGTTGCGGCCGTCGCTGCTGGCGCCGTGGTTCTACCGTGGCCCCATGACCGCCGGCCTCGAACACCTACCCGAAGACTGGGATCGCGCGCTCGCCATCGTCGCTCACCCCGATGACCTCGAGTACGGCGCCTCATCGGCCATCGCTCGATGGACGTCTCAGGGCAAAGACATCCGCTACGTGTTGGCGACTCGGGGCGAGGCGGGGATCGACACCATGGCCTCCGGCGGAGGCGGCGCCGGTCCGTGCCCAGGAGCAGATCGAGTCGGCGGCGGTCGTGGGCGTGAGCGTCGTCGAGTTCTTGGATCACCCCGATGGGCTGGTGGTGAATGGGGTCGAGCTCCGGCGTGATCTCGCCCGAGCGATCCGAGCCCATCAGCCCGATGTGATCATTGCCTCCAACTACCGCGAACGCTGGAGCGATACTGGCCCCTGGAACCATGTCGATCACCGCGAACTGGGGCGAGCGCTCCCCGACGCAGCTCGAGATGCGGCGAATCGTTGGCTGTTCACCGACTGCGGGCCTCCCTGGGGCGGCGTTCGCTGGATCGCCTACAACAGCTCCACCCAGCCCACCCACGCGGCCGACGTCACCGAGCATTTCGACAAGGGCGTGGCTTCGCTCGAATACCACCGGGCATACATCGAGGCCCTCGGTGATCCGGACTTCAGCGCCGACGGGTGGCTGCGGAAATGGTGCCCGGAAATGGTGCCTGGCACCTAACGTTACGATTCGTAACACAAAGTGCCAGGCACCTACTGCTGGCGGAGGTGGTCTCGCTGGGTGGTGCCGGCGTACTCGGTGCGGAAACGACCGCGGCGTTGGAGCTCGGGTACCACGAGGTCGACGAACTCCTCGATCGCACCGGGGCAGTGGATCGCCGACAGCATGAACCCGTCGCCGCCGACCTCGTCGTAGAAGGCCTCGAGCTGGTCGGCGACGGTTTCGGCCGTGCCGACGAACTGTGGAAGCCCGACGCTTTGCCCATGCCGGCGGGCGACCTCCTCGACCGTCATCGCCGTCCCATCCGGACGCCGGTACCTCGTTGCCATTCGAGCCAGCTCGGGTTCGATGCGGTCGGCCATGATCGCCTCGGCCGGGAGCCGCGAGAGATCGAAGTCGAGGTGGCCCGACAGGATTGCCATGCCGCCTTCGAGCGGAACGAGCTCGTTGTGCTCCTCCTGCTTCTCGACCGCCTCGGCCTCGGTCGACCCGATGATCGGTTGGGCTCCGTAGAGAATGGCGCAATGGTTGGGGTCGCGGCCGTGATCAGACACTCGGCTCTTGATGTCGTCGTAGTAGGCGGCAGCATCGGTGGCCCGGGGCTGAATGGCGAAGATCCCGTCGGCGTAGCGGGCAGCGAAATCGCGTCCCTTGTCCGACGTCCCAGCCTGGAGAATCGCCGGGCCCCCGTACGGCGACCGCACGACGTTGAGCGGGCCCCGTGAGCGGTAGAACCGCCCCTCGTGCTCGATCCGCCGCACCTTCGACGCGTCGGCGAAGACGGCCCCTTCGACATCGTGAAGTTCGGCGTCGGGATCCCAGCTGTTCCACAGGTCGAGGCACACCTGGACGAACTCGTGGGCCCTGTCGTAGCGCACATCGGCGGGCTCACGGTCGTCCTCGCCGAAGTTGGCCGCCTGGTTGTGGTTGAGCGAGGTCACCACGTTCCAGGCACTGCGCCCGCGGGTCAGGTGGTCGAGCGTTGCCCACATGCGCGCGACGTAGAAGGGGTGGTGGTGACTCGTCGAGAACGTCGACGCGAGCCCGATGCGTTGTGTCGCAGCCGCCATGAACGACAGCAGCGGGATCGGGTCGTGCTCGGGCGCCTGTGCGGCGCCGGCCAGCGCCGGCTCCAGCGACCCGCGATAGGTGTCTGAGATGTAGTTGAGGTCAGCGAAGAACACCATGTCGAACAGGCCGCGCTCGCAGACCTGCGCGATGTGTTGGTAGAGCTCGGGCGTTCGCCAGGCATCGGGGGTCGGGCCGGTGAGCGGGTGGCGCCACATCGCGAGGCTGTGGTGGGTCGGCCCGTGCGTGAGGAACTGAGCCAAGTGGATCGTGTCGCCGGACGCCATCGCCCCAAACTATGCGTCGAGCAGCCAGCCCCGGAAGGCATCGGCGGCATCGGATCGGCCGCCCGGTCGTCCCTCCAACAGCCAGTAACGCTCGGGCGTCTCGGTGGCATGGTCGAACGGTCGCGCCAGGCGACTCTCGGCCAGAGCCGTCTCGACGAAGGGTTGCGCCCCGAGCCTCTTCGGCGAAGCGGGTCTCGAGGTCGGCAGCAGCAGCCGTTCGCTCCGGTTCGTGGATGACGGTGACGAGGTCGACTGTCACCTCGGGGTGAAGCGCCAGAAAGTCGGGAAGCCGCGGCGTCAGCCAGTAGATGGCGAAGGAGAGGTTGACCTGCACGGTGAGGTGGAGTTGGCGACCCGCATGGGTGAACGACAGCAACCGCGCAGCAGCCTCGAACACACGCAGCTGGGTCCACTTCTACCTCAACCACCGTCTGCTGCACCTGGACCCGCTGTATGGCTGGGCACACGCACTCCACCACCGCACCGTGAACACCGGGCCGTGCTCGGGCATCTCGATGCATCCGCTGGAGCATCTGCTGTACCTATCGCTCCCGTTCGTGTTCGTGGTGATCCCCGGGTCGCCGTTCGTCGTCACGTTCTCGC
>CAZVUM010000015.1:43430-74073 GCA_964629575.1 uncultured Acidimicrobiales bacterium | reverse complement strand
GAGCATCCGGTAACGCCCGACATCGCCGACTACCACCAGCGCACTCAACGTGCCGTTGTCGGACGGTCGTGAGGGCCGAAACTGCCGATTTCCGGTCGGGTGCCCGGTAACACGCGAGCTTGGAGTGAGCGCGACCCGTCCGGTCACCGTCGTTACGGGATCGTGTCTGCGAGTGGCTCCGCTCGTGCGCACCCACCTCGTGCACGTCTCTGGTGCAGGATTCACCATGGTCGCTCGCCGTGGACGTCACCGCCGACCCGTCGGCCGTGTAGATCGACCATCAGGCTTACCCTCTCGCCTGCTTGCGACGACCGTGCTGGCGACACCCCAAGATCGGCCACCCGGCACCCGGGACGCCACGCACCCGTGTACCGCCCGCCGATGCTGCGGCCTTCGTTGACCGCCGTCTACAACCTCATTGACGTGCTGTGGCCACCTTCCGTGCCGGCCCTTGAGGTCTCGATCCACACCGAGGAACTGGAGACACAACTGGAGGTTCGTTTCGAACCTCCGACGCGAGACCACGCGAGATCACACAGCGTGGCCAGATCTCGGTTCCAGGGACATCGTCCCGAGATGTTCCCCGATGGGGTCGCCTGAGCTCGCGGTGCTCACGCAGTGGACGCGTACAAGTGAACCGGGCATCGAACGGCCGGGGAGCGAGCCAGCTTCGCATCGGCGGTGAGGAGTGCCGCTTGTCCGCCCGTATCGACTTGCACCCGCTCCGTCAACGCGAGGTAGGCCGCGTCGTAGGGCGTGACCGTGTCCCGCATCTCCCAGACGCGGGCGATCTCCTGCTGGCCGAGCGGCTGGTGTTTGATCACGAGCGAGCCCAGCCACTGCAGACCCCGCGCTGCGCGTTCAGCGTCGAACTGATGGCGAAGGACCACGCGGCGCAGCGCCGATGCGGCTTCGAGCATGGTCAAACCGTCGACCCAGTACAGGTCGTCGCCTTCCAGGACGCCCTGCACCCACCGGCCAGGACGGTCGTCGTCGGCAACGATGATCTCGACGAGCATCGACGCGTCGATGACGACGTGCACGGTCCGGGTTTCCTAGCGGTCGGCCGCCTCGCGGTCGGCTCGGATCAACTCGACGATCTCGTCCAAGGAAACTCGCCGGCGTTCGCGTCTCCCCACTTCGCTGTCGAAGCGGGCGAGCGCTGCCTCGAATGCGGAGGGCTCGCGATCCTTGACGTCGCTCGGTACAGCCATGGTTCGTCTCCCTCGCCCGCGAGGACCACCAAGTTACACGCCCGTAGTTCACAACGCTCTAAGTTGAGCCGCTCGCCGTGGTGAGAAGATCCTGAGAAGATCCCACCGGTAAACCGGTGCGGTCGCGGTTCTTGGCGGTTCGTCAGATCAGCCCGAAAGGCCAGTTCAGCGGCTATATCGGGGTCGTACAGGCACCCACGGCGAACCTCGGCGAAACCCTTGGATCCACCTACGGATCAGAAGGTTGGGGGTTCGATTCCCTCCGAGCGCGCCGGACAGACTCCGGGCACCTCAGCGAGGACCCGGGTGTGTCGATCCAACCTGGGCTTCTCGTGGGTGGCCGGGGCGTCAGCCGGTGGGCACAGGATCGCGTCTGACGGGCATGCGGAGAAGCCGGCCGGTGTCCAGGGGATCGCCTGACCACCTGCCGCGGATCGCTTCCGGGTTCTCGACCACAGCGCGGATGCGGTTCCGCGGAACCGTCAACTTCGCCGGCGTCGAGTCGATGATCGATCCGTCTGCCCGTTGTACCTCCCACCCGGTGTCGCTTCGACGTCGAATTGCGTACCCGCCCGTGTGCAGGAGACGGTGGTGGATCGCATCGCATCCCGGCCACACGCATCGGCCGTCCCGCGTCTTCAGCTGTTGCCGCAGCGACGCACTCACGCCCGGGCTGTTCCGTGGGGACCGTGCCTCGCAGGTCGCCCGGCCGGCGGTCTCGGTGTCCGCCACCGCGATCAGCGCATCGGCTCGTCGTTCGACCAGCGGGCGCTCACCGTCGGTGGTGGTCGCTGCGTGGATGGCCTGCATCGCCAGCTCGGCGTCGGCCGCGTCGGTGGTGAGTGTGATCGTCACCCGCCCGTCGGGCTCTCGGCGCCTGCGGAACGACGTACCGAGCTGCCAGTTCATCCAGTGTGCGCAGTTCTTGACCCCGTCGCCGCGCCACCCCTCGCGTCTGTCGAAAGCTACGAGGAGTGCCATGAACGTAGCGGTCTCGGCCGCCGCGATGCCTGCCTTGGGTGGTGAGGCGGTGTTCGAGGTCGGGGAGCGGCGTGGTGTCGAGATCGTCGGTGCGCATGGCTTCCATGATCTCGAACACATGTTCGTGTACCTCTGGGAAGGAGTCCCCGAGGGTTCCGCGGAACCGCCCAGCAACGTTGCCGGCCAGCTGCTCGTAGCCCTGATCTCGAGCTCCTACTCCTTGAACTCGCGTTTGCGGTACACAGTCGCCCATGAGATCGATTCGGTGGGTCGCCGCTGCGGTGGTAGTGACGGCATTCACGGCGTGCAGCGACGGAGACTCGGACTCGGCTGGCCCGGTCGCGAATTTCGACAGCCCTGAGAACCGTGCCACGACCGACGCCCCCGATGACGAGGGCGGGGTGATGGCTCTTCTTGACGAGTTCGGACCCGAGGGCGACCCTGCCGGCGAGCCACCGGCAGTGGGCATCGACCACTGGCACTCGGGGTACGAAGTCCGGGTCTGCGGCGAGCGCCAGCTTCCGTACCCCGATGACTCGGCTTCGGACGTCACCGGCATCCACAGCCACGGCGACGGCCTGATCCACATCCATCCGTTCCAGCACGACGTGGCTGGTGGAGGTGCGCTGCTCGGTGTGTTCTTCGACGAGATCGAGATCGCATTCGATGACTCGACCCTGGAGCTGTCCTCCGGGGAGGTGCTTCGCGAAGGTGAGGTGCTCTGTGACGGTGCTGAGGCGGAGCTGCGGGTCGTGCGCTGGCCGGATCTCGACGGGCATCAACCCGAGATGTTCACGGAGGGCTTGCGGGGAGTTGGACTGACGGCGAACGGGCAGCTCTTCTCGATCGTGTGGGTCGGGCCCAACACGAGGGTCGACGAGATCGCACCTCCCGACGCGGCCTTTCTCCGGGAGTATCTGGCGCTGCCCTAGCGTCCGACCGTGGTGGACGTTCTCCTCTTCCTGATCCTCAGGCTGAGCAGCGGGCGATGTTCGCCGCCCTCGGGCTCGGCGGGTGATGACCTATCGGGGAACGGGCATCGTCAACTTCGCCCTCGGTGCCCAGGCGATGTTTCCCGCTGTCGTCTACGCCGAGTTGCGCACCTCGGGCGACCTGCTCCTCCCGCTCATCTTGATCCCCGATCGGTATGCGATCGGCGACCCTCTGGGCTTCTGGCCGGCGGCCATCGTCGCCGTGGCCGTCGGCGCGCTGAACAGCACCGCTGTCTACGGCCTCGCCTTTCGACCGCTGCGTCAGGCCCCTCCGCTGACTGTGAGCCAGATCTCGCTGGTTCAGCTTGGCATCGTTGGGCTCTCGGCCTAACTGCTCGCCGAGCTCGGCGCGACTGCGGGGTCCCCTTTCCCTCGCTTCCGTGTTGGCGATCGCCATCGCAACGGCGGTGGGAGTCCTCATCGGGGTTCCCGCGCTCCCCATCCGGGGAATGCAGTACGCGGTGGTCACGTTCGCATCGGCGCTGGTGCTGGAGCAGACCGTCTTCCGCAACCCGGTGTTCCTGGGTGACGGGGCGATCACACACGTCGAGCCGCCCGAGCTGTTCGGGGTCGAGCTCGGGATCCTGCGAAATGGGTCGTTCCCGAGCCGCACGTACGCCGTGTTCTGTGTGACATGCGTGATCGCAGCTGCGTTCGTCGTGGCGCTGATTCGCGGGGGTCCCGTGGGCCGGCGTCGCCGTCGCTTCGGCACTCGCCGCTTCCAAGGGTGTGATGTACGCCCACAAGACCATCGACCTCACACGGCGGGGCCTCGAAGCCGAGACGGGGTTGCAGTACGTCGCCCTCGCCTTCCGCGGTGGAACCGGCAGCCTCGCCGGCGCGCTCATCGGGGGCTTCATCGCGGGCATCGCCGGCCGGGTCGCGCGGGCGAGGCGTTATCGTTCGAGCCGAGGAACCTTCCGTGAGCCAGACCGACGAAGCAGCCGCAGCACCGCGGATCCCGCTCAGCCGTGACCGGGTGCTCGCTGCTGCCGTGATGCTCGCCGATCACGAGGGTCTCGACGCGGTGAGCATGCGTCGGCTGGGGCAGGAGCTCGGCGTCGAAGCGATGTCGCTCTACAACCACGTTGCCAACAAGGAGGCAGTGCTCGACGGCATGGCCGAGCTCGTGGTGGCGGAGATCGATCTGGCTCCGCCCCAGGGCGACTGGAAGTCTGGGCTGCGTGAGCGAATGCTCGCCGCCCGTGACGTGATGTACCGGCACCCGTGGGCACCCGACGTGCTCGAATCGCGGGTCACCATGACACCCAGCTTGTTCGCGTACTTCGACTCGATCATCGGGATCATGCGGGGCGGCGGGCTGTCCCTCGACCTCATCCACCACTCGCTGCATGCGCTGGGGAGCCGGCTGATCGGCTTCACCCAGGAGCTCTTCGACGACTCGGACAACTCCGAAGAGATGGACGAGATGGCCGAGACCATCATGCGGGAGATGGCGGACACGTACCCCAACCTCGTGGCGATGATGATGCAGATCAGCCACGACGAGGACGCCATCCTCGGGACCGCCGGGTGTGACGATCAGTTCGAGTTCGTCTTCACGGTCGATCTGCTCCTCGACGGGATCGAGCGCCTGCATCTCGCCGAGGCCGTCGGCTGAAGCTCGCTGGTCTCGGGGCAGCTGAAGGACTGTGACGCCTGTCTCAGCGGTCGCCCATTGACAGCCTTACGCCGTATGTTTAACTTACGCCGTATGGCAAACTTACACCGTATGGCAAACTTACATCGTATGGTCATCCTGCACAGTCAGGGACTGGAGACATGAGCCCCATCATTCAGGCCAGAGGGCTTCGCAAGTCCTACGGCGACGTCGTGGCCCTCGACGGACTCGACCTCGACGTCGACGAAGGCAGCGTCGTGGGGCTGCTCGGTCCCAACGGCGCAGGAAAGACCACGGCGGTCTCGATCCTGACCACCCTGGTTCCCGCCGACTCCGGCTGGGCTGAGGTGGCAGGTGAGACCGAGCCGGCTCAGGTGCGTCGGTGCATCGGCGTGTCCGGACAGTACGCCGCCGTGGATCAGCACCTGACCGGCCGCGAGAACCTCGACATGATCGGGCGGCTGTACCGACTCGGGAAGTCGGCTGCTGCCGATCGCGCACAGGCGCTTCTCGAACGATTCGACCTCGTGGGGGCCGGCGACCGACCGGCCAAGACCTACTCGGGGGGAATGCGGCGGCGACTCGATCTCGCCGGCGCGCTCGTGGCAGACGTCCCGGTGCTCTTCCTCGACGAGCCGACGACAGGCCTCGATCCCCGCAGTCGCGCCCAGCTCTGGGATGTGATTCGCGACCTCGTCAGCGGCGGGAAGACTCTCCTGCTCACGACGCAGTACCTCGAGGAAGCCGACCAGCTCGCGGACGAAATCGTGGTGATCGATCGCGGTCGTGAGATCGCCAAGGGCACGGCCGATGAGCTGAAGTCAGCCGTCGGCGGTGAGCGGATCGAGGTGACGCTCGCGCCCAGCTCGGATGTGGGCGTGGCGCGCAGCGTGCTCGGCCGATTCGCCGTCGGGGAGATCCACGCAGTCGACCAACGACTCACCGTGCCCATCGACGGGGGCGCTGGCGCGCTGACCGCTGCCCTGCGCGGCCTCGACGAGGCGGGCGTCGAGCTGCTGGATGTCGGCCTGCGGCGCCCGTCGCTCGACGACGTGTTCCTCGCACTGACCGGGCACTCGACTCTCGACGCCGATGCCGAGGAGCGCGATGGCTCCGAGCTCGCGGAGGTGGGCTGACATGGAACCCCTTCCTCTTGCTCTCGCTGACGGGATGACGATCGCCCGTCGCAACATCATCCGGATCCGGCGGGTACCCGAGATCGCCATGGCGGCGGTGGTGCAGCCGGTGTTCATGATCGTGATGTTCGGATACGTGTTCGGCGGTTCGATCCAGCTGGCGAGCGGCAACTACCGGGAGTTCATGGTGGGCGGCATCTTCGCCCTCGTCTTGACCTTCGGTGCCGTCTTCACAGGTGCCGGGCTCGCCGAGGACATGACCAACGGTGTGATGGATCGTTTCAGAACGCTTCCGATGGCGCGGTCGGCTGTGGTCCTCGGCCGTGCGGTGTCCGACGTCGTCCTCAACTCGCTGTCGCTGGTGGTGATGGGAGTCGTGGGCTACGCCGTTGGATGGCGGATCCGCGGTGGACTCATCGATGCTGCAACGGCCGTCGTTCTGCTCCTCGCGTTCGCCTTCGCGCTGTCGTGGGTGATGGCCTTCGTGGGGCTGTCGGTTCGCAGCGTCGAGGTGGTCAACAACGCTGCGATGACGGTGATCTTCCCGGTCACGTTCATCGCCAACACGATCGTCCCGGCCGAGAACCTGCCGGCCGTGTTGCAGACCATCGCAGAGTGGAACCCGGTCTCGTCGGTCACCCAGGCAACCAGGGAGCTGTTCGGCAACATCCCCGCCGGGACGCCGGAGCCGGCCGCCTGGTCGCTCCAGCATCCGGTGGTCTACACGCTCGGCTGGATCGCGCTGATCATCGCCGTGTTCGCGCCCCTGTCGGTGCGGAAGTACAACCAGGCTGCGACTCGCTGAGGGCTGCGAGCGCGGTCAGCAGGATCTCGTCGGCGAAGCGGTACATCGAGCCGCCGACCCGCGGGTTGATCTCGAAGATCTGCGGTCGCCCATCGACCAGCTTGTAGTTGCTGCAGCCGATTCCCGTGTAGCCGAGCCCCTCGACGATGTCCGCGAGGAGACCATCGTGGACCGCGTGGTCCACGATGGTCTGGCGGCGCGCCGGGGTGGCGACGCCTTTGACGTATCGCCCGGTGCCGAAACGGAACTCGAGGGTGCCCGCCATCAGAAGACGGCCCTCGTTTGCCACGAAATGTGTCGTGTACTCGCGGTCTCCTTCGACGCACTCCTGCCGGAAGAACTCTGGAGATGTGAGCTGTTCGAGATGGGCTTCGGCCTGCGCAGTGTTCTCGATGATCACGACGTCGGTTCCCCACTCGCCGACCCGCGGTTTCAGAACGTAGGGATAGCTGAGATCCGGACCGATCGACGGCACGACGTCGTCGAGCCCGCGCCGCATCAGGTGCTGCGCGAAGACCAACTTGTCGTCGCAGAGCGCGACGGTGTCGGGATCGGGGAGCAGCGCTCGGCGGCCCGGAAGCTGGGGACGCGTTCGATGAATGGCGCGCGCCGCGTCGAGATCCAGGGGCACGACGAGATCGAACATCCCGACATCGACCTCGTGGAGGTCGAAGAAGAACGGCTCGACTCGGCGACAGGCGCGTGCGAGAGACCTTTCCCACTTCGGACGCCGGGTGAAGAGGACGGTCGGGCGACCCCGCCGGCGAGCTCGGACGTATCGACGGGCGGCTCGCTGGTCCATGACGCCCCATCGGCGGCGTCACGTCACCGGTGAAGACCTTCAGTCCGCGCCGTGGTAGCGGGCCGACGGTGTTCCGAATCGGAGGTCGTCGTCATCGGCGTCGGGATTGGCGACCAGGAGCTCGCACTCCATCAGGTCCGGGTCCCTGAAGAACAGGCTGAGCTTGCGCCCGAACTCAGTGACGGTTCCATCGGTTGCGCCTGCCGCGGTCAGGCGGCGGCGCATCTCGTCGAAGTCGTCGAGCGACGCTGCTCGGAGCCCCAGATGGTCGATGCGGCCGCGCCCGAACATCGGGATCTGCCGCTCGGCCTCGGCGTTGTCCTCGATCTCGAAGACGTTGAGCTCGGTGTGCGGCCCGATGTTGATGATCGTCATGCGTGGCCCGCCGGGAAACTCAGGTCCATCACGCTCGATGGTCGCACCGAACGCCTCGACGTAGAACGCCTGGAGCCGGTCGCTGTCCTGGGTGATTGTGGCGACGTGGTCGAGTCCCTGAACGAGCATGGCGTCTCCCGCTGTGCTGGTGGATGGTTGTTCGCACAATCAATAATAGTTGTGTGAACAACAGTGTTCAAGTCGAGGTGAGGTGTGTAACGATTCCAGGGCTGTCGCCCCGGGGAGCGGGCGGCGCAAGGGGGTCACATGGCAGTGCGCGAGGGTCAACGAGCTCTCGACGGCATCCGCGTGTTCGAGATCGGAATCGCTATCGCGTCGCCGAGTTGCGGCCGGTACATGGCGCACCATGGCGCCGAGGTCTTCAAGGTCGAGTCACCGACCGCGCCCGACGTGGTTCGGTTGCTCGGGTCGGCGTGGTTGCGCGGCGACGAGGAGCGCGCGTTCGCGATGGCGGACTCCAGCCCCTATGTCCCCGAGATGAACGCGGACAAGAAGAGCGTGGCCCTGGCGCTGAAGGAACCGGCCGCCCGCGAGGCCGCCCACCGGCTCGTCGCAAACTGCGACGTCTTCATCGCCAACTTCGCAGCGAGGGCGTTGGTGGACCTGGGCCTCGACTACGAGACGCTGCGCGAGATCAAGCCAGATCTCATCTACGTGCAGCTCCCGGGCTTCGGAAGCGATCCCTCCAAGCCCTACTACCCCTATGTCGCGTGGGGCCCCAACCAGGCGCCTCTCGTGGGACTCGACGACATGACCGGCCACGCCGACCGCGAGCCGGCCGGCATCGCCACGGTCGCACCACCGGACTACCTGAGCGCTCTGCATTGCACGGTCGCCGTGTTGGCGGGTCTCGAACACCGCGATTCCACAGGGGAGGGCGTTCACGTCGACGTCGCCCAATTCGAGACGACGATCGGAATGCTCGCTCCCTTCGCCATGGAGCACTCGCTCACCGGTACCACCACCAGCCGGATCGGCAACCGCAGCCTCTGGTACGCGCCCGAAGGGGTGTATCCGTGCGACGGAGAGGAGCGGTGGATCGCCATCAGCTGCGACTCCGACGATGCGTGGGACACCCTCCGTGCCATGGCGGCACCGGCCCTCGACGATCCCCGCTTCGACACCAACGAGGCAAGGATGGCGGTGCAGGACGACCTCGACGCAGCGGTCGCTTCGTGGACGGTCGGCTACGACAACGTCGACCTCGCTGCCCGGCTGCAGACCAAGGGCGTCACGGCGCACATCGTGGCGACCAACGAGGACCTACTCCAGGACGATCACGTCAAGCGCCGTGGTTGGTACGAGGTCAATCCGAGCGCTCGTTTCACGCGAGACGTGTACAGCACCAACCCCGTCCGGCTCAGCGAAACGCCCGGCTACTCCAACCGCGGCGGCCCTTCGATGGGCGAACACACGGTCGAGGTGCTCACCGAAGTGGCCGGGCTGTCGGAGGCCGAAGTCGACGAGCTGATCGGAGCCGGGGCGGCTTTCACGATGGTGGAGCCGGACGTGGTCCTCGATCGGCCATACGAGCAGTTCCTCCATCTGTTGTTGCCCGTCGAGGACGCGAGGGACTTGTCATGAGCCAGCCCTTGAGCGGACTGCGTGTGGTCGATCTCTCCGCGCTCGGCGGTGCGTACGGCACCCGTCTGATGGCGGCGTTGGGGGCCGAGGTCATCAAGGTGGAGCCGCCAGGCGGTTCGCCGCTGCGGGGGCTCGCGCCGTTTGCCGAAAGTGCGCCGGACGGCGAGGCCAGCTTGTGGTGGGCGTTTCTGGCGATGGGGACCAAGTCGGTCGAACTCGATCCGGAGACTGACGACGGTCGAGCAGCGATGGCCGATCTGCTCCGCGGCGCTGACATCGTCGTCGACGAGCACGGCCCTGACGTTCTCGACGAGCTCGGCCTCGGCTACGACGACGTCTCGGCCGACAACCCGGGCGTCATCTGGGTGTCGATCACGCCGTTCGGGCTCACGGGGTCCAAGCGGTCGTGGAGCACATCCAACCTGGTGGCCTGGGCCGCTTCGAGCATCCTCTACACGGTCGGGTTCGAGGACCAGCCGCCGGCCAACCCCGGCGGTCCGGTCCAGATGGCCATGCATGCCACTGCGCTCAATGCGACGGTCGGCGCGCTGATGGCGCTACGAGTGCGCCGAGCGACCGGTCGTGGCCAGCAGGTGGATCTCGCCATCTCCGAATCGGCCCTGGCCATCGCCCCCGAGACGACGGTTCCGGTTTTCCTCGACGACCAAGTCCATCGCGTTCGAACCGGCAACCGGCGTGCGCTTTCGCGTCCGTTCGGGATCTACCCCTGCGCCGATGGCTACGTGTCGATCCTCGTGCTGATGCCGCATCACTGGGCTGCGATGGCCGAGTGGGTCCACGAGGTCACGGGCAACGAAACGATCATCGAGGACGTGTTCGCCGACGTCGTGGTCCGTGGCGAGTCGATGGAGCTCATCGACATGTGGACCGAGGAGCTCACGATGCAGCTGTCCGCGCTCGAGGTGTTCGAGGAAGGCCAGCGGCGTGGGATTCCCATCACGCCGGTGAACACCGTCGAGGCTCTCCGCAACGACCCTCACCTGGCTGCGACCGGTTTCTGGCAGCAGGGGGAGATGCCTGATGGTGCGACCGTCGAGGTCCCCGGCGCTCCCTTCCGAACGAGTGCGGCGTGGTGGGCCACCAGCCGGGCGCCGCTCTTGGGCGAGCATTCGGCGGAGATTCTCAGCTGACGACGGTCAGTTCTGATAGCCGACCAGAGCGCCGTAGGGTTCGGTGATGATCGGGCGCGGAGCAGCCGACGACGAGGATCTGCCGGACCTCGAGATGCTCGACGTCGCCGACCCGACTCGCTCGGAGACGACCGAGGCCGGCACCGAGCAGCAGGCATCGCTGCGAATGGTCGTTCTCGCGATCGGGGTCGTCGTGGCGGTCGGCGTGCTGTCGTGGATCTTCTCCGCTTCCGGCGACGATCCCGCGGCCGACGCGCCGCCGTCGACGACGCCGAGTGTGACTCTGGCTGAGCCCGGTGCCAACGTCGTCGATCCTCTCGAGCCCCAGGCGTACCGCCCGTCGTCCATCGAAGAGACCCTCGAGATGTTCTCGGCACAGGGCCTCTCCGGAGGCGTGGCGTACCACGTCGACCAGAATTTGGTGACGGTCGATTTCGCAGATGGTTCGGTCGGGGTCGGCGAGCCCACGGTACGGATCGACCGCCTGATCGCAGATCTGGTCGTCGTGGTGGAGGGCGATCGCAGCATGGCCACCGACCTCACCCGACGCGACGTGGGTTTCTTGATCTCGTCGGGTGCCGCCATTCACGAGCGGCGCGCCGAGGCCGAGTACGTGCTGATCGAAGAGACCGATGGTGAGCTGTTCCTGCTGGTCGGTCTTCTCGATCGGGTCCCCCAGTTGAACAGGTTGGAGCTTCCGTCTGGTTCGGAGCTCCTTGCTGTTCCCGGTCAAGATGTGTTCGTGATTCCTCGCTCGGGAGGGACGTACCGGCCCACTGGGGTGGGGTTCGAACGGGTCTCGGAGGGACGCATCATCGCCGGCTCCACGGGCGGGTGGATCGAAGAGACCTGTTCACACGAACTCGTCTGCGAGGTTGCCCTCGTGCAGAACGACGGCAGACGCCAGGTGCTCGACCTGGCGGTTCAGTCGCCCCCGCATCTCGCGCCGGATGCGTCCCGGCTTCTGTACGAGACCGAGGACGGAGCCTTTCTCCTCCACCTCCCGACCGGTGCTGTCGCGGCGGTGGAGCTCCCGGCCGGGGTGAGGCCGAAGTGGTCGCCGGACTCCTCCTTCATGGTGGGTCTCCGGGTTCTCGGTGGTCGTACCGAACTGTGGGCGCTCGACGTTGAGTCGCGCGCCAGCATCCTCGTGGATCTCGCCCTTCTCCGTGTCCCTGCGCCGACGGGCGCGTCCCTCGTCGTCTACGGGTGATCGTCCAACCCTGAGTTCTTACGAACTTCTTACGGAGCTGCGCCTCGGGAACCGGGCGGGCGTGTCCGGCGGTTCGATCGATCATGGAAGCCGACGAGCGCTCTACTCTCGACGTCGTGGACGATCAGGCGGTCACCGCCGAGGTTCCGGCGCGGCGAGCGGTAGAGAAACACACCCGGCCCTCGCGCTGGATGCACTGGATCAACTTCCCGCTGATCTTCATCATGATCTGGAGCGGGCTGCGGATCTACTGGGCCAACGACGTCTATCGGATCGGATGGGGCGACTGGACGCTGTTCGAGTTCTTCCCCGACTGGGTCTACGACAAGCTCCAGCTCGACCGGAAGCTCGCAAAGGGCATCGCGTTCCACATGACCTTCGGGTGGTTGTTCGCCGTCAACGGCGTGGCCTTCGGCACCTACCTGGCGGTCTCGGGCCAGTGGCGGCGGATCCTGCCCGAGCGAGGTTGGATGCGGGACTCGCTGCGGGTCGCGGCCCACGATCTCCGGCTGACCAAGAAGGCGCCGCCGTCACAGAGCTTCTACAACGCCGCACAACGGGTGACCTACACACTGGTGATCCTGCTCGGCGGGTTGGCGTTGCTGACCGGCTTCGCCATCTTCAAGCCGACTCAGCTGAGCCTGCTGACCACGGTGCTCGGCGGATACGAGACGGCACGCTTCATCCACTTCTGGACGGCGATGGCCTTCCTCGTCTTCTTCGTGATCCACATCCTGCAGGTCCTGCGAGCCGGTTGGTCCAACTTCGCCAGCATGGTCACTGGGTACGAGCTGGTCACCGCCGACAGCGATGTCGCAGAGAGCGAAACCGGCGACGAGACCGAGGGAGCGGGCGACGATGGCTGATCGAGAGACTCCCGAAGAACAAGCGGCACGGCATCGAGCCGAGCTCGACGCGGCGCCTTCGGTCTCGGCGGAGGATTATCAGAAGAAGAGCCGCCGGGCCTTTCTCGTCGGTGGCAGCGCCGCGGTGGCCGGGTACCTCGGCTTTCGCTGGGCGCAGAACGCCGGCCACGACGACCGGATCCCCTGGCCGCTGCGGCGGGTTCACGAGCTCAATGAGGTGATATGGGCCGGTGCGTTCCGCGACGGTCACGAGGCACCGAGGTTCGATCGCAGCGAGTCGTCGTTCCTGCGGGTCAACGGTCGTCACGGCGTTCGCGACGAGATCGATCTCGCCCGCTGGCAACTTGATGTCGAGGGCCCGCGCGGCGAGGCGCTCGGAACCCACACGATGGAGCAGATCCGAGCGCTTCCCAAGCTGGAGATAACCGTCGAACACAAGTGCATCGAGGGGTGGAGCCACATCGTCACCTGGGGCGGTGCTCGCTTCTCCGACTTCGCAGACCTGTACCGCGATGAGTTGGGTGGGCCCACCAAGTACGTGTCTCTGGAGACGCCAGACGGTCAGTACTACGTCGGGATGGATTGGGACTCGATCATGCACAGCCAGACGATGCTCACCTACGAGCTCCAGGGCAAGCCGCTGAGCCAGCTGCATGGCGCCCCGCTTCGCCTCACCACGACCCTCAAGTACGGCATCAAGATGCTGAAGCGCATCGGGACGATCCGTTTCACCGACGAGCAGCCTCGTGACTACTGGGGTGATCGCGGCTACGACTGGTACGCCGGGCTGTAGCGACCCGGGGGACAGAACCGGGGACGAACGATGTCGCATCTCGAGGGCCGTACGGTGGTGGTGACCGGCGCGGTGGGCGGCTTCGGCCGGCTGGTGACGGAGAAGTGTGCGGCGCGGGGTTCCAACGTCGTGGCCTCCGACGTCGATGCTGAGGGACTGGCCCAACTCGCCGAACGGGGAGGGGAGCGGGTCTCGACGTTCGTCGCCGATGTGACCGACCGGGCGCAGATGTTCGAGTTGGCCCAGCATGCGGTGGACCGATGGGGTTCGCTCGACGTGATGGTGAACAACGCCGGGGTGATGCCGCTGGCCTTCTACGCGGATCACGAAGAGGCCGCTGAGGCGTGGGACCGCTGCATCGACATCAACTTCAAGGGCGTGCTGCACGGCATCACAGCGGCGCACGATCACATGATCCGCCAGGGTCGCGGGCACGTGGTGAACCTGAGCTCGATCTATGGCAACTTCCCGGTCGCCGGATCGGCCGTGTACACCGCGACGAAGGCCGCGGTGAACATCCTCTCCGAGACGCTTCGGGTGGAATCGCAGGGCAAGATCAAGGTGACGGTGGTCCGCCCGACGGGGGTGCCGGGGACCGGGCTCGGCAGCGGCATCGTCAACCCGGAGGCCATCGTGGGGATCCTCGGTCAGAACGCGGCGAACTTCGGTCAGCGGATGGAACAGATCGCCGAGGGCGAGCGAGGTGACCGGGAGGCGATCGACTACTGGACACTCGTCCCCGACGACCTCGCCGAGCAGATCGTGTACGCGATCGACCAACCGTGGGGCGTGTCGATCGCCGAGATCACCGTCCGCGCGTCCGGCGAGGACTACATCCTCTGACCACGATCAGCGACGACCCGCTGACCAAGGTCAGACAATCCCCCAGTCCGCTGACCAGGCGATACCACCCTCCGCGCGCACTAGGGGTCAGACCCGTGTCTGACCCCTGTTGGCGGACGTAGGCTCGGCGGCCATGGCCGAGGAACCTGGTTGGCAGTTCTGGATCGACCGTGGGGGGACGTTCACCGATGTGGTCGCGCGGCGGCCCGACGGGTCGACCGTGACCCACAAGCTGCTCTCGGAGAATCCCCGCCGCTACGGCGATGCAGCGGTCCAGGGCATCCGCGAGTTCCTCGAGGTCGGCGACGCCGACCAGCTCCCGGTCCAACTCATCGATTCGGTGAAGATGGGCACGACCGTCGCTACGAATGCGCTGCTCGAACGCCAGGGCGAGCCCACGCTGCTGGTCACCACCCGCGGCTTCGCCGACGTCCTCCGCATCGCCTACCAGACGCGCCCGGATCTGTTCGCGCTCGACATCGTGCTCCCCGAAATGCTCTACGTCGACGTGCTCGAGGTCGACGAGCGAATGGGTCCCCGCGGCGACATCGTCACCCCGCTCGACGTCGAGAGCGTCCGCGCCGGTCTCGCCGCGGCGAAGCAGGCTGGCATCGACAGCGTCGCGATCGTGCTCGTTCATGCCGATCGTCACCCCGCGCACGAGGTCCGGCTGGCCGAGCTGGCCCGCGAGCTGGGGTTCGGGCAGGTCTCGGTGAGCCACGAGGTCAGCCCGCTGATGAAGATCGTGCCCCGGGGCGACACCACCGTCGTCGACGCGTACCTCTCACCCATCCTCCGCCGGTACGTGGCCCAGGTCGACGAACGGCTCCGCGGAGCCGACGGCTCTGCGACTCGCCTCATGTTCATGCAATCGAACGGCGGGCTCACCGACGCGCACCGCTTCCAGGGCAAGGACGCGCTGCTGTCCGGCCCAGCCGGCGGAGTCGTCGGGATGGTGCGAACGGCACAGGCCGCAGGGTTCGACAACCTGATCGGTTTCGACATGGGTGGAACGTCCACCGATGTGTCGCACTTCGCCGGCGAGCTCGAACGAAGCTACGAGACCGCGGTCGCGGGCGTCCGCGTTCGCGCCCCCATGATCGACATCCACACCGTGGCCGCCGGCGGCGGGTCGATTCTCTTCTTCGACGGAAGCCGGATGCGCGTCGGGCCGGACTCAGCGGGCGCCGATCCGGGGCCGCGCTGCTACGGCAACGACGGCCCGCTCGCCGTCACCGATTGCAACGTGGTGCTGGGAAAGCTGCGTCCGGAGTTCTTCCCGCAGGTGTTCGGTCCAGACGGCGACGAACCGCTGGCCCTCCAAGCGACCCAGTCGGCGTTCCGCGCACTCGCGAGCGAGGTGTCAGCATCGACGGGCGTTGAGCAGACCGTCGCCTCTGTAGCCGAGGGCTTCCTCGAGATCGCTGTGGAGAACATGGCCAACGCGATCAAGAAGATCTCCGTCGAACGAGGGCACGACGTCACCAACTACGCCCTCGTCTGTTTCGGCGGCGCGGGAGGCCAACACGCCTGCCTGGTCGCCGACCGCCTCGCGATCGAAGAGGTCCACATTCACCCGCACGCGGGTGTGCTCTCCGCCCTCGGAATCGGGTTGGCCGACATCCGCGACGTGAGAGACGACGGTGTCGAGGCGGTTCTCGCGGCCGAACTCCTGGCCGGTTTCGAGGAGCGATGGCACCGGCTCGACACCGCGTGCGAGAAGGCGGTGCTCGAACAGGGAGTCGCCCCCGACCGACTCGAACTCGTCCACCGGCTAGCCCTGCGATACGCGGGGTCCGACACGGCGCTGCAGGTCCCGGCGGGTGAGCTCAACGAGATCGTGGGCGCCTTCGAGGCTGTTCACGCGGCGCGATTCGGTTTCGTCTCGCCGGAGAAGGATCTGATCGTCGAGTCACTTCAGGTCGAGGCGATCGGGCGGGCGGACGACGTGTTGTTCGACGTCGGTGGCGCGCCAGGCGAGACGCTCGCTGCCGCCCAACTCGGCGTCTTCCCCGCCGTGATGGCCGGGGAGGAGCGACCGACTCCGTTCATCGATCGCGCTCGCCTCCCCGCCGACACCCCCGTGGCTGGACCGGCCGTCCTGGTCGAAGCCAACGCGACCACGGTGATCGAACCCGGGTGGGCGGGGCGTCTCACGGCCGCTGGCGATCTCGTCCTGCAACGGGTCGAGGCCCGACCCGAGCGGGCGGCGGTCGGCACGGATGTCGACCCGGTTCAGCTCGAGATCTTCAACAACCTCTTCATGAACATCGCCGAGCAGATGGGCGTCGTGCTGGAGAACACCTCGGTCTCGGTGAACATCAAGGAGCGGCTGGACTTCAGCTGCGCGGTGTTCGACCCGGACGGCGAGCTCATCGCGAACGCTCCCCACCTCCCGATCCATCTCGGGTCGATGAGCGAGGCCATCAAGTCCGTCATCCGCAACAACCCCGCGATGCAGCAGGGCGACGCCTACGTCCTCAACGCGCCCTACAACGGCGGCACGCATCTCCCCGACGTCACTGTCGTGAAGCCGGTCTTCGATGACGCGACCGGCGAGCGGATCTTCTACGTCGCCGCACGCGGGCACCACGCCGACATCGGCGGAATGGTGCCAGGATCGGCGCCGGCCGATTCGACCACGATCGACCAGGAAGGTCTCGTCTTCGACAACGTCAAGCTGGTGGAGGGCGGTCGCTTTCTCGAAGACGAGTTGCGCGAGCTCTTGGCGTCTGGGCCGTGGCCGGCACGCAACCCCGACTACAACGTCGCTGATCTCAAAGCGCAGGTCGCGGCCTGCGAACGCGGCACGACCGAACTCCATCGCGTCATCGACCACTACGGGCTCGACGTCGTGCACGCGTACATGCGGCACGTGATGGACAACGCCGAGGAATCGGTGCGTCGAGTGATCGACGCCCTGACCGACAGCGAGTTCACCTGCGAGATGGACGACGGCCATCGGGTGTCGGTGAAGATCACCGTCGATCACGAGCGTCGCTCAGCGACCATCGATTTCACCGGAACGAGTGACCAGCACCCCGGCAACTTCAATGCACCGCAGGCGGTGTGCCGATCGGCGGTGCTGTACGTGTTCCGCTGCATGGTCAACGACGCCATTCCCCTCAACGCCGGGTGTTTGAAGCCACTCGACATCGTCATCCCCGATCCGTCCCTCATCAGCCCCCACTACCCGGCCGCCGTGATCGCGGGCAACGTCGAGACCTCACAGCTGATCGTCGACACACTCTTCGGCGCCCTCGGTCCCGTCGCCGGATCGCAGGGCACCATGAACAACTTCATCTGGGGCAACGACGATCACCAGTACTACGAGACGATCTGCGGGGGAGCGGGGGCCACCCCGACCGCCGACGGTGCTACCGGCGTGCACACCCACATGACCAACACCCGGCTCACCGATCCCGAGATCCTCGAGTGGCGTCATCCTGTTCACCTCGACCACTTCCGGATTCGCCATGGGTCCGGCGGGGTCGGCGCTCATCGTGGCGGAGATGGTGTCGTGCGCCGAATCACGTTCGGGGAGGACATGACGGTGAACGTGCTGTCGTCGCGCCGAAAGGTCGAACCGTTCGGCGTCGATGGCGGGGCGAACGGCGATGTCGGAATCAACCGGGTCATCCGAAAGGACGGGTCGAGCCAAGAGCTGCCCGCGTCCGTTCGGGTGGAGGTTGCAGCCGGGGATTCGTTCGAGATCGAAACCCCCGGCGGGGGCGGGTACGGCGCCGCGCCATGACAGCTGTCGATCCGCCGTCGTGGTGGCTCGATGAGTCGCGACACGCGGGGCCCGAGCACCTCGATGAAGGGTTCGTCGCCGGATACGACGCCAAGCAGCAGTACGACCCGAGTGCCGATGTCGCGGCGCTCGTGGAACTCGGGCTCCATCGAAGGCTTCGCCGCCAACCCGCTGCACACGGCCTATTCCGCGTCGAAAGGGGGCGTACCCGCGTCGCGACGAAGCAGTGGCTGCACTCGCCCGCCTGCATCCCGTCGGTCACATCGGCTCGCCGGGCGACGTCAATGACGTGGCCGCGTGGCTCGCGTCGGACGAATCGCGCTTCGTGACCGGCCAGGCGATCACGGTCGACGGCGGCAGAACCTCACGCCCCAGCCTTCCGGAGGCGCTGGATCTGCTCCTCGAGAGGTAGCCCATCGTTCTGCCAGCTTCCAGAGACACTGGAGTGTCCCTACGAGCTGGCAGAAGGGGAAGGGGTCGTGGGGGAGCGGGCGGCGGCGAGGGCGACCAGAACGCACAGTCCGGCGAGGGCGGCGCTGGCGAGAGCGGTGAGCGAGAAGGCTTCGTCGTAACCGCGCGTCGGCTCGAGGGCGTCGAACACTGCGCTCGAGCCTGCCACCCCGACGACGATGCCCGCTGTCCGGGTCAGCAGTGCCAATCCGCTCGCGACGCCCTGACGCTCCGCTGGCAACGCCGACATCACCAGCGCCATGTTGGGTGAGGCGAAGAGTCCCAGCCCGACACCGATCAGTGCCAACGCAGCTGCTGCCGTCCAGGCGGAGGACCTGGTGTCGAGGGATGCGAGAAGGAGCAGACCCACGCCTTCCACGCTGAGGCCCGCGATCACGGGCCGATCGGGGCGGCTTCGATCGCTCCATCGTCCGGCGAAGGGGGCCGTGACGGCCATGGCCGCCGGTGACGCAGCCAGGACGAACCCGCCTGCGAACACCGACAGACCGATCTCGTCGACGAGGAGCGACGGGAGCAGCAGCCACGCGACGAACATTGCTGCGTTGGAGGCCGTGTTGAGGCCGTTGGCTGCCGCGAATCTGAAGTTGCGGAACAGGCCGAGCTCGAGAATCGGTGTCGACACGTTTCGCTCGTGGCGGCGGTAGGCAATCGCCACCGCCACAGTGAGGCCGGCCGTGGTCCACAGCAGCGGCGATTGCCAGCCGAGCTCGCGGCCGGAGTTCACTACGAGGAGCCCCCCGGCCAACGCGAGAGCGGTGAGGGCAGCGCCCCGAACGTCGCTTCCGCTCGAACTCGGTTCGGCTGGTCCCGAGCGGCGGACCGACAGGCCGAGCGCCAGCAGTCCCAGCGAGACGGGGACGCGGAACCAGAAGACCGCGGGCCAGCCGCCGAGGTTCACGAGCGGTGCGCCGATCACCGGACCGATCGCTGCGCCGACACCTGCAGAGAGCTGGAACACGCTGATCGCTCTCGCCCTTTCGCCGGTGCCAGAGGCCAGCGATGCCAGGGCCGGTCCTGCGGCCATCACCGCTGCGGTGGTCACCCCTTGCAGCACGCGGGCCGCGATGAACAGTCCGAATGTGGGCGCGGTCGCGCACGCCACCATGGCGACCATCGATCCCGCTGCGCCGAATGCCATGGTGCGCTGGTGGCCGAGGCGGTCGCCGAGCTGGCCGGCTGCGAGCAGTAGTCCGCCGTAGGTCAAGACGAAGCTGACCACCACCCATTGCAGCTGGCCGACCTCGATTCCGAAGTCGTCGACGAGGTCCGGGAAGGCGATGTTGAGTGAGGTGTCGAGCGAGCCGAAGGCGCCGGCTCCCGCCGCCAGGACCAGGCCTCGGTCGACCTTCACCCCGTTGTCGCGTGGAGCGGTGGCACCCTCAGATGCCAGTCGGTGAGCTGCTGGTAGCGATGTCCGACCGAGAGCACGAGATCGTCGGCGAAGGGCCGGCCGATGATCTGTAGTCCGCAGGGCAGACCATCCTCATCGAAGCCCATCGGGACCGACAGCGCAGGAAAGCCAGTCGCATTCCATGCCGGCGTGTGGATCGCTGCCATCGAGACGGCCTTGGGGTCCGCTCCACTGAACGGGGTCGCCGCGTAGCCGGTGGTCGGGCTCACGAGTACGTCGACCCCGGCCGCATCCATCGCGGCCAGCGTCGCAGTGCGGGCGATCTGGCGGACCCGTTCGACCTGTACGAGGTCGCCGGCGGAGATGAGCGCGCCCTGCACGATGGTGAGGCGGGTCGGCCGGCCGTAGTCGAGCCAGCGTTCCTGCAGCTGCTTGCGATGCCACGCGAACGCCTCGGCCTGCAGCGCCAGGAACGTTCCCTCCGCCAAGCGGTCGTAGTGCGGGACCTCGAAGGGCACGGCCTCCCCGCCGTCCGTTGCGAGACCGGCGACTGCGTCGTCGAACACGGCCAGCATCGCCTCCGAAGCCGAGTCGGCGATGGACTGGTTGGACACGACGCCGATGCGCAGCGCCTCCGGCGCCGAGTCGAGGCGGGCCACATAGTCGACCGCAGGACGGTCGACCGTGGTGCGGTCACTGGGATCGGCGCCGGCCATCACGGTGAGCATCGCCGCGCAGTCCCACACCGAGCGCGCCATGGGACCGATGTGGTCGTAGCTCATGCCGAGGGGCACACAACCGCTCTTGGGAACGAGCCCGAACGTCTGCTTGTGCCCGCTGATCCCGCAATACGCCGCCGGGAGCCGAACGCTGCCGCCGGTGTCGGTGCCCAAACCGCCCAGAAACTGTCCGCTCGCGACACCGTTGGCCGTTCCGGAGCTCGACCCGCCGGTCCATCGCTCCGGGTTCCAGGGGTTGCGCGGGATTGGGAAGGGCTTGTCGAAGTCGGGGCGCCCGATCGCGTACTCCATCGTGGTGGTCTTGCCGGTGACCACGACTCCGGCGTCGCGCAGGCGGGTCATCAGCGGGCCATCACCCTGTTCACCCCAGGCGGGGTCCTGCACCAGGGACTGTGCAGTTGTGGGCCCCTCGTCGGTGGCGATGATGTCCTTGATCCCGAACGGGATGCCGTGCAGCGGCCCGCGGTCGGTTCCAGCGGCGAGCTCGGAGTCGGCCCCTCGCGCTGCGGCGAGAGCCTGCTCGTCGAAGCGGAGGAGATAGGTGCCGAGCTGCTCGTCGAGCCGATCGGCTGCCGCGAGGGCATCGGAGGTCAGTTGTTCGCTCGACGTCTCGCCAGCGCGTAGCGCTGCCCCTGCTGTCTCGATGGTCCACCCGGTCATGCGCCCGCCCCCTGATCGGCCCGGAACACGGCGGCGGGAACCTCGTCCCCGGTCTCCACCTCGTACATGCGCTCCACGCGACGCCTGGCGACTCCCAGCACCCTCGCGAGGGAAGCCAGATCACTGTCCGGCGCCTCGATTCGGGCCGCTGCGAGCAGCCGTTTCGCGTCGTCGTAGTCGTCGTCAGCCATGTTTCCCCCTCGGGGCGGAGGCTACTTGGGCGCCAGCTCGCAGGGTTCGGCCGATTCGGACGCGCTACAAAGTCGGCCGTGACCGAGAGCTATTTCCTCCGCGCCGGCGAGTCGTTCGAGGCCCGTGACATCGCCGCAGGACCGTGGTCGCCGGACATGCTGCATGGCCGACTCCTCGGCGGGCTTGCCGCCCGGGCGCTCGAAACCGAGTTCGTCGATCCGGGGACGCGGGTGGCGCGGCTGACCGTGGATCTGTTCCGTCCGGCCGGGTTCGAGGAGATCCACGTCTCGACGGCGATCGTGCGACGCGGTCGCCGAATCACCGTGGCCGATGCTGTCGTGACAGTCGGCGAGCACGATGTCGCGTCCGCGCGCGCGGTCGTCCTCGCCGAGGGAGAGCCACCTCCCGGGACGATCTGGGCGGCGGCGACGTGGGAGTCACCGCACCCGTCGACGCTCCCGCCTCCGCCACCCCGCGCGGACGACCTCGTCGAGGTCGAATCGCTGTGGGAGATCCGGATGCACGAGGGAGGCTTCGAAAGTTCCGATCGGGCGCGCGTGTGGACAAACGAGACGGGTCGGCTCGTCGAGGACGAGGACATCACGCCCTTCGTGCGGGCTGCCCTGAGCTCGGATCTCGCCAGTCCCCTTGCCAACGCGGGCGATGTCGGCGTGGGGTACATCAATGGCGACTACACCCTGGCGATGGCTCGCTACCCGACATCGGACTGGGTGGGCCTCGAAGCAGCGACCCATCTGGCCTCGGACGGCATCGCTGTAGGGGCCTGCACCCTGTACGACCTCGACGGCCCCTTCGCCACCAGCACCACTACCGCCCTCGCCAATCCCATTCTCGACGGGTCGTGAGGTCCCCCAAATTGAGGCGCACGGTGTACCAGTTCCCCAAATTGAGGCGGAGGGTGTACCGAATCGGTACACAACCAACCTCAATTTCGAGAATTCGCGACCGACACACATCAGTCTTGGGGCGTGAACTCCTTGCAGGCGTCGCGCAGGGCGTCCCAGAGGTACTGGCCCAAGCTTCGGTCGCACATGATGAGGTAGCTGCGTTCCTCGCCGCGGTCGTTGCGAACGAGGTCGCACGCGACCTTGGCCACGCTGGCGCCGACAGCTGCACCGTCGGGGGTCATGTGATCGCCGAAGTCGATCGAGCACACCTTCTCCAGCGCGGCCGGTGACTCGTCACCGCTCAGGCGGAACATCGCCCGGCCGTGCGTGATGTCGATCACCGTGACGAGGCCGTCCGACCCGGGATCGACTCCGGCAGCCACCGCCCGTACGGGCTCGGTGTCGCCCAGGAGCAACCACTCCTCGGGTCGCATGCCCACAACGAGGACACCGTTGCGTTCGAGCGAGTGGGCGAATGGCACCTCGAGCTCGGCCGCCACCGCGGAGTCGTCCGATGCGCGTATCGACACCTTGGTCGCCGCGGATTCGTCGATGAGGGCGAGCTCGCCGCCGAGTGGCTCGCCCGGCCGGACGACGGGGCTCTCGAAGCCGACGTTCGGTTGATCAGCCACGGAGGCGTTCCCCCTCGGGGTCGACGTGTGCGTGGTGTTCCATCACGGTCGCTTCGATCCGTCGACCGTCGAGGAGAAGGACTGTCACGACTGTTCCGGGGGCCGCGAGATCGGGATTCACCTGGCCTAGGCAGACCGACCGCCCCAGCGTCGGCGACATCCTCGACGACGTGATGCGTCCGAGGATCTCGTTTCCATCGGGCGTCACGATCTGGGCGGCCTCCTCGGGAACGATCGAACCGTCTACCGGTTGAAGCGCGACCAGAGCGGGAAGCCCCACCCGCACGGCGGGGTGCATCGACCACGCCAGTTCGGGCTTCCCGGTGAAATCGTCCTTGTCGAGCTTGATGAGCGAGTCCATCCCGACTGTCGGTGCCTTGGTGAGTCCGTCGGTGTCCTGCCCGACGATGAAATGGCCCTTCTCGAGGCGCATGATCCGCTGCGCCTCGAGACCGAAGGGCACGACGCCGAGGTCGGAGCCCGCCTCGAGGAGTGCCTCCCACACGTGCAGTCCATGGCCGGCGGGCACGTGCAGTTCGTAGGAGAGCTCACCTGTGAAGCCGATCCGCCACATGACGCAGTCGGCCACCCCTGCCACGGTGCCGGCGCGGACGCGCATGTACCCAAACGCGTCCGGGTCGAGGTCGACGTCGCCGCACACCCGCCCGACGAGCTCCCGACTCCGTGGCCCGGCGACGTTGATCGAGGTGTATGCGGTGGTCACCGGCGTGACGTGCACCCGCCACTGTGGCCGCTCGGTCTGCAGCCAGTTCTCGATCCACTCCCACACGGATGCGGCGCCGGACGACGTGGTGGTCATGAGGTAGTGGTCTTCGCCGAGCCGTCCCGTCACGCCGTCGTCCATCACGACGCCGTCCTCGGCGCACATCATCCCGTAGCGCACCGAACCGATCGGCAGCTTGGACCACTTGTTGGTGTAGAGCAGGTTGAGGAGTTGCGGAACGTCGGGCCCACGAAGGTCGAGCTTCCCGAGGGGCGTGACGTCGATGATGCCGACGTTCTCCCGGACGTTGCGGACTTCCTGCGGGGGGTTGCCGTAGTGGTCGGGACGAATCCACTGCCCGGCGAGGATCGGCGCCATGCCGTTCGCTTCGTGCCATGGATGGATCGACGACACCCGCGTCGGTTCGAAGACCCGCCCGGCCAGCGCACCCAGGGTGATCGGGGTGTAGGGCGGTCGCCACGTGGTCGTACCGACCTCTTCGATGGATTGGTCTCGGTGTTCGGCGAGCACCGCCACCGTGTTGACCGTCTCGAGCTTGCCCTGCGCAGGACCCATTGTCGCAGTGGTGTAGCGCTTGAGAAGCTCGACGGAGTCGTAGCCCTCCTTCGCTGCGGACAGCAGATCCTTCGAGCTGACGTCCTCGGAGAAGTCGACGATGCCGTGCGTGGACGAGCGGAACAGAGCTGGATGCTCGTTCCTTTGCAACGGAGCTCGGTCATCGGCGGGGAAGGCCGGTGCCTCGCCGACCTCCCGCGCCCGTGCG
This sequence comes from uncultured Acidimicrobiales bacterium, assembly GCA_964629575.1. Lineage (GTDB taxonomy): Bacteria > Actinomycetota > Acidimicrobiia > Acidimicrobiales > Poriferisodalaceae > JAYPWI01. Next base: position 49,460 of record CAZVUM010000015.1, on the reverse strand, counting down.
GTCGACGCCTGCAGCGCATGTCGAACAGACAGGGCTCGGGCAGCCGCCAGTCGTCCGGTGGCCTCGCCGTGCCCGCACATCTCGTCGAGGCTTCCGTCCCCGGCGATGCCGCCCGTCGCGAGGACGTTGTCGGGAAGGCGTGAACTGAAGAACCGTGCGGCCGTTGGGTCGTAGACGGGACGGTCGCCGGCCATGTTGAGAAGAGAGGTCGGCGCGGTCCACCCCACGGCCGTCACGAGAAGGTCGGCATCGATCGCTATGCCGCCACCGGTCTCGACCTGCTGGAGCCGCTTCTTGCCTCGCGCCCGAACGAGCTGGCCTCCGCCGCGGGCGTCGATCACATCGGCGACCTCGATGCCGACGCCTTCGAGGTCGCGCGCAGCCGCGTCGCCCGAGTCGTTGGCGGCAAACACGACAGCCGTCGTTCCCGGTGCGACGGCGTGAAGATTGATGAGCCGTCGAACCGCTCCGGACAGCATCACCCCAGGAGTGTCGTTTCCCTCGAACACATAGGGCCTCTCGATGAGGCCGGGCGCGACGACGAGGCTCTTCGCGCGCGCCTTGATCAGCCGCTCGACAGCGACCGGATGGCTGCGCTGGACGATGCCCAACCAGTTGTCCTCGTACCGCCCTGTGACGGTCGAGTCGGTGAGAACCTCGATGTCCGACGCTTCGACCCGGCTGCGCAGCTCGGCGAGGAGTGCCTGCTCGTCGGGACCACCCCAGCGAAGGTGTCCTCCGAGTTGGTGCTCGTGCTCGACGAGGAGAACAGTCGCGCCCACCTCGGCTGCCGCGAGAGCGGCTGACATTCCCGCCGGTCCGCCGCCGGCCACGACGACATCGGGATGGGTGTACCGCTTGTCGTGATAGCCGTGCGGCGTGTCGAGATCGACGACCCCTCCGGGGGCGAATCGGGCCAACACCTTCTCGTACAGGGGCCACAACCGCTGCGGGCGGATGAAGGTCTTGTAGTAGAAGCCGGCGGAGAGGAAGCGCGCGAACCGCCCATTGATGGCCTTGACGTCGCACTCGAGGCTCGGCCACACGTTCTGCGCGGAGACCTCCATGCCGTCCTCGACGAGGCGGTGGCCCGCGCGGACGTTGGGATCGTCGCCGACCTGCAGCATCAGGTTGGGATCCCACGAGTCCGCGGTGAGAATCCCGCGGGGCCGGTGGTACTTCATCGACCGGCTGAAGACAGCGACACCTTCGGCGGCGAGCGCCGATGCGATCGTGTCTCCCGCGAAGCCGCTGTGTTGGCGTCCGTTCCACCTGAACCGGACGTGACTCGATCGGTCGATCACCTCGTGGGGCTGGGGTGGCAGCCGTCGAGTCACGGCGAACCGTCCGCAGTTCGACGGCCGGGGAGCAGCTCGTCTCGGAACGTGTTGGTCAGCGTGTTGCGCTCGGTGCTGAAGTAGCGCCGACACCCGGTGCGGCAGTACCAGGTCTCCCGCAGCCACCCTGCGGTGTTGTCCTCGAGGTAGAGGTAGTCGCGCCACTCCTCTCGGGACGTGGCGTTGGGATCGGGGCGCGTCGAGGCTTCGCCGACATACCGGAGGTCCGACGCGTTGCGAGGGCCGCAGTTGGGACAGGGGACGAGCAGCATCAGTGGCCCACCGCCGCCGCACCCTTTTCGCCCACTAACGCGTCGGCTTCGAATCGCTCGAGACCAAAGGCCGAGATCAGCTCGGGTGTCTGCCCGGTAGCCACCGCTTGGGCCATCTGCTCGCCGGACACCGGGCCCGCCTTGAAACCGTAGGTTCCCCACCCGACGTCGCACAGGAATCCCTCAACCGGGGTGAAGCCCATCACCGGCGAGTAGTCGGGTGTCATGTCGCAGAGCCCCGCCCACTGACGGAGAAGCCGCATCCGCGACAATCCGGGCATCAGCTCGAGGACATGCCCGGCGAGTTCTTCGGTGAAGTCGAGGGACCCGCGGAGGTCGTAGGTGTTGAACGGGTCGACGGCCGCGCCGAACACGAGCTCACCGCGATCGGTCTGGCTGATGTACACGTGCAGCGAGCCGGACACGACGACAGTGGGGAGGAAAACCTTCACCGGTTCGGTCACCGCGGCCTGAAGCGGGCGAGTGTGGATCGGGAGCTTGACGCCCGCCATGTCGGCGATGATCGACGCCCAGCCGGCGGTGCAGTTCACGACGATCGGGGCCGAGATGTCGCCGCGGGACGTGCGGACGCCTGTCACCTTGCCGCCTCGTCCTTTGCCACCTCGCCCTGTGCCGCTGCTGTCGGTGCCCTCTCCTCCCTCGACGAGGATGTCCAATACCTCTGTCTGTTGGTGGATGTGAACACCGAGGTGATCCGCGCAGCGGGCGTACCCCCACACGACGGCGTCGTGGCGGATGATGCCGCCTGGCGGGTGGTAGAGGGCGCCGAGGATCGGGTAGCGGGTGTTCGCGGACACGTCGAGGCTCGGCGCTTCCTCTTTGACCTGCCGGGGGTCGATGACCGAGCTGTCGATGCCCTGGAGCTTGTTGACCTCGGCTCGCCAATGCATCGTGCGAAGCGCGGAGTCGGTGTGGGCGAGAGTCATGTGGCCGCGCTCGCTGAACATGACATTGATGTTGAGATCGGTGGCCATCGAGCCATACAGCTCGAGCGATCGGTCGTAGAAAGCCACGCCCTCAGGCGTGAGGTAGTTGGATCGCACGATCGCCGTGTTGCGTCCCGATCCGCCCGAGCCGATGTAGGCCTTGTCGAGGACGGCGACGTTGGTGATGCCGTGATTGGCCACCAGGTAGTACGCGCAGGCCAGGCCGTGCACTCCGCCACCGATGATGACCACGTCGTAGGACGATCGGAGATCGTGATCGCGCCACGCACGCGGCCACTCCCCGCCCTTCAGTCCCTTCCAGGCCAGCGCGGCTGCTGAGTACCGCGACGGGCGAGATGGCCTACGGGACGACCCCCAGCGACGGAGATGTCGATCGCGTGTCATTGACGGCGAGCGTAGGGGTGATGTCGCCGAGGCCCTGCACAGGTCGTATGCTTTTCCGTCAACCCCTGATGGGACCACCGAATGGTCCCTGGGACGAGTGACCGTCGCCTCGACGGAAGTCGTCCCTCTCCCCAATCTCGATGGAGGGTTCAAAGCTGATGAAGCAATCCCGATGGATGCGCGTCCTCGCGCTCCTCGCCGGTCTGGCACTTATCGCTGCCGCATGTGGTGACAGCGACGACACCAGCACTGGTGATGAGGGCGCCGACGCCACCGTGGCCCCGGCCGACGATGACGCCACGGCCGACGACGACGCGATGGCTGATGATGACGCCACGGCCGACGACGACGCGATGGCTGATGATGACGCCATGGCCGACGACGACGCCATGGCTGAAGACGACATGGCCGACGACGAAATGATGGAAGAGCATTCGGCTCCGGAGCTCAAGCTGGGCCTCCTGCTGCCCGAGACCGGGCCCCTGGCCTTCCTCGGCGCGGGCATGATCCCCGCTGTCGAGCTCGCTGTCGCCGACATGAACGCGGCAGGCGCCAACATCACCGTGGTGCCTGGCGACTCCGCCACCGATCCCGACGTCGCCAACGCGACCGTCGACAGCCACCTCGCCGACGGCGTGCAGGCGATCGTCGGTGCGGCCAGCTCCGGTACCAGCTCGTCGGTCATCGACAAGATCACCGGCGCTCAGGTCGGACAGTGCTCGCCCTCGAACACCCTTGCCGGTCTCGGCACCTCGGGTGATGACGGCTTCTACTTCCGCACCGCACCGTCGGACGATCTGCAGGCCCCCACGCTGGCCAACGTCGTGCTCGACGACGGCTTCGCCAATGTGGCCCTCGTGACCCGCGCCGACGAGTACGGCACGGGCTTCAACGCCGAGTTCGCCCCTGCGTTCGAAGCCGCCGGTGGCACGGTGGTGTACGACACCCCGTTCGCTCCCGAGGCAGAGTCCTTCGATGACGTCGTCGCCGACGTCGTCGCAAGCGGCCCGGACGCCATCGTCCTGATCGCCTTCGAGGAGGGCGTGCAGGTGCTGATCGACATGGTGGCCGCCGGCATCGGTCCTGCCGATATCCAGATCTACATCACCGACGGCATGGCAACCGAGCAGCTCGGCGCTCTCATCGACGAGGACAACCCGGGCATCGCAGCGGGCATCAAGGGCACCCAGCCCTCCGCCGCTCCGGCTTCTGGCGCTGCCTTCTTCCCGGACGCCTTCCGTGAGGCTGCGGGTGAGGACACCCCGGCGATCTTCGCCGCTCACAGCTACGACTGCGCGATCATCTTCGGCCTCGCAGCTCTGCAGGCCGGCAGCGGCGATGCCGCTGATTGGGCGCCGATCCTTCCCGACGTCACCCGTGGCGGCGAGAAGTGCAACACCTACGCCGACTGCGCCGCTCTCATCGCAGACGGTGCCGACATCGACTACGACGGCGCCTCCGGGCCGCTCGACTTCCTCGATGTGGGTGAGCCGGGTGTCGCGTCCTACGACATCTACGAGTATGACGCCGATGGCGTCCAGCAGGTTCTCGAGCAGGTCTCCTTCTGATCTGACGGGTCTTCGCTGACTCATTGCCGGCCCGGCCGGCGAGCGTGTGCTCGCCGACCGGGCCGGTTGCGTTTTCGTCGCCGAGGTACGACTGAGCCAGAATCTGCGCATGAGCCCATCGCCCGTCCTCCGCCTGGTGGCGCGACAGCGCATCCGGGGTCGTCGGCGGGCTGGTGCGTGGATCGGTGCCCTGACGGTCGTGGCGGCCACGTTCGCGGCGTTCCTCGCGGCGCCGGGTGTCGCTCTGGCCCAGGAGCGAACCGCCGACGAGCTCGCCATCTCAGGTACGGCGCGGGCGGGCCGAACCGTGATCGAGGGCGTGCGTTTCACCGTAGAGCAGGATGACGCGGTGATCGGCGAGGCCGTCACCGATGCCGAGGGCAAGTGGTCGATCGACATCGAGGAGCCCGGCACCTATCTCGTCAGTATCGACGTCGAGTCGTTGCCCGACGGAGTCTCGCTGCGCGACCCGGATGTGACATCCCGCGAGCTCGAGGTCGTCGACCGACCGATCTCCGCGATCTTCGCTCTCACGGGTGACATCGCAGGCGACGGCGGCGACGGTGCAGCTCCCGCATCGAGCGGCATCGACAGCGACTTCGAGCGCTACATCGATCGGGCTGCGAGCGGCGTGCGAGTCGGTTCGCTGGTCGCGCTGGCCGCTGTGGGCCTGTCGCTCATCTACGGGGTGACGGGGTTGGTCAACTTCGCGCACGCCGAGATGGTGGGGTTCGGCGCAATCGTGACGTGGACGGTCGAAGACGTCACCAGCCTGCCCCTGATCGTGGCGGCGCTGGTCGGCGTCGTGTTCGGAGCCGGTCTCGGGCTCGTCCTGGAGAACGGGCTCTTTGGCCCGTTACGTCGGCGACGGCTGAGCCTGATCTCGATGATGGTCGTCTCGATCGGGTTGGCGTTCGTACTGCGCTATCTGTTCCTTATCTACTTCGGAAGCGAGCGAAAGTTCTTCCGGGACTTCCGCATCCAGACCAACTACGACGTCGGCCCACTGTCGTTGCCCCCGAAGGACTACTTCATCATCGTTTTCGCGCTGACGGTGCTCGTCACGATCGGGCTGCTCCTTCAGCGCACGAAGCTCGGCACGGCCATGCGTGCGGTCGCAGACAACCGTGACCTCGCCGAGTCGTCGGGCATCGATGTCAGGCGGACGATTCTGGCGGTCTGGATCGCCGGCAGTGCTCTCGCTGCGCTCGGCGGAATCATGCTCGGGATCACCCAGCAGGTCAGCTGGCAGATGGGCGAACGGCAGCTGCTGCTGATCTTCGCCGCCGTGACGCTCGGCGGGCTGGGCACTGCCTATGGCGCCATGGTCGGCGGACTCGCGATCGGTATCGCCAGCGAGATGAGCACCCTGTGGCTCGACAACGACCTGAAGTTCCTTGTGGCGCTGACCGTGCTCATCATCATCTTGATCGTGCGCCCCCAGGGTGTGCTGGGTCAAAGGGAGCGGTTCGGATGAGCGATCGTATGGAGCGTGGCCACC
>CAZVUM010000015.1:40405-43330 GCA_964629575.1 uncultured Acidimicrobiales bacterium | reverse complement strand
GATGAGCGATCGTATGGAGCGTGGCCACCAGGCCCGTTGCGTCAGCAACAAGAGGGTTGTGCGATGAGCGATCGTATCGAGCCTGGTGACACCGTGCTCGATCCCGAACGCGACACACGAATCCTCGTGGCCTTCTACGCATCGGCCGCGGTTGTTGCAGCGTTGGTGCTTCTCGGTATCGCCGGCCTCGACACCTCGAGCATCATGTCCGGCGCCTTGCGTTCGGGTCTCGGAGTTCAGGGTGCTGTGTTCGCGCTCGCGGCGATCGGGGTCAACCTCAACTACGGGTACACGGGATTGCTCAACTTCGGCCCCGTCGCGTTCCTCGCAGCGGGGAGCTACGGCATGGGCATCACGATCACCAACGGAGGCCCATTCCTTCTCGGCATCCTGGTCGGGGTCCTGGCCGCGGCTGCCCTCGCACTGCTCCTCGGACTGCCCACTCTGCGGCTGCGCGGCGACTTCCTCGCGATCACCACGATCGCTGCGGGCGAGGTCTTGCGGGTTGCTTTCCGGTCGGACAACTTCTTCTCGATGGCGCTGATCTTGCTGTTGGTCGTGGGATCGGTGGGCGGGCTCACCTACGTGCTGCCGCGGGTGAAGGGCCGAAGTCTGCAGTGGGTCGTGGGGCTGGTCGCTGCGTTGGTCGTGACGGTCCTGTCGTCAGTGATCTGGAATGCAGAGCTCTGGCTGGGAGAAACCGGCGGTCCGTTCGGTGTTCCTCGCCCGGGCGAACCGGACATCGTCGAGACGTTCTACAACTGGAACCCGTACGACACCGGCGACTACGCGCTCACCGACGTCGCGATCCTCGGGGATGTGCTCGGCGCGATCCCGTGGGTCGGGGACGTCCTCGACAGCACCTCGTTCAACGATCGTCAGCTGTGGGTGATCACCGTCACCTGGTCGCTCGTGGTGCTCGCCTCTGCTTTTGTGTGGCGGTTGGTGTCCTCGCCGTGGGGCAGGGTGATGCGGGCGATCCGCGAAGACGAAGACGCGGCCCGGGCGGTGGGCAAGAACGCCTTCTCCTACAAGCTCCAGAGCTTCGTCGTCGGCGGAGTGATCGCCGCATTCGCAGGGATGGCGAGAGCGATGGACCAGGCGTTCTTCAATCCGGAGTCGTTCCGTACCCAGACGACGTTCTTCATCTGGACTGTGCTCATTCTGGGTGGCGCCGCGTCGATCCGCGGGCCGATCGCCGGCGCCATCGTGTTCTGGTTCTTCGTGTTCTTCATCGAGGGCGCCCTTCGCCAGATGGTCGAACGCGACTGGATCCCGGACTCGATCCTCGACGCCAACAACGTGTCGAGCGTCAGGTTCGTCCTGCTCGGAGTGACCTTGGCCGCGCTGATGATCTGGAGACCCCAGGGGATCTTCGGCAAGAAGGAGGAGGCGTTGCTCGATGCCGCCTGATGCCTTCGCCGATGTCGAGGCCGATGCCCGTCCCGGAGCCCCGAAGCCCGATCCGATCTTGGTGATCGATGGGATCCAGCGGACCTTCGGCGGTCTGACCGCCGTCGACGTGTCGCACCTCGAGATCCAACGCGGCACGATCACTGCGCTGATCGGCCCCAACGGTGCCGGAAAGACCACGCTGTTCAACCTGGTGTCGGCCTTCGACCAGCCCGACGCCGGCTCCTGGACGCTCAACGGCCGGTCGCTTCGCGGGATGCAGCCGTATCAGATCGCTCGCGCCGGCATGGTGCGGACCTTCCAGCTCACCAAGTCGCTCGCCAAGATGACCTGCCTCGAGAACATGATGCTCGCGGCCCCGAGTCAGGCCGGCGAGTCGTTCTTCAAGGCGCTCGTGCCGTCGACCTGGCGGGCCCAGGAGAAGGTGATCGAGGAACAAGCGCTCGGGCTGCTCGAACGCTTCAACCTCATCCACATGCGCGACGAGTACGCGGCGACGCTCTCCGGTGGTCAGCGCAAGCTCCTGGAGATGGCTCGCTCGCTGATGACCGAGCCGGACATCATCCTGCTCGACGAGCCCATGGCCGGCGTCAACCCGGCACTCGTGCAGTCGTTGCTCACCCACATCGAAGCCTTGCGCGACGACGGCATGACCGTGATCTTCATCGAACACGACATGGACGTGATCATGGGGATCTCTGACTGGATTGCTGTGTTGGCCGAGGGGAGAGTGATCGCCGAAGGCACTCCCGATCAAGTGGCCCAGAACCCCGCGGTGATCGACGCCTATCTGGGTACCGGATTCGGTGAGGAGGGGTGACCGATGAGTGACGTCGATCTCCTACAGGCCGACCAGGTCGTCGCCGGCTATCTCCCGGGCGTCGACATTCTCACGGGCGTGGAGTTCCGTCTCGCGGGCAGCGAATTGGTGGGGATCATCGGCCCCAACGGCGCTGGAAAGTCGACGCTGGTGAAGGCGATGTTCGGGCTCGTCTCGGTCCGTTCGGGCTCGGTGCGGTTGCGCGGCGAGGACATCACCAACCTGGCCGCTCACGAGCTGGTCAGCAGGGGTGTCGGGTTCGTGCCCCAGACCGAGAACGTGTTCCCCTCGCTCACCATCTTCGAGAACATGCGCATGGGCGGCTACCAGCTCCACGACGATGAGATCGAGGGTCGCTTCGACAAGGTCGCCGAGCTGTTCCCTCGCCTCGCCGAGCGGCGGTCTCAGCGCGCCGGGCTGTTGTCGGGCGGCGAGCGTCAGATGCTGGCCATGGGCCGGGCGTTGATGATGCAGCCGTCGGTGCTCCTTCTCGATGAGCCCTCTGCGGGTTTGTCTCCCGCGTTTCAGGCTGAGGTGTTCGAGACCATCAAGGACATCAACTCGACCGGCGTGTCGATCGTGATGGTGGAGCAGAACGCCCACCGGTGCCTCGCCATCGCCGATCGGGGCTATGTGCTCGATCGGGGGCGCAACGCGCACGAGGGAAGCGGCCGCGGCCTCCTCGAGGATCC
>CAZVUM010000015.1:35921-40305 GCA_964629575.1 uncultured Acidimicrobiales bacterium | reverse complement strand
GAGTAAGCCGGGGGCATGGTCGGCCGGGTTCTGGTGCCGTGTGTGGATCTCGAGGAGACGCTCGCGTTCTTCACCTCGACGGTGGGAATGCGCATCGAGCGCATCTCACCTGCGGACTCGCCGCGGGAGGTGGACCTGTCCGGTGGCGGTCTGGCGTTGCGGTTGGTGCGTTCGGTCGATGCCGATGGTTCGTCTGTCGCGCTCGAGCTCGATGCGACCATCGATCTGCGGCCCGGGGTGCTCGTCGCCCCCAACGGCACTCGTGTTGATGTCGTCGAACGCTCGCGGCGCTTCTCGCTTCCGGAGTTGGACGAATCGCTCGTCGTGAGCCGGTTGGCGGAGGCCGAGGGTTTCGGGGCCGGGCGGGCCGGCATGGGGTACCGCGACTTGATCCCGAGTCGGCTCGGGGGGCGGTTCATCGCGTCGCACATTCGCATCGCGGAGGGTGGCGAGGTTCCCGACTACGCCCATTTCCATCGGATTCGGTTCCAGCTGATCTACGTGCGTAGAGGTTGGGTCCGGGTTGTGTACGAGGACCAGGGCGAGTCCTTCGTGATGAATCCGGGGGACTGTGTGATCCAGCCGCCCGAGATCCGCCACCGCGTGCTCGAGTCGTCCGCGGGGCTCGAGGTGGTGGAGATCGGCTGCCCGGCTGAGCACGACACCTTCGCCGATCACGACATCGAGCTTCCGACAGGTCGGGTTCTGCCCGACCGCGACTACGGCGGTCAGCGGTTCGTGCGAGACATCGCTGCGGAGGCGATGTGGGAGCCGTGGCGCGTCGCGGGCTACGAGGTGCGCCAGACGGAGGTGGCCGAGGCCACCGACGGTCTCGCCGGGGTACGCACGATTCGTCCCGGTGCAGCGGGTTCGGCCGACGTCGCGCGCGTGACGCACGACGGGGAGTTCGCTTTCTACTTCGTGCTCGATGGGTCGATCGATCTGGCGGTCGAGCATCGCACCGAGTCCCTTGTCGGAGGCGACAGCGTGGCGGTGCCGAGCGGTCTCGATCACTCGTGGGCGCGACCGTCTTCGGATCTGCAGCTGCTGGAAGTGACGCTGCCGGCAGCGCCGGCGTTCACCCTCGTAGCAGCGGACGGGTGAGGCAGGTCGGGCCGCCCTCGCACGGGATACACAGCTCGTCTGCGACGAACGTGTCCACCTCGCAGCCGGCATCGCGCATGAGGGCGAGCGTTTCAGCGAATCCTTCGATCGCGATGCAGCGTCGTGGGGCCGTCGCCAAGACGTTGAGGTTGAGGCCCGCGCTTCGATCGAATTCGTCGGGCGGAGCATGGAGCAGCGTGTAGCCGCGGTCGACGAGCGCTTCGTAGAGCGCCGTGGGCATGAGGGGTGCGTGGATCAGGGCCAGATCGTCGTCGAGCGGGCTGATGAGCGAGAGCAGATGCAGGCAGGCGTCCGGTCCGAGGAAATACGGCAGGTCGTACACCAGAAGGTCGATTCCCTCCGGTGCCACGACTGCCTCGAGCTGGTCGATGCCCGCTTGATTCGTCCTGAAGCCACGGCCGACGGCGAGGGTGTTCGCATCGACGAAGAAGCAGTCACCGCCCTCGATCAGACCCGGCGGTTCGATGGTCCCGAGGATGGGAACGCCGATCGCCTCGTAGAAGATGGCGTGCAGTCTGGCCTCGGCGGACCGAAGGGGCTTGCCCGGGCGCAGCACCACCGCGCCGGCGCCGGTCACGAAGCTCGGGTCGTAGGTGAAGACCGAATCCGCCAACTGGTCCGGATCATCCGGAAGCCAGTCGATCGCGGCGCCATGCTGCTCGACCAGGGTCACGAATCCCGCGTACTGATCGAGAAGCGCTGCCGGGTCGGGTGCCTTGGCGTAGTGCCACACCTCGGGATCGGCTTCGAGGATGGCACCCGGCCGCCGCATCGCGACCCGTCGAAGGCGAGCGATGCTCGATGTCACTCCATACACGCCCGCCGAATCTACCGACGCCTGGCTCTACAGTGCGCCCGTGGAGTTGGGACCGTTCTCCGATGATCCGCTTTTCGCCGAGGCTCAGGCGCTCGACGACGCGTCCGAGTTGGCCGGCTGGCGCGAGCGCTTTCGGATCGATGATCCCGAGCTGATCTACCTCGACGGCAATTCGCTCGGGCGGCTTCCTGTCGCGGCGGTCGAGGCCGTCGCCAACGCCGTGGAGGATCAATGGGGTCGACGGCTCATTCGGTCGTGGAACGAGGGATGGTGGGACCTCCAGCTCGAGGTGGGGGATGCCATCGCACCGGTGATCGGAGCACGGTCCGGCGAGGTGATCGTTTCGGATTCGACCACCGTGAACCTCTACAAGCTGGCGATCGCCGCCCTCGCGGCGCGGCCGGGGCGCTCGAGGGTCGTCACGGACGATCTCAACTTTCCGAGCGATGTCTACGTCCTGGAGTCGGCGGCCCATCATGCCGAGGGGCAGCGGGCGGTCGAGATCGTTCGATCCGACGGCGTCAACGGTCCGGTCGATGCGCTCGTCGCTGCTCTCGATGAGGACACCGCGCTGTTGTCGTTGTCGGCCACGACGTTCAAGTCGGGCTACACATACGATATCGCTGCGCTCACGGCGGCTGCTCATGAGGTGGGCGCGTTGGTGCTGTGGGACCTCAGCCACTCGGCGGGTGCCATCGACCAGGGTCTCGCCGCTGCCGCCGCGGATCTTGCCGTCGGGTGCACGTACAAGTACCTCAACGGCGGTCCGGGCTCGCCGGCGTTCGTCTACGTTCGGTCGGATCTGCAGGCGGTGCTCGACAGCCCCGTCCACGGCTGGTTCGCCCACGACGATCCCTTCGCCTTCGACCTCGAGTTTCGCCAGACCGATGGCATGCGGCGCTTTCACATCGGGACGATGCCGGTGCTGTCGCTGGTGGGAGCCAAGGCCGGTGCCGAGCTCGCTGCCCAGGCCGGCAGCAGGCGGCTTGGGGCCACGTCGGTGTCGCTCGTCGGGTGGGCCGAGCGGCTCTTCGACCAGCTGCTGGCCCCGCTGGGGTTCGACTTCGCATCACCGCGGGACCCGATGCGCCGGGGGAGCCATGTGTCGGTGGGGCACGACAACGCGTGGCAGATCACCCAGGCGCTGATCGAGGAGGGAAGGGTCTTGCCGGACTTCCGGGCACCGCGACACCTCCGCTTGGGCTTTGCTCCGCAATACACGACCCACGTCGAGATCCACACCGCGTTCCGCCGTCTCGTGGAGATCGTGAACTCCGGCGTCTGGGAGACCTACCCCGCGGTCCCCACCGAGGTCACCTGACCTGCAAAAAGGTGCCTGGCACTTCGTGTTACGAAACGTCACATTAAGTGCCAGGCACCTCTCGAGGGCACGACTGAGCTGCGGGGCGTCGCGAAGCTGGGCTACGCGGTCGGCTGGGGCTGGCTGACGTCCCCGATGACCGTCGGAGGTCGCCGCCGGTCGAGAGCGCGCGACACGGTGTCGTACCCGGGTCCCTCGACAAACGTGCGGTAGGCCGCGATTCCCGTCGCCGTCTCGAGCGTGTGCTCGAGGTGCAGCCAGTCGGGCGCCGGCTCCATGCCGATGAACGCCCGATAGCTCGACCACGGAAAATCCTGCGGTTTGTGGACCATGCCGGCTGCGACCGGATTGCGGTGCACGTAGCGACTGACGGCCAGAAAATACGCCCCTGCGTCGATGACGGTCGAGTGAAAGCGCCCCTTCCAGAGCGGCCCGTCCTTGTCGTACCGCCGGTTGTGCTGTTTGGAATAGTCGCCGTCGACCGATCGCATCGCCCACGAGAGCTCGCCCGCTATCGAGCGCACCAGGAGGTGGTAGTGGTTGCCCATGAGGGCGTAGGCGTGAATCTCGAGTGGTTGGGCAGCCAGAAGTTGGAGAAAGGCATCGTGGTCAGCGGCGTCACGGAAGACCGTTCGACGTGCCGCGCCGCGGTTGACCACATGATGCCAAGCTCCCGGAAAATCGATGCGAGGTGCTCGTGGCATGGCCGCAACCTATTGGCGCGGTGGGACATCGACCCCGGACGCGGAAAGGTGCCTGGCACTTCGCGTTACGGTTCGTAACACGAAGTGCCAGGCACCAATTGGGGGTCAGAAGCGGGTCTGGGGGATCGTCATCGCCGGGATGCGCAGCGTGCAGATGACCTCGCCGCACGGGCCGGTGGGCGGCTGGGGTGGGATCGGAAGCTCGAAGGGACCTTCGCCGAGGTCCACCCAGAAGTCCGGGTCGCACAGCTCGGGGTAGAGATCGCAGAAGCCGGGGATCTCGATGATCAGTTCGTCGATGTCGACCACCGGACCGTTCTCGGCCAGCCAGTCCTCGATCCAGCTGAGGTCGACCTCGAACTCCGGCACCTCTGCGTCACCGTCGTCTGCATCGTCGGTGCCCTCAGCATCGTCGGT
>CAZVUM010000015.1:8882-35821 GCA_964629575.1 uncultured Acidimicrobiales bacterium | reverse complement strand
GCCGACTCGGTCGAAGTGCCGTCGTCAGCTGCGCCGTGGCCGTCGGACGACCCTTCGGAACCGGACTCAGGGTTCAGGTTGGCGGACGTGTCTTCGGCGATCACGATCCGAACGCCGTGCGGGTCCGCCGCATCGTCGACGATCGTGCCGTCCGTCAGCACGAGCGACGAATCTGTCGGCTCGGCAGATGCCGGGTCGGGCGTCGTTGCCCTGACGCCGACGACGACGGCCGTCAGCGTCACGGCCGCTGCGGTCAGGCCGACGATGGTGTTGCGGTAGATGTTGGGGTTCATTGTCTCGTTCCTCGTGGTGCGTGGACACCGGTAGGACGAACGGGCGCGTCAGAACCCAACACTTTTCGCGAAGAAGTTTCGCGATCAGCAGGAAACGAGCTTCAGAACCAGACGTGAGCGAGTCTCATTGCCTGCACCGTCGACGGCGAGAAGCTCCACGACGACCCCTGCACTCCCGCTCGTCACGAGTCCCGCCGCGAACGGACCGATCGCCCCGTCGAAGAGGTCGTCGGCGATCGTCGGGTCGTCTCCGTCGGTGGGATCGTCGACCGGTTCGAGTTCGACGACCGAGCGCGACCGTCCGACCGTGACCAGGGCCTCCACCCGGTCGACGCCGGAGCCGACGTCGGTCACCGTCGCCGAAACCACGGCGGTCGTCGGAGCGCAGTTGGGACCGTCGGCCGCCACGACCGTGCTGGTCGACACGTCGATGTCGTCGATCTCGGGGGCGATGAGATCGAAGCGAACGATCGGGAGACTCGGTGGTGGTAGCTGGATGAGCGTCTCGCCGTCTTGATCGTCGGGAATCCGCGACGGGCCGACCGATGTCGTCGTCGTGCTCGACGGCTCGCCCCCGGCACCTATGACCGGGCCGTTCGAGGTGGTCGGCCGCGAGACCTCGCTGGGGACGGTGGCCGTTGACGCAGTAGTGGCCGGCGGGGGTGGGAGTGCTGTCGACGACGGCGCGGCCACTGAGGTCGAGGGCGCTGTCGGGGGAGGTGTGGAGGAGGGAGGCGACGACAGCTCCACGCTGGTCGGGGCCCCGACCGCCTCGGTTCGGCCGCCGCCGCGGTCGCGGTCCGGCCACAGGCCAACAGCGAGCACGACACCTGCCACGACGAGGGCAGCGGCACCCGCGACACGCGCAATCCACCCCGCACCCCGCGTGCCCGCGGCGGCACGGGGGAACCCCGAGGAATCGTGCGACAACGCAGACGACGCGGCTTCGGACGGCGCGACGGGCGTGCTGTGACTCGTGAGGCGCGTGTGGAGCTCGGCGGGCGCCGGCATGAGCGGTACTGCGGCGAGAAGGGCGATGGGGCTCGCGACCATCGCCCTGGTTCGCTCACAGATGTCGCAGTCGTCGACGTGACGAGCCACCCGCTTGCGTAGCAGCGGGGTGAGCCCGCCGTCCCAGTTGCGGAGCAGCGCTGCCAGCTCCTCGCAGTTCCGCCGCCCCCGGCGGGCCACCAGCAGCGCGACGAGGCTGCGCTCCACCCTGTCGCGGACGCGACCGACGAGAACGTACGCGTGGGAGGTCTTCACTCCGAGCGCGTCGGCCAGGTCGCCGCCCTCCAGTCCGTGGCGAAGCTGGAGGTCCAGGACCGCCCGATCTCGTGGGTCGAGCCCCGCAGCAGCGCTCCGGACCAGCTCGGCGAGCTCGTCCTGTTGGACGCCCTCTGCGAGGTCCTCGTCGGAGGTGAGCTCGTCGAAACGGTCGACCGGTGTCGATCGATCCCTCACGCGCCTGAGGCATTCGTTGCGGGCGATGGCATAGAGCCAGGGCCGGAGCTTGTTTGGATCGCGGAGCTGACCGATTCTCTCGGCGGCGAGCAAGAAGGTGTCCTGCACGGCGTCCGCCGCGTCGTGGGGCGAACCCATGACGGACCAGCAGTAGTCGTGGAGGCGATCGCCGTATATGCGAAACAGGTCCCCGAGCGCGCTGGTGTCACCGCTGGCGAGCCGTTCGACGAGCTGTGTGTCGCTCTGCATGTCGGTGTCGCGCTCCGTCCCATCCGGTGCTCCCATCCGCTCGTCCTCTCGACCGTCGACGGTGAAAGGAGTCGTGGGGGCGCCCGGATCCAACAGTTTTGGCGAGGTTTCTCGTCGTGTCCGGTCGACCGTTCGGTCGCTCAGTCGAGAGCGAAGAGTCGCCGGCAGGCGTCGAATCCGTCGATCACGACGTCGTCGCGCCGCTGCGGTTCCCAGTCAGCTCGATCGAGTCGGAGCAGCACCTCCTCGGCGACCGTTCCGTCTGCGAACTGGGTTCGCTTGGTGCCGTTCTCCCGATAGCCCATGCGCCGCGACACAGCGAGCGAGCGGATGTTGGTGATGCGTGCCGAGCTGGTGGCGACCTCGGCCTCCAACGCGTCGAACACGAAGTGGAGGACCGCGGCGCGCATCTCGTTGCCGAGCCCCTGGCCCTGGAACTCACGCGTCAACCACGAACCGGTCTCGACCGTCCTTAGTGTTCCGAAGTCGGTGGCCTCGATCCCCTGGGTTCCCACGACCCGTCCGTCCACGAAGACGCCGAACGGCAGGCTGAAGTTGTTCGGCGTCAGCTCGGCTCGACTGCGCCAGTGGAACTGCGGCACCCCGAGCCGTATCTCCTCCTCGGTGCCGAGTGTCCACGGCACCACGAAGGGATGCGGATCGTCGTTGTGGATGCCGGCGAGCGCCGCGTCGATCACTCCGGGGATCTCGTCGTCTGTCGGCAACCGGAGTTGGACCCGCGGCGTGGTCACGCGCAGTCCGAACAGCGGCCAGCTCTCAGCGTCCATGGCGGCGACGGTAGGGAGCGCTGCCGCGAGGTGCGAGCCATTTGTCTCGGGCTGACCGAGGAGTGCTCCCCAGCACCTAGATTCTGCGGCGTGAGACAGATCCATCATTACGTCGACGGCGGTGAGCGTGCCGGTACGAGCGGCCGCACTTCGCCGGTGTTCAATCCGGCCACGGGCGAGGTCCAGGCCGAGGTCGGTCTCGCCAGCGTCGAGGAGGTCGATCAGGTCGTCGCCTCGTCGCGGCGGGCGTTCGCCGAATGGCGTCGCTCGAGCCTCACCGCTCGCACGCAGGTGATGTTCGACTTCCGTGAGATCCTGTCGGCCCGTCGCGACGAGTTGGCCCGGGTGGTGAGCAGCGAGCACGGAAAGGTCGTGTCAGATGCGGCCGGTGAGGTGGCGCGTGGCCTCGAGAACGTCGAGTTCGCCTGCGGTATCAGCCAACACCTCAAGGGCGAGATCAACGAGCAGGCCTCGGGCGGAGTCGACGTGTACACCGTCCGCCAACCCGTTGGTGTCGTGGCCGGCATCACGCCGTTCAACTTCCCCGCCATGGTGCCGTCGTGGATGTTCGCCACGGCCATCGCGTGCGGCAACACCTTCATCTGCAAGCCCTCCGAACGCGACCCGTCGGCTGCGATGCTGATCGGCCAGTGGCTCACCGAGGCCGGCCTTCCCGATGGCGTGTTCAACGTCCTGCACGGCGACAAGGTGGCGGTCGACGCCCTGCTCCACCACCACGAGGTCGACGCGATCAGCTTCGTCGGATCGACGCCGATCGCGCGCTACGTATACGAGACCGCCACCGCCAACGGCAAGCGGGTGCAGGCTCTCGGCGGCGCGAAGAACCACATGCTCGTGCTGCCGGACGCCGACGTCGACATGGCGGCCGATGCCGCCGTCAGCGCGGCGTACGGATCGGCAGGGGAGCGGTGCATGGCCATCTCGGCCCTCGTCGCGGTCGGTGATGTGGCGGATCCGCTGATCGAGGCGATCTCCCAGCGCATCCCGGATGTGAAGATCGGGGCCGGTGACGATCCGGGTGCCGAGATGGGACCTCTGATCACAGCGGAGCATCGCGATCGCGTCGCCGGGTACGTCGAACGAGCCCAGTCCGATGGCGCGGTTGCGGTCGTCGACGGTGGCAAAGCAGAGCTGCCGGCCGAGGGGTTCTTCTACGGTCCCACGCTGCTCGATTCGGTCAGCCCCACGATGGAGTGCTACCAGGACGAGATCTTCGGCCCGGTTCTCAGCGTGGTTCGGGTCGACACCTTCGACGAGGGTCTCGAGCTGATCAACGAGAATCCGTACGGCAATGGCACCGCGATCTTCACGCGCGACGGCGGTGCGGCCCAGCGGTTCCAGTACGACGTGCAGGTGGGAATGGTCGGCCTCAACGTCCCGATTCCCGTGCCGGTGGCCTATCACTCGTTCGGCGGCTGGAAGGCCTCCCTCTTCGGCGACACGCACATGTACGGGCCCGAGGGCGTGCGCTTCTTCACGCGCTCGAAGGTCGTGACGGCTCGATGGCCCGACCCCTCGACGAGCAGCGTCGACCTCGGTTTCCCGCGAAACACCTGATCAGGAGGGCTATCGATGCAGACTCGGCTGTTCATCGGCGGTCAGTGGCGCGACGGCGGTGACGGTGAGGACTTCACCGTCACCAACCCCGCCAACGGAGAAGAGGTCGCCCGGGTCGCGTCGGGGACAGCTGCCGACGCGGTCGCGGCTGTGGAGTCCGCAGCTGCGGCGCAGCTGGACTGGGCCGCCGAGCCGCCTCGGGTGCGCAGCGAGATCCTCCGCAACTGCTGGACCACGATGCTCGATCATTCCGACGAGCTTGCCGAGCTCATCGTCCGCGAGCACGGCAAGCCGCTCGCAGACGCCGCAGGCGAAGTGGCATATGCGGCCGAGTTCTTCCGCTGGAACGCCGAGGAGACCGTACGCATCGAGGGAACGATCGGTTGGTCGCCCACCGGCGCGAACCGCATGATCGTGCATCACCCTCCGGTCGGTGTCGTGGTGATGGTGACGCCGTGGAACTTCCCCGCTGCGATGATCACCCGCAAGGTCGCTCCCGCCCTGGGCGCGGGAAACGGCGTGGTGATCAAACCGCCGAAGTACACACCGCTGACCGCCCTGCGCCTCGCCGAGCTCCTCACGGAGGCCGGCGTGCCTGCTGGTCTCGTGAACGTGGTGCCGTCGTGGAGAGCCAGCACCGTCTTTGACGCAGCGGTCGAGCAGCGCGCGACTCGCATGGTGTCGTTCACCGGCTCGACCGAGGTGGGTCGGGTACTGCTCCGCCGGGCTGCGGATCGGGTCTTGAAGGTCGCGATGGAGCTGGGCGGCAACGCCCCCTTCGTGGTGTTCGACGACGCGGATCTCGACGCAGCGGTCGAGGGAGCGATGGTCGCCAAGATGCGCCACAGCGCCGAGACGTGCACAGCGGCCAACCGGTTCCTGGTCGAAGCCGGTGCGGTCGAGGAGTTCACCTCCAAGTTGGCGGCCGCCATGGGCGCGGTGAAGCTCGGAGACGGCATGGCCGACGGTGTGACCTGCGGCCCGATGATCGACGCCGCGGCTGTGGAGTCGATCGACCGGTTGGTGACCTCAGCAGTGGCAGGCGGCGCCGAAACCGTGCTCGGCGGCGCGCCGGTCGACGGACCGGGCTTCTTCTACGCGCCGACCGTGCTGACCAACGTGTCCCCGGGCGCAGACATCGCACACGAGGAGATCTTCGGACCTGTCGCGCCCGTGATTCCCTTCACCGACGTCGACGCCATGATCGACCAGGCCAACGACACCGAGATGGGTCTCACTGGATACGTATACACGCAGGATCTGGCGAAGGGCCTGGCGGTGTCCGAGCGCATCCAGGCGGGCATGATCGGCCTCAACCGCGGCGCGGTCTCCGACCCAGCTGCCCCCTTCGGCGGCATGAAGCAGAGCGGTCTCGGTCGCGAAGGCGCCCACGAGGGCATCCTCGAGTTCACCGAGACCCAGTACATCGCCACCAACTGGTAGCTCCCCATTTAGGGCTATTTAGGGTTAGGTTCCAGGAGCGCTCCTGGAACCTAATTCGGGGACTCGAGGACGTGCATCACGCACACGGCGCCGACTCCGACCATGTGGGCGACGCCGAGGCGGGCGTCGGGCTGTTGGCGAACGCCCGCTTCGCCGCGTAGCTGTCGGGTGACCTCGCACACCTGACCGGTGCCCGTCGGCCCGATCGGGTGGCCCATGGACAGCAGGCCCCCCGAGGGGCTCACCGCACACGTTCCGCCGATGTCGAAATGGCCAGACGCAATGAGTGAGGCGGCCTCTCCCTCGCCGCACAGCCCCAACGCTTCGGTGTACAGCAGTTCCTCGATGGAGAAGGCGTCGTGAACCTCGAGCACATCGAGATCGGTGGGTGCGACCCCTGCTTGGTCGAAGGCGAGGGCGCCGGTCTCGGCGGTCAATGCGGCGTCGATCCCCACCCCGGGGTCATAGACGCCCTCGGTGCGTGTGACCGACGAGCGAACGCGCACCGCACGCGAGCGATCGAGCCCGAGCCGTTCGATTCCGTCCTCCGACACCACGATCACCGCCGCGGCGCCCTCACCCACCGGGCAGCACTGCAAGCGGGTCAGCGATCCCGAGATCGGGTCGGCGAGGATCTCGTCGAGCGACCGCTCCTTCTGGCGCTGTGCATACGGGTTGGCCGCGCCGTTGCGATGGTTCTTCCACGCCACCCGTGCGATGTCGATGTCCTGCAAGCCGTGGCCGTTCATGTACTCCGATGCGAGGAGCGCGAAATGGGTGAACGGGACGACGGTTCCGGCTTCGAGGTTGTCGATGCCGGCGCGTCCTGGCGCAGGCGACAACGGCGCCGGCTTGTCGACCCCGAGGGCGAGCGCAACGTCGGAGCGCCCCGAGGCCACATCGAGACACGCGAGGGCCACGGCAGAAGATCCCGACGCGGATGCGTTCTCCACCTGGCTCATGGGAATGCCGGTCGCTCCGAGGCGGCTCAGCATCACTCGGGACGACCCCATACCGAGCTGCGCTGTGCCGGTGTAGGCCACCTCGACCTCGGGCCACGAGACCCCGGCATCGGTGAGGGCTTCGCCAACAGCGGTGAGACCGAGCTCGACGTATGACACATCGGACCTGCGCTGGTAGCGGTGGAGTCCGATGCCCACGACGTAGGTCGGGCGGTCGGCGAGCAGATTGCGGGTCATCGTTGCTCCAACTCGAAGCGAAGGTCCACGGTTGCTTCATCGACCGCGGAGGGCACGAGCACCCCTCGTACCCGCGCTCCCACGTCGGCGTCGCTGGCACCGATCACGACCGACTTGAGTACCGGCCCCTCGTCGAGCTCGATCGTCGCAACGGTGAAGGGCGTCTCGGGGCTGGGGTGATGGTGGCGATGGACCGTTGCGGCTGCCGTGATGCGTCCCGCTGCGGTGAGCGTCACACCGGTGAGCTGACCTGCAGGCGTGCCGCACTTCTCGCACGCGAACGGATCCGGTGGAAAGAACGTCCGGCCGCAGGTGGGGCACGAGTGCCCGCGCAGCCGAGGCGGCGGCCCGGCATCGAGAAGGTGCGGTTGTCTGACCTCGCTCACGGAACCCTCCAGCGGTCGGCTGCGGCAACGGTAGTCAGGCCAGAGCCCTGGCCGCCGCGGTGGCCGCGGCGCCGACGAGCACGGTGACGAACATCGGCATGCGCCGCGACGCACACACGATCGCTGCGCCGACTCCGAAGACGCGCGCGTCGGCGGTGAGCTCGCCGCCCCGGCTGAACGTCTGCAGTGCGGCGACGGCGCTGAGGATGGCGAGCGGCATGAACCCCAACACGCTGCGCCAGCGGTCCGTCAATCGATCGGGATCGACGACCGCCATGCCCAGTGCTCTCTGGCCGTACACCCCGAGCGCGATGGCGAACACAACTCCCCACGTCAGCATCCGTGGGGCTCCTCGTCCGACGTCGCCCGCCGCGGTTCGATCAACGCCAGGAGCGCGGCGACCGCAGCGAGGAGGACGGGTACTCCGCCAGGTGTCGGTTCGACGAGCGCCAGCGCGATCACGATGCCGGTGAGGGTGATCGAAACAGCGGTCTTGCTGGTCAGCTGCGGCCAGATGATCGCGACGAAGAGGGTGGGGAACATCGAGTCGAGGCCGAGCGCTTGGGGATCGCCGAGCTGTTCGCCCAGGATCACGCCGACGATGGCCCCGACCCACCAGGGCAGCACGAGCCACAGCGACATCGCGACGTACACACGCGTCGCGTCGGAGTCGTCCTCTTCTCGCATCGCCAGCGCCACGTTGGGGTCGAACGCACCGAATGCGGCGAGGGCTCTCTTCCACCGCTGGGGCCAGAGCCGTGGGCCGAGGGCGGCTGCCATCACGCCGAAGCGGGTCGACACGAGCCATCCCGAGGCCACGCCGGCCACCGCGGTGCCGCCCGACGCCTGGACCGCTGCGAACGCCAAGGTCGCGGTGGCCGAGTTGACGATCAAGGTGGCACCGACGATCACCCACGGTTCGGTTCCCGCGGTGGAGTGCACCACCGAAACCGTGATCGCGACCGTGAAATAGGTGAAGGCGATGGTCCAGGCTTCGCCCCGTGTGAGCTGGGTCCCCTCTGGCACGTGACGCACTCGCTGAGCTTGTCAGGGCGTGGGTCCGCCCGGCCAACGCTCCCGCCGCCTCACCCGAGGCGGACGATCGTCAGGGGCGGCGGGAGGCTGTCGCGTGTCTTGTAGACACGTGCGTAGACGATGTCGTCCAGTTGCACGATCTCGTATTCCCGCGGCTCGTCGAGCGGAACGAACGTCTCCTCCGCGACGGTCGTCGCAGCGGTGTCGGCGATTCGGAGCTCGAAGCGTTCGAGGTTGTCGGCGGCGCTGTCGGCGGAGTCGTAGAGGAGCACCACGCTCATGTGCGGACCTTTCTCGTCCACCCCATCGGCGAACATCAGGGCGACGGGCTGGTCGAGGAGCACACTTTCGATGCGGCCGTTGTCTGCGTATCCGATGTAGGGGGTGAGCCGCATCGTCATCAGCCCGGACAGGAGTCCCTGCTCGTCGGCGAACTCTCCGAGGCGCCGGAGCTCGGGCACATCGGCCAACGTTCGCCGATTGCCATCGATGGCGTCGAGTGCGTCCTCCACCACCGCCGTGAAGCGGGACCACAGCAGGTGGCGTCCGGACACGGCGAGCCTGCGGTGTTCGCCGATCGGACGGACAGGAGTCCTGCGCTCGAGGTCGAGGCCCCCATCGGCTCCCCATTCGTAGATGGTGTGCGCGTCGTGGCTGAGCGTCGTGAGGAGCTCGCTCCACACGGGATCCCGCTCGACCGCTTCGTCGATCGATGCGGGATCGAAGCGTCCGACCACCGCGAGGTGGATCGCGTCGCCGGCGCCGGCCTCGATGAGTTGATCCCACGTCCGGCTGTCGAAGCCGACCTCGAGCCGCATCGCGGTCGGTGTGGTTCGGCGCCCGAACGAGGCCATTGGCCCGATCGGCAGTAGCCCGGCCTGGTTGGTGAGCTCGGCCATGTAGTCGACGACGGCCTGATCAGAAGCGCCGGCGCCGGGAAGGGCGATGTCGTGGGCGGTTCTCGTCCTCGCGAGGTCGATGAGAACGACAGGGTTGAATCGCGTCTCGGGGGCGTCTGGCACCGTGGCGAGCAGACGGACCCAACTGTCGTCGGCCAGGTCTCCGAGGACGCCCGCCGGTCCCTCTTCGAAGTCACCGACGACACTGTCGTCTCGCGGCCCGGCTCGGTAGAGATCCTCCACCGTCGCCAGGTGTGTCGCGTAGCAGTCCTGATGGATCTGCTCGTACGCGGGGTCGTAGTCGTAGATGTACAGGCCGGTCACCGGGTCGAGGATCCGGCCCGTGAGCGCTCCTCCCGCCTCCACCATGCAGGCGCCGAGGTCGTCGAGGGCAGCCGTGTACTCGTCGAACGAGATGGTTCGCAGCGCCGACGAACCGTCGGTGAGGGCCAACCCGTCGACGCCGAGTTGTGGCTCGGTCGTCGTCGGCGGCGCCGTCAGCGGTTCGGTGATGGAGCACGCGGCGAGGGCGACGGCGCTCGCCGTGAAGCTCCACAGGGCGCGCGCGATCCTCGCCATCCCGATCCGGTCGACCCGGAGGGCCCCGGGTTTACGCCGGTACTGTGGGCTGGTGTCCGACGCAGCTGTCGTGGAGTGGTGCGTCTCTCGCGGGCTCGAGCGCGTGTACGTCCGGGGTGCCGACGTTCAGCTGTTCGAACGGCTCCAATCGGCCGGGCTGACCGTGGAAGTCGGTGGTTCGGTCACCGATGTCGATGCGGCTCTGTGGCTCCGCGATTCCGCCTCGGTCGCACCGCGGCCTCACCTCGCCGGAGGCGTTCGCCATGGAGGGCTCGTGCTCGTCGAAGCGTCGCTGATGCCCAGCGGGCCGGAGCCGATTCCCGTCGAGGTGGAGCACGAACGAGTGAGCCTCGTCGTGGGTGATGGCGATCGAGCCACTCGCATCGAGTTCGTGGGTGACACGGTGTCGACGACTCCGATCGCCGTATGGGATCTCGATCAGCTGGACGCTCACCTTCGGGGAGAAGGCTGTCGACTCGAGGAGCGTGCGGTCGACTGGTATGGCGGCGCGGTCAAACCGACCTCGCCGTGTCACCTGTCATGGTTTCGTAACCTCGGAGTGGAACCACGCTGATCGGTGACGTCGTCTCATTCCCAGACGACCCACTCGGAGGTTCCCCACATGAAGAAGATCCTCACCGCTTGTCTGGCGTTGATCATCCTCGGAGCAGCGTGCTCGGGGGGTGGGATCACCGACCCCGACGCCCGCGACGATCAGGACGATCGCACCATCGAGCTCGGCCGGCCAGGGACCGACATCACCCTCGCGTCCGCGCTGACCCGCTTCGACGCCTGCACCGACTTCCTCACCCACATGCAGGACCGAGCGCTCGAGATGGTGGGCCCCTGGGGCCTCGACGGGGGCGGCTTCTTCGGAATCGCCGAGGACGGAGGCCTTTCGCAAGACGCCTTGGAGAGCGCCGTGATGGACGACTCCGCCTCGGACGGCGCAGCACGGGCGACCGCCGCGGTTCCGCAGGCTGCTGGCGGCGAGGCAGGGGTCGACTTCAGCACCACCAACGTCCAGGAGGTGGGCGTCGACGAACCGGACCTGGTCAAGACGGACGGTCGCCGGATCGTCGCCTTGGCCCAGGGCAACCTCTACGTCGTCGACGTGACCGGGTCCGAGCCGGTGCTCCTCGGTTCGACGTTCGTGGACGGCATCTGGGCCGAGGACATGTTCCTGGTGGGGGACCGGGTTCTGCTTCTCGCTCACGGCGACAGCACCTTCGGGCCCGCGAGCTCCTCGCCCCGCTTCGGTCCGGGGTTCTACACGCCGACGTCGGTTCTGGTGGAGATCGACATCAGCGACGGCTCCCGGCCTGAAGTGGTGCAGAAGCTGCACCTCGACGGGTGGTACCTGAGCGCTCGACTCGTCGGTGGTGTGGCGCGGATCGTGGTGCAGAGCCAGCCGACGGGAATCCAGTGGAACTACCCAGAGGGCGGCGGTCTCCGGGCCGAGCGCACAGCGCAGGAAGCCAACGAGGAGCTGATTCGCTCCACGACCGCAGACAACTGGCTGCCCTACTACATCCTCGAGGACGACCAGGGCCGTGTGGTGAGGGAGGGTCGCCTCGTGGAGTGCGACAGGGCCTACCACCCGACCGATTTCAGCGGCCTTTCGATGCTGAATGTCGTCACTCTGGACCTCAGCGGTGACGGTCTCGCCGGCGCCATCGACGCCACGTCGGTGCTCGCCGACGGCCAGACCGTGTACGCCTCGGCCGAAAGCCTGTATGTCGGAACCACTCGCTGGGTCGACTGGCGGGTGATGGAGGAGGCGTTCGCAGACGATTCCGTCGACGACCTGCCGCCGGTGACCACCGCAGTGCACAAGTTCGACATCAGCGACCCGACCCGCACCGACTACGTGGCGTCCGGTGAGGTCATCGGCTCGGTGCTCAATCAGTTCTCGCTCTCCGAACACAACGGGTACCTCCGCATCGCCACCACCGACTTCGACCAATGGGGCCGAGGTGACGGGAGCGTGAGCTTTGTCAGCGTCCTCGAACAGCAAGACGGCGAGCTGGTGCAGGTGGGCCAGGTCGGTGATCTCGGGCGTGGCGAGCGGATCTTCGCAGTCCGCTACCTGGGCGACATCGCCACGGTCGTGACCTTCCGCCAGACCGACCCGCTGTACACGATCGACCTGAGCGATCCGACCAACCCGACGGTTCTGGGCGAGCTCAAGATCCTCGGCTACTCCGCCTACCTCCATCCCCTGGGCAACGACCTCGTCCTCGGCGTGGGTCAAGACGCCGATGAGCAGGGTCGGACACAGGGCACGCAGGTGTCGCTGTTCGACATCTCCGACCTGAGCGATCCCACCCGGATCGCCCAGTGGACACTCCCCGGCGGCTGGACCGAAGCGGAGTTCAACGCACGGGCGTTCCTGCACTGGGCTCCCGAGGACCTCGTCGTGCTCCCCGTCAACGTCTACCAGTGGGGCCGCGAGGGCGAGCAGGAGCCATTCTTCGGAGCCGTTGCACTCGAGGTCACCGAGGATTCGGTGAACGAGAGGGCCCGCATCAGCCACACCGACGGTGAGCCCCGCGAGTTCTGTGAGGAGTGGATCGAGCTCGCCGAAGACGGCGAAGAGATCACCCAGAGCGAGTGCTGGTTCGAATACGACTACCAGGCCCAGATCCGCCGCTCGGTCGTGGTCGGCGACACGCTCTACACGCTGTCGGATCGTGGCCTTCTCGGCACCGACCTCGGCTCACTGGAGCGGGGCGTGTTCGTTCCATTCGCCGTCGGCTGATCTCGTCCTTCTCGCAACCATCAGCCGACGGGCTGGCCGGGCACCCTCCACGGGGTGCCCGGCCTCTGTCGTTCGTGGCGGGGGTACCGTGCGGTCATGAGGATCGGTGTCTCTCTCAGCAGCACCCACCGGGTGGACGACCACAGGGACGGCGCTCGGTTCATGATCGAACGAGCTCGTGCGGCGCACCAGGCGGGCCTGGACCATCTGGGCGTCGGTGACCATCACTCCAGCGCTGTGCCTTACTACCAGAACGTTCCGATTCTCGGACGCCTCCTCGCCGAGTGGGAGGAGCGGCCCGCTGGTGCCCTCTTCCTTCTCCCGTTGTGGAATCCGGTGCTGCTCGCCGAACAGATCGGCACCCTCGCGAGCATCCACAGCGGGCCGTTCATCGTGCAGACGGGGCTCGGGAGCCGGGCGCCCGACTTCGCCGCGATGGGCAAGACGATGGACACGCGAGTGGGTGACTTCGAGGAGACCTTCCGGATTGTCGACGCCCTTCTCGTCGGTGAGACCGTGAGCTCCGAACGCTTCGGGATCGTCGACGCGCAGATCGCGCCCCGCCCCGCCGAGCGGGTCGAGTGGTGGTTCGGTACGGGCGCCGATGTCGGCCTGGCTCGCGCCGCTCGTTGCGGCGCAGCCTGGTACGCGAGCCCCGGCCTCTCGTTCGACGCCGGCCGCGAGTTGGCGGCGCGCTACCGCGAACACCACGGGGCGGCGCAGCGCAACGGGGGCACCGCAGGCGAACCGAAGCTGGTCCTTCGACAAGATGCGATCGTGGCCGCGACGTCCGACGCGGCCCGCGAGGCGGCCATGCCGATCCTCGAAGGGGGATACCGCGGAATCGCGCCGGAGAATCTGGCGATCGGCTCCGTCGAAGAGGTCACCGAACGGTTCGCTGAGTGGCGCGACGTCGGGTTCACCGACATCTCGGTGCGGCAGATGTCGGTCCCCCAGGACGTCGCTCTCGAATCGCTGGCTCTGCTGGGCGAGGTGCGGGAGGCGTTGCAGTGAGCGAAGGGTGTGCCGGCGTGGCCGGGATCACACGGTTCCGCCTGCGATCTGACAGGGTGTGTGGATGAGCTCGAGGGAGGACGCGCAGTGAGCGAGGTGGTCTGGGACGAGTCGCCGAGCCTCAGCAGGCCACTGATGGTGGTGGCCTTCGAGGGCTGGTTCGACGCGGGGGAGTGCGCAACCGGGGCAATTCAGTGGTTGCGAGATCATCATCCCTCTCGGCGTATCGCAGCCATCGACCCCGAGGAGTTCTTCGACTTCCAGGAGAACCGTCCGCACGTGGAGATCGCGCCGGATGGCGATCGCAGGATCCGCTGGCCGTCGCTGGAGTGCTTCGCCATCGAGAACGACGCCGGCCACGACCTCGTGTTGTTGGCGGGGATCGAGCCCCGAATGCGGTGGCGCACCTTCTGCGACTCGGTCATCGAGCTGGCCGCCGACACGGGCTGCGAGATGGTGGTCACTCTCGGCGCCATGGTCGCAGGCATTCCGCACTCCCGACCCGCCTCGGTCAAGGGGTCCGCAGCCAGTCCCGAGCTCGCCCGCCGGCTCGGGCTCGACCGCCCCAGCTATCAGGGGCCGACCGGCATCATCGGGACGCTGCACGACGCATTCGATCGCGCCGATCTCCCGGTGATCTCGCTTCGAGTCGGCGTTCCGCACTACGTGGCCGGCCCGCCGAATCCCAAAGGCACGCGCGCCCTGCTTCAGCGTTTCGAGCACGTCACCGGTGTGCGAACCAGCTACGGCGATCTCGACTCGAGCGTGCTCGAATGGGAGGAACGGGTCGGCTCAGCCGTCGCCGACGATCCCGAGGTCGTGGCCTATGTGCGTCAGCTCGAAGAGGAGGCCGACCGGGCTGTCGAGGACGACCTTCCGACCGGCGACGACATCGCCGAGCAGTTCCAGCGCTTCTTGCGTGAACAGCGCGACGACTGATCCCGCGTCGCGCCGCGCGATTCCTCAGAGGCGTGCAGTGCGCTGGCGCAGCGCGTGATCGGCGAGAACAAGACAGACCATCGCCTCGACCATCGGTACGGCACGAGGAAGTACACACGGATCGTGTCGGCCGCGTGCTTCGAGGACGGTGGCGTTGTTCTCGCTGTCGACGGTGTCCTGCGGTGAGCTGATCGTTGCGGTCGGCTTGAACGCCACGCGCATGATGAGGTCCTCGCCGTTGCTGATTCCGCCCTGCACGCCGCCGCTGTGATTGCTCGCCGTCCGGGGACGCCCATCGGGTCCGGGAACGAAGGCATCGTTGTGTTGGCGCCCGGTCATCTTCGTTCCGGCGAAGCCGGACCCGATCTCGACGCCCTTTGCCGCGGGAAGCGACATCAGCGCGCCGGCGAGGTCGGCGTCGAGCTTGTCGAACACCGGCTCACCGAGGCCGGGCTCCATGCCCCGCGCCACGCACGTGACGATCCCGCCGAGCGAGTCGCCATCGCGCCGGGCTCGGTCGATCGCGTCGGTCATCGCCGCGGCCGTGGTGGGGTTGGGGCAGCGGGTGGGGTCGGCCTCGACCCGATCGCGGGTGACCGCATGCGTATCGATGTTCGTTTCGATGTCGGCGACGGCGCTCACCCACGCGATCACCTCGGTTCCGTGGAGTTCGGCCACGACCTTGCGGGCGATAGCTCCTGCGGCGACCCTGCCGATGGTCTCGCGCGCCGACGCGCGCCCGCCCCCTTGCCAGTTGCGCAGCCCGAACTTGGCCTCCGTGGTGTAGTCGGCATGGCTCGGCCGGTACACCTCGCGCATGTTGTCGTACGCGCCAGGGCGGGCATCGGTGTTGTGGACGAGCATGCCGATCGAGGACCCCAGGGTGGTTCCTTCGAAGATGCCGGAGTAGATCTCCACCTCGTCGGCTTCCTGGCGCTGGGTCACCAACCTGCTCTGACCGGGGCGGCGGCGGTTGAGTTCTTCCTGGATCTCTGCGACATCGAGCTTCATTCCCGCAGGGCACCCATCGACGATGACGCCGACGCCCCCGCCGTGTGACTCACCGAAGGTGGTGATCCGGAATCGCTCGCCAAAGCTGCTGCCGCCCATCGCCACCGAGGGTAGAGCCCATACAGCGCCATACCCACTACGTTCGGGCCGTGGACGCCCTGCGACGACTCGATGACTGGCCCGCCACGACGGTCGCTGCCGTCGTGGTGGACAGCAGCGGTCAGCGCTCCACGAAAGGACCGATCGAGCGTCCACTGAGGCTGGCGTCGGTCACCAAGCCGCTCGTCGCGCTGGCGGTTCTCGTGGCGGCCGAGGAGGGAATCGTCTCACTCGACGAGCCGTGCGGTCCGCCAGGAAGCTCGCTGCGCCACCTCTTGTCGCACTCGTCTGGCCTCAGCCCTGAGCAACGACGTCTGTTGACCGAGCCGGGGACCCGTCGCATCTACTCCAACGCGGCATACGAGCTCGCCTCCGATGTGGTCGCCGCCCGGGCGGACATGGCGTTCGAGGACTACCTCCGCGAGGCCGTCTTCGAACCGCTCGGCATGGGCTCGGCTCGCCTGGAGGGTTCGCCGGCTTCTGGGGGGTTTGCGTCGGCGTTGGACATTGCCGCCGTCGTGGACGAGCTGAGACGTCCAGATCCCCAGCTCGTTGCTCGAGAGACACGCGTTCAGCTGATGAGCCCTGTCTTCCCCGAGATTGCCGGGGTTCTCCCCGGTTTCGGTCTCCACGTTCCCAACGGTTGGGGTCTCGGTGTCGAACTGAGGGGGTCCAAGAGCCCGCACTGGACCGGTCAGACGAACTCGGCCGCGACCTTTGGCCACTTCGGTCGGTCTGGCGGGTTCTTCTGGGTCGATCCCGTGGTCTCGTGCGGTGTAGTCGTTCTGACCGATCACGACTTCGGCCCGTGGGCGGCCTCCGCGTGGCCCGAATTCGCCGACGCGGTGCTCGCAGAACTGGCCTGACGTACATCGCGACCGTTTGTGCGCTGCAATTGTCTATGGGACAGACTCGTGGTTTCGTCACTCCGCGGGTTCGAGGCCGTCGCTGTCCCGACTGGGCCAACAGGAGAGGATCGATGCTGAGAGCTGAAGCCGAACACCTCGTGCGGCGCACGAGCTTCGGTGTCGACTGGGCTGTGGTGGACGCACTGGTTTCCGTGTCGCGCTCCGACGCGGTGGATCTGCTTCTCGATTTCGACCTCAACCCGGCCCCGGCCCCACCTGCCGACGCCACCGTCGAGGGCGGCACGATGTGGGAGCAGATTCGCGGGTTGACGCGCTGGTGGTTCGAGAGGATGCTCACCGTTCCGCGGCCGCTCGAAGAGCATCTCGCGCTGTTCTGGCACTCGCACTTCGCGGTCAACGCCAACAAGCTCGAACACGCGTGGCAGGCGGCCGATCTACTCGACCGGTTGCGTCGCGGGAGCCTCGGAACCTTCGATGCTCTCCTCCACTCGACTTCGATCAGCCCAGCGATGCTGCTGTACCTCGACAATCATCGCAACGAAGCCCTGCGTCCCAACGAGAACTACGCCAGAGAGCTGCTGGAGCTCCACACGCTGAGCCCGGGTCACTACACCGAGCACGACATCATCGAAGCCGCCCGCGCCTGGAGCGGTCACGGGTTGGCCGACGGCTACCGCAGCTATCGCTTCACCCCGTCAGAGCACGATGCGGGTTCGAAATCCATCTTCGGCATCGTTCGCAGCTGGGATGGGCCGCAGGTGATCGACGAGATTGTGGGCGGTGTTCGCCGAGAGGCCTGCGCCCGCTTCGTCGCGACCAAGTTGTGGTCGTACTTCGCGTACCCCAATCCCCCGAGCCATGTCGTGGACGACCTCGTGGTGCCGTATCTGGTTGCGGGTCGAGATCTGCGCGTTCTCCTCTCGGCGATCTTCACTCACGACGCGTTCTACGGGGCGACAGCACGGCAGGGACTCGTCCGCGCTCCCGTCCACTGGTCTGTGGCGTGCACCGCACAGGCCCGGCTGGATGTCTTCGACACCCAGCCGGAGCTCTACGTCGGGACGATGGGTCAGTCGTTGTTCTTTCCCCTGACGCCGGAGGGCTGGGGGAACAACGCCGAGTGGATCTCACCGATCGCCATGTGGTCGCGCGCCGATTTCGCGCGCCGTGTGGCCAACCGGATGAATGTGAACGACTATCTCCAGGAGATCGTGGACCAGCCGGTTCCGACCGCCGTCGAATCGCTGCGACGGGCGATGGGCATCCCGGTGTTGAGCCCCACCTCGCGCCGCGCGATCGAGGATCAGCTCGCGGCCGAGCGAGCGGCCGGGTCCACCGATGAGTTTCGAAACGCGGTGACGGTCACGCTCCTGTCTCCAGAAATGCAGCTCGCGTGAGGAGCGTGACCGATGAGTGATGTCGCGCGGATCCGCACTCAGCTCTCGACAGCCGCCGATGGGTCTCCCGACGCGCTCAGCCGCCGAAGGTTCCTCCAGTTCGCCCTGGCCGGCGCAGCCGTGGCGGGAACAGGAGTGGGTGTCGGGTTTCGGTCTGCCTTCGGCTCGACCCCCCTCGGGTCCGATGACCGCGTGCTGGTGCTCATCGAGCTGCTGGGAGGAAACGACGGCCTCAACACCGTTGCGCCCGTCGACTCGGGTCACTATCACGACCTTCGCCGGGGCATCGCCATCAGCCCGGCCGAGGGATTGCGCATCGATGGGGGTCTTGCGTTTCACCCATCGCTCAGCCACATCAAGGACCGGTTCGACGCCGGGGACGTCGCTGTCGTGCAGGGCGTCGGTTACGCCGACAGCACGCTATCTCACTTCGACAGCATGGCCATGTGGATGGGCGGCGAGCACGGCCTGGTTCCTGGGCGTCGGCCCGAAACCGGCTGGATCGGGCGGTACCTCGACGGACTCGGCGCGGGTCGAAGCCCGGTCGAGGCCGTGGCGTTCGACACGGCGATTCCTCTGCACATGCGCGGCAGCGAGGCCTCCGCCGTCACTCTGGGTATCGGGCCCCTCCCGGACTTCGGCACCGACCGCAGTACCGGGTATCAACGGATGTACGAAACCGTGCGCCGCATGGACGGCGCCACGTCGCCGCTCGGCCCGTGGGCAGACGAGCTCGCGGCTGCCGGGAGTGCCGCGCTCGATCTGGCGACCGAGCTGAGGCCCGCCTACGCCAGGCCCCACACCGGTTGGGGCTTTGCGACCGAGATGGTGCAAGCCGCACGGCTGATCAACGTGGACATCGGCGTCCGCTTGTTGACGGTGCAGCTCGCTGGTTTCGACACCCACCAACGGCACGAGTGGGAACACGGTGTCGCACTGGGCAACCTCGATACTGGGGTGCAGCGGTTCTTCGAAGAACTCGACGCGCGGTTCGCCGACCGGGTGACCGTGATGACGTTCTCGGAGTTCGGCCGCCGGCCCCAGAAGAACGCATCGGACGGGACCGATCACGGCGCCGCGAGCCTGTCGCTCGTCGTGGGACAGCCGGTGGTGGGCGGTCTCTACGGCGAGTACCCGCTGCTCGACGCGCTCGACCGTCGCGGCAATCTCGTTCCGCGAGTCGACTTTCGTGATCTGTACGGAACCGTCGCCGAGGCGTGGCTCGGTGCGGACGGGTCCGCAATCGTCGGCGGCCGCTACGAAGGCCTGGGCCTGTTCGGTGCTGTGCCGAATACCTCGACCACGAATGGTGTCCGTGCGGTCGCGCCGGTCGCGCCGGTCGCTCAATCACCCCAGCCGAGCTCTCCAGCCGGCGAATCCAGCGGCGACGGGTACGTGGTCCTCTCGTCCGATGGTGCGGTTCAGCAGTTCGGACACCTGCGCAGCCACGGTTCGGCCGGCGCCGGCGCAGTGGCGGTCCGCACCCACCCACTGGTGGACGGCTATTGGATCGCCGAGGCCCGTGGCGTCGTCACGGCGTACGGCTTGGCGCCCGATCACGGCTCGGTTGTCGCGCTGGATCTGGCTTCGGCCATCGTCGACATGGCGCCCAGCGCCGACGGGCGGGGATATTGGCTGGCCAGCGAAGACGGCGGCCTGTTCGCCCTGGGCGCCGCGCCGTTCCATGGATCGGCGGCTGCCCTCTCCTTGGCCGCCCCGGTCTCGGGGATGGCGGCCCGACCCGCCGGCGATGGCTACTGGCTCTGTGGCCGCGACGGCGGCGTGTTCGCCTTCGGATCCGCCCCGTTCCACGGATCGGTCGCCCACCTCGACCTGGTCGAGCCGATCGTCACGATGGCCGTTCACTCCAGCGGGGACGGCTATTGGCTGCTCACGGCTGACGGCGGGGTCTTCGCCTTCGGGGCAGCGCCGTTCCACGGTTCGCTGGCCGGCGTGAACCTCGCGGCTCCCATCGTCGACATGGCGACGACCCCGACGGGAGACGGCTACTGGTTGCTCGGCGGTGACGGTGGCGTGTTCACCTTCGGTGACGCTTCGTTCCATGGCGCACCACGTCAGGTGTCGGACCGGACCGTGTCGGTGTCGATCGCCTCCTGAGCCGTCGGTCCAGTTCTCTTTGCTCCAGCACTCAAGTCGGTACCGACCACCGCCGATGAGAAAACCGGCTGCCGCGACGACACAGCAGCTTGACAGAGGGATAGCTTCGCTCGAAGTGCGATTCGGGCGGATCTAGCGACATCACGACGGGGGTGGTGCACAGTGGATCGGGCCGACGCAGAGCATTTGGTACGTCGTACCGGTTTCGGAATCGATTGGGCATTGGTGGATCAGCTGACCCCCATGTCCCGGGCCGACGCCGTTGCGACTCTCATGGACTTCTCGTCCAATCCGACTCCCCAGCCACCGGCGGGGATCTTCGACGAAGAGGGCTCCAAGTGGCGCCAGGTCGCCGACCTGAAGGTCTGGTGGATGGAGCGAATGCGGTTGATGCCGCGCCCGCTCCAGGAGAAGCTGACCTTCTTCTGGCATGGCCACTTTGCGACCAACGCCGACACCCATCGGTACGCATGGCAGACCTGGCAGGAGAACAACCTGTTCCGGGGGATGCTCTTTGGCAGCTTCCGCGATCTCGCTCAGGCGATGTCGGTCACGCCGTCGATGCTCCTGTATCTCGACAACTACCGAAACAAGGCCGGCAACCCCAACGAGAACTTCGCCCGTGAGCTGCTCGAGCTCCATTTGCTCGGCCCTGGTGAGCACCACAGCGAGAACGACATCATCGAAACCGCCCGAGCCTGGACGGGCCACCACCTCTCCGATGGTTTGAAGAACTACCAGTACAACTCCTACTGGCACGACCACCGCAACAAGACGATCTTCGGCATCACCAAGAACTGGGATGGGCCGCAGGTGATCGACGAGGCCGTCTACGGCGTGCACCGCATCGCATCGGCGCGTTACATCGCCACCGAGTTGTGGAGTTTTCTGGCCTATCCCAACCCGTCCTCGTCGGTGATCGACGACATCACCGCCGACTACCTCAACAACAATCTGAATCTCGGGCTCCTGGTGCGGTCGGTGCTGATGCACGACGAGTTCTACAGCACCCAAGCCAGGACGGGCCTCGTGAGGAGCCCGGTCGAATGGGCGGTGGCCTGCGCCAGAGCCGGCGCTTCGCCCGCGTCGGAGTGCCGCCCCGACTGGTGGATTCGAGACATGGGCCAGAACCTTCTGCACCCTCCCAACCCATCTGGCTGGAAGCAGAACGCCGAGTGGATCTCGGCGACCGGAGCATGGGCCAGGGCCGACTTCGCCAGCCACCTGGTCTGGAAGATGAGCCAGCGGGACCATCTCGAGGAGATCTACGACCTGTCGGTTCCCGCGGTCGTCGACCTGCTGCGGGGCTGGTTCTCGCTCAACACCCTCACGACGACTACTCGTCGCGCTCTCGAGGACTACTTGTACGCCGAGCGGGCCACCGAGGAATGGCCCCAATACCGCAACGTATTGACGCTCGTGATGCTCTCGCCCGAGATGCAGCTGGCCTGAGGAGGTGTGATCCATGTGTAACGCAGACGAGATCCGTCGAGCATTGTCCAAGAGCCCCGATCTGTCGCCCGAGGGGCTGTCCAGGCGGCGGTTTCTCCAATACACCGCAGCGGGTGCCGCGGCGGCCGGGGCCGGCTTGGCTCTGCCAGGCGGCGGCACTGCCAACGCCGCGCTGGGCGGTCCGATCCAGCCGGGGGAGGGCATCCTCGTCCTGATCCAGCTCGGCGGCGGCAACGATGGTCTGAACACCGTCGCGCCCGTCGATGACGGCCGGTATCGCCAGCTGCGCCAGGGCGTGGCCCTCGATCAACAGGACGCGCTGCGCATCGGCAACGGCCTCGCGCTGCACCCCAACCTGACGACGATCAAGTCGCTGTGGGATCAGGGTGACGTCGGCATCATCCAGGGCATCGGCTACCACGACTCGACCCTGTCGCACTTCGACGGCATGGCCTTGTGGATGGACGGCAAGCACGACTCCGAGTCCGGCGAGCGCTCTCTCGACGGTTGGATCGGCCGCCATCTGGACGCCAAGGGATCGCATCGCAGCGAGCTCGAAGCCGTCGTGTTCGATTCCGCGATCCCACTGCACCTCGTCGGACGGGAGGCCCAGGCGGTCGCCCTCAGCGCCGGCGGGGAGATGGAGTTCGGTATCGCCAACCGGCCTCGGGACCGTCGCCTCTACAACGCCATCGAGCAGATGGCAGCGGGAAGCCACCCACTCGGATCGTGGGCTGATCAGCTCGCCGACAACAACGTCGACGCGCTCGACCAGGCTCGGCGCCTCGCTCCCGCCTACGAAGGCGGGCGCATTCCCGGCAGCCGCTTCGAGGTCGAGATGGGCCAGGCAGCTCGCCTCATCAACGCCGACGTCGGTGTCCGGGTCCTGTCGGTCGATACCGGCGGGTTCGACAACCACAACGGCCACGAGTTCGCTCACGCCCAGGCACTCGGTCGGCTCGACGCCGGCATCGCCCGCTTCTACGCCGAGCTCGCACCCCAGTTCGCCTCCAAGGTGACTGTGGTGACGTTCTCGGAGTTCGGGCGCCGCGCTCAGATCAATGGTGCGTACGGCACCGATCACGGCGCCGCATCGGTGGCCTTCGTGATCGGTCAGCGGGTCAAAGGTGGTCTCTACGGCGGCTATCCGTCGCTGCACAACCTCGATCGCCGCGGCAACCTCGCCCCGTCGGTCGACTTCAGGAGCATGTACGCCACGGTTCTCGAGCGCTGGCTGCAGGCCGACTCCAACGAGATCCTCGGCGCGAGCTTCGAGCAGTTCGACATGTTCGGCGCGGATCCCGATGCCACCGCTGTCGTTGGGCCCGCTCACAACCCGTTGGCCAAGCACGGTTACCTCATCTCCACGGCTGCGGGTGGCGTTCACAACTTCGGCAAGCACGCCAACTACGGCTCGCCGTGGGTCAACAACGTGGTCGCCGTGCGTCGGAACCCCGTGGGCGACGGCTATTGGGTCTGTGGAGCCGATGGCGGTGTGTTCACCTTCGGCGAGGCGGGGTACCACGGGTCGATGGGTGGCCGTGGGCTCAGCCGGCCCATCGTCGACATGGCGATCGCGCCGGACGGCAACGGCT
This sequence comes from uncultured Acidimicrobiales bacterium, assembly GCA_964629575.1. Lineage (GTDB taxonomy): Bacteria > Actinomycetota > Acidimicrobiia > Acidimicrobiales > Poriferisodalaceae > JAYPWI01. The sequence goes on along the minus strand of CAZVUM010000015.1, from coordinate 12,653 downwards.
ACTGGCTCGTGGGGGAGGACGGGGGCGTATTCAGCTTTGGCTCCGCTCGTTTCCACGGCTCGACGGGCAACCTGCGTCTCGCGGCGCCTGTCGTGGGCATGGCCGTGCATCCATCGGGCAACGGATACTGGTTCTGCGGTTCTGACGGCGGCGTGTTCACCTACGGCAACGTCGGCTTCTACGGGTCGGCTGGTGCAATTCGCCTCAACCGACCCATCGTCACGATGGCCGCTCACCCCTCCGGCGAGGGCTACTGGCTGGTCTCTGACGACGGCGGCGTCTTCACCTACGGCAAGGCGGGGTACCACGGCTCGACGGGCAACCTGCGTCTCGCTCAACCGATCGTCGCTGTGGCGCCGACACACACCGGAAACGGCTACTGGCTCGTCGCACGCGACGGCGGTGTGTTCACCTTCGGCGACGCCTCCTACCAGGGCTCTCTCGGAGGGGTCAGCCAAACCGGATCGGTCAACTCCATAGCTGCCTAGCGACCTGCGCCGCCGGGCGTCGACTCGTGGCATCCGACGCTCCTGGACCAAGATGGCTCCATGGACGTGGTCGACGCCGTCGTCGTGGTCGGTGCCGGCCTGGTGGCCGGAGTCGTCAACGCCATGGCGGGCGGCGGCTCGCTGTTGACTGTGGGCATGCTCACCGTCTTCGCCGACCTTCCTGGTCTGATCGCCAATGGAACGAACCGGGTCGGTGTTCTCGTGCAGAACGCGGCGTCCGTTGCGGGGTATCGCAAGGAAGGAGTGTCCGGGCTCAGGCGCGCTGTTCCCGTTCTCATCCCAGCGATTCTCGGATCGCTGGTGGGATCGGTCCTGGTCTCGAGCCTCACCGACGAAGCCTTCGAGCGGACCTTCGGGATCCTCATGGTCCCCTTACTGATCCTCAGCCTGAAGCCGCCGAAGGCGACGGGCACGGAGATCGCGTGGAGTCCCGCCCTGACCGCCGCCGTGTTCTTCGGCATCGGGCTCTACGGCGGCGCGTTTCAGGCCGGCGTCGGGCTGATCATCGTCGTGGCGTTGTCGCGCTCAGGTCTGGATCTTGTGAACGCCAACGCGGTCAAGGTCGTGGTGATCATGGCCCTGACCGCCATGGCCGTACCGGTCTTCATCGCCCGAGGTCAGGTGGACTGGGGCTTTGCCCTCTTGTTGTCGATCGGCTTCGCGCTGGGAGGCTGGGTCGGAGCACGCGCTGCGGTGCGCGGAGGGGAGCGACTCATTCGCCCGGTTCTCGTCGTGGCGGTCGTCGCGCTGGCCGGGCGGATGGTCGGCCTGTACTGACTGGGCCGCTGGTGAGCGACGCCTCAGATGTAGCGAGAGCCCTGCTGCTCACCGCGGCGGATCGTCGATCGTGCGGTCCTCGGCGAGCGCGATTGCGTAGGTCGCTTCTGCGGGTGTGCAGTTGGTTGCCTGGCACACGGCTTCTTGGAGCTGCTCGCCGGTGATCCCGTGGCCGAGGAATCGAACGGCCGCCCAGCGCTGCTCTTCCTGCCGCTCGTCGCGGGTGAGGTCGAGAACGACGTCGGCTGGTGAAGGCCGACGACGGGCCGCAAACGTGCGTACGGCGACGATGATCGTGGTCGCTGTGGCCCAGACCAACAAGAGGGTCAGGACGATCGCTGTGGCCGTCGAAATCACCGCGAGTGTCTACCACGAAGAGTGAGATTGGCGCCAAGTGACCTGCACACCCCGTGGGGAGCGCGCGGCCGTCTACTGTGCCCGGATGATCTTCGATCTCGATCCCGACCGCGTGGTGCATCGGCCTGGCATCAAGTGGGGACGCCACGGGTCCGACGTGTTGGCGGCGTGGGTGGCGGACATGGACGTCGAGATACCCGATGTGGTTCTGGGTGCCGTGCGCGACCGGATCGACTCGGGTGGGCTGGGCTACGACTTCTACGACGAGCCCATCCCGGTGTATGAAGCCTTCGTGGCTCGCATGGCGACCGCGTTCGGCTGGGATACCCGGATCGACGATGTCCTGCGCCTTCACGACGTGATCCAGGGCTTGCAGTGGACGATCGATGTTCTGACCGAGCCGGGCGACGGGATCGTGGTCCAGACCCCGATCTATCCCCCGTTCCTCACGTCGATCTCCGACTTTGGGCGCAACGTTGTGGCCAATCCACTCCGCCTCGGCCCAGACGGCTGGGAGATGGACTTCGACCATCTCGAGTCGGTCGCTGCCCGACCCGAGGTATCGACCCTGCTGCTCTGCCTGCCCCACAACCCGTGTGGGGTGGTTCTCGATCGTGACCAGCTTCGCATCGTGGCCGACATCGCCGAGCGGCACGATCTCCTCGTCATCAGCGACGAGATCCACTGCGATCTCGTGTACTCCCCCGAGCGCCATCTCCCCGCTTCCTCGGTGAGTGATGTGGCAGCCGAGCGAACGGTCACCATCACCGCTGCGACCAAGACGTTCAACATGGCTGGGTTGCGCATGGCGTTCGTGCACTGCTCCAGCGAGCGCTACGGGCCGCCACTCAAGGCCATCCCGACCCGTTTGCTCGGTGGTCTCAACTCGTTGGGTCAGGTGGCCACAGTGGCGGGATGGACGCACGGTCAGCCGTGGATCGACGAGCTCGTCGCGGGGCTCGACCACAACCGCCATCTGTTGCGGGATCTGCTCGCGGCGCAGCTTCCCGATGTTCGGTATCACCCGCCGGCCGCGACCTATCTGGCATGGCTGGATTGTCGGGAGCTCGGCCTAGGTGACGATCCGGCCGACGCCTTTCTCGAGCGAGGACGGGTCGCGCTCAACTCAGGTCTGGCCTTCGGTCCCGGCGGGGAGGGGCACGTGCGCCTCAACTTCGCCACCTCACCGGAGATGCTCGAGCGGGTCGTCGACCGGATGGCGAGCGTCGTCGGCTGAGTCACACCTCGGCAGGTGGGACCTCGTCGACGTCGTCGAGGTGTCCTCGGCGTGCGTGATGCCGCAGCGCGATCGGGTAACCGATCGCACCGACTCCGAAGAAGAGAAACCACTGGACCGCGTACTCCAGGTGGGGACCGTTGTCGCTGGGCGGCGCGTCGAGGAGAAGCGGTCCCTCCGGTGCGGGACTCGCCGACACCAGCTCGGCGTACATCGTCGCCAGTTCGAGGGGCACCTGGGAGTCGATGCGTTCGACGTCGGTGCGAGCGAACGTCGAGAGCCGGCCCTCGGCCGCATCGCGGGGTCCGAACCGGCCGCGCGTCTGGGTTTCCCTCAGGCGGCCGGTGATGGCGACGTCGGTCGCGGCCGCGAGCTGGACGCTCAGCGCCTGCGGGACCTCCCCACCGAGGCAGTCGGCGTCGGGGATCCAACCGAGTGCGACGAGCATGTCGACGTCGCCTCCTGCGTCGAACGGTGCGACGACATGGCAGCCCGCTGCGCCGTTGTAGCTGCGGTTGCGGATCAGTACGGCGTGGTCGCTCGCCCAGGATCCCGTCAGCTCGATCGAGCGAAACTCGTCGAAATCGGCGTCCAGCGAGACCAGGTCGTCGATCCCGAGCGGTGGTAGCGCGGCGCGGGATGCCACGGCGTCGTTGCGGTCGACCCGCTGGGCGTGCCGGCTGAGTTGCCAGAGTCCGGCGGCCACGAAGGTGACGAGAAGCACTACGACGAGGGCGTGCGCGACCATCCACTTCGGCCGCCGGAGGAAGGCGTACATCGCCCCGCACGCTACAGAGATCCCCGCCTGGTGAGCCCTACACTGCCCCACGTGCGGCAGACCTGGATGCTCACCGTTCTCGGCGCGCTCGTTCTCGGCGCGCTCGTTCTCGG
>CAZVUM010000015.1:7617-8782 GCA_964629575.1 uncultured Acidimicrobiales bacterium | reverse complement strand
CGTTCTCGGCGCGCTCGTTCTCGGCGCGCTCGTTCTCGGTGCGTGTTCGGGCGGCACGACGTCGATCGAGTCGACGGCGACCGACACGACGCCGGCGGCCGGCGGCGGTTCGGTGGAGCTCGCAGTGGTGGCGCCAGACGCGTCCACCTCGACAACGACATCGCTCGTCACCACCACCTCCACGACCACTACCACCATTGCGCCCACCACAACCGTGGGGGTTCGGGAGTGGACCTTGATGGCGGGCGGCGACGTCCTCATGGATCGCAGCGAGCTGGCGGGTATCGACCCGTTCGCCAAGATGGTGCCCGCCCTGGGGACCGCGGACATCGCGTTCGTCAACGTCGAGATGGCGATCACGACCGGTGGGACGCCGGTGCAGAAGACGTTCGTCTTTCGCGCTCCGCCGTCCGCCGCGCGCACCATCGCGAACGCGGGCGTGGATGTGGTCAGCCTCGCCAACAATCACGCCCGTGACTTCGGGGCGGTCGGCCTGACGGACACCTTGGAGGCGCTCGAAGAGTTCGGCGTCGTGGCGGTCGGCGCGGGCGAGAACGACTCGGAGGCCTACCGCCATCGCATCCTCGAGGTCCCCGATGGGCCGACGGTGGCGTTCGTGGCGGCGAGCCAGATCATGCCCAGCGGTTTCGGCGCGACCGCCGAACGTGCCGGTATCGCCAACGCCTCCGCGCAGCGGGAGCGGGTTCTGGCCAACGTGCGCGTGGCCGCATCCGAAGCCGATGTTGTGGTCGTCTCGGTCCACTGGGGGATCGAACGCGACACCTGTCCGAGTGGGGTGCAGCGGTCTTTCGCAGCAGATCTTCTCGACGCGGGTGCGACAGTGGTGCTCGGCCATCACCCGCACGTCCTGCAGCCGATCGAGACCACCGATACCCAGCTCGTCGCCTACTCGCTCGGCAACTTCGTCTGGCACCCCCGGTTCGGGATCACCGGCGACACGGGAATCCTGCAGCTCGACTTCGAGGATGAGAACCTTGTCGGGTGGAGCTTTCACCCCCACCTGCTCGACGCCGCGGGTGCACCGGCTCCCGTGGCGGAAGGGTCCCGCCATCAGCGGATCGTCGACGTCATCTCCGGCGACTGCGCCAAGCACGACCCGCCGCCTGTGACGACCGCCCCGCTCACGACCACCACCTCACCCACC
>CAZVUM010000015.1:0-7517 GCA_964629575.1 uncultured Acidimicrobiales bacterium | reverse complement strand
ACGGGTTCAGGTCCTGAGGGGTACCCGCTCCAGGTCGTCGGCGGGCTCGAAACCGAGGATCTGACCGAGGAACGACAGCTCGGCCTCGAGCGCGGCGGCGATGTTCTCGGCCTTTCGGAACCCGTGGCTCTCGCCTACGAACAGGACGTACGCGTGTGGGACGCCACCCGCCGCGAGCGATGCCACCAACTGTTCGGCCTGGCTCGGGGGCACCACCGGGTCCTCGTCGCCTTGGAGAACGATCATCGGCGTGCGGAGTCGGTCGGTGTGGTTGATGGGGCTCCGCTCGGTGTACGTCTTGCGAGCCACCGGCCACGGGCCGACGAGCGAGTCGAGGTAGCGCGACTCGAACTTGTGGGTGTCCTGAGCGAGAGATGCGAGATCGGCGACGCCGTAACGGCTGATTCCGGCGGCGAAGACGTCGGTGAACACCAAGGCTGACAGGGTGGTGAAACCGCCGGCCGAGCCTCCCTTGATCGCCAGCCGGTCGCGGTCGACGCTCCCGTCGTCGGCGAGGAATTCTGCGGCGGCGACGCAATCGGCCATGTCGCGGGGACCCCATTCGCCCACGAGTCGGTTGCGGTAGTCAGTGCCAAATCCGGTGCTTCCGCCGTAGTTGACATCGACGACCGCGATGCCCCGCGTCGTCCAGTACTGGATGCCGAGGTCGAGCGAGGACCGGGCGCACCCCGTGGGCCCGCCGTGTCCGAGCACGATGAGCGGTGGCGATTCGCCGGCGGGGAGCTGATGGGCGGCCGAGACGGGCGGGAAGAAGAAGGCGTGGGTGGCGCGGCCCTGATCGTCCTCGAAGGTGATCGATTCGGGAGCCGAGATCGCTGTGGGATCGACGGGTAGCTGGTCCTCTGCGCTGAGGCGTTCGTTGCGCCCCTGCCGGTCGATGATGACGATCGCTGCGGGTTCGGTCCAGCTCGCGGCCAGAGCCACGACCCGGCCGTCGGGGAGCGCCTCGATCCGCCCGAACTCTGTGAACCCGCTGGCCACCTCATCGACCGTGCCGTCGCTGAGGATCCCGATGTGGCCGACACCGTGGTCGACCCAGGTGCACCAGAGCGTCCCATCGGCAGCCCAGTCGTAGGTTCGGTTGCCGAAGGCCCAGCTCGGGACACCGAACTCGGCGTTCCTCTCGACGAGCGGAACCGTCGCTCCGGTCGCCTGGTCCACCCGGTGGAGGTTCCAGAAACCCGTGGTATCGGAGACCACGTACAGCTCGTCGTCTGGGCCGAAGCGTGGCTGCTGGAGCGCTGGGCCGTCGACGACGCGCCGGGGCTCCGACCAGTCGCCGCCGACGCGTTCGACCATCCACACACAGGTGTGGTCCCAGGGCATCGATGGGTGGTCCCAGGCCAGGTACGCGATCCGCGTGCCGTCGGTCGAGGCCGTCGGCGCTGCGACGAAGTCGTGGCCCGAAGCGATGTTGGTTACCCGACCCGCCGGGTCCACATGCACGAGGGCGTTGTGAACGTCGCCGGCTTCGTGACGTTCCTGCACCCAGATGATGCTGCCGTCGGGGAGAGGCTCGGGATCGGCGTAGCGAACGCTTCTGGGCTGGGGCGCATCGGCGGTGAGCGGAATCACGTCCCGCGAAGGCTCCCCGGAACCCGCGCCACTGGGGATCTGCACGAGACGCTGATCTTCAAACCTGGCGCCGAGGATGTGGTCACCGACCGGGATCCAACCAGCGCCGCCGTACTCGTGGACCAGCGTCCGCAGGTTGAGATCGGCGGGCCCCACGTCTCGCCGCTCGCCGCCGGAGAGGTCGCGTGCCACGACAACCGAGCGTCCGCCCTCGGCGGGACGTCCTTCGATCCAGTAGACGGCGCCGTCGTGGTAGCGCGGCTCTGACCGGCGCGTGGCCCCGGCTGCGAGGAGGTCGGCGGTGAGCGGGGACGCCCACGCTCCGGCGGGAGTGGGCTCCGGGTGTGGCGATTCTTGAGGATCCTGAGATGACAGCATTTCCTGATAGCGCCTTTGACTCCGCGTTGTACGTGTGGCTAGCTTTTCGTGATCTCGAGTGAGCAATTGTTCACTCTGTGAGAGTTTCAGTACTGGAATTCTCAGCTGGTTGGCTCTGGCCCCGGTCAGGCGCCGCTAACATACGAAGTGACCGCTCAGTAGTTCGAGAGAAATCGAACCACGAGCCCCAGTGTGCGCTCCGGATTTCCCACCGGTCCGAGGGCGCCCGTGGACCGAGGGAGGACCCACCGACTCCCTCGGTCCACACCTCCTTTTGGGCTCGGATCAGCCGTCGGACCCTGTGTTATCGGACCCTGTGTTATCGGACCCTGTGTTATCGGACCCAGTGCCGTCGGGGTCCAGATCGGCCACGATGCGCTCGACTTCGGCTCGGGTGGCGGTGAGGCGATCCCGACAGATCGAGATGAGCTCCGCTGCTCGACGAACGTCGCTGCTGAGACGATCGATGTCCACATCGTCTCCGTCGAGCGATTCGAGGATCCCCTCGAGCTCGGCGAGTGCAGCCGCATAGCCGGCGGGCTCGTCGCGGTCGGCGGTGTTGGTCACTGGTCCTCCGGTGAGGTGGGTGGGTCGTTGGCGCGAGCCGTCGAAACGGTGCTCTCGATCGAGGCGTCGGCCGTCTGGGTCACGAGGCCGGTGCCGACGGCTGGCACCGAACGCACCAGTGCGCCCGCTTCGTCGCGGGTGACCGAAAAGCCTCTGGCGAGGATTCGGTCCGGGTGGAGCGCGCTGGCGAGTTGGGCCGCGGCGGCCAGACGCCGATCTGCCTGGTCGAGCGACCGGGCGGACGCTGTCTCGAGTCGGGCAGAGGCCGTGTCGAGGTGGCGGCTCGCTCGTTCGACATCGGTGCGGGTCCGGACCAGCGTTGAGCGGGCTGTCCCCAGGCGAAGGGTCGCTGCCTGAACCGCGCGTCGCGCGCCAGCGTCGGTACGACGGGCGGCGGTGTCGAGCTGCGAGGCATGAAGCCGCAGCGTCGAGTTGGTGGCGCGGGCGAGTTGGCGCGCATCGCGTTCGAGTCGCTCCTCGGCGCGTGCCATCCGGTGACCGGCGTGTGTGGCGATCGAGGTGGACAACTGGGCGAGCCGGTCGTCGAAGATCCGCACCCGATCGATGAGCGCCGCGGCACACGCCGTAGGTGTCTTCAGCGAGCTGTGGCACACCTCGTCCACCACGGACCGGTCGATCTCGTGGCCGATGCCGACGAACACGGGGACCGGGCTCGCAGCGACGGCGCGTGCCACGGCTTCGCGGTCGAACGCGACGAGATCGGTGCGGGCGCCACCACCTCGAACGACGGCGATCACGTCGAGTGACCGGCGGTGCAGGGTTGTGATCGCGGCGACGAGGCTGGCTTCGGCGTCGGTCCCCTGTACGCGGGCGTCGGCCAAAACGATCTCGAACGGATACGGGCTGGAGTGGAGCTCGTCGACGAAGTCGTTGTACGCAGCCGAGTCGTCTGAGGTGACCAGCCCCACGCGGAGGGGGACGAGGGCGAGGGCTCGTCGACCGTTGGCCTCCACCAGCCCCTCGGCGGCCAGAAGCCGTAGCACCTCGTCCTTGTCGGCCGCGAGTTGCCCGAGGGTGTACCGCGGGTCGATCGCGTTCATCATGAACTGCACGCGACCCTGCGGCGGGTAGTAGTCCACGCGGCCCCTGATCCGCACTTCGATCCCGTCCTCGAGAGCGAGGTTGCCGACGTTGCGGAGCACCGCCTCGATACCGCGGAGCGGACCTCTGAACGCCACGACCGAGATGCGGGTGTCTGCGCCGCGCCCGCTCGCCCCTGGTTCGATCAGGTCGAAGTAGAGGTGCCCCGCCGGTGAGCGTCGCAGCCCGCTGATCTCACCGCGGATCCACAGTTCGTCGGGAAAGATGGCCCTGAGCGCATCGCCGACTGCCGAACACAGTTCGTCGACCGTCCAAGTGTGAACGGCCACCCGTCACTCCCCGGCCAACGTCTGGTGGAAGTCGGCGTAGAGACCGCCCGCGGCCACCAGGTTGTCGTGATCGCCCCGTTCGACGACCCGGCCTTCGTCGAGCACGATGATCTGGTCCGCATTGCGCACGGTGCTGAGGCGATGGGCGATCACGAGCGAGGTGCGCCCGGCAAGCGCTTCGTCGAGGGCGCGCTGCACGAGGACCTCGTTCTCGGCGTCGAGGTGGCTGGTGGCCTCGTCGAGGATGACGATTGCCGGGTTCTTGAGGAGGACCCGCGCGATGGCCAGCCGCTGCTTCTCGCCGCCCGAGAGACGGTAGCCACGCTCACCGACCACGGTGTGGTAGCCGTCTGGCAGGCGGGCGATCACCTCGTGGATCTGGGCCGCCCGGCATGCCCGTTCGAGGTCGTCCACATCGGCGGAGGGATCGCTGTAGCGGAGGTTGGCTGCGACGCTGTCGTGGAAGAGGTGCGGGTCCTGGGTGACCACCCCAATGTGTCGACGCAGGCTTTCCTGAGTCACCTCACGGGCGTCGTGCCCGTCGATCAGCACCGCTCCGCCCGACACGTCGTAGAGGCGGGGGAGCAAGGCGGCGATGGTGCTCTTGCCCGAACCAGAGGGTCCGACCAGGGCGGTCATCGTGCCGGCGGGCAGGTCGAGCTCCACCTGGTGGAGAACCTCGGGGCCCAGTTCGTCGCCCTGGCCGCGGCCCCCGAGGGCGAGCGACGGTGCGTCGGCGGTGGGGTAGGCGAAGTCGACGTTGTGGAACTGCACCCGGCCGGCGACCGACGTGAGCTCCTCGGCGTCTGGGCGGTCGTCGATCGAGTGCGGCGTGTCGAGTACCTCGAAGACCCGTTCGAAGCTGACGAGCGCGCTCATCACGTCGACGCGGGCACTCGTGAGCGCGGTGAGGGGCTGATAGATCAGCGGAACCAGCGCCGCGAACGTCACCAGTTCACCGGTCGTCAGGTCTCCGTCGATCGCGAACTGGCCACCGACGAGGTACACGAGAGCGGTCCCGACCGCTGCGACGAGCCCGAGCGCCAGGATGAAGATCCGGCCATACATCGCGTTGCGGATGCCGAGATCCCGAACGGCGGTGGCCTGGGTCTCGAACCGCTGCGCCTCGGTCGGGTGATCGCCGAACAGCTTCACCAGCTGGGCCCCCGAGACCGAGAATCGCTCGGTCATCGTCGAGTTCATCTCGGCGTTGCGTTCCATCTGTTCGCGGGTGATGTTGGAGACCACACGACCGACACGCTTGGCCGGCCACACGAACAGCGGCATCAGCAGCAACGCCAGGAGCGTGAGTCGCCACTCGAGGAAGAACATGAACACGAGCGTGCTGGTGGCGGTGATGAAGTTCGTGACGACCGTGCCCAACGTTCCCGTGACGGCCCGCTGCGCACCGATGACGTCGTTGTTGAGCCGCGACACGAGCAGGCCCGTCTGGGTGTGGGTGAAGAACGCGAGCGGCATCCGCTGGACGTGGTCGTAGAGCGTAGCCCGCAGGTCGTTGATCAGGCCTTCGCCCACCCGGGCCGAGAGCCAGCGCTCGATCAGCGCCAAGATGGCGGCGCCGAACGCGGCCACGACCGTGAAGATCGCCAGCCACATCACGGCGCTTCGCTCGCCGCTCTGTCCGTCGTCGAGGATCGCGTTGATCTCGTCGATGATCTGCCCGAAGAGGTAGGGCGGCGCGAGCTGCAGGAGCGCCCCACCGATGATGGCGATGACGAACAGCGCGATCATCCACTTGTAGAGCCCTGCGAACTGCCACACCCGCCGCAGCGACGACCTGCTGACGGCGTTTCCCCGCGGGGCGTTGGGGTCGCGGAGCAGCGCGTGGGGGTGCATGGGACGCATTGCGACAACGCTAGGGGTTGGGTGTGACGATCGGGCGTGAACCGACTGCTGTGCGCCCGTTCCCGTTCGCTAAGGTCGTCGACGGAAGGTTGCCAGAGCGGACGAATGGGGCGGCCTCGAAAGCCGTTGTGGCCTCCGGGTCACCGTGGGTTCGAATCCCACACCTTCCGCCATACGTTCTTGTTTCGAACACATGCCAGGAAAGACCCGAGCGAGTCTGCTCGGGTCTTCTCATCTTGCAGCTCGGGGCAATGGAGTTTTCGGGTTGGACGAGGCTGGTATGTGTGGCCCTGCGGGTGCTGTCGAAGATGGCGCCTGAGGTTCCGAGGGGGTGCGCTGGATGATCTGGTCAGTGGGGGTCAGCGAGGCAGTCGATCCGTAGCATGGCGCGGCAACGGAGACTGCGACATCGTTTCGGCGACAGCGCCAACGTGGTGCGTGGCTTCATAGCGATCGCCTCTACTGCTTGGGTGGCGTGCGCCGGCTCGCTTGTCCGGGGCTCGGGCAGTGGCCCCGAGACTGTCTGTCTTGGGCTCGGCACTGCGTTGCTCGGCTTGTGCCTGTGGTTCCGCGGTCGCAACTACGTCAGCATCGACCCATCGTCCGGCGTCGTCACCGTGGCGACAACGTCAGGGATCCACCAGCTCGCTACCGCCGATCTGGAGGTCTTCGTTCCTCGGAGGCCGTCGCTCGTCCCGCGGCTGCTCACCTGGCAGACCACTGGTGGCCGGGCGGTCAGATGTTGGTTGCTATCCCAGGGGAAGGTCATTCGGCCACCCCCACTCGGAAGACTCACTCGTGAGCTGGACGCAGCTGGAATCGAGTGGACGTACGTCGAATGAGCGAGCCGCCGGCGGTCCCCACGCCGTGAGTTGGGTCAGTTCTCCGGCGCTGTGAGAAATCCCGGAGTTTCTTGCCCAGCGGGTTGGTGAGCGAACGTGTGTTCGATAGGTTGACGGTATGGATGGCGGGGCGATTCTCGGGGACAGCCAGCATCTCGACTCGTTGAACACCGACGCAGAAGCGTTGACCTACAAGGTCGAGAAGGCTCGGGTCTTGCAGCTGTTGACGTTGCTGTCGGTTGCTGAGGACTCGAGCTGGGGTCGTGACGGTGCCGCGGCGATGACACCGTGGCTGCAGCAACGCTGCGGACTCATCCACGCAGACGCATTGGCGTTGACCAAACTGGTGAACCTGCTCCGCCGTCTCCCCGGTCTGGCCGAAGCACTCGAGTTGGGGATCACCACCATCGCCCACCTCGAAGCACTCTCGGCTGTCGCGACCGATCGACGTTCCGAGGCCGTGGAGTTCTACAGGCGGCAGCTGGTCGCAGACGCCACTGCTCTGTCTGCTGTGGAGTACGAGAAGCTGTGTGCCCGGTTCGCAGAGTTGGCTGACGAGCATCTTGCTGAACCGGCAGGATCCGACGGGTACGGGTTGACGCTTCGCCCGACCCTGTTTGGTGAAGCCGACATCACCGGTCATCTCACCGCAGACCAGTACGCGACCGTCGGGGAAGCGTTGAACACGATGAATGGCCCCGACCCGGCTGCTGCGCCTGTGAAGAGGACGGTGAAGCAGCGCAACGCTGACGCGTTGACCGACATCTGCCACCAGCACCTCAACGGCAGCTCGAAAGACGACACCCCAGACAAGGCGACTGTTCGGCGGGCCAAGCCGACTGCGTTGATTGCGATTGATATCGACACTGCGTTGGAC
>CAZVUM010000014.1:53764-81613 GCA_964629575.1 uncultured Acidimicrobiales bacterium | reverse complement strand
CTAACGTTACGATTCGTAACACAAAGTGCCAGGCACCAACTCACACCAACTCAGCCGTACATGCCACCGTCGACGGTGAACTCCTGGCCTGTGCAGTAGCTCGACTCGTCGGAAGCGAGGAACAGCACCACCTTGCCGACCTCGTCGGGTTCGGCGACCCGGCCGAGCGGGAGCGTGCGCAGCATGCGCGAGGTGCGGTCGCTCTCGTCGTGGAAGTCGTGGACCTGGGCCAACATGTCGGTGTCGATCCACCCCGGATGCACCGAGTTGATCCGAACCCCTCGGCGTCCGAGGTCCTTCGCCGCGGACTTGGTCATACCGCGCACCGCCCACTTGGAGGCGCCGTATGCGAACGAGGTGGGGGTCCCCATCAATCCGGCGACCGAGCTGATGTTCACGATGGACCCCGCGCCCTGCTCGGCCATTGCGGCGCCCACCTTCTGCATGCCGAGAAACACGCCCAGCGCGTTGATGTCCATCATGCGACGGAAGGCATCCACGGACGTCGCCATCATCGAGGTGTTCTCGAAGATGCCGGCGTTGTTGACCAGAACGTCGATGCGACCGTGGCGTTCGACCACATCGGCGACCACGCGGTCCCAGTCCCCTTCGCTCGCGACATCGTGGTGGAGGTAGTCGCAGCCGAGCTCCCCTGCGGTCTGCTCACCTGCCTCGTCGAGGACATCGGTCAGGACGACGGTGGCGCCGGCGTCGGCGAACAGCCGGCCTTCGACGGCCCCTTGTCCCCGCGCCCCGCCAGTGATGATCGCCACCTTCGAGTCGAGAATTCCCATGGTCAGCCTTTCTGAATCGTCTGCAGAATCTGTGTGAGCTGAGTCGCATCGTCCGGCGTGTTCACCGGAATGCTGAACTCGATGCGGTCGATCACGTGCCCGTATCGGTCGACGAGCTTGTCCCCGATCTCGTCGTAGGTCCCCACGGTCGCAATCGTGTGGAGCATCTCGTCGTGCACCAGCTCGGGGATCTCCTCCCAGCGCTGCTCCCGGGAGAAGACCGTCGCCTCTTCGGCCAGGTCGAACCAGTCGTGCACCTCGAACGCCGGCCGGTACGCAGGGGTTGACAAGTAGAACCCGACCCTCGCCCGAACGGTCTCGGCAACTCGTTCGAGCGTCTGCTCGTCTGGGGCGGCTGCGACCAGCGGTTTCATGCACCAGTCGACGTCCTCGGGATCGCGGTCGGAGCGGGCGGCGCCTCGCTCGACGGCGGGGAGCATCACCTCGTCCACGTACTTGGGCGAGCACACCGGGTGCAGGCGGATTCCGTCCGCGACCTCGCCGGCCACCGCGCACATGTTGGGGTTGATCGCAGCGACGTGGACCGGGATGTCCGGGTTCTCGATGGGGCCCGGGTCGAACAGCGGCACCATGAGGTCGAGCTTGTAGTGGTCGCCGTCGTGGTCCAACGGGACCCGATCCTGCCAGCACCGCCAGACCGCACGCATGGCCAGGATGTAGTCGCGCATCCGTGGTGCAGGCGCCGTCCATTCCATCCCGAATCGGCGCCGAATGTGGCCTCGCACCTGCGAACCGAGGCCGAGAATCGCCCGCCCGCCCGAGGCCCTCTGCAGCGTCCAGGCCGACATCGCGGTGATGGTCGGCGAGCGGGGAAAGGCCATGGCGACCGACGTTCCGAGCCCGACGGTGGTCGTCGTGGTCGAGGCGAGGGCGAGGAGCTGATACGGGTCGTCCTTGGTCTCTTCGACCACCAGGGCGTCGTAGCCGAGTTCCTCCACCTGGGCGGCTGCCGCGGCGACCGTGCGCACATCGAGCGGTGTCTCGGGTTCGCGGAGCCCTGGATCGAGCTTTCCGAGGGGAAGAAGCGTCTCCGTCCTCACGTGACCTCCCGGTCGAGTCGAGTGCCCAGCACACTAGGGTGCGCGGGTGCTTCGCCCCCCAGGATCGGCTTCGGGTCGTCTGACCTCGGCCGTCCTGGGATTCGTGCTCGTGATGACGATGACGATGGGCGCGTTCCAGGTGATTGCGCTCGCCATCGTGGCCGACGATCTCACCGACGACCTGGGCATGACCGCGCTGCTCTTCGGTGCCGTCGCGACCGCGAACACGGTGGTCGGTGCGCTGTTCGCCCCGAGGTCCGGACGGGTCACCGACCTCATCGGTCCGAAGCCGTCGGTCGTCTTGGTGATGGTGATCGCCTCGATCGGCATGTTCATCACTGCGGCGGCCAACAGCGCCTGGATCCTCTTCGTGTCGTGCGCCTTCTCCGGCCTGTGTCAGGGGTGGTGCAACCCGGCGACCAACAAGCTCATCGCTGAGCGTGTCCCGCCCGGAAACCGCGGCACCCTCACCGGCATCAAGCAGTCGGGTGTTCAGCTCGGCGGCTTTCTGGCCGGGGCGACGTTGCCAACGATCGCCTCGGCCTCCAGCTGGCGAACCGGCTTGGTGGTCTACGCCATCGCCGCGGCGGCCACAGCCGTCATCGCCCTGGTGTTCCTCGGGCCAGACGGACCGCGCGACACCGGGAGTACCGCAGAGCAGACCCGCGCGCAGGACGGCGCGCTCCCACGAGCCATCTGGTTGCTGACGATCTACGCGCTCCTGATGGGGACCGTCGTCGGCGGGACTGGCCGTTTCCTGCCGCTCTTTGCCGAGAACCAACTCGGCATGTCCAACTTCGCCGCTGGAATGGTGTCGGCCCTCCTCGGAGGTCTGGCGATCGCCACGCGGATCTTGTGGGGCGGCCTCAGCGAGTCGCAGGTTCGGCCGTCCCTGGCGCTCGCGATCCAGGCGGCGCTCGCTGCCTGCGCACTTGGTCTGATGCTCCTGGCAGTCCCCATCGGAAGCGGAATGCTGTGGGTCATGGCGGCGGTTGGTTCGCTCGGGCTCAACTCCTGGAACTCCGTTGCCATGCTCGCTGTGATCACAGGTGTGCCCACAGCCCTTGCGGGGCGCGCAAGCGGCGTGGTGGTGTTCGGCTTCATGACGGGGCTGAGCATCGGGGGCGTGTTCCCCGGTCTCATCGAGGAGCTCACCGGTCGGTATGACTTGGCGTGGGCCACCCTGTTGGTCCTTGCGCTCGTGTCGTCGGTGCTCGCGACGGGCAACAAGGAGCTCGGCCGCATCGAGGAGTCCCCCTCGAATGGCTGACCCCGCAGCCGAGGCGAGCCACCAGCTCGCGGTTCTCGCGACGGCGATGGTGCTCGCCATGTCGACGTGGTTCTCCACAGCGGCGGTCCTCGGCCAACTCAGGGTCGACTGGGACCTGTCCCGCACGGAGGCCAGCTGGCTCACGATCGTGGTCCAGCTCGGCTTCGTGGTCGGCGCTGTCTGCTCCTCTCTCACCAACCTGGCCGATCGTGTGCCGCCGCGTCGGCTCGTCTTTCTGGGCGCCGTCGGTGCCGCGGTGGCGAATGCGGCCGTGGTGCTCGCCGACGGGTTCGGGTCTGCCGTCGCGCTTCGCTTCGTCACCGGTGCCTGCCTCGCCGCCGTGTACCCGCCGGCTCTCAAAGCGATGTCGAGCTGGTTTGTGAAGGGGCGCGGGTTCGCGCTCGGCGTGATGGTGGGGGCGCTCACCCTCGGAAGTGCTCTGCCGCACCTCATCAACGGGCTCGGCGGACTCGATTGGAAGCTCACCCTCCTGATCGCTTCGGGAACAACTCTGCTCGGAGGCTCGATCGCCGAAGTTCTCGGTGCCGATGGTCCCCACCTGACCGCGGGTGCGGTCTTCGACCGGACCCAAGTGCGCAAGATCTTGACCAACCGCGACTTCCAGCTCGCCAGCAGCGGGTACTTCGGACACATGTGGGAGCTGTATGCGATGTGGTCGTGGATCGCCGCGTTCTACGGCGACGCGCTCGACACTTCTGCCCGAACCGCCAGCCTCGCTGCCTTCGGCGTGATCGGCATCGGCGCCGCGGGATGCGTCTACGCCGGGCTCGTGAGCGACAGAAGGAGTCGCTACGAGGCCGCCGGCCTCGCGATGAGGTGGTCCGGAACCGTGGCGGTCGCTATCGGCTTTCTGGTCGACGCGCCGACGCCGGTCGTACTCGGGGCCGGTCTGGTCTGGGGTTTCTGGGTGGTGGCGGACAGCGCCCAATTCTCGACGATCGTCACCGAGGTCACCGACAGGCGCTATGTGGGGACCGCGCTCACCCTGCAGCTTGCAATCGGGTTCGTCCTCACCGTGTTCACGATCTTCCTTGTACCCGTCGTTCGAGACGGCCACGGGTGGGGGTGGGCGTTCCTCCTGCTGGCGCCTGGGCCGATCCTCGGCATGTGGGCGATGCGCGCGCTTGAAGGACGCGCGGCGAGCCGGCCAGCCCAGCCCGCCGACCCGGTGGTGAGCCCGTTCTTCTGATCGGCGCTCCTGCCCGGTAGCCTGATGACACAGGTACCGAGTTGGTGCCGCCCGGGCCGGCGCCGAAGATGCGCCTCAAGCTGTACCCAGTGAGCCCGGCTGTTCGCATCTTCGGAAAGAGCACTGAGTACGGGTGTCCCCCACCTTCTTCGATTTGGGCGTCCCGGTTGAGATCTGTCGAGCCCTCGAGGCCCGCGGCATCACCGAACCGTTCGCCATCCAACGCGCGACCGTCGAGGACGCGCTCGCTGGCCGCGACATCTGCGGCCGCGCCCCGACCGGGTCGGGCAAGACCCTCGCCTTCGGCATTCCCCTCGTCGCCAGCACCCCGCAGGGCGAGCCGCACCGCCCCCGCTCTCTCGTGCTGGCGCCCACGCGCGAGCTGGCCGAGCAGATCGCCGTGGAGATGCGTCGGCTGGCGCCCCGCCAGGAATCCATGGTCGCCTCGGTCTACGGGGGAGTGAGCTACAAGCCCCAGCTGGCTGCGCTTCGCCGACGAGTCGACATTCTCGTGGCGTGCCCTGGTCGCCTCGAGGACCTCATCAACAGCAACGACGTGTCGCTGGCCGACGTCGACCGCGTCGTTCTCGATGAGGCTGACCGCATGGCCGACATGGGCTTCATGCCCGCGGTGAAGCGGCTTCTCGACCGCACCTCCAAAGACCGCCAGACATTGTTGTTCTCGGCGACCCTCGATGGCGATGTGGCCGAGTTGACCCGCAAGTACCAGCGAGACCCGGTCCGTCACGAGGTGGGCGAGGCCACACCCGATCTCTCCACCGCCCGTCACGTGTTCTGGCGCGTCGCTCGCGCCGATCGGGTCGATCTCTCGGCGAAGGCGATCACCGCCAACTGGCCCTCGATCGTGTTCTGCCGGACGCGCCACGGGGCCGACCGTCTCGTGAAGCAGCTTCGCCAGCGTGGCGTCGATGCTGCAGCCATCCACGGAGGTCGCTCTCAGAGTCAGCGGACCCGCGCTCTCGACCAGTTCGGGTCCGGCGACGTCCAGGCCTTGATCGCCACGGACGTCGCGGCTCGCGGCATCCACGTCGAGGGTGTTGCGTCTGTCATCCACTT
Organism: uncultured Acidimicrobiales bacterium; assembly: GCA_964629575.1. Taxonomy (GTDB): domain Bacteria; phylum Actinomycetota; class Acidimicrobiia; order Acidimicrobiales; family Poriferisodalaceae; genus JAYPWI01. Next base: position 76,201 of record CAZVUM010000014.1, on the reverse strand, counting down.
CGACCCGCCCGAGGACCACAAGGCCTACATCCACCGCAGTGGTCGCACCGCCCGCGCCGGGAGCTCGGGTGTCGTGATCTCTCTCTGCCAGCCCGAGCAGGCCAAAGACGTCAAGAAGATGCAGAAGACGCTGGCGCTGGTGGCCCCTTTGTCGGACCCCGATGGCGATCTCGTCGCAGATGTCGAGCCGCGCCGCGCCAAGCCCGCCGAGCAGCATTCGGCGCCCGCTCAGCCGAAGAAGAAGCAGCAGCAGCGCCGCCAGAACGGGCATACGCCCAACCATCAGCGGTCCGGCAAGTCCTCCAACGGCAAGCCCGCAGGCAAGTCCTCCAACGGCAAGCCGTCGAATGGGCGGCCGAACGGCAAGCCGTCGAATGGCAAGCCGTCGAATGGGAAAGCGTCGGGGAGCAAGCGCCGCTCAGGACCACCCAAGCGGAACGGCCAGGGCGGGCGAGCGCAGTCGCACAACGGATCCAGCCACAACGGATCCGGCCACGGCGGGCAGTCGCGCCCGTCCCAGAAACGTCGTGCCGGTGGCGGTGCGAAGACCTCTGGACGTCGCTGAGACTCAGCCGCCGAGGTACGCCGCCACCGCGATGGGCTTCTCGAAGCCCTTCACCATGCGGCGGCCGGCCGGCTCGAACTCGCATTCGGCGGCGGTCTCTGCAAGTTCCTGGGTGACCAGAAGCTCTTCGGGAACCGCTTGATCCACGAGCCGCGCGGCGAGGTTGACGACCGGGCCGTAGTAGTCGCCGCCCTGGAGCAGAACGTTGCCGTACGCGAGCCCACCGCGGGGCACGATGCCGTCACCGAACGAACTGACGGCTGCCATCAGTGCCGCTCCGGCGCGGCAGGCGTCGTTGGCGTTTGTCGAGACGTACATGACCTCGTCGCCGATCAGCTTCACGACTCGCGCCTCGTGTGGAGCGACGGCATCATGGGCGCGGGCCTCGAAGTCGCGAACGAAGACACCGAGCTCCTGGGGCGACATCTCCCCGGACAACGCGGTGAAACCCACGAGGTCCACGAACCCGACTGCGAACCGGTAGTCGAATCGTTCCTCGGCATCGATTGACGTGCGACGTGTGCGATCGATCGCCTGCAGGGTGTGGCGTCGCAGCAGGGTCTGAAGCGCCGATCCGAAATCGGCCTCGAGCAGGCCGGCTGCCTCGTAGCTCCGTTGCGCGTGCTCGAACTCGCTGCCGTTGTCGCGCACGTAGGGGGCCTCAACGTCGTGCAGGAACACCGAGACAGCGGCCTCGCCGATGCGCGCCATGGCCGATCCGATCACCCGGATCGTGGCCAGCGACTCGGCCTCAGAGAAGAGCTCCGAGAGGGCGCCCAGGGATCGGATGGTCTCCACTTCGGCATCGGTGAAGGCCAGTTCGCCGCCGTCGTGGGTCAAAGGCGTGAGCCCCAACGTCGCAGCGACGAGCTGGATCTGGTCGAGATCATGCCCCTCTAGCCCTGCTTCGAGGGGTCGTGCATCCCCACCGCGCATCCGGTGATCACTCGCCAGCGCCGTCAACCCCACGGGCTCGTCGATGTGGACCCGGCGCATCTCCTCGATGGTGAATCCGTGTTCGTCGAGCCACTGCAGCAGCGCCAGTCGCTCGTCGGCCCCTGACATCGCTGGGTCGTAGAGCTCCGCTGCGACGAACTCGTCCTCATTCGCCATGGCGCGAACCTACGACGTCGGGCGGCGATGCCGAGCCGCCGGATGTGTGTCCGGCAGGCGGGCGTGACCGAACAGCTTCTGACGAAGCGGGCCGGGCGAGTACTCCGTCTGCATCAGGCCGCGCTCCTGCAGGATCGGGACCACGCCGTCGACGAAGTCGCTGATCGTGCCCGGCAGCACCGACGTGATGATGTTGAAGCCGTCGACGCCTTGCTCGAACCGCTTCTGGATCGCATCGGCCACCTGCTCGTCTGAACCGGTGAGGAACTGACCTGCCAGGTTGCTCCGGATGAGATCTGCGAATGTCCTGGTTCCGGCAGGCGCGGAGTCGATCAGGGCCTTCACCAATCCCTGCACACCTTCGGTGCGCAGCTCTTCGAGCGGACGGTCGGGGTCGATGTCGGACAAGTCGACGCCGACGTTGCCCGAGATGTGCGCCAGCCCCGCTTCGACCGACAGCACCTCGAGGTAGTCCGCCTCCTTTGCCTTGGCCTCCTCTTCGGTGCCGCCGACGATGGGCGACAGTCCACCGACGAACCGGAGGTCGCCGACGGCCCGTCCGAATGTCTCGGCGCGCTCGTTCAGATCGTCCATCGGACGGTCCCCACGTGCGGTGGGGATGAAGGCCGCCTCGGCGTGTTTGGCCGCGAAGTCGCGGCCGCGATTGGAGGACCCGGCCTGGAACAGGACTGGGGTTCGTTGCGGCGACGGCTGGGCCAGGTGCGGTCCGTCCACGGTGTAGTGCGCTCCGGCGTGGTTGATCGGGTGCACCTTGTCCGGGTCGGCGTAGATGCCGCTCGCCCGATCGGCGAGAACAGCGTCTTCGTCCCAGCTGCCTTCCCAGAGCTTGTAGACGACCTCGAGGTACTCCTCGGCTCGTACGTACCGCTCGTCGTGCGCGGGGAGTTGCGGGTACCCCAGGCTGCGGGCGGCGTTCTCGAGGTAGCCGGTGACCACGTTCCAGGCGATCCGGCCATTGGTGATGTGATCCAGGGTGGTGATCTGGCGGGCGAAGGTGAACGGGTGCGCCTGGTAGATCGAGCTCGTGAACGCGAATCCGAGATTCTCGGTGACCGTCGACATCGCCGGGATCATGAGCATCGGGTCGTTGACCGGCGTTTGCATGCCGGTGCGGATCGATGTCGCGCCACTGCCCCCGTACGTGTCGTAGACACCCATGACATCGGCGAAGAAGACCGCGTCGAACAGGCCCCGCTCACACTCCCGGGCGAGCTCCATCCAGGGATCGAGCGACGTGTACTCGACCTGGCGTGCCTCGGGTCTGCGCCAGACGCCCTGCTGAATGTGGCTGACGCAGTTCATCGTGAACGCGCACAGCAGCAGTCGGCGGGGCGGGGTCGCGGTCATGTCGTTGGATCCGGCGGTGCTGTCAGATCGACGCCCGTCAGCGCTTGCCATCTGCTGAGGAAGTCGCCCGTCTCCGCTGACCACAGATCGACCCACTCCGCATCGTCGTGCCGCTCGCGAAGGTCGATCAGCTCGTCGATACCCGTTCCGACGGTGACCCGGAGAGGTGGTCGATCAGCGTCGATCGCATCGGCGACGGCGCCCGCAACGAGCTCGGCGGGTGAGGCGTGCGCATGGTCGTGCCCGACGGCGAAGCCCCAGTTCTTCGCCACAGGCCGGTAGGGGCTGTCGCGGTCGGGGGCGCCGGTTTTCTCGCGGATCGGTGTGACGATGGCGCCGGGTTCGATGAGCGTGGTGTGGATGCCGAAGATTGCGGCCTCGGGAGCCAGTGATTCGCTCAGCGCTTCGACTGCCCACTTGCTCGCCGAATAGGGCCCGAAGATCGGGATCGCGGTACGACCCGCGACCGAGGAGATGTTGACGATGTGGCCGCGCCGACGTTCGCGCATGCCCGGGAGTGCAGCTTGGATGCACCTGACGACGCCGAAGACGTTGGTCTCGAAGAGTCGCTTCCAGTCTTCGATCGAGAACTCCTCGATCGATCCGACGGGGCTCATTCCCGCGTTGTTGACCACGATGTCGACGTCGCCGGCAGCAGCGAACCCGGCGCGGACGGACGCGTCGTCGTCGACGTCGAGCTCCACCACCTCGACCTCCAGTCCTGCCGCGGCGGCGTCGGCGAGGAGCCCGTCCGCCTTCGACGAGTCCCGCATGGTGGCGACGACCTCGTGCCCGCGCCTGGCCAACTCGATCGCGGTCGCCCGCCCGATCCCCGTCGATGTCCCCGTCACCAGCGCACGCATGCGGCAGAGCTTCGCGCAGGATCGCCGGGCGAGGTTGAGCAACGTGGTGCCTGACACCGAGTTGCTCAACTCTCCGGGTGGAACGGCCGGGGCGGGTGGGCCTGGCGGGCCGTGGCAGTCCGCAGACGAGGGAGCGCAGCGAGGCGCCGAGGGCCTGAACGGCCTGGGGCGGGTGGCCGGGTGGGCCGTGGCAATCCGCAGACGAGGGAGCGCAGCGAGCGAGGATTGCGGCAACAAAACAGCATTGCGGCCACAATGGAGCTCATGGACGCGGCGACTTTGGAGTCTCACCTCGACACGATCGAGGAGCAGGGCTACTGCATCATCGAGAACGCGATCGAGCCGGAGCTCGTCACCGAGATCCGTGAAACGGTGGCGAGAGTCGAGCGAGAGCTGGACATTCAGCCCCGCGGCAACCGCTCAGAGGGGTTCGCCACCAAGCGGATGTACAACCTGCTGTCGAAGGATCGGGCGTTCTGGAAGCTGCCGATCCACGACAACGTGTTGCCGTTTCCCCAGGCGCTGATGGACCGCGAGTGCATTCTCTCGGGCACGACCTGCATGAACATCGGGCCGGGAGAGGTGCACCAGGGCCTGCACAGCGACGACGGCCTCGTGTCGACACCGCGGCCCCGCATGCCGTTCATGGTCACGACCATCTGGGCCTTCACCGACTTCACAGACGACAACGGTGCAACGCGGGTCGTCCCCGGGTCACACAAGTTCGACCATGAGCCGCGCAAGGGCGAGGAGGTCGAGCACGTCCCCGCCGAGATGCCCGCCGGCTCGGTGCTGATCGTGAACGGCGGTACGTGGCACTGCGGGGGCGCCAACACGTCGGAGGACGATTGGCGACTCGGGATCAGCGTGCAGTACTGCCAGGGCTTCATGCGCCAGCAGCAGAACCAGTACTACTCGCTCGCGCCAGAGGATGTTCGTGACATGCCGCCTGAGCTGGCGAGGCTGTGCGGGTTCTCGCTCTACCGGGGAATCATGGGCCACGTCGACGGCGCAAGCCCTGGCCAGTTCCTCGGTGCAGACGGACTCAGCGAGACGGCGTATCAGCAGATGCGACTCACCCGGGACGGCCAGCTCAACTGAGGTGGGCTGCTTCGCTGCGGGCCTTCGCAGCGCGGTGTTGGCCCCTGCGTGGTGGAATGTGGTCGCGGCGCTGCTGGGGAGCGGTGCCGCAGAGGGGGCACCATGTCGGAGACAGCAGCCGCGATACGCGATCGGCTCACACACCCGGTGATCGACTCCGACGCTCATTGGTTGGAGTTCGGTCCCTACGTTCGAGAACGCTTGTTGGCGATCGGCGGGGAGAAGGCGGCCGCCGGCTTCACCGGTTTGCAGGAGATCGTGCCGATCCAGGAGATGGGTCCCGAGGAGCGTGCCCATCTCGGGTATGGCCATCCGGGTTTCTGGATGCTGCCGATGAAGAACACTCGAGATCGCGCGACCGCGATGATGCCGGCGCTTCTCGCCGAACGCATGGAGGAGTTGGGCCTCGACTTCTGCGTGATGTACCCCACGGGCGGATTCGCTCCGGCCGCCCACACCGACCCGGAGATCCGCCGCGCCGGCGCTCGTGCGTTCAACATCTTCAGCGCGGAGTACTTCGCCGATCACAGTGACGTGATGACCCCTGTGGCGATCATCCCCATGCACGACCCCGACGAGGCGATCGCCGAGATCACCTACGTGCGTGAGACGCTCGGCCTCAAGGCGTGCCTTTTCAACGGCATGGTGCCCCGGCCGGTCCCTGCCGCCGAGGAAGGCAACTCCAAGGCGTACCGGTTGGGTTCGGTGACCTATGACGTGTTCGGGCTCGACAGCCCGCATGACTACGACCCTGTGTGGCAGGCCTGCGTCGAGCTCGGCGTATCGCCGACCTTCCACGCCGGTGGCCGCGGCTACGCGCTGAGGCGGTCGCCGACCAACTTCACCTACAACCACATCGGGCACTTCGCCTCGACCGCCGAGGCGATCTGCAAGGCGATGTTCATGGGTGGCGTCACCCGCCGGTTCCCCGACATCCGCATGGGGTTCCTCGAAGGGGGCACCGCATGGGCCTGCCAGCTCTTCGCCGACCTCATCGAGCACTGGGAGAAACGCAACCGCACAGCGCTGGAGTGGAACGACCCCGACACACTGGATCACGACATGATGCGGGAGCTGGCAGCATCGCACGGTCCGCCGGGCATGGCCGAGCTCATGTCGGATCGGGAGAACGCGCTGTTCGCCGCCCTCAACGCGGATGCGTCCTCGAGCACCGCCGGGCAGGTCGAGCTCGACGACTACGCCGCGTGCGAGATCGACGACGAGGAAGACATGGTGGACCTCTTCGTGCCCAACTTCTACTTCGGTTGCGAAGCCGACGACCGGATGAACGCCACGGCGTTCAACACCAAGGCCAACCCGTTCAACGCCCGAATCAATGCGCTGTTCTCCTCGGACATCGGACACTTCGACGTCATCCACATGGACCGGGTTCTGCCCCACGCGTGGGAGCTCGTGGAGGACGAGCTCATGTCGCTGCAGGACTTCCGGGAGTTCACCTTCGCGAACCCGGCCCGCTTCTGGACCGCGAATCAACCCGACTTCTTCGCCGGAACCGTCGTGGAGAAGCAGGTCGACGAGCTGCTGAGAGCCAGCTGAATCCGGCCGGACGGCGCAGCGACGACTCGTTGCCACATTTCGCAATGCGAATTAGGTTCCCTGATACGGAAACCATGGGGGTGACGTGATGTCGGATACATCCGAGGTCAGCGTGCGATTGACCAGGGCCGAGTTGGACCAGGCGAGCCATGCGCCGGGCGAGATCTACGCCAGCCCGGAGATCTTGCGGCGTGAGGTAGACGAGTACTTCAAACGCGAGTGGCTCTACGTCGGACGGGTCGAGGAGCTGGCCGAGCCGGGTGACTACATGGCGCTTCGGCTCGTCGGTGAGCCCGTGTTGCTGTCGCGTGACCGAGATGGCCAGCTGCACGCCAACTACAACATGTGCGCCCACCGAGGCGTCGAGATCGCGTACGGCTCAGGCAACAAGAAGGCCTTCAGCTGCCCGTACCACGGTTGGGTGTATGGACTGGATGGCAAGTTGAAGGGGGCCGCCTACATGGAGGACACCCGGGGCTTCGACCTTGCCGATTGTTCGCTGCCGACAATGAAGGTCGACGTGTGGCGGGGCAACATCTTCATCAACTTCGACAACGACGCCGAACCGTTGGCCGATGCGATGGCGTCGATCGACGAGGAGTTCTCGTTCCTCGGCTGGGAGAAGTGCCGCCTGGGCAACAAGATCGAAATCGACCTCGCGTGCAACTGGAAGTTCGTGCACGAGAACCTGATGGACTTTTACCACGTCGGGGTTTTGCACGCCGGGAGCTTCGGCGCCGGTTTCACATTCGAACCCGACATGGTCGAGACCCACGATGGCGGCGGCCTGTCGCTCTTCTACCAGGCCGGCCCGCCGACCCCGGGCGCTGAGCCGCTGCTGGGCAAGATGCCCTGGCTCGAGGACCGCGATCACAGCTTTGCGTGCACGTCGTTCAGCACTCCCAACCTGACGTTCTTCGGGCGTATCGACTGCATCCGACCGATGGTTGCGTGGCCGATCGACGAGGGTCACACCAAGGTGATCGTCTACCACCTGTTCCCCGAGGAGTTCTTCGACCGTCCCGACATCGAGGAGACGCTGAAGATCTATCACGACTTCCAGATCGTGGTGCTCGAGGAAGATCGGCTGATGATCGAATCGATGCAGCTGGCGATGAGCTCTCCTGCGTACGTTCCCGGTCGCTTGAGCACTCTCGAGAAGGGGATCCACAACTTCTTGAACGGGTACCTGGACCGAGTTCTCCCAGCGGACGGAGCCTCGGCATGACCGCCACGCTCGCGAGCGCGGCCGACACGTTGATGTCGGACTACATGGATCTGAGCGCAGGGGAGACGGTCCTCATCACTGCGGACACCGACGGCGACGAGGCCGTGTGGCGAGCGGTTCAAGAGGCCTCCCTCCGGGCCGGCGCGACCGCATCTGTGCTGCTGATCCCGCCGCTCCCGTACCAGGGACGATTGGCCGACCCCTACGTCACTGGGACGACATCGGCTGCCGTGAAGGCCTGCGACGTGTGGATCGACCTCACGTTCCCCTATCTCGCGGGGTCTGAGGTCCACGACGAAGCGATGGAGGCGGGTCACATCCGCTATCTGCTCGGTGCCGATCTCAACTCCGATGGGCTGCTTCGCTTGTTCGGGCGGGTCGATCTCGATCGCTACTTCGCGGTGCATCACGCGTTCGACTGCCTGGTGAACGAGGCGGTGGGCAAGACCGTTCGCATCACCGACAAGGCGGGCACGGATGTGAGCTTCACCCTTGGCCAGCGAGGCTTCGAGAAGCCGCGGCGGGCCAGCCAGCCCGGGACCGTGCTCGTCCCAGGGTCCTGCACGATGTTCCCCGATGTCGAGACGGTGAAGGGAACGATCGAGGTGGGCTCGGTCTTTCACGAGTACTACACCCCGCTCACCGCGCCGATGACGATCGAGGTCGACGGACGCATCCAGGCGATCCACGGAGGGGGCAACGAGAGATCCGTCGCGGACCGCGCCCTCCGGCGAGCCGGCACCGATGGCGAGTACGGGTACATCATCCATTTCACCCACGGCATTCATCCCGCAGCGCGGGTCACCGGCGGGTCGTTCATCGAGGACATGCGAACCCAAGGGAACAACGCCATCGGCATGGGGATGCCGTGGTGGGACCCGGGAGGTGGCGAGAACCATCCCGATGCCATCTTGTACCTGCACACGGTCGACATCGACGGTGTGCGTGTTGTCGAGGACGGCGAGATCGTCGGTCCCGACTCGCTGGTGGGGCTTGCCGCTGATCTCGAACCGCTGGTCGGTTGAGCTGATGAAGCCTCCTCCCTTCTCTTTCGTCGCACCGACGTCGCTCGCCGGCGTGGTCGAGGCCATGGCGGCACACGGCGACGACGCCCGCATCCTCGCCGGCGGCCAGAGCCTCGTGCCGCTGATGAACATGCGTCTGGCCCGCCCCGACGTGGTCGTGTCCATCAATCGATGCGACGAGCTCGACTTCGTCGAGGTCACCGATACGCACGTGGCGATCGGCGCCTTGGTGCGTCAGATCGATGCCGAACGCCACGCGTCGATCGGCACGGAGTGCCCGCTGCTGGTCGACGCGCTCAAGCACGTCGGACTCCCCGCCACCCGAAATCGGGGCACCGTCTGCGGCATCCTCGCCCACTGTGACCCGCTGGCCGAGTTGCCGGCGGTCGCGCTCGTTCTCGAAGCCGAACTGGTGCTCACAAGTGCGGGCGGCGAACGAAGGGTTGCTGCGGAGGACTTCTTCGTCACCGAGATGACGACCAGCATCGAACCGGGGGAGATCATTTCGTCGGTCGAGTTCATACGCCAGGACCCGAGCGAACACAGCGCATTTCTCGAGATCACGAACGGCGGACACGCGTGGCCGGTCGGCGGAGTCGCCCTGCGATGGGCCGTCACCGACGGCGTGTGCACGATGGCTCACCTCGCGGCGTTCGGTGTCGGATCCGTTGCTCAACGCCTGACCGGAGCCGAGAACGAGCTCGTGGGCTCGGACCTCGGACCGGAGGCGATTGCCACAGCGGCGATCGCCGCCCGCAGCGAGGTCGATCCCACCGGCGACATCCATGCCGATGCCGACTATCGGCGCCACTTCGTCGGGTTGCTGCTCGAACGAGGTCTCACACAGGGGGTGAGCTCATGACCGAGATGCACGACATCGAAGTCACGGTCAACGGTCGCCGCCGCCAGGGCCGGGTCGAATCTCGGCGCCTACTCATCGACTTCCTGCGCCACGACCTCGGGCTGACCGGTGCCCACATCGGCTGCGAGCAGGGCGTGTGCGGAGCGTGCACCGTCTTGTTGGACGGCCGCACTGCTCGGAGCTGTCTGCACTTCGCCGTCGCAGTCGACGGGGCCGAGATCCGGACGGTGGAAGATCTCGCCACCCCCGACCAGCTGCACCCCATCCAAGAGATGTTCCACCAGAAGCACGCCCTGCAGTGCGGCTTCTGCACACCGGGCTTCCTGCTCACCACCGTCGAGTTTCTCGAACGGGAGCCCGACCCCGACGAAGAGGACATCCGGGAGGCGCTCATGAACAACGTGTGTCGCTGCACCGGCTACGCAAACATCGTCGAAGCCGTCGCGGCGTCCGCCGTGGAGCTGCGTCGCAGGGGTGAAGCATGAGCAACGACCAGCCGACCCCCGATCGATTCAACCTCGCCAGCCAAAACCACGTCGGGCAGAGCGTTCCGCGGCGCGAGGACGACCAGCTCCTGCGCGGTCAGGGCAGGTACCTCGACGATGTGCCCATCCCGCCCCAGACCGCGCACATGGCCCTTGTTCTCAGCCCCCACGCGCACGCTCGCATCACGTCGATCGACGTCAGTGAAGCGCTCGCCCTCGAGGGTGTGCTCGAAGTCTTCACCGGCGAAGACCTCGCGGGGATGGTGAAGCCGATCACCGCGCAGATCGAGCTGCCGGACTACAGCTCCAACAGCCGCGATGTCGTGGCCGTCGACGAGGTTCGGTTCGTCGGCGAAGCGGTCGCCGTGGTGGTGGCCGAGAGCCAGTATCTCGCCGAGGACGGCGCCGAGCTCGTCGATGTGGACTACGAGGTGCTCGCGGCCGTCATCAGCCTCGACGACGCCACCGACGTCGATGCACCCCAGGTCAATCCGACCGTTCCGGGCAACGTCTACTACGACGGCCGGTTCGCCACCGACGCGGTCGCGGAGGCTTTCGCGGCCGCGGCCCACATCGTCTCTGAAGAGTTCCGATCCAATCGCGTCACCGCGGTGCCCATCGAACCGCGGGGCTGCCTTGCCGTGCCCGAACATGGCGACACCCTCGTGTTCCACTCCTCGACGCAGATCCACCATGTTCTGCGAACCGCGCTCGCGGAGTTCCTCGATGTGGCGGAGTCGAACTTGCGGGTCGTCGTCCCCGACGTCGGCGGCGGATTCGGCATCAAGGCCGCGTTGTATCCGGAGGAGTTCGTGTGCGCGGCGCTGGCCCTGCGTCTGCGCCGACCGGTCAAGTGGGTTCAGGATCGCTATGAGGCGCTGCTCACCGACGTGCACGCTCGCGACAACCTCTATCGGGTCGAGGCTGCCGTGGACGACGACGGCATCGTGCTCGCCCTGCGCGCCGAGATTCGCACCAATGGCGGCGCGTACGCGGCGCTGCCATTCGGATGCACGCTGGAGACGACCGGTGGCGCCCGCATGATCGTGGGTCCGTATCGGATCAGCCAGTACGAGTACACGGCCACGGCCGTCGCGACGCACACGACGCCAACGTGCGCCTACCGAGGTGTCGCCCAGCCGGTGTGCTTCATGGCGATCGAGGGCATCATGGATCGCATCGCGCGCCGGCTCGACTTGGATCCGGCCGACGTTCGCCTGCGCAACATGGTGCCCACCGCCGAACTTCCGTGGACGAACGTCGTGGGTGTGCGGTACGACACCGGCAGCTTCGTCGAGTCGCTCGAACAGGCGATGGAGATGGCGGACTACCGCGAGTTCCGTGCCGAGCAGGCCAAGGGACGACTCGTCGACGGCAAGTACCGAGGCATCGGCATCTGCAGCTTCACCGAGGTGAGCGGCACCGGTGCTCCGGGTTGGCGTGCGCGCGGACTCACCCGCCTCCCCGGGTTCGACAGCGGGCTGGTGAAGGTCGAACCCACAGGCAAAGTCACCGCCTTCGTGAGCCACGCCCACTCGGGTCAGGGACACTTCACCACGTTCGCCCAGGTCGTCGCCGACGAACTCGGTGCACCGCTGGAAGACGTCACCATCGTCGAAGGCGACACCGGCTCCGGACCCTACGGCACCAACACGTTCGCCAGCCGGAGCGCAGTGACCGGCGGCGGTGCACTCATTCGGGCGTCAGCGAAGGCCCGGGAGAAGCTGGCGAGAATTGCGGCCGCCATGCTCGAGGCCAACGTCGAGGACATCGAGGTCGAGAACGGCCGTCTCCACGTCGCCGGTGTGCCGAGCCGGTCACTGTCGTTTGCCGACGTCGCCGAGACGGCCTACGCGATGAACACCACCGATCTTCCCGAGGGGGAGACCTTCGGTATCGAGGCGACCGACTTCTACGACCCGCCGCTGGTCACCATGGCCAACGCGACGCACATCGCTCAGGTTGCGGTCGATGCCGGGGACGGCAGGGTGGAGATCGAGGGCTACACGGTCGTGCACGACTGTGGGCGAGTCATCAACCCGATGATCGTCGACGGCCAGGTCATGGGCGGCGTGGCGCAGGGAATCGGCGAAGCTCTGATGGAAGAACTGGTCTACGACGACGACGGCCAGCTCAAGACCTCGACGCTGGCCGACTACCTCCTGCCCGCGTCCGTCGATCTGCCGAACTTCAACATCGCCCACATCGAGTCCCCCTCGATCGACACGGTCGGCGGATTCAAAGGCGTGGGCGAGGGCGGCGTGATCGGAGCGGTTCCTGCCGTGGTGAACGCGATCGGCGATGCCCTCGCTGATCTCGGCGTCAACGTCAATACCAAGCCGCTTCGACCAGCGTTGCTGTCGGGCCTCATCCGAGAAGCGGGAGGGTGACTGCGGATTCGGTCAGCCAAGGAGTGAAGTCGATCGAGGTCGGCGCGCGGTTGCTGACCGCGCTTGGCGAGGCCCCTGGCGCCCTCCCGCTCGGCGAGCTCGCATCGCGAGCCGGCATGGCCTCGAGCAAGGCGCACCGCTATCTCGTCAGCCTGATCCGCAGCGACCTCGTACTGCAGGACCCCGTCACCGGTCGCTACGACCTCGGTCCCGGTGCGTTGCAGCTCGGCCTGGCGAGCCTGCGGCGCCTGGACGCCGTGCGTATCGCAACCGACGCGATGATCGAACTCAACCAACGCCTCGACGCCACCACCGCACTGTCTGTGTGGGGCCAGAACGGACCGGTGATCATCAGCTGGCGCGACGCCAGCGAGGTCGTCCACTGCAACCTCCACATCGGCTCCGTGCTGCCGCTCATCGGGGTGGCAACCGGCAGGATCTTCCTGGCCTACCTGCCATGGAAAATGGTCGAGGCGATGGTCGCCGAGGAGCTCGAAGGGCTGAAGGGATCACCGCTCGGCGACCGCTACGGCGATCTCCAGGCCGTGCAGGAGCTGATCGGGCAAGTTCGTCATGACGGGTGGGCCATCTCCCGCGGCGACTACCTGCCCGGGCTCAGCGCCGTCGCTGCACCGGTGTTCGACCATCAAGGTCAGCTGGTCGCCTCGACCGCAATCCTCGGTCGAACGGGAACGATGGACGACGACGGCCCAGACTCCCAGGCGGCGGCGCTCCTCGAGGCGTCGCAAGAGGTGTCGCGCAAGCTCGGCCATTCCGCAGGGCTCGACTGGTAGTCCACGTCTGCTGGGCGGGGAGTAGCGCCTCATCCCCGGCAAGGTGGGGCGAGACGGGGCTCGCCGAAGCGGCGGTGACCATCCGCGTCGGCGATCGGAGCGGTGGGGTCGGGCCGTAGGGTCCCTAGCCGTGGAGACCGAACCGCGTCTGAGCAATGCGGGTCACACTTTGGTGCCTGAGCCGGTGTTGCCGGCGGGCGTGGAGATCTCGTTCCAATGGGTTCGCGTGCTGGGGAACCGCGATCGGGGTCGCAGCGCTGCCGATCGATCTGCCGGTTGTGGTCACCGCCGAGTGCCTCATCGACGGCTAGCAACCCGCGAGACCCGGAAGAGCGTGTGGTCTGCGGTCGCTGGATGACGAGCGCTGGGTCGCCGTTACCGGGTGAGCCAGGCCACCTGCGGCCGGAAGATGTTGAGAAGCGCCGGCCGACTGCGCCATGTCCCAGGCGTGGATGTGCCACTCCACCCGCGCCATCCACGTGAACAGGCCAACTGTGATCGGCACCGCGGCGACGTCTTCTGCCGCGACCGGAATCGGTAGATGCTCGGTGAGAGTTACCGGACCCCGCACGCCACGACCATCCACGTGGGGGCCGGTGTGCTTTGTGGGCATGGTCCCGCTCAGGGACCTGTGGCAGGCCATCATCGGCAACTACAGGCGGAGGGTTGCTTCGAGACGTTCGACCAGTTAGTCCCTTCTTCTCATTGCGAGATGCCCGTGTCGTCGGCCTCGGAAAAGGCGATGGGGGAAGGGGAGGACCGGCTTCTCCAACCATGTTGAACGCATATTTGGCACGGACCTCCAACCGGCGGGTCCTTTCCTGATCACAGGCCCAGCAGTCTTTCCCTGGTGTTGTCGATGTGGGGGCCGCGAAATCCTGGGAGTGGTGGCTGGGGGTTCGAATGGGAGAGGGAAACCCCTGGTCACGGTGGTTTTGTCAGAGCGCTGTAAGGGCGGCCCGTAGGTTCCTGTCATCGGGTAGGGGAGGCAGTGATGCTCGAAGTGAGAGTGCTTGGGACGGTGGAGGTCGTTGATGGCGGCGGCGGAGCGTTGTCCATCGGTGGCCCTCGGCAGCAACGCTTGGTGGCTGCGCTGGCGAGCCGGGCGGGAGAAGTGGTGGCGGTGGATCGGCTGGTCGAGGTCGTGTGGCCGGACGATCGAGGGGCGCCGAGCGAGCCCCGCGTTGCGCTGCAGACCTACGTGTCGCGGCTGAGAAGCGCGGGGATCGCGATCGAGCACTCTGGGGACGGATACATCGTCGGCGCGGGTGCGTTAGAGCTCGATGCGAAGCGGTTCGAGACCGAGTCCTACGTGGCAGAGCGGCACGCCGAGCGGGGTGATCTGGCCGCAGCGGCTGCGACGCTGGGCGATGCGCTCGATCGTTGGCGTGGACCAGCGTTTGCCGATTTCGCCGACGAGGAGTGGGCGCGCGCTCCGGCAGCGCGTCTGGAGGAGATGCGGTTGTTGGCTCGGGAGCGGCTCGCCGAGCTGACGATCGAACGCGGGGAGCACCGGGACTCGCTTCCAGACCTGCGGGCGTTGGTGGCCGAGTATCCGCTGCGGGAGACTCCTCGGCGCCTGCTGATGATGGCTCTGCATCTCCGCGGCGATCAGGCGGAGGCTGTTCGTGACTACCACGCCTACCGCGACTTGCTCGCCGATGAGACCGGTCTGGATCCGTCCGCCCACCTGGCGGAGCTCGAGAAGCGCATCCTGGCGGCTGACCCCGACCTCGGCGCAGACCGTGAACACCGGATCGGCTCCTACGTCCTCGGCGAGCAGATCGGCGAAGGTGCGTTTGGGGCGATCTTCAAAGCGACGCAGCCGTCGGTCGGCCGCGAGGTGGCGATCAAGGTGGTGCGACCGGAACTGGCGAACGACCCGGCGTTCGTGAGGCGATTCGAGGTGGAGGCCCAAACGGTGGCAGGGCTCGAGCACCCTCATGTCGTCCCTTTGTACGACTACTGGCGTGACCCCTCGGGCGCGTATCTGGTGATGAGGTATCTGGCTGCCGGATCGGCCGAGGAGCGCTTGGTTCGAAGTGGCCCGTTCACCCTCGAGGAGGTTGCGACTGTCATTGACGAGATCGGCGGCGCGCTGGCCGTGGCGCACGCTCACGGTGTGATCCATCGGGATGTGAAGCCGGCGAACATCCTGTTCGACGAGGCGGGGCACTCCTATCTAGCCGACTTCGGCATCGCGACGGCTGCGGTGCGCGGAGCGGCGGTCGATCTGCGATCTGCTGGGTCCCCGCTGTACGCCGCTCCGGAACAGGTGCGCGATGGCGAGGTTTCGACCTCGTCGGATATCTACGCCTGCGGCATCGTCATCTACGAGCTGCTGTCCGGAGACGTGCCCTTCTCGGGTTCGGACAGCGTGCAGTCGTTGCTGGAACGCAAGTTGCGCGAGCCGGTGCCGTCGGTGCGAGACACTCGCCCTGATCTGCCTGCCGGAGTCGAGCTGGTGATCCGGACCGCTACCAGCATCGACCCTGCGGACCGGTTCGGTGACATGGGTGAGTTGATTCTCGCGTTTCGGTCCGCGGCCGCTGGACACGTGAGTGGTGCGCTGACCACCGATGAGGCCCCGGGTGAGCGACCCCGCCAGCAGGCCAGTCGAACTCTCATGTCGATCGAGATGGAGGTGGCGAACCCCTACAAGGGTTTGGCGGCGTTCGGAGAGTCTGACTCCAGCCGATTCTTCGGGAGGACCGAACTCACCCAGGAACTGCACGCCCATCTCGAACGCTCGAAGTTGCTAGTGGTGGCCGGGCCGTCGGGGTCGGGGAAGAGCTCGGTGGTGCGGGCGGGGCTCGTTCCCGGGTTGCGAGACGAGAGCACGCTCGTTGCATCGATGGTTCCGGGCCGGCATCCGTTCGAGGAGCTCGAGACCGCTCTGTTGCGTGTGTCCACCGGTTCCAGTGGGGCCTTGTTGGAACAGCTTCGTGATGGACCGAGGGGAGTAGCGCGGGCGATCCGTACGGCGATCCCCGAAGATGACACGGAGCTGGTGCTGGTGATCGACCAGTTCGAGGAGCTGTTCACCTTGGCAGGCGCCGAGGAGGCCGGGGACTTCCTCGGCGCCCTTGCTGAGGCGATCACCGACGAGCGCTGCCCTGTGCGAGTTGTGTGCACCCTTCGGGCAGATTTCTGGGATCGGCCGTTGCAGCACGCTGCTATCTCGGAATTGGTGCGGGTGAACACGATCGCCGTGACGCCTCTCAGTGGTGAGCAGCTGGAGGAGGCGATCACCAGACCGGCGGCGTCCGTCGGGGTGTTGGCCGAACCGGCGCTCGTGGCCGCTGTCATCTCCGATGTCGCCGGTCAGGCCGCGCCGCTGCCGCTGGTGCAGTACACGCTGGCTGAGCTCTACGAGCGGCGATCGGATGGCCGCATGACCGTCGACGGGTACGAGGCGATCGGTGGGATCAGTGGTGCGCTGGCCAGTCGAGCCGACGAGGTGTGTGAGTCCTTCGATCTCGATGGAGCAGGAGCGGCGAGGCAGCTGTTCTCAAGGTTGGTGACCCCAGGTGAGGGGACCGAGGACACGCGCCGCCGGGTGCTGGTCCCCGAGCTCCCGGTCGCGGCGGCCGGCGTAGTGGACGCATTCGGCGCCGCTCGCCTCTTGACCTTCGACCACGACCCGATCTCGCGCGAGCCCACTGTTGAAGTGGCTCACGAGGCACTGATTCGTGAGTGGCCGAGGTTGCGGGAATGGCTGAACGAGGACCGCGATGGTCTCCGCATCCACCGACATCTCGGGGTGACGGCGGCGGCCTGGGTGAGGGCCGGTCGAGAATCAGGAGAGCTGTACCGGGGCGGTCGCCTGGAGGCAGCTCAGGCGTGGGTAGCCGAACATGGTGACGATCTGAACGAGCAGGAACGCGAGTTTCTCTCTGCGTCGGAGGCCCTCCGCACCGCGGAGGAGTTCGCGGAGCGACGGCGGATCAGGCGTCTGCGCACTCTGCTCGCGGTAACCGCGGTGGTTGCGGCAGTCGCGCTGATCGCTGGGCTGGTGGCATTCCAGCAGCGCTCCGACGCGCGGGACCAGAGGGCGGTAGCGGTGGAGAACGCCGCAGATGCGGTCCGCGAGCACGACGTCTCCGAAACGCGACGGCTGGCATCCGAAGCCGGATTCCGTGCGGCAGGTGATCCACAGCTCGGATTGCTGCTCGCCGCCGAGGCACACAATCGCGACCCCGTAGCCGAGGGGCCCGGTGCCCTTCAGAGAGCTCTGACGTCGGTGGGTTCCTACCTCGGCAGCTACGGCGCGGGTCGAAGTTTTCAGAAGGTCGAGCTCCTCGGATCTGACCGTGTGTTCGCGGCTGGGGAATCAGGGGCGGCCATCTACGATCTCGAGACCGGCGAGGAGCTGTGGTCCTCCGCCGTTGCGGTAGGAGCGACCATCCTCAACTTCGGCGAGGGGACTCGGACCCCACGTGCTGTGGCGGCTGCCGGTGCGGACACGGTGGTCTATTCGCTCGCTGAGGATCGCACTCGGATCGAGGTGGTGAGGGTCTCGGGACGTGTGCCACCGCTTCGGCTGCAGCTCGATGGCGTGGCCTTCGCTGCGGCCGTGACGGCCGATGGTTCCATTGCTGCGGTTCTCGATTCCTCAGGGATACTCACGATGGTCGATGAGTTGGGCGGCGTCCGGAGAGTGGACGCCTATCCCGAGCAGTCGGTCGCGGACTTCGAGTACGCCGACGATCTGCTGGTCGAGGGGTTCTGGACCGAGTACTCGGTATTCGACCCCACCCACGAGATACTCGCTCTGCCGGCCTTTGCCTGGTCGGTCGATGCGTCGATCGTCACCTCGGCGGGTGGCAGGCTCAGGGCCTGGGACGGCGCTGACGGGGAGTTGCTGTGGGAGCGTCAGGTATCGGGATTACTCAAGGGTCTGGACGACGAGAATCGGCGGGCGAATGTTCCCTATCAAGCATCGTTGTCAGCCGATGGCACCGAGCTCATCTGGGTCACCTTGTACTGGCTCAATGTGCAAGAGGGAAACCAGGCGCGTTCGGCGGGCCTGCCCAGCGTCCGTTACTACGAGTCGGGGCAGAAGATCCTGGAGATCGAGCGGGCACCCGATGGGTCGCTGGTTGCGCTGCTCACCAACGGGTTGGTGACCCGGCTGGACGAAGTCTCAGGGGAGTTCGTGGGGCAGGCCGTGCAGACAAACCTGCGGCTGACAACGGACATCGCGCTGACTCCCGACAGCCGTTCCGTGCTCGTCTCGTCGCGGGATGGAATCGGGCGCTGGTCACTGGACGGCGCAACCCTGCTCGCCGATCCCATTCCCAGGAACGACCCGGCGATCGACTGGGTTTCGATCAGTCGTGACGGAACGCGAGTCAACCTCTCGTCGCGTCGCCACGAGTTCTTGGAGGGCTATCGCGGAGGCATGATCGAACTCGCGGAGCCGACCTCGACGCCGACAAAGTTCCATGAGGACGAGATCTACGCCTTCCACGATGTTGTTAGCGATGCGATTGTCGCCAAGCGCCGCGTCGCGCCCGACCCCTTCTTCCTTCAGGTGACCGATCCGCTCACCGGTGTCGACCTCGGTCCGGCGATCGACACCTTCGCGGGATGGACCGGCCAGGCCCTGACCCGCGACCGGAAGCTGATTGCAATAGGTGCAGCGACTGGGGTGCGAGTGCACGAAATCGCGACAGGGATTGTGGTTGTCGAGCTCGACGATGCTGGGAGACATGTCGGGTCCCTGTCGTTCAACGCTGACGAGTCCCTGCTGGGCGCCGCGAACGCAGACGGGACTGCCGCGATCTGGCGGAGCGATGATTGGTCGCTCGTGGCCGACAATCACGACCTGGGGGACGACGTGGTGGCGCGATCTGGCGGAGCGATGATTGGTCGCTCGTGGCCGACAATCACGACCTGGGGGACGACGTGGTGGCGCTGAGGTTCAGCCCGAATGGTCAGCTTCTCGTGACCGTGACC
Organism: uncultured Acidimicrobiales bacterium; assembly: GCA_964629575.1. Lineage (GTDB taxonomy): Bacteria > Actinomycetota > Acidimicrobiia > Acidimicrobiales > Poriferisodalaceae > JAYPWI01. Next base: position 56,889 of record CAZVUM010000014.1, on the reverse strand, counting down.
CGCAGCGGTCGAATCGATCTCAGGGATCCGGAGACCTTCGAGGTGAGTCGGTCATTGCTCGGAACCGGAGGCGTCGAGGTGGTCGATGGTCCGATCTGGTTCTCCGGCGATGGTCGCCACACGCTGATCGCCGGCGATGGCGCCGCACGCTTGTGGAATCTCGAGATCGGCGCCCAGGTCGGCGACGTGTTTCCCAACGACCCCGATATTCGGATCGGTGGCCAGGATGGAGCACCCCGGCTGATCACCGGCGTCGGCGATCACTTCCTGGTATGGAACGTCGACCCTGACACCTGGCCGGCCATCGCGTGCCGGGCCGCAGGTCGGAACATGACGCTCGAGGAGTGGGAGCAATTCGGCCCCCAAGGCGAGCCCTACCGAGCAACGTGCCCAGAGTGGCCAACCCTTGGCTGACCATGAGCCGTGTCGGCGGTAGCAGATGGCTAGGACTCGACCGCGACATCCGGCAGAGTGGGGCAGCAGCGAAGCGCTGGAAACTTGGTCGATAGCGCTCGCTCAGCGAACTCTTTCGACCACAGAAGCCGATACCGCTCGGAGCGCGGGCCGAAGCAGCGGGACGGTTCCGCGGAACCGTCCGGCCGCGTACTCAGTACGCGCCGCCGAGTTTGGTGTGGTCCCAGGACAGGATCTTCGCTGCGTTGATCTTCACGACTGCGCGCTTCGGGGCTGACGACCGAGCGTCTTCGCCCATGCGTCCGTAGCGTTCGCCCATCGAATCGGCGAGCGCGAGCACCGAGTCCACGTCGTGCAGCACATCGCCGGTCCCCTGGATCGACACGCCTCGGAGCTCGGAGTACTGCCGACCGGAGTCGACGAGCATGGAGATCGTGGAGTCGCGCTCGAGGTTCTTGGTCTTCTGCGCCTTCTTGTATGTCCAGAACGCAGGGGCTCCGTCGAGGAACCCGTAGTTCATCGCCACCATGTGGATCGTCCCACGGGGACCCATGGTTCCGATCGTGCACAGATGCGGCTCGTTGAGGTAGGCCTCGATCTCGGCGTCGGTCATCTCGATCTGGCTGCGTCGCGACATGTGGCGATGCTAGGAGCCGACCCCCGGTCGCCGCTCGGTCAGGAGCTACAGCGGTCCGAGCCGCCTAGTCTCCGCCACATGGAACTCAGGGATCGGGTGGCAATCATCACCGGCGGCGGAGGCGGCATCGGCTCGGCGACAGCGCGCAAGTGGCTGGCCGAAGGGGCCAGAACCGTCGTCGTCGCCGACTATGACGAATCAGCGGCCCAGGCAGCCGCGGACGACATCGGCTGCATCGGGGTCGGGCTCGACGTGACGGACGAGGCCGCAGTGCGCGCCCTGATCGACCAGGTCGAGAACGACCACGGCCCCATCGACGTGTTCTTCTCCAACGCCGGCGCAGGCGCCGAGGGCGGAGTCGAGGCGGACAACGACGCGTGGCAGTCGCAGTGGGAACTGCACGTGATGTCGCACGTGTACGCGGCGCGGGCCGTCGTCCCGTCCATGGTCGCGAGGGGCGAGGGCTACCTCGTCCACACGGCCAGCGCGGCTGGCCTCCTCGCAGCGGTGGGCTCGGCGCCCTACAGCGTCACCAAGGCGGCATGCATCAAGCTCGCCGAAACACTTTCGATCACCCACGGCGACGAGGGGATTCGGGTGTCGGTCCTCTGCCCGCAGGGCGTCAACACCGCGATGGCGCCACAGCAGTTGGGCGACGGCGGGACCGATGGGATCGTCGAAGCCGACTACGTCGCCGACGTGATCACCGATGCCATGCGCGAGGAGCGGTTCATGATCCTCTCGCATCCCGAAGTGCAGACCTACGTGGAGCGCAAGGCCGGCGACCCCGATCGGTGGCTCCGTGGGATGCGCCGTCTGCGACAGCGATCGATCGATCTGCTCGAGGGGGCGTGACCGGCGGGGCGACGTCTGACGGCAGCAGGGCCTTTCATCTCGTCACACTCGCCCTCGTCATCTCGATCGCAGCGTTGATCGGGCTCAACTACAGCGTGATGAAGGGGGCGCTGGATCACACCACGCCGCTAGCGCTCGCCGCGCTGCGCACGTCGGTGGGCGGGCCGGTCCTGCTCGCCTTCGCACTGTTGCGCCGGGAGCGGTTTCCGCGGACGCGGGATCAGTGGCTCGCAATCTGGTGGATCAGCCTGACCATCACCACCATCTCCAGCGGAACCCTCGTCCTGGGTGTCTCTCGGGTGTCGGCCGGCCTCGCGGGAATGCTGTCGGCGACGATGCCGCTGTTCACCGCCGTGATCGCCGTGTGGGTGCTCCGTGAACGCCCGAATCGCATCGGGGCCCTCGGCATCGGTGTCGGGTTTGTCGGCGCTTCAGTGCTTGCGCTCCCCGCCTTCGACTCCGGGAACACACTCGCGGGTGTCGGCTTCTTGCTGATCGCCACCGTCATGTGGGCGATCGGGGGAGTGTTGAACAAACGACTGCCGGCCGCACTCGAGGTCAGCCCGGTGATGCTGGTCGCAATGCAGATCATGATGTCGTGCGTCTGCCTGCACCTCGCCGTGCCTGTGTTCGAGGACTGGAGCGACACGGACTTCGTTCCCGGGCTGTTGTGGCCACTGGTCTACGCGGGTGTTCCAGCTCTTGCTGTGAGCTTCGCCCTCTTCGCCACGGTTCTCCGTCGAGCCCCAGCGATCCAGGCCTCGGTTGCCGCCTACCTCACTCCGGTGTTCGGCGTGACCTTCGGGTGGCTGATCCGCGACGAACGGTTCGGTGTGCTCGAACTCTTGGGTGGCGCCCTCGTGGTGATCGGCGTGCTGACGCTGTCCTTCAGCGGGATGCGGCGGTCGCCGCCTCCGGCGCCAGCGGAATCCCCCGAGGTCCGAACCGCCGCAGTATGAGCCTCGTGTTGGTCTCGGCGGCCCCGTGTCGACGTAGCAGGACAAGGAGGCTGTCGAGATCTGTCGTCGACTCGACGTGGACGCGCAACACGTAGTCGAAGTTGCCGGTCACGAACGCCGCCTCTTCGATGCGGGGATCTGCGGCGACCGCATCGTCGAACTCGGCGCTTTCGTCGGGCTGGCGGAGGCGGCAGTCGATGAACGCCTCGATCGGCCGGCCGAGCATCTCGGCGTGGACGTGGGCGTGCACGCTGATGGTT
>CAZVUM010000014.1:23260-53664 GCA_964629575.1 uncultured Acidimicrobiales bacterium | reverse complement strand
CGAGCTGACTGCGAGCCGCCGACGCCTCGACAGCGCCCGCCGAGCAGTGCTCCACGCAGCTCGCCGCTGATCGGGCGGCCGACGAGGTCCGTCGAATAACCTGCGCGGTCATGACCGATCGCGCGCTCAAGGCCATGACGGAGGACCTCGAGACGCCGGACTTCGAGGATCCGGCGTTCACCCTCCCCGTTCCCCTCGAACAGGCGAAGGTGGCGATCGTCACCTCGGCCTCGCTGCATCACCCCGACGATGCGGACTTCGAACCGACGGACACGTCGTACCGGGTGCTCCACGCCGATCGCCGCGACTACATCCTCGGTCACTGGAGCCCCAACTTCGACGCCACGGGTTATGCGGCCGACTACAACACCGTCTTCCCGATCGATCGGCTCGATGAGTTGGCAGAAGCGGGAATCGTCGGCTCGGTGAGCCAGGTGCACCTCGCGTACGCGGGCAACCAGTATGACCTCGCGACGATCCGGATGGACACGGGGCCCGCAGGGGCGAAGTTCCTCCGCGAGCAGGGCGTGGACGTTGTTCTGCTCACACCCGTCTGACCGCTGTGCACGCGTACCGTGAGTACGCTCGCCCACGTCTTCGAGGCCGCCGGAATCGCCACTGTGGCCCTGGGGTCGCAGAAGAACCAGATCAAGAACACCGCTCCGCCGCGTGGTCTGTGGTGCGACTTCCCGCTCGGACGTCCCCTGGGTGTCCCCGGTGATCCGGACTTTCAGCACAAGGTGCTCGAGGCGGCTTTCGAGCTGTTGCAGGCGACCGGGCCGGTGTTCGAGGAGTACGACGTCTCGATCGAGGACGATCCCACCGAGATGGTGTCCTGCCCGCTTCCGCCGCGCCACGACCCCGATGCGCACCCCGCGGTCGACGAAGCACGTGGGTTGCGCGCGGCCTACGACCGCGCCGTCGAGAAGTACGGCCTGCGGGTCGGTGCCAATCGGACCGTCGACGCCGACCACGTCATCGACGCGATCGAAGCGTTCGTCCGGGTCGCCGAGGGCACTCCGTGGAAGGAAGCGGGGATCCCCGGGATTCCCGCTCGGGTGAGCCAGGACATCCGCGGGTACTACGAGACCGCTGCGCTGGCGCTCTCTGATCGCACGCCCGCCGCCTACGCGACGACCCGATGGTTCCTCGATCAGACCGAAACCGGCAAGGTGATCATGGATGCGCGGCAGGCGATGGCTGACGCCGGGGTGAAGCAGCCGATCTGGTTCTTCATGACGCCTGGCGATCGTTGAACCGGCCCGTGATGTGAGGGACGTCTCCCACCTACCGCCCTCCTTTCGCGGGTGGGCGGTGGTCGGGGCGGCCTTCACGGTCCTGTTCGTCGTCTACGGAATCCAGTTCAGCTACGGGACGTTCGTCAACGACATCGTCGAGGACACCGGCTGGTCGGAGTCGCGGATTCAGCTGATCATCGCGCTCTACATCGCCGGCTACAGCGCTCTCTCAGCGGTCAGCGGAATGCTCACCGATCGGTGGGGTCCGCGCTCGGTGGTTGCCACCGGGTCGTTCATCCTGACGGCGGGCTACCTCGTGTGGGCGATGGCGGACTCGTTGTGGTTGGTGCTCCTCGGTCTGGGCGTGATCGCCCCGATCGGGATGAGCGCCTCATGGGTTCCCTGCAATGCCACGGTGGTGCGCTGGTTCATCGTGAAGCGGGGGCTCGCGACGGCGGTGACGACTGCCGGTGGCAGCTTCGCCAACATCCTCGTGCCCCCCTTCGCCGCGGTGCTCGTGGAGAACTACGGCTGGCGCGCCGCGTTGGCGGCCCTGGCGCTGGGTGGTGGGGCGATCATGCTCGCCAGCTCTTTCGTGTTCGCCCGCGACCCCGAGTCGGTGGGGGAGTTTCCCGACGGGATTCCACGCACGGCCGAGGAGGTCCAAGCCGAACCCGGCCTCACGATGGCCGAGACCTTTCGGACCCGCGCCTACTGGCTCCTGTGGGCCATGTACGCCCTGTCGTTCATCGTCGTGTTCGTCCCGTTCCTGCACGGAAGCCAGTTCGCGCAGAGTCTCGGTCTGAGCGCGGTCACCGGCTCCCTGGTGATCTCATCGATCGGCGTCGGAGGGCTGGCGGGGCGCTTGCTCGCCGGGCCGGTGTCGGACCGCTCGGACCGGCGGCGTGTCGCAGTGATCGCATTCGCGATCGAGACGCTCGGCTTCCTCGGCATGGCGGCCTCGCAGGACTTGTGGCTGCTGTACCCGTCCGCGGTCGCATTCGGCTTTGCGTACGGCTCGGGTGTCACCGTGTTTCCCGCTCTGGTGGCGGACTACTTCGGTCGCGAACACGCCGGAACGATCGTCGGCCGGATCTTCGCCACGGCAGGGTCGCTGGCGGCTATCGGCCCGTACTCGGCGCAGCTCCTCGTCGATGCCACCGGGAGCTACCGGCTGGCGTTCGTCCTGTCGGGCGCCGCCAATGGCCTGGCGTTCGTCATGGCCACGCTGCTTCCCGTCCCCGGGAAGCTCCTCACCGAACAGACAAGGTGACGGCGAAGTCGCCGTCGAGGTCCGTCCACAGGTGGCGCAGCTCGAGCCCCGCGTCGTGCAGTTCGCGAGCGATTCCGCCTGGACGGAACTTGGCGCTGACCTCAGTGCGCATCACCTCGCCCTCCTCGAAGGAGACGGTGAGGCCGAGGTCGCCGATGGTGACGGTCTGATCGACCAGGCTGCGGAGACCCAGGTCCATCCATTCCTCGTCGGGATCGAAGACGGACGCGTGCTCGAACTGTTCGAGATCGAAGTCGGCGCCGAGCTCCCGGTTGATCACGTTGAGGATGTTGAGGTTGAACGCGGCCGTGACCCCGGCGGGATCGTCGTACGCCAACTCCATGCGGGCGACGTCTTTCACGAGGTCCGTTCCGAGGAGGAACGTGTCACCCGGACGCAGCGCTCCCGCGAGTGCGCCGAGGAAGTCCTTGCGGTCTGCCGGCTCGAGGTTGCCGATCGTTCCGCCGAGGAACATCACGAGACGGGTTCCGTCGGTGGGGAGTTGGGCGAGATGGGCCTCGAAGTCGCCGATGACCGCATGAACCCTGGCGGTCTGGTAGGTGGACGCCAGGTCGTGGGCCGATCGCTCGAGAAAGTCGCCGCTCACATCGAGAACCGTGATGTGGTGGAGACGGCCCGCCCGCTCGAACGCATCGAGAACAGCGCGGGTCTTGTCGGAGTTGCCGGCCCCGAGCTCGATCACGTGGTCCGCGCCCGACAGTTCGACCACGTCGTCGGCGTGGCGGATCAGGATCTCGCGTTCGGCCTCGGTGGGGTAGTACTCCGCCAGCCGGGTGATCTTCTCGAACAGTTCGCTGCCCGCTTCGTCGTAGAACCACTTGGGCGGCAGCGACTTGGGCGTTGCAGTGAGGCCCGCCCGGACGTCGTTGCGAAGAGCTCGGTCGGCCCAGTCGTCGTCGAGGTGGACCGAGACGTCCACACGAGTGTCGGGTTGGGTCATGCCGCGTCCCGCGCCAGCCGGAGTCCCGAGAACATCCAGCGCGTGTGTGGCGGGAAGAAGTTGCGGTAGGTCGGCCTGGTGTGGCCCGCGGGTGTCGCGCAGCAGCCGCCCCGCAACACGATCTGGTTCGACATGAACTTGCCGTTGTATTCGCCCACGGCACCCTCGGCGGTGGTGAAACCCGGGTAGCCGACATAGGGACTCGAGGTCCACTGCCACACATGGCCGTAGAGCTGTTGAAGGCCGCTGTCCGAAGTCGCTGTCGGGTGGAGGGGAGCTGCCTGTGGATCCTCGCCGACCAGCGGACCCTCGACTGCGTCGCCTGCCGCGACGGTTTCCCACTCGGCCTCGGTCGGCAGGCGAGCGCCCGCCCATCTGGCGAAGGCGTCGGCCTCGTAGTGGGACACATGGACCACCGGTTCGGCAGGATCGACGGGGCGCACGCCATCGAGGGTGAAGACGTGCCACTCGCCGTCGACCGCGAACCAGTAGCCGGGTGAGTCCCACGCGGCACCGCAGATGTGATGCCAGCCGTCGGACAACCACAAGGTGGGCTGGTGATAGCCACGGTCGGCCATGAACCCCAACCAGTCGCCGCACGTCACCAGACGGTCCGCGATCTCGAACGGCTGGAGCAGCACGTCGTGACGCGGCGTCTCGTTGTCGAACGAGAACCCCTCACCTGCATCGTGCCCGATGCGAACGATGCCGCCGTCGTGTGACGTCCAGCCGGCCGGCTCGGACGTATCGACCTCGAGGCGATCGAAACCCGTTCGGTAGGCGGGCTCGGTTGGGTTGATCGACAGCACGTGCTTGATGTCCATCAGGATCAGCTCCTGATGTTGTTGCTCGTGGTGGAGCCCGAGCTCGACCAGGCCCAGGATCTCCTCCTGGGTCGTGTCGTCGAATTCGTCGATGCGATCGAGCAACTCCGCCACTCGACGATCCACGGCCACCCGGTAGTCGGCGACCTCTGAGCAGGATGGGCGCGAGATGAGCCCACGCTGGGGGCGGGGGTGCCGGGCCCCCACCGTCTCGTAGTAGCTGTTGAACAAGAACCCGAACGCCGGGTCGTGGGGCTCGGCGTCGGGGAGATGCGGCAGCACGACGAAGGTCTCGAAGAACCAGGTGGTGTGGGCCCGATGCCACTTGGTGGGCGACACGTCCGGCATCGACTGGATGGCTTGGTCTTCGGCGCTCAGCGGTGCGGCGAGGGCTTCGGTCTGATCCCGCACAGCACTGAATCGCGTCCTGAGTTCGTTCGCGAGAGACAGCACACCTCATGCAACAAGGACGACACCGCTGTGATTCCGTCTTTGTTCGAACATCTCGCGAATCGCCGTACATATTCCGGGGCGTGCCGAGGAGTGGAACCGTCCCATAGGGTTCGGCGTCGTGGTCGATTCGCCGCTCGCGCCGTGGGGCCTGATGTTGCCCAACTTCGATCCGTTCGAACGGGGGGAGCTGCCGATCGTCGACACGGCGCGGCGGGCCGAAGAGCTGGGCTTCGACGCAGTTTGGGTGGGGGACCACCTTGCGTTTCATCCGCCCATCCTCGAGGCGACCATGGCGCTCTCGGCTGCAGCCGCGGTGACGTCTCGAGTGCGACTGGGATTTGCGGTTCTGTTGGCTCCGATGCGACAGCCCGTCTGGCTCGCCAAGGCCCTCCAGTCCATGAGCCACCTGGCGCCGGGCCGGCTGATCGCAGGATTCGGTGTCGGGGGCGAGCATCCCCCCGAATGGCGTGCTGCCGATGCGGAGGTGAGGGGTCGCGGGAGGCGTCTCGATGAGTTTCTGGAGCTTCTCCCGCGTCTTCTGGGCGGGGAGGCAGTGGTCCACTCGGGAGCGCTCGACGTCGAAACGCCGCCGCTGCGTCCCGCGTGCGCGGTGCCTCCGATCGCGATCGGTGGTCGCTCGGACGCCGCGATCCGACGGGCGGCCAGGCATGCGGACAGCTGGATGACGGTGTGGATGGACCCCCGCCAGGTCGAGGAGGCGACTCAGCGACTCGCCAACGTCGCGGCCGCCGAAGGTCGGCCCACGCCCGAGACGACGATGGTGATGTTCGCCGGCATCGGAGACGAGACGGTGTGCGAGGCCGATGCCGAGCGACTCTTCCGAGGCCAGTACGACCTGCCGCTCGACGTCGTGCGCGCCTGGACACAGCTGGGCTCTCCGGAACGGGTGGCCGAGGGCTTCCAGAGGTACATCGACGCGGGCGTGGCGGGGTTCGTGATCATCCCGACCCGCCCCGATGTGCTCGAACAGGCCGAGGCGCTCGCGGAGGTGCGGGGGCTTCTCCGGTTCTGAACCTCAGCCGGTGCCGGCTGCGACCTCGGGCGGCACGATGATCCAGGTCGCGAGCCCGAGGATCATCGGGCGGCCGTCCGGCGTGAAGAGTCCCTGGTGGGTGAAGACCTTGCGGCCGTCGCGCCCCGCGTATGTGGTGACGATCCGGAGGTCCGTGGCGTCCGCGCCAACGGGGCGTTCGAGCACTTCGGCGTCGTAGGTCCCGAGGAGAAACGCCTCGTCACCGTCGACGACACCACGTTCGGCCAGACCCTGTGCAGCCGTGCAGTCGAGGGAGGCAATGGCGGGCAGCAGTGCGACCCCGTCGCGGTTCATCCAATCGGGCTCGGGTCGCCAGTCGAGCCACGTGATGTCGTCGGCGACGGGACGCAGGCGCAAGCGCAGGCCGCCCTCGGCCTCTGGACCGCAGACGAAGCAGGTGTTGAAGGCCTCGCTCGGCTGCCGCCTGGGTGGCTCGACCCAGCTGTCGAATCTGTGTTGTTGCTCGGCGTCGAGCGTGGCGTGAGCGCCGAGGTGCTCCGCGACCTCGGCCGGGATGACCGGGTCCGGGTCCGGGCTGACCCACCCCGACAAGACCGTGGTGCCGTCCTGGGTCGCCACGGTCACGGTGGTGCGGCTCGGATCGAGCGGGTCGGGTTCGAAGGAATAGGGCAGGTCGGTCAGAAGCGGTGGCGGGATGTGCAGGCGAACGTTCAGCCGCCGCACCGGCTGGCCGAGCGCCACCTCGCCGAGGCACGCGTACAGGCCGGCGGCGACGCCGCCGTTCGCGGAGTCGGGCGGTCCCCGGAAGCGGGTCGGGACACGCACCACGCCCTTCGAATGATCCACGGTCTGCATCGGCCCGGGATCGCAGGTGAGACACGTATGGCCAGCCACGACCGGCGACCGTAGCAAGCCCTTCCCACCCCTTTCGGGGAAACTGCAGCGCGACCGCCTCGTTTCGGGTACGCCGGGGCTGCGCCGACGCGGCCGGGAAGTACCCGAAACCGAGAATCATGCAGACCGGAACCGGGTGGGGTGGTCCCGGTAGAGTGTCCGGCGACACCTGGGGGCATCCATGGCACTGGCAGATTTCCGGCTCGAGGACCGATTCGTTCGCGACGAGGGTGATGTGGCGATGAGCGGCGTACAGGCGCTGCTGCGCGTCCTGCTCGATCAGCTGCGCGCCGACCGGCGCGACGGCCTCAGCACCGCTGCGATGGTGTCGGGCTACCGCGGATCACCCCTCGGCGGCATCGACACCCTGATGACGGGCAACCAAGAAGAACTCGAAGCCAACCACGTCACCTTCATCCCGGGCCTCAACGAGGACCTCGGAGCCACAGCGGTGTGGGGCAGCCAGCTCGCCAACCGCAACTTCGAAGGCAAGTACGACGGCGTCTTGGGCATGTGGTACGGCAAGGCGCCCGGCGTCGACCGTTCCGGCGACGCGATCAGGCACGCCAACGTGTGCGGCGTCGACCCCAAGGGCGGCGTGCTCCTCGTCGCAGGCGACGACCCGGCCTCCAAGTCCTCGACCCTGGCGTCGGAGTCCGAGTTCGCTCTCCTCCACTTCCAGACGCCGATCCTCTACCCCGGGAGCGTTCAGGAAGTCGCCGACTACGGCCGCATCGGCTACGAGCTGAGCCGCTACAGCGGGTTCTGGAGCGCGCTGAAGATCGTCACCAACGTCGCCGATGGCTACTCCACCATCAAGGTCGGGCCCGGCCGTGTGCAGATGCAGCGTCCCGAGTTCGAGTGGAACGGTGGGCCCTGGAAGCACACACAGCAGGATGCGCTCTTCGGTCCCAACGCCGTGCGCATGGAGCTCGAGATCCACGAGGGTCGGATGGAGGCGGTGGACCGCTTCGTCGCTCTCAACAATCTCAACCACCAGGCGGTGGAGGCTCCCGACGCCGAGATCGGGCTCGTCGCTGCGGGCAAGACGTACTACGACCTGCGCGAGGCCCTCGACCGCATGGGCCTCGACGAGGCGGCGTTGCAGCGCCTCGGAGTGCGGATCTTCAAGCCCACGGTGGTGTGGCCCCTCGAGCCGACGTCGGTCAAGGAATTCGCCGACGGCCTCGACGTGATCGTTGTCGTCGAGGAGAAGCGGGCCTTCATCGAGACTTTCATCCGCGAGATTCTCTACGGGGTCACCGATGCGCCGATGATCCTCGGCAAGCGCGACGAGGAAGGCGGGTTCTGGTTCCCGGGTCACGGGGAGATGGAGGCCGACACGGTCGCCCGCAAGATTCGCCCGTTCCTCGTCAGCCGCTTCGGCGAAGACGCCGTCGGCCCGGCGGTCAAAGAACGCATCACCATTCCGGTCACCCTCGGCGCACCGAGCGAGAAGAAGCAGGCCAACCGGACACCCAACTTCTGCTCCGGTTGCCCGCACAACCGCTCTACCTGGGTACCCGAAGGGTCCGAGGCCGGCGGCGGGATCGGCTGCCACGGCATGGCGGCGATGACCCCGACCCGCAACGTCCGCGGCACCACCCAGATGGGCGGCGAGGGCGTCCAGTGGGTGGGCGCAGCGCCGTTCGTCACCATGGACCACCGCTTCCAGAACATCGGTGACGGCACCTATCACCACTCGGGTTCGCTGGCCCTTCGCCAGTCGGTGGCCGCCGGGACCAACATCACCTACAAGATCCTCTACAACGCTGCGGTCGCCATGACCGGTGGCCAGGACGTCGATGGCGGCATGGAGGTCCCCGAGCTGACCCGCTCGCTCGAGGCCGAAGGCGTCGCCAAGGTGATGGTTCTCACCGAGGATCCCGACAAGTACCCGAGCGATGCCAACTTCGCGAAGGGCACCGAGGTGTGGCACCGCGACCGCCTCGACGAGGCCCAGCGGATCCTTCGGGACATTCCCGGTACCACCGTGATGGTCTACGACCAGCCGTGTGCCGCGGAGCTCCGGCGTGACCGCAAGCGGGGCAAGGTCGCCGACCCGGCGATGCGCGTCTTCATCAACGAAGCCGTCTGCGAGGGCTGCGGCGACTGCGGCGAGAAGTCCAGCTGCCTGTCGGTTCAGCCCGTCGAGACGGAGTTCGGTCGCAAGACCCAGATCCACCAGTCGAGTTGCAACAAGGACTACAGCTGCCTCGACGGTGATTGCCCGGCATTCGTCGAGGTGATCCCCGGCGGCAAGCTCCCCGACAAGTCGACCGTCGCTGTGGCCGAGATCGGTGACGATCTCCCAGAGCCCGACCGGATCGACGAGGGCAACATCTTGATGATGGGCATCGGCGGCACCGGCGTGGTGACCGTCAACCAGCTCCTCGCCACGGCTGCTCTCCTCGACGGCAAGCAGGCCCACGGTCTCGACCAGACGGGCCTGGCCCAGAAGGGTGGGCCGGTGGTGTCCAACCTCAAGGTGCGCTTCGAGGGCAGCGATCCCGACGAGGAGCTCGGCGAGGGCAACAAGGTCGGCACCGGTGAGGCGGATGCCTACATCGTGTTCGACCTTCTCACCGGCACCAACCCGCTCAACCTCACCAAGGCCATGCCGGGTCGATCGGTCGCTGTGGTGTCGTCGTCGAAGGTTCCGACCGGGACCATGGTTCGCGACACCTCGGCCGAGTACCCAGAGTGGAGCGAACTCCAGCAGACGCTGGACGACGCCACCACGGCCGAGAAGAACATCTACTTCGACGCAGGCAACCTGAGCGACAACCTGTACCGCTCGCACATGCCGGCCAACATCATCGTGTTGGGCGCGGCGTACCAGAGCGGCGTGGTTCCGATCAGCTCGGCCGCGATCGAGCGGGCCATCGAGCTCAACGGCGTCGCGGTCGACATGAACACCCAGGCGTTCCGCATCGGTCGAAAGATCGCGCTGGACCCCTCGTTCCTCGATGAGCTCAGCGTCGAGCGGCTCGGCCGGGTGAAGCGTGAGATCAAGATCGGCAAGAAGGCCGAGAAGATGATCGGCGCGGTTGGTTCACCGTCGGAGGAGCTCGAGCGCCTGCTCGGCATCCGGGTTCCCGACCTGATCGACTACCAGGACGCTGCCTACGCCCAGAGCTACGTCGACTTCGTGTCGAAGGTGCGCTCCGTGGAGGCCGGCGTCGGCGCAGACACCCGGCTCTCGGAGGCGGTCGCCCGATACCTGCACAAGCTGATGGCGTACAAGGACGAGTACGAGGTGGCGCGACTGCACCGCTCGAAGGAGTTCCAGCAGGCCATCAGGGAGCAGTTCGGCGACGAGACCAAAGTCACCTACAAACTGCATCCGCCGATGGCACGTCGGATGGGCCTCGACAAGAAGATCGGGCTCGGTCGCTCCGGCGATGCGGCCTTCTTCGGACTCGCTCGCATGAAGAAGATGCGCGGCAAGGCCGTCGATGTCTTCGGACGTACCGCCCACCGCAAGCTCGAACGTGAGCTGATCGAGGAGTACCGCTCCACGATCGAGGGCCTGCTCTCGGGGCTGAACAGCGAGAACTTCGACACCGCTGTCGAGGTCGCCGAGCTGCCGGACATGATCCGCGGCTATGAGGACATCAAGGAGCGCAACGTCGAGGCCTACCGCGAAAAGCTGGCCGAACTCCTGGGCTGAATCCGCCGAGTGGGAGCGCGCCAACTATGGCGCGCTGGCACTCGGCGTTACCAGGCTGCGGCGAGGTGACCGCTGCCCGGCTCGGCGAGGGTGCCCTTTTGGCCCTTGCCCTGCCAGCGCACGCTGCCGTCATCGAGAACGTAGAGCAGGAAGGTTCCGGTCTCGTCGTACACCTGGTGGACGACCGTCCCCTCGTAGGGGAACTCCGCCAGCACGATTTCGCCGGCGAGCCCGCCGAACACGTCCTTGTTGAGAACGACGCCCTTCGAGGCTCCGCCGGCATCGGCGTCTTCGACCACGACCAGGTTTCCGCTGGCCTGGAAGGCCGGCTTGGACCAGGTGGTTCCCGCCGGTGGGGTGAACGTGATGGAGACGTCGACGGCCTCGCCGAGGAGGACGTCCCAGAACACGATGGCGATGCCGTCGCCGATCTCGACGGCGATCATGGACCCATCGACGCTCCATGCCGCCCGATCGCCCCAGTCAGGGGTCACCGGGATCTCGGTGGACTCGCCGCTGTTGGAGTTGACGACGTAGTAGAGCCCGCCGTCCGCATAGACGGCCGTCAGCAGCAGTGGGGGGGTCGGTGCGAAGGCAGGTTCCGAGCCAAAGGAGCCGGTCAGCAGATCTCCATTGATGCGGCGTAGCACCTGAGTGCTGCCCGAAACCGGTTCACAGCACAGCCCGACGGCGACCTTGTCTGTCGTGACGTCGATCGACACGGGAGCCCAGCTCTCTCCGAAGATGATGCACTCGCCCTCGTCGTCTTCCTCGATGCAGTCCGCGAGTTGGTAGGACGCGAACTCGCGTTGGAGCGACCCGTCGGCAGAACTGCGCTCCTCGACGAGGCTGACGTTGTTGGCGCTGTCGTCGCGCACACCGAACCATGTCGCCGGCTGCCCGGCATCGAGAGTTGCACCAGAGGGTGGCGGAAGCGTGGTCGGCGCCGCGGTGGTGGCCGGAGCTTCGGAGGTCGGAATCGGCACCGCCGTTGTGGAAGGAGTCGCGGTGGTCGCCGGAGCCTCGGTTGCCGGTGGCGCCTCGGTGGCAGGCGCGCTCGTGGCGCCACCCGACTCGACGTCGGAGCTGTCGCCGCTGCCCGAGCAGGCCGCAGCGAGAAGGGCCGCCGTCGCCAGCAGTGCGGCGACGCGGAGATGCGAGGAGAAAGCAGAACCCATGACGATCCGATCGGCAGGTGCCGACGGTCGTCAAGGCATCCGGGAAGGGTCAGGCGGTCGCCGCGCGGATCTCGTCCATCGCGCCGGTCTGGCTGGCGACGGCGCCGGCATCGCGGGCCTGCCTGGACATCTCCGCGATCTCGTCCACTTCGCCGGAGGAGAATCCGGCCATCTCCCGGAACTGGCGCGCGAGCTGAATGGCGGCTTCGGGATCGTCGCCGCGTGCCCCACCGAAGTTGAACAGCTGGTCGACGACCTTCTGGAAGTCGAGGGCCTTGGTGCGGCGCTCGGGATCCTTCTCGGTGACCTCGCGGAGCCACCGCGAGCCCATCTTCACGTGCGTGACCTCGTCGGCGAGCATCCAGTCCTCGCAGAAGTACATGACCGGGTCCGACATCTCCTCGCCGAAGTCCCGCATCATGCTGAAGACGTCGATCGCCAACCCCTCGAGGGCGCGGTTGACGCCGGCGAGCCGGAACACCGGATCGTCGTGGCATGCCGCCTCGAAGAGCGTGGTGAACTCGGTGTACTCGCCGAGCTCTCCGCCCATGTGGTCGGTGAGCTTCACCGAGATCTCGCAATGGCGTGCCTCGTCCCAGCACTGCCGCGCCATGTCGAGCTTGAGCTCGAAGGGCACCTCGCCGTCCTGGAAGTCGAACGCGGTGCGGCCGGCACCCTCGAGCGCCTGGATCTCACCGACGAAGATGCCGTGCATCTGGCGGCGGGCTCGCTCGTCGACATCCTCGACCGCTGGGTCGATCGATCGGACCACGCTGTTGCGCGGATCGCTCAATCGCTCCTCGGTGGACCGGCGGTGGAAACGCGGGTCCCGAGCGAGAGAGTCGGGTGGAATCTGCTTGCGCACTGGCGAACCCCCGGCCTGTGACGTACGAACGATCGTTCAGTGTAGTGAGGCCTGCGCTGTAGCGTCGCAGCCATGGCTGCTGCGGGGCCCGACGAGGGCGGGGAGACCCGGGAAACCGGCGAGGTCGCCGAGGGGAAACAGGAGGGGGCGCGCAACCTGCTCCTCGACGAGCTCGACGATCGGCTGGACGCGTTCCAGGCGCTCCGCAAGAGCGACGCCGACGCCGCAGATGCGGTCCTCGGCGACATGGGTGCCCACGACGGCGTGGATCGCGACATCGTGCTCGAGCTCGGTGCCAAGCGGCCGCTCGGGCATCCTGAGCGGTTCGAGCGGGCGCATTCGCTGGCGATCCGGTCGCTCGAGGTTCTCGACCGCAACGGCGGACGCTCGGTCAAGGTCCCGCGGGTGCGCCCCCTCAAGCCGATGGCCGAGTATCTGGTGAAGATCGTGACCCAGTTCCTCGTGCGCTCGTATCTGGCGTCGGCGATCGATGCGATGCACCGGCTGTACCAGCGACGTGAGGCGGCCTGTCTGCACGACGATCCTGCTCGCCCGCTGCTCTACCGCGCGATGAAACAGACCGAGCGAGTCCAGCCGGGCTTCAAACGCAACCCGCTCGGTGTGCCCACGTTCCTCCTCGGCGGAGCTGTCCTGTCCGGCGGATTGAACGCCGCTCGGGCGGCCATCGTGGCGGCGGTGTCCTCCACGTGGATCCAGGTGCTCATCACGATCGTCGTCTTCGTGATCTTTCTCGTCGCGTCGTGGGTGATCCTGCGTGGCGCCGCGACGGCCCGGAGGCGGATCGTCATGACGACCGTGCGCCCCATGGAGGCCCTCTGGGAGACCATCGGCCGCTGCGGTAAGCCACCGGGGGATCAGTCGAAAACGTTCGCACTCATCGCGCTGATTCTGACCGTCGTGAGCTTCGCCGCCTTGCCGATCGGCCTGGCACTGTCGCTCCTGAGCTGAGCGGGTGGGTGCCGGGACAGCTTTCGGGCCGACAATGCACATTCGCGCCTCCGGGCGGCGCACAATGGGGTCATGAGTCTCGACGATCTCGACATCGCCGATTCGGTCCTGGACCTGATCGGCAACACCCCCCTGGTCCGCTTGCGTCAAGTGGGGCGAGAGATCGCCTGTCCGGTCGTTCTCAAGCTCGAGACCACCAACCCAGGCGGTAGCAGCAAGGACCGGCCGGCGGTGACGATGATCGACGCGGCCGAGGAGGCCGGCCTCCTCAAGCCGGGGGGAACCATCATCGAACCGACGTCGGGCAACACCGGCGTCGGCCTCGCGATCGTCGCGGCGCAGCGGGGCTACAAGTGCATCTTCGTGATGACCGACAAGGTCAGCGAGGAGAAGGTGTCGCTCCTCGAGGCGTACGGCGCCGAGGTCGTCGTGTGCCCAGTCGCAGTGCCGCCCGACGATCCGCAGTCCTACTACTCCACGGCGGAGCGCCTGTTCAACGAGACCCCGGGTGCGTACCGGCCGAACCAGTACCACAACGACGACAACCCTCGAGCGCACTACGAGTCGACAGGACCCGAGATCTGGGAGCAGACCAAGGGGCGGATCACCCACTTCGTTGCGGGTGCCGGTACCGGCGGAACCCTCAGCGGAGTGGGGCGGTACTTGAAGGAAGTCGACCCCAGCGTCCAGATCGTCGCCGCGGATCCAGAGGGTTCGGTGTACTCGGGCGGCAGCGGCCGTCCGTATCTCGTCGAAGGCGTCGGTGAGGACTTCTGGCCACCCACCTATGACCCAGGAGTCGTCGACCGGACGATCGCCATCTCCGACGCCGACTCGTTCGCGATGGCCCATCGCGTGACCCGGGAAGAAGGGCTGCTCATCGGCGGGTCAGGCGGCACCGCTGTTGCGGCGGCCCTCGAGGTCGCCGCAGGCCTCACCGAGGACGATCTCGTCGTGGTGCTGATCCCTGACTCGGGGCGTGGCTATCTGTCGAAGATCTTCGACAAGGACTGGATGGCGACCATGGGCTTCACCCGCGGCGGCGGAACCGTCGTGGGGGACTTGCTCGACGTCAAGGAGACCGAGGTTCCGCCTCTCGTCTACGTCAATCCCGAAGACACGGTGCGGACCGCCGTCCTGGCGATGCGCAAGCACGGCGTGAGCCAGCTCCCCGTCGCCAAGGGCGAGATGCCCCTCGCGGCAGCAGAGGTGGTCGGATCGGTGTCGGAGTTGTGGGCGATGGGCCAGACGGTCGACGCGGCCGCAGTCCTGGACTCGCAGGTCGAGGACATCATGAATCCACCCCTCCCGACGATCGGCGTCGGTG
Source organism: uncultured Acidimicrobiales bacterium (assembly GCA_964629575.1). Classification (GTDB taxonomy): domain Bacteria; phylum Actinomycetota; class Acidimicrobiia; order Acidimicrobiales; family Poriferisodalaceae; genus JAYPWI01. The sequence continues at coordinate 38,994 of CAZVUM010000014.1, read as the reverse complement.
AGCCGGTCGAACGGGCGGTAGAGCTTCTCGACGCCAACCAGGCGGTGCTGGTGCTCGACGGCGGCCGACCGCGCACGATCCTGTCGCGGACCGACGTCCTGCAGTTCCTCACCCCGGAGGCACCGGAGGTGACGCCATGATGGGCGGCGACCCGCTTCTGTCGGGCTTCGAGGATCCCGAAGAGTTCGGCTTCGAGACCCGGGCCATCCGTGCCGGGCAGCCGCACGACCAGCGGACCGGGGGTGTGGTCACGCCGATCGCGCTTGCGACGACCTTCGCCCAGGACGGGATCGGCCAACCCAAGCACGGCTACGAGTACGCCCGCACCGGCAACCCGACCCGTCACGCCTATGAGGCCTGCGTGGCGTCGCTCGAAGGGGCGGCGCACGGGTTCGCGTTCGCCTCGGGCCTGGCTGCCGAGGACGCAGTGTTGCGGCTCCTCGAGCCCGGTTGCGGGGTACTCCTCGGCAACGATGCGTACGGAGGCACCTTCCGCCTCATCGACAAGGTGCACGGGCGCGCCGGCGTCCGCACGACTGCGGTCGATCTGACGCAACCCGAGGCGATCCGGGAGAGCTGGGATCCGCGGACGAAGCTCGTCTGGCTCGAGACACCGACCAACCCCCTCCTCACGGTGGTCGACATCGAGGCCATCGCCGAGGTCGCGCACGAGCTCGGTGGCCTGGTGGTCGTCGACAACACGTTCGCGACGCCCTATCTGCAGCAGCCGCTCGCTCTCGGTGCGGACGTGGTGGTGCACTCTGCGACGAAGTACCTCGGTGGTCACAGCGACGTCGTCGGGGGCTTTGTCGCCACCAACGACGACGAACTGGCCGAGCACCTCGTGTTCACCCAGAACGCAGTCGGTGCGATCGCCAGCCCGTTCGACTGCTATCTCGCCCTGCGCGGGGTGAAGACCCTCGCTGTGCGGATGGATCGCCATTGCGAGAACGCTGCGGCGATCGTCGACGTTCTCGGGGGTCATCCAGCGGTGACGCACGTGCTCTACCCGGGGCTCGCCGACCACCCCGGCCACGCAGCGGCCGCTCGGCAGATGTCCGGCTACGGCGGTATGGTTTCGTTCCGGATCGCGGGTGGCAGGGCAGCGGCCGAGAAGGTCGTGACCGCGACCCGCGTCTTCACGCTCGCGGAGTCTCTCGGCGCCGTCGAGAGCCTCATTGAGCACCCTGGCGCGATGACACATGCCAGCGTTGCGGGTTCGGATCTGGAGGTTCCCGACGATCTGATTCGGATGTCGGTCGGCATCGAATCCAGCGCGGATCTCGTGGCCGACGTCGAGAACGCCCTCGCAGTCGTCAGCTGAGGAGGGCTAGGGCAGAGCCCAGCGCTCCAGGTCGGCGGGTGCGGGCGCCACGTGCGCGAGCAACGCGTCTGCGAGATCCTTCGTCGCGTCGAGGACGCTGCCTGCCGGCTCGGTCTGTACGGCGAAGAGCAGGCACACCGATTCGACCCATTCGATGATCCGCAGCTGAAGCGGACGCGAGAACCGGGCGCTCGCCGCGAGGTCGATTGCGAGGCGCAGCTCGCTCGGCGTGGGCGCAAGCTCGGGGAGGCGGCCCTCGACGTCGAGGACTTCAGCGGTACGGCGCACCCGGCCACATGTCTCCAGGAGACTGCGAGCGACGTTCGAACGAAGGGCTCGATCCTCTGACGTGCGTTGGAGCGCGGCCGGTCCGTCCCACAACAAGTCGAGCGAGATCTCGTCCTCGAACATGGCCGTGTCCCTTCAGTCCACCGCTCCCGTCGGGGGCGTGTCCCTTCTGTTCGGACGGGTTGCCCTCCACGCTGAGTGATGAACCAGGAGAGCCTGTCTCGCTCTGAGTGACTGTAGAACAGACGACGCGGCGCCCAGTACTGAACAAGTGTTTAAGACTTGATGCATTGTCGACCGCTACCAAAATGGGCCACAACAGCGACACTCGTCAGTCGGTTCTTGCCCCACGATGTCCTGAGTTCAGTGCGTTTCGTGGCACGGGAGGCGCCGGGCGAGGATCTGTCCAGATGTTTCGTCGATGTCTCGAAGTGGGATAAGGGCTCAGGCACTTCGTGCCCGGGTCGATGGGGCGGACATGACGCTGGGAGAGTTCAACCACGCCTGTGGGGACGAACTGATTGCCACACAATCGCTCGGCGTTGCGCGGGTCGGGGAGCGCGGTCTCCCCGACCCTCGATTCTTCGACGAGCGCTCATGGTTGAGCCGCAGTTCAACCATATGGGCGCGAGTCACTCTTGCGGGCGGCGCCGATTCGCGGTGGATGCGAATCGGCGTACGGTGGAAACGGTCAACGACTAGGAGGTTGGTGCCGTGGCGGTGGAACAGACAATGACGCGGACCGAGCGTCGACGTCTGGCGACTCACGAAGACCTACTCGAGGCGACGCGCGACCTTCTACTCGAGCGTGGTCCCCGCGATGTGAACGCCAGGCTGATCGCCAAACGGGCCGATCACGCCGCGGCAACCTTCTACAACCACTTCGCAGACGTCGACGCCGCGGTGGACGAGGCGATCGAGCCGACGTCGGAGTGGGCGCTGGAGTGGGCGACTCGCATCGTTGGTTCGGACGACTACCCGATGGCGATCGCCGAGTTCGTGGCTGACTATCTCGTCACGCTCGAAGTGGACGGCTCGGAGTGGGCCGTCGCCCACGCAGCCAACCGGAGGGTTCTCAAGGAGGACGCGCTCGCGGGCATCGCAGAGAAGATGCGCGAACAACACCTCCACTCGATGGAAGATCGCGGCGTCCCCGCAGGGCACGCCGGATCGATGGTGCTGTACATCATGGCCGCGTGCGGCGACCTGTACGGCGGCCGCACGCTCACGCGGCCGGTGCGGCGGCGCATCGCCCGAATGCTGCACGCCGCTCATTTCGGCGATGCCGACATGGTGGCGACTCAGGCGGAACTCAGCCTCGACCTGGTCGAGGAGAGGACCGGGGAGGCGGCATGAGCATGAGCGATACCCGGCCGCGCGCAACCGAGGGCATGACACGCACCGAGCGGCGGCGCCTGGAGACCCGGGCGTCGCTGCTCGATGCGGTGATCGACCTGCTGCTCGAACAGCAGGACTCGCGTCTGTCGAGCACCGACATCGCCGAGGTCGCAGACGTCGCGGTCGGCACGTTCTACAACCATTTCCTGAGCGTCGATGAGGCGATCGACGCGGCGTTCGCCCACCTGGTTCCCAACTTCGCCGAGGCGGCCATGGAGACGATGTCGCACGACGATCCGGCGGTCGGCTTCGGGAGCATGATGGGGTTCTTCCTCTGCCGCCTCAACGAGGCCTCGCGTGTGTGGCGGGCCGCACGGGTCGCAGGGTGGGAGATCTCGCCCATAGGCGACTACGTGCTGGTTCGCGGGATGCGGGCCGCTGGGATCGGCGTCGACGAAGACGACGAGAACGAGATCAGGGCCGCTTCGGTCCTCGTGTGTCGGATGCTCACCTCGATGGTGGACAGCTTTGGCTCAGACCGAGTGTCGGAAGAGCTTCCCGCACAGCTGACCCGTGTCGTCGCGTCGGCTCTCATGACCGACCCGGACGCGATCGAGCGGGCCGCCGCGGCGGCGCGAGAGTCCTTCGTCGAGCTGACCAACTCCCCCGACAGCATTGGCGAGATCGGGACGCCTCGCCCTCTCTGAGCCAGTTCATCTGCTCGTAACACAGCGGAAACAGCCCCGCGGTGCGCCGTTTCTAGGTTCCTCTCGTCGATGCGGCGTCCGCGCGCTGCGTCAGGGAGGACATCATGGAAGGCAATATCGCCTGGATCCTGATCTCGGCGGCCCTCGTGCTCTTCATGGTGCCCGGGCTCGCCTTGTTCTACGGCGGCATGGTTCGTGCGAAGAACGCGCTGAACATGCTCAACATGAACATGTGGTGCCTGGGCATCGTGCCGGTCGTCTGGGTCCTGATCGGGTTCAGCCTCGCCGCCGGCGGTAGCGAGCACGGGCTGAAGAAGTTCATCGGCAACTTCGACTTCGTCGGGATGCAGGACATCCACGATGCCGAGCTCCTGGCGACGTTCGCGTTCTTGATGACGTTCGCCGCCATCACGCCTGCGCTGATCTCCGGCGCCGTCGCCGACCGCATGAAGTTCTCGGCCTGGATGATCTTTGTCCCGGTCTGGAGCCTGCTGGTCTACGCCCCGGTCGTCTACTGGATTTACGGAGCCGACGGCTGGATCTTCAACCTGCCGGCCCATGACTTCGCCGGCGGTACAGCCATCCACGTCAACGCGGGTGCTGCTGCTCTCGCGCTGGTGCTCGTCCTCGGCAAGCGCGCTGGATGGCCGCAGAATCGTCCGGCGCCGCACAACATCCCGTTCGTGATGCTGGGCGCAGGCATCTTGTGGTTCGGCTGGTTCGGATTCAACGCCGGCTCTGCGCTGGCCGCCAACGGCGCCGCAGCGCAGGCCTTCGTCAACACCTTCATCGCCGGTGCAGCGGGCATGGTGGCGTGGAGCATCGTCGAGGTGATGAAGCACGGCAAGGTGTCCACGATCGGCATGGCGTCTGGCATCATCTCCGCCCTCGTGGCCATCACTCCGGCCGCCGGTTTCGTCGGTTCGATGCACAGCTTCGTGTTCGGCGCTGCCGCGGGGGTGCTCTGCTTCTTCGCCATCGAGGCCAAGTTCCGGTTCGGGTTCGACGACAGCCTCGACGTGGTGGGCGTCCACTTCGTCGGCGGTGTCGTGGGCGGTGTGCTCCTCGGCTTCATGGCCGACTCGTCCGCGGTTCCCGGCGGTGACTTTATCGACGGCGTGTTCTTCGGCGGTGGTGAACTGCTCTGGAACCAGATCCTGTCGATCGTCGTGGTCGCCGCCTTCTCGTTCGTGGTCACCTACGCCATCGCCAAGGTCCTCGACGCCGTGATGGGCCTGCGGGTGTCCGAGGACACCGAGCTCGCGGGCATCGACGTCAGCGACCACGGCGAGGCGGCCTACGTCATCGAGTGACCCCGGCGGTCGTTGGGTGACGAACTGTTCACTTTGAGCGTTCGTCGCAGCCCGGCCTAGGTTGACCGCCCTTGACCCATCCGACACCCCAGCGAGCGCGTCTCTTGACCCGTGCCGGCCTCTGGAGGCTCTGGCACGTGTTCGGGGGCGCGCTCGCTGGGTTGGTGTGTGCGGCGTTTCTCAGCGGGGACGTCGTCAGCCGAAGCGCAGCGGAGCCCGCCCCCCAGGTCGACGACGAATCGGAGGGGCGCTGGGTGGTGGTGCGCCGGGTCGACGGCAGCCTCGTCGTCGATGTGTTCGAGCCAGGCGAGCTCGGGTTCGGCGACGCCGAGAGCTATGCGGCCGCCGGCGCATCGGACATCGTCGTCTCCGAGCGGGACGGACGGGTCGAGCAATCGGCCGACTTTCTCCGGACGCTCCAGTGGCACCTCGACACGGTCGCGTTCGAAGACATTCCCGAGACGTCCGACGGAGCCGGTGTGGTGGTCGCGGTTGTCGATACGGCGATCGCTCTCGGCCATGAGGACCTGGGGCCCACCGTTCCTGGCTGGGATGCGATCGAGGATCGTCCCTTCGACCCCGCCGAGTGGGAGACAGCAGACGCCGACCACGGAACCCACGTCGCCACGGTCCTGGCCGCGCCTCGCGACAACGGGCGCGGCGGACACGGCGCCGCGCCGGGTGTCCAGGTAATGCCGGTGCGTGTCCTCCAGTCCAACGGCGGGTTCGTCAGCGACGTGGTCGAAGGGATCCTCTGGGCGATCGCCAACGACGCCGACGTCATCAACCTGAGTCTCGGCACGGCTCTGGACTCGGGGGCCCTGCGAGCGGCGGTGGCCGAAGCCGAGGCCGCGGGCGTGGTCGTGATCGCCGCCTCGGGCAACAACGGCCTCGCCGGGAGCCCGATCCGCTATCCCGCCGCACTCGACACCGTGATTGCGGTGGGCGCGGTGGGCCCCGACCTTCTCCGGTGGCCCCAATCGTCCCTCGGGGCTTACCTCGACGTGGTCGCGCCGGGTGTCGACATCTTGTCTGCAGGTGGCACGACCGTCGACGAGTACCGATTCCTCAGCGGGACCTCGATGGCCACGCCGCAGGTCGCCGCGCTGGTTTCGCTCCTGGTTCAGGCCGACCCGAACCTCACTCCTGGCGACGTTCGGGACGTGCTCCGCAGCACGGCTCGCGATCTCGGAGACGAAGGACACGACCCCGAGTACGGCTACGGCCTCATCGACCCCGCGGCCGCCCTCGACGTCCTCGACCCGGCGATCACGCTGGATCCGCCAGAGAACGAAGTGCCCGTCGAGGAGCCGGCTTCGGTCGAGTCCGGCACCCGCTACTGGATCGTGACCGATCACGGCAGAGTCCTCCCGCTGACCGGCACTCCGGCACCCGCGGCGCCCGTCGTCCCGGCGGAGCATCCACTTGGTGAGGTCATCGGCGGAGCTCCCACATCGTCAGGTGACGGGTACTGGTTGGTGGACACCGCTGGTCGAGTCGTGGCTCACGGCGACGCGCCTCACCATGGTGATGCCTCCCTCATCGCCCTCAACCAGCCCATCGTCGGAATGAGCGCCACGCCCAGCGGTGGGGGGTACTGGCTGGTGGCGCTCGACGGAGGGGTGTTCGCGTTCGGCGACGCGGAATTCCACGGCTCGACGGGTGGGATGGTTCTCAACCAGCCGATCGTGGACATGGCGGTGACAGCGACCGGAGACGGATACTGGCTCGTCGCCGCCGATGGGGGAGTCTTCGCGTTCGGCGACGCGGTGTTCCGCGGCTCGACGGGTGCGCTCGCGCTGAACGCCCCCGTGGTGTCGATGGCTGCCGGTGTCGACGGCTATTGGCTCGTGGCGACCGACGGGGGTGTCTTCACTTTCGACGTGCCGTACGTGGGGTCGATTCCGGGACTGGGCATCCCGCTCGAAACGGTCGCGCCGGGCCGACGGGTTCGCATCCTCGACGACGGCAGCGGATACGTGGTCCTCACCGCCGATGGCGCGCTCTTCGGCTTCGGAACGGCGGCGAACATCGCGTCGAGCGCTCCCCAACTCGCCGATGGCGAATCGGCTGTGGATCTGCTGGTCGTCGAGGACTGAAATCCCGCCTTCGCCTCCGGGTGGCCCGCTACGGTCGGCCGGCGTGAGCAACGATGACGGCCCCGAGCAGTTTGCGCAGCACAGATGGCAGCGGCCACCTGGTTCGACCGAGATCATGCTGCTGCGCCACGGAGCATCGGCCCCGTTCGTCGCCGGTCAGCCCTTCCCCTTGATCGACGGTCAGGGGGACCCGCCTTTGTCGGAGGCGGGCCAACTACAGGCCGATGAGTCCGCTGTTCGGCTCGCTGGCGAGCCCTTCTCGGCCCTGTACGCCACCAGCATGCAACGCACGCAGCAGACCGTTGCGCCCCTCGCAGAGAGAGTCGGGCTGAGCGTGTCCATCGAGCCGCGGCTCCGCGAAGTCCACCTGGGCGAGTGGGAGGGCGGTCTGCTTCGGCAGCATGCCGCTGCTGGACACCCGTTGTACGAGCGCATGCACGCCGAGGAGCGGTGGGACGCCATACCCGGTGCCGAAACCAATGCGGCCTTCGCTGGGCGTTGCATGACGGCTCTCGAGGAGATCGCCGATCGTCATCCCGATGACCTCGTCCTCTGCACGGTGCACGGGGGTGTGATCGGTGTGGTGCTCGCCCAGATCGCCCGTTCGCGACCGTTTGCCTTCGGTGGTGCAGACAACTGCTCGGTGAGCCAGATCGTCCGGAGTGAGGGGCAGTGGGCGATCCGCCGGTTCAACGACTCGAGCCACCTGCACGACCGACTGCACCACTGAAAACGGGGCCCGAAGCAAGACCCGTCAGGCTCCCGCCAGAAAGGCTCCCAGCGCGGCGGTCAGGTGGGCTGGATCGGCAGACCCCGCCATCTCGCGCGCCGAGTGCATCGAGAGCTGCGCGCTGCCGACGTCCACCACGCGGATGCCGAGACCGGCTGCGGTGATCGGCCCGATCGTGGAGCCACAGGCGAGGTTGGTGCGGTGGCTGTATTGCTGCCACGGCACGCCCGCGGCGCGGCAGGCCGCCTGGAACCGCATCGATGTGTCGGCATCGGACGCATAGCGCACGTTGGCGTTGAGCTTGATCACCGGCCCGTCGTTGAGCGCCACCCGGTGTTGGGGCTCGTGCCGATCGATGTAGTTGGGGTGCACGGCGTGGGCCCCGTCGGCACTCACACACCAGGAGCGCTCGATGGCACGGAGGTATCCGTCGCGATCGACTCCCAGCGACGCGGCCACCCTTTCGAGGGTGTTGCCTACGAGCGGGCTCCCCGCGCCGGTGCTCGAGTCGCTTCCGATCTCCTCGTGATCGAAGAGAACGACCGCGGCCACGACGTTGGCGGGCGGCTCATCGAGCGCGATCAGGGCTTCGAGTGCCGCGTGGCATGAGGCCAGGTTGTCGATCCTCGGCGCCGCATAGAACTCGCCATCGCGTCCCATCCGGGTCGACGGCGTGAGGTCGTGCGTCATCAGGTCCCACGCGACGACCGCGTCACGGGTGACGCCGAGGTGAGATGCGACGAACTCGCCGAAGCCGTCTTCTTCGACCTCACCGTGAGACCAGATCGGGGCGAGGTGGGCCTGGCGGTCGAGCTTGAGCCCCTCGTTGACATCGCGATCGAGGTGGATGGCGAGCTGGGCGACCCGCAAGAGTGGCTCGTCGATTCGCACGAGCACCACCCGCTCGCCATCGGCATCGGAGATCGCCACCCGGCCGGACAGGCCGAGGTCGCGGTCGAGCCACGAATTGAGGAGCACGCCTCCGTAGACCTCGACGCCCAGCTGTCGGTAGCCGACAGCTCCTGTGTCGGGCTGGGGCTTGATGCGCAGGTTCGGGCTGTCGGTATGGGCTCCGACGAGCCGGAACTCGAGCGCCTCGATGTCGGTGATCTGCCCAGATCGCACCGCCACCACCGAGCCGCCCCGCCGCGTCACCATCGCGCCGTCGGGAATCGACTGGTCCGGTTGGGTCTCCACGAAGCCGGCCCCAGCCAATCGATCTGAGGCGCTTTCGGCCGCGTGGAACGGCGAAGGAGAGGCGTCGATGTAGGCGAGGAGGCCGTCGAGGACGGCGCTCCCGGCAATCGCGTCGGCTGTCATCCACCCATTGTGGCGGTGACGGCTCGGAACGGTGCGACCAACCGGGGCACCCAGATCGCCAGGTGCGCCACCGATGCGACGATTCCAGCCGCGACGGCCTGGACGATGGCCTGTGCTGTGAGGCTGGCGAGGACGATGCCGGCTGTTGCGGCGGTCAGAGCGTCGAAGTCGCCCAGGGGCAGATTGGGCGCCGCCCACTCGGTGATCAGCCACACCGCCAAGGCCTGCAGCCCCGCAAAGGCGAGGAACAGGATCCCGATCCGTCTCAAGGCGACTGCCGAGCGCGGATGGACGACGATCCCCGCCACGAGGAGAGCACCGCCCGCCCACAGCGCGATCCGCCAGCCAGTGCCGAGCCCATCCTCCAAGGCGGCGAGGTCGGGAAGGGAGTCGATGTCGAAGTCGATGGTCGCGGGGAGGTCGATGTTTGCGACTGCCTCCGCCAAACGAGGATCGACGACCGCGAGCTTGTCGAGCAGGCCTTGCTCGAGCTCGTCGGTTTCGAATCCGATGCCGGCCGGCTCTCCCGTTTCGAAGATGGAGCGATAGATGTCCTCGAGCGTGTCCGCGTAGTTCGTTATGTAGGCCGGATCGAGCAGTGTCGATTCGACGACATCGGTCAGGGCGGTCACGTCCGCCTCGCTGAGCTGGAGGTCGGCCGTCGCCTGTTCGAGGAGCATCGGTGCCAGCTCTTCGCGGATCTCCGGAGATCGAAGGACCGCCGCGGCCATCTCCCGCACGCGTTCGGGATCGGTGACCTCGCGGTCGAACCACCACGCGAGGATGCCGACGTTCGCGATGGCAGCGCCGAGAAATAGCAGCGCTGCCGCGAGGAGGCGGCGGATCATGTAGGAGACATCGGCCGTTCGTGGGGGTCGGTTGAGCGGCGGAACAGTGTGGCCGGCAGGTGTGTTACCGGTGGAGTCGAGCGACGAGGAGCATCGCGTGAGCGACCAACAGGCGGATCTGGTGGTGATCGGTGGTGGCGCCGCGGGAATTGCCGCCGCCTACGCCGCTCGCTGGAGGGCACAACGCGTCGTGATGGTGCAGGACGGCCCGGTGGGCGGCGACTGCACCTTCACCGGCTGCGTGCCGTCCAAGGCGCTGCTCGCTGCGGCATCGGACGGCGTCGACTTCGCGGCCGCCCGTGCTCGGGTGAGGGCCGGGGTCGAGAAGATCGCCGCAGAAGAGGCTGCGCCCGTTCTGGCGTCGAAGGGAATCGAGGTAGTCGAAGGGCGGGCGAGGTTCGTCGGGGAACGAACGGTCGAAGTCGGGGGCAGGACGCTCACCGGCAGCCACGTCCTGATCGCGGCGGGGAGTGGGCCGGCGGTTCCGCCGATCGACGGTTTGGGGGACACGGGCTTTCTCACCAACGAGACCCTCTTCGAGCTCGATTCGCTGCCCGCTCACCTCGGCATCATCGGCGGAGGGCCCATCGGCTGTGAGATGGCTCAAGCGTTCGCTGAGCTCGGCGCCGACGTGACGGTGATCGAGGCGGCGGCGCAACTGCTGCCCCGCGACGAAGCGGCCGCCGCGGCCGCTGTCAGGAACAGCCTCGAGCGGCGGGGTGTCCGCGTCCTGACGGACTCGACGGTGACCCGGGCGTCGCGGGCCCCTGACGGGCAGATTCTCGTGGACCTCTCGGGTGCCAACGCCGAACCCGTGAGCGTGGCGGAGCTGCTCGTGGCGACCGGCAGGGCACCTGCCACCGAGGGACTCGCGCTCGAGGCGGCGGGTGTTGCCACGGACGCCCGGGGTTGGATCGAGGTCGACGACCATCTCGCTACCTCGGCTCAGGGTGTGTGGGCGGCCGGTGATGCGGTTGGATCCCTCCAGCTGACCCACGCCGCGGCCACGATGGCGCACATCGCCGTCGCCAACGCGTTCGGCGGCGGGCCGGCGCGCTTTCGCAAGCTGACCTGGAGGCCGGAAGCGGTGCCGTGGGTGACCTTCACCTCACCCGAGGTCGGCCACGTGGGTGTCGGGCTGCGCGACGCCAGGAGCGTCCGGGGCGCCCGTGTTGCCCGGGTGGAGATGGCCGAGGTGGACCGTGCGATCGCAGTCGGACGCACGGAAGGCTTCGTTCAGCTCATCGCCGGGCCCCGTCGTGGGTTGGGTCGCGCCGGCGGCGGAAAGCTGATCGGTGCGACGGTCGTTGCCGATCGAGCGGGCGAGATGATCAGCGAGCTCGCTCTCGCCGTGCGCACCAAGATGTTCGTGGGGCGCTTGGCTCAGACCTCGCATCCCTATCCGTCGTGGTCGATGGCGATCTCGGCCGCAGCGACGCAGTTCTTCACCGACGCGTTCACGGGCCGATCCGCCGTCCCCGCCGCCGATCTGTAGCCAACACGGCGCCGCTACCCTCGCCGCACATGGATCCCACTGCGCCGCAGTCCTCCTCTCGTTTCTGGATCCTCGCTGCCGTCGCGACCCTCGTCACAGTCGCGGTGGTGGTGGGAATGGTTGCGGCGGGAGGTGGTGACGACGAGAGCACGCTCGGCGTGCCGACTTCGACTCCGCAGACGTCGACTCCCATCCCCGACACCGAGGCGATGGCTGGGGATCCACAGGCGCAGGGCGACCTTTCGGACGAGATCGCTGCCCTGTCGGCAGAGACCGAACGCATTCGCGGCCTCCCGTTCCTCGAGCCGGTCAAGGTGACCTTTCTGACGGACGAGGATTTCGAGGAGCGCATCCTCACCGGTATCGAGGAGGATCTCGACTCCGGAGAGCTCGCCGAGGTCGCACTCGTCTGGCGCGCGCTCAGGCTGATCCCAGCCGAAACCGATCTCGAGGCGCTCGTTCGCCAGGCCCTGGCCGGTGGTGTCCTGGGGTTCTACGACCCCGAGACCGACGAGCTCGTGATGCGCGGCGTCGCGCTGGATCCCTTCGTTCGGTCCACCCTCGTCCACGAGCTCACACACGCCCTCGACGACCAGCACTTCGACCTCGATCGGGTGGACCTGATGGAGGGCGAGGACACAGAGGCCCAGTTCGGCTTCATCGGCCTCGTGGAGGGAACGGCGAGCTGGGTGGAGGAGCAGTGGGTCGGCACGCTCGACTCCGAGGAGATCGTCGAGCTGCGGCGCCGTGAAGCGGAGTTCGGGGCGGGGATCGACGTTGCTGGCATTCCCGACATATTGCTGATCGACATCTCGCTGCCCTACATCTTGGGCCCTGCGTTCGTCGAAGGACTCGTCGACACAGCGGGAACCGATGGCATCGACGCCGCCTACCTCGACCTTCCGCGCAGCGGGGAGCACATCTTCGAACCGAGCGCGTACGACAACGGAGACCTCCCCGTGCCGGTAGACAACCCGCCCGCCGACGGACCCGTTCTGACCGAGGGCGTGATCGGGGCCAGCGGGCTGTTCGAAATGCTCCTCGACGTCGATAGGTCTGCCGCGCAGGTGATGGCGCGTGGGTGGGGCGGCGACCGCTACGTGGTGTGGCGCGACGGCGAGAGCATCTGCCTCCGCGCGGACGTTCTCGCCGAACCCGACGCGGAGGACCGGATGCGTACCGGACTCCAGGACTTCGCAGACGCCCACGGATCGGCGAGCGTGGACCAGATCGGCGAGCTGCTGCGAATCACCGCCTGCGCATAGTCGCGGCGGGCGATCTACCTTCGCAGTCTGTGGCGACCTGCTTCCATCACACCGAGGTTGAGACCGGACGGCAATGCACCCGCTGCGGACGGCCGGCCTGCCACGTGTGCCTGCGCCAGGCCTCGGTCGGCGCTCACTGCTTCGAGTGTGTGAAGGCATCGGCGCCGTCGAAGCGCGAGCAGCGGATCGTGCAGCGAGCAAGCGGACGACAGCCCAGGGTCACCGCAACGCTCGTTCTCGTTGCCGCCAACGTCGCTGTGTTCTTCGGCACACACGAACTCGGCGAGTTGGGCGGCAGTTCACTGCGTTTCGAGGTGACGCGCGATTACTCGGTCTGGGGCCCCGGAGTGGACGTGTTGGGGGAGTGGTGGCGCATCGTCACCGGGACCTTCCTCCACGCCGACATCCGCCACGTCGCGATGAACATGATCATGTTGTTCTTGCTGGGGCGACGCCTCGAGCAGGTCGTGGGCGTCTCCCGCTTCTGTGGGATCTACGCGGTGTCGCTCTTGGGTGGCTCGGCCGGTGCGCTGCTGTTGTCGCCGAACTCGCCGACGGTCGGCGCCTCGGGCGCGGTCTATGGCCTCATGGGGGCGCTGTTCCTCACTGAGAAGCTCAGTGGCGGCGATCCATGGAACGACGGCATCGGCAGCCTGATCGCGATCAACGTGGTGATCTCGTTCCTGATCCCGAACATCTCGATCGGTGGTCACCTCGGCGGGCTGGTCGCAGGTGTCTTCGCTGGCATCGCCGTCGGTGATCAACGCCGTCGGCTCACACGCACCGACCATGCACGACAGTGGCTGCTTCTTTTCGTCATCGGCGTGATCGCCGTGGGGGTGGCGTTCTATGGAGCCAGCACGTGGAGCCGATAGAAAAGAAGGCCCCGTTCCCGTTTCCACGAGGATCCACGATGGCGATCGAGCTTCCCCCTCTCCCGTACGACCTCGACGCGCTCGCGCCCCACATCAGCGCCGAGACGCTCGAATTCCACTACGGCAAGCATCACGCCGGCTACGTCTCGAACCTCAACGGCATGCTCGAGGGAACCGAACTGGCGACGGCCGACCTGGAGACCGTCGTCGGTTCAGCCAGCGGCGGCATGTTCAACAACGCGGCCCAGATCTGGAACCACACCTTTTACTGGAACTCGATGTCCCCGTCAGGCGGTGGCGAACCGACGGGCGCTGTGGCCGATGCGATCGGTCAGGCGTTCGGCAGCTACGCAGAGTTTCGGAGCCAGTTCACCACCGCTGCGATGAGTCAATTCGGGTCAGGCTGGGCGTGGCTCATCGATGACGGCAGCGGTCTGTCGATCATGCAGACCGCCAACGCCGACCTCCCGCTCGTCCACTCGGCCAAGGCGCTGCTCACCATCGACGTGTGGGAGCACGCCTACTACATCGACTACCGCAACCGCCGCCCGGACTACGTCAACACCTTCATGGACCATCTGGTCAACTGGGACCACGTGGCTGCGTTGCTCGACGGCTGACCGCTCACCAATGGCCCACCACCGGTTGGGCCAGCCGGAGCTTCTCGGGCCACCCAGCGTCCCACGGCAGTGCCCCACTTCGATCGGGCCACACGAACTGCCGTACCCGCCACTGCTGATCGCCGTAGATCTTGGGCAACGTGGGGAACAGGTGCCCGTGTTCGTCACGGTCGACATCGAGGAGCGCGGAGATCAGCTCGTTGTCGAGCAGGCCGTTGAACAGCTGACCCACCGGCAGTTCGCCGTCCGCGCGCAGATGACCGACGATCAGGTCGAGTAGGCCCCGGGCGGCGGCGGGCGCGAGGCCGAAGAGCACGAGTTCGGGCTGCCCGCACAGCGCCTCGAGTCCGAAGGTGTACGAATAGGCGGGACGCGGCTCGGCGCCCTCGACCGGTTGGACCGGCTCCACTCCCCAGCCGTGCGTCTCGAGCATCCACTCGAGCTTCTCCATGTGCTCCATCGGTTCGTACTCGAGGCCCATGCGCAGAGTCTGCCGCCTATGACGTCGGTAGGTAGGGAAGTCTGTGGTTCCCACGTGGCTGCATTCCGCTCTTGTCGCCTCCGGCACTGCGCGTCGCAGCGACAAGCGCTGACCGCTCGGGCCACGCCTCCGATCCGGTCGTCGCTGGCGCTCCTTCCGCCTCGCGCGGCTCCTTGGTCAACGGTCGACGGAGCCGCGCGCCAAGATCGCGACGATCACCAGGCCGATGCCGACCGACTCCCTCAGGGACGGCACCTGCGACAGGGAGATCAAACCGACGACTGTCGCCGTGACAGGCAACAGCGCTTGCAGAAACGCGAAGCGGGCGCGCGTGATGTGTCGCATCACCACCTGGTCGATCCCGTACGGGATCACGTTGGACAGCAGGCCGGTGGTGACCGCGATGAGAAGGAGGGTCGGCTGCTCGATCGCGGGGCCGAGCCCGTCTGCCCCGAGCGGTGCGATGGCGAGCGCTCCGATCAGCATCCCCACCCCCAGACCATCAACGGCCATCCCGCGCTGTGCCACCCGGTGGCCGAGCACGATGTAGCCGGCCCAGAATGCCCCCGCGAGGAGAGCGAAGAGCACCCCGCGCAGCGTTCCGTCCGCCTCGACGCCAGCGAGTACCACCACCCCGAGCGCGGCCAGGAGGAGAGCGCCCAGGGAGCGCACGGTTCGCGAGCCGAGCGCAGCGACAGCGATCGGTCCGGTGAACTCGATGGCGACGGCGTTGCCGAGTGGGAGCTCGTCGATCGCGAAGTAGATCGAAAGGTTCATCGACGCCAGTGCGACGCCGAACGCCGCGGTCCAGGCGAGCTCCTCGCGAGTCCACGACCGTCGCCAGGAGCGACGGATGACCACGATGATCCCGGCCGCGGCCGCGACGCGAACCAGGGCAACGGTGGCGGGATCCAGATCGTCGAAGAGTCCAACCGCGACCGCGGCGCCCATGTACTGGGAGATCGCCCCGATGACGAAGAACGGTTCGGGGTGCTGTGAGATCGGTCGAGAAGCCGTCATGACGCCGCAGC
>CAZVUM010000014.1:16213-23160 GCA_964629575.1 uncultured Acidimicrobiales bacterium | reverse complement strand
GCCGCAGCTAGGCTCACGCCACGATGTCGGGACCCGACGTGCGCCCCAGGCTGAGCCGGCAGGAGCGGCGCGAGTCGATTCTCGCAGCTGCTGCCGCAGCGTTTGCCCATGGCGGATACACCGAGACGTCGATGGAGGAGATCGCCTCCCGTGCCGGGGTGAGCAAAGTGCTCCTGTACCGGCACACCGAGGGCAAGGTCGAGCTCTATCGCGCGATCCTCGAGGACGTTCTGGCGACGATGGGCTCCGAGTTCGACGCTCGCGTGACCGCCGGAGAAGAGCACGGCGCGATTCGGGCCGTGCTCGCAGTTGCGCGGCAGAAGCCCGACGGGGTTCGGCTGCTCGTGCGTCGTGCCAGTCGGGAGGCCGCGTTCGCGGCGTACGCAGCCGAGCTCCGCTCCCGGGTCGTCAACGACCTCACGCCCTTGGTCAGCGCCGGAATTCGCGGCGATGGCACCGAGGTCAGATGGGTCATCGAGGTCGCGGTGACCCTGGTGTGGGAGGGCGTCTTGGACTGGCTCGATCACGGGGGCGATGACGACGAGGAGTTCGTCGGGCGCCTCGGTGCAGCGGTACAGGCGCTCGTCAGTTCTGGATCGTGAGGACGGTCTCGGCGACGCCCTCGAGCTCTGCGAACCAGTCGTCGGGTTCGCCGACGAGGATCGGAACGAACTTGGATGCCCCGACCTCGACGAAGCGCTCGAGCTGATCCCGCAGCCCCTGCCAGCCTGTCGGGATGATCTCCGAGGGGTCGACATCGGGGGCACGGCGCTCGAGGATCTGCTTGTAGCCCGGGGTGAGGTCGCCGTGGGTATAGGGGACGAGGACCCCGAAGTGCTCAGGATCCATGAAGCGCTCGTGTTCGTCCGCGCTCTCGTTGACGATCTTCCAGCCGGCCGCTGCCATGTCTGGCGTGCAGAACGAGGGCAGCCAGCCGTCGCCGAACCGACCGCAGCGGCGAAGCTCCACATCGGCAGCGCCGCCGAGCCAGACGTCCATCGGCTTTTGGCTCGGCTTCGGGAGAATGTCGATCTCCTCGTAGTCGTAGAACTCGCCGTGGTGAGTGAGTGGCCCGTCCTCCCACATCTGCTTGAGGAGGGGGAGCGCTTCGTTGAAGATCTTCGCTCGCTGCTTGCGCTCGACCCCGAAGGCCGCCTGCTCATGGACATCGGCTACCCCGAGCCCGAAGGCGGGGAGGAGTCGGCCATCCGACAAGCGATCGAGGCTGGCGAGCTCCTTGGCCAGAACCGACAGGTTGCGGCCCGGAAGCACGAGCACGGAGAAGCCGAACTTCATCCGGGTCGTGCGGCCGGCCGCGTATGCGAGCCCGACGATGGGGTCGGGACACTCCCCGCCGAGGCGTTCGCTCAACCACAAGGAGTCGAAGTTGAGCTCCTCGAGAGCGTCGACGAATGGGTCGAACGTGTGGTGATCGTTGGTGAACGAACGGGTTCCGAGACCGAAGCCGACGCGAATCTTCATGCGATCAGGCTAAAGGACCGGCGCAGGACGTGCCGGGTCGGCACGTGTGGATTACCGTCCGCCGAATGGCCGAGCCGATCGACATCGTCACTCCCTTCCGCCTCGACGACCGGGTCTGTGTGATCACCGGCGCCTCCAGCGGCATCGGCGAGAGGTTCGCCCATGTCTTCTCCGCCGCGGGCGCCAAGGTGGTCGCTGCGGCCCGACGCAAGGAGCGGTTGGAAGCGCTGGTGAGCGAGCTGCCTGATGCACTGGCTATTCAGTGCGACGTCGCCGACGACGAGCAGTGCGCCGCACTGATCGACCGAACCGTCGAGCACTACGGCCGGATCGACGTCCTCGTGAACAACGCGGGCATCAGCGACGCAGTGCATCCCGCCGAGGAGGCCGACGTCGGTCTCTTCCGTCATGTCGTGGACGTCAACCTCAACGCCTGCTTCCTGCTCAGTGGCCTCGCAGCGCGGGACATGTTCGAGCGCGGCAATGGCAGCATCATCAACATCGCCTCGGTCCACGGCCTGGTCGCCTCGGCACCCAACCTCCAGCCTGCGTACGCGGCGAGCAAGGCCGGCCTGGTGAACCTCTCACGCGACCTGGGCGTGCAGTGGGCCAAGCGTGGCGTGAGGGTCAATGCCTTGTGCCCGGGCTACTTCGAGACCGAGCTGACCCAGGTCATGTTCGACGACGACTCGATGACCAACTGGATCAACCGCAACACGGCGATGCGCCGCGGCGGAGCACTCCACGAGCTGGACGGCGCCGTCCTGTTCCTCGCTTCGGACGCCAGCTCCTATGTCACCGGCACCCACCTCACGGTCGATGGGGGCTGGACGGCTCGGTGACCACCACCCTTGTAGGCTGACAATTCACGCAGAGTGGCACCGGGGCCAGTCTGCCGCAGCTCAGGATGACTGTTCGGCGTTCCCTCCTCTTCGCGCTGGCGTTCGCGCTCGTGCCCCTCATCGCGCTGGGACTTGCCGCGTCAGCGATCGCACGCGACGCCGCCCGGGACGATGCGGCGGCCGAGGCAGAACGCACGGCACGCCTTGCCGGCGGAATCGTCGAACAGCGGCTCGCGCTCGCCCACGCGGAACTCGCGGGTATCGCAGAATGGCCCGACCTGATTCTTCCTGCCATCGGGGTCGCCCGCGGGGGAGATGACGCGCAGCGGCAAGCCGCCGGGGAGGCGCTCGCTCAGGCCGAGCTCTGGTGGGGCCCGATCGAGGCGCTCACTGTTCACTCGACCGACGGCGTGGTGGTGACGACCGAGCGGGACGCGGCCGACCGCTCCGATCCAGGCCTGGTCGGCGAGGCGCTCGCGGGTCAGGCCGTGGCAGGACGATGGGACGACCGGACATCCGTGTTCCAGATCGCGCAGCCGCTCGTCGGTTCGGATGGTGATGCAGCCGTGGTGGCCCTGGTCGACGCCACGGTGCTGACCGAACCGCTGCGCCTGAGCGGGCTCGATCTCCGGTTGACTTCGGGGGATCAGATCCTGGCCGGGGTATCGACCGCGGGAGGGGACTCGGAGACGAGCTCCCTCGACGTGAACGGCACGCCGTGGACCATCGAGGTCACCGTGCCGACGGCGTCGTCTGGAGCGCGCGGGGTGATGGTGGCCACCGTCCTTGCGCTGATCGCGCTGGCCTGTGTCCTCGTAGTGGTTGTCGCTCACCTCGGTCGTTCGCTGTCTGGTCGCCTCCGTCGACTCGCCGCGACCGCTGAGGCGATCGGAGAGGGTCGGCTCGACCAGCGCACCGGGATCCATGGAGACGACGAGCTCGCGAAGGCGGCTGCGTCGTTCGATCGGATGGCCGACAGCCTCGTCACCGACATCTCGCGTCGACGCGAGATGGAGACGCTCCTGGTGCAGCAGGCCCTCCACGACCCGCTGACCGGCCTCGCCAATCGGGCGAAGCTGATCGATCGCCTGGGCGACGCGCTCCTTCGCTCCTCGCGGTCTGGGGCAGCGGTAGGGCTGCTGTTCTGTGATCTCGACGGCTTCAAAGCGGTCAACGATGAGCTCGGCCACAGCGCCGGCGACGATCTGCTCATGCTCGTCGCGGACCGCTTTCGCTCCTCGGTACGCCCGAGTGACACCGTTGCGCGGTTCGGTGGCGATGAATTCGTGGTCCTCTGCTCGGATCTCCGCGACCCGACCGACGCTGTTGCTGTGGCCGAACGACTCAAGACCGCGTTCGAGCAGCCGTTTCAGCTGGGTGGGACCCCCGTGTCGACGACTTCGAGCATCGGCATCGCCGTCGGCGCGGGCGGAAGCGCTGCGCCAGACGATCTCCTGCGCCGCGCCGACCAGGCGATGTACCAGGCGAAGGCATCGGGCAAGGCGCGCCACGTGGTCTACGAGCTGACCGCCGACGAAGAGGAGCAGGGTCGCGCCGAGCGAGCCGCCGAGATCACCAAGGCCATCGATCGCCGTGAGCTCGAGCTGTACTACCAGCCTGTCATCGCTCTCGACGACGGAGGGCTCGTGGGATATGAGGCATACGTTCGCTGGCACCACCCCAGCCGTGGCGACGTGCGCCCCCAGGAGCTGATCGACATCGCGACCTCGGCGGGGTTGGCCGCAGACGTCGATCTGTGGGTACTCGCGACAGCCCTCTCCGAGCTCGCCCCGTCGAGGTGCGACCGCGGCGAGCCGGTTCCGTTTGCGGCCGTCAACCTCACCCCTGGGTCGCTCGCCACAGCTGGCTTCGCCGCCCGGGTCGACGAGGTGCTGACCACCCACGAGGCAACGCCGGCCTCGGTCGTGCTCGAGGTGAGCGAGGCAGCTCTGAGCGGCGAGCCCGGCACGGTTCTCGCGACGCTCGACGAGCTGCACGACCTCGGTGTCGGCCTCGCGATCGACGACTTCGGTACCGGACACTCATCGCTCGATCGGCTCAGGCGCTGCCCGATCGACACCATCAAGATCCATCAGACACTCGTGCACGGTGTGGTGGCCGATGACGACGACCGGGCCGCTGTGCAGGCGATCGTGTCGATGGCCCACGCTCTGGATCTGACCGTGATCGCGGAGGGTGTGGAGACTCAGGACCAACAGCGCGTTCTGGCGGAGCTTGGGTGTCCGTGGGCGCAGGGCTACCACATCGCGTCCCCGGCTCCCGTGGCCGAGCTACCGCTGCGACCGACCTGAGGTCGTCGGTGCGGCAGACTCGGGTGATGGCGCAGTCGCCCGAGGCGATGGAAGCTGGTCGACGACGTTCGGCCCTCGCGGTCGCGGCCGGCGCCACGCTCATCGTGCTCGCCGTTCCGGCGGTGCTGTCCACGTACAGCGCGGAGCTCCCTGTGGAGGTCCAGGTGACGGCTGCGCCGACCACGACGATCGATCCCGCCGCAGTGGGCCTGCGGCGCCTCGATCGGGCGCTGGAGCTCGACAGCGAGACGTTCGGTGCAATCGGTTTCATGACCGGCGCGGTCGTCGTGGTCCTCACGGACTCGAAGCTGGTGGTGATCGATCTCGACGGCGATCTCGTCGGCGTCCTCGCCGACCATCCGCTCGGGGAGGTGGTCGAGTCGTTCGATTCGGAAGACCGATCTGTGGTCATTGCGAGGACCTCGGCGGGGGCTCATCGCATCGATGCCCGGGGCCGCATCGAAGAGCTCGCTCTCGAGCCGCCTCCCCCGGATCGTCCGTCGGGGGCTGTGACGCTGCTCTGTGACCATCCTTGTGACCGGGTGCTTGTGAGCCCGACCGCCGGTGGCTCCTGGAGCGCGACGTTCGACGCGCCGATGGTCCCCGACGCCCCTCCGCCCGCCGTCTCAGCCCTGGGTGACATGGTGGCGGCGTGGGTCGCTGAGGAAGGAACAACCGCCCGCCTCGAGATCGCCACGGCCGAGAGGGCCTCCACGGTGCCCTTCAGCAATGAGGTCGACGGCGCGCCCGCGCTACTGCGCTGGGCGACAGAAGGCGACGGAGTGATCTACGGATGGGTGGGTGAGCCGCGCATCGTCGTGTTCTCACCACGGTCGCGGGCGTCGGGAACAGTGTGGCTCGACGAGCCCGTGCGGTACGCCGCAGCGATCCCCGCCTCCTGACCCGGAGGGTCAGCCCAGAGCGGGGGTGCCCTCGAAGCGCCCCGGATCCTTGGATGTGGGGATGAGCGGACGCGATCGCCAGTCCATGGCGTCTTCGACCCCCTCGACCACCTCGCGCCACTCTTCGGGATCCCACCCCTCAGCTGAGCCCAGCAGGGTGCCGTCCTGGCCGATGTGCACCACCGCCGGCAGCCGCTCGAGTCCGATCGAGCCGATGAGCTCCCGATCGGGGTCGACGAGCACCAAGCGAGTCGGCGCGAACTTGCCGAGGTATTGGCGCGCGCCGTCGCCGTCAGCAGCGACGACGTACACGCAACGGATGTCGGCTTCCTCGTAGTGGGCGAACAGTCGGTCCGCTGTGGGAAGGATCCACCCACTCTCGTGGGTGTAGGGATCGATCACCACGGCCAACATGTTGAACGTGGTGAGCCATTGGTCGAGGGTCTGCTCGTCACCTGAATCGGTGGCCAGCACGATCTCGCGCGAGGGGTCGTTCGGCACGGGAGCGAAAATAGCGCACGCCAGGAGGGCGACCCAGTATCAGGTGCGGGGTAAGTTCGTCGTGTGCATCCGATCGAGCGCTTGCGATACGTCGCACGGGCGGGCGGGGTCGACCAGTCGTCGCTGGCACGCGAGGCTGCGGACGCCCTCGTTTCGCTGACCGACGACCCCGCCGAGCTGGTCACGGCCTGTCGCCGAATCCTCTACCGGCACCCGATCGCCGGTGCGCTGTGGTCGATGTCGGCACGGGTCCTCACGGCGACCGACCCGATGCTCGCCGCGTGGGACGTCGCCGATGAGTTGGCATCGGACCCAACCAGTGACCGTGTGGCGGACGCCCTGCCCCACGATGCCGCCGTGTGTGTCTTGGGATGGCCGGACGCAGCAGCTGAGGGCCTCCATCGCCGCGGCGACATCGAGGTGAGGGTGATCGACGCATACGGCGAAGGCGGCGGCCTGGCCAGGCGTCTCATGCAGCGCGACGTCGACGTCGTCGAGGTCCCGCTGACCGGTCTCGGTCAGGCGTGCGCTCGGGCCGATGTGGTTCTCGTCGAGGCTGCCGCAGCGGGGCCGAGCGGCCTGGTCGCCGCTTCGGGCTCCTATGCCGCCGCTGCAGTGGCACAGGCAGGCGGAGCGGAAGTGTGGGCCGTCGTGCCACGTGGTCGGGCACTTCCTGCTCAGCTGTTCGACACCCTGCTGACCCGGATGGGCGACGACGAGCCGTGGGAACTCGACGAGGAGATGGTGCCGCTCGGCGTCGTCTCACACATCGCGGGCCCAGACGGGGTCACCGAGGTGTCCGCAGGAGTGCGGGCCGACTGCGACGTGGCTCACGAGCTCATGCGGGCTGTTTTGTAGCTGGCTGCGCTGCGTCCTCGGCCCTGGGGGCCTGCGGCCCTGCTCGCCAG
>CAZVUM010000014.1:0-16113 GCA_964629575.1 uncultured Acidimicrobiales bacterium | reverse complement strand
CCTCGGCCCTGGGGGCCTGCGGCCCTGCTCGCCAGATGTGTAGCTGGCTGCGCTGCGTCCTCGGCCCTGGGGGCCTGCGGCCCTGCTCGCCAGATGTGTAGCTGGCTGCGCTGGGCCACTCGACTCGGCTTCGCAACGGTCGACTGCACTGAACATGGCTTCTCGCACCGCCATCCGGCGGGCCGCGCTCCGACGCACTACCGACGACCGAGTGCTCGCCGGCGTCTGCGGCGGGCTGGCCGAACGGGCCAACGTGGACGCGGTCGCCGTGCGTCTGGTTTTCGTCCTCGGTGCGATGGTGTGGGGAATCAGCGCCCCGCTGTATGGGCTCCTCTGGCACCGCCTGCCCGAGGTCGACACGCCCACCACCAATCGAGTGCGGCCCTCCCGGCCGCCATCGACCAGCCTCGCGATGGGCGCCGTCGCCTGTCTTTCGGGGCTTCTTCTCGCCCTCCGCTCGCTCGGTGTGCTTCCCCCCGATGTCGTCGTGTTGCCTCTGGGTCTCGCGGCGCTCGGCGTGATGTTCCTGTGGTCCGCCAACCCGTTGCGCCCGCTAACGCGCCCGGCGATCACCTCCGGCGAGCCGGCACCTGCCCAGGCTCCGCCTACCGAGGGCGCACCGCCCCCTTCTGAGAGCGAGGCGGCGCAGCCCGACAAGGCGCCCTTCGGAAGCGCCCTCATCGGAGCGACGCTTCTCGTGGCCTGTCTGGGCTTCATGATCGACCGAGCCGGCATCGTCGACGTCCAATGGCGGGTGCTCGGCGCGGCTCTTCTGGTCGTCCTCGGTGTGGTGCTCGTCGGCGGCTCGGCCCGCGGCCGGCCATCGGGTCTGCTCGGAGCGGGCGGCCTCCTGCTGGTGGTATTGCTGACTGTGACCGTGTTTCAGGTTCCACTCGGCTCTGGAGTGGGCGCCCGCACCCTGCGACCGATCGACCTCGCCGATGCGGACACCCAGATCGCAGGGGGTTCGTTGCGCATCGACGCGCGCGACCTCGACTTCGACGCCTCCGAACCGCTCGTGCTCGATGCCAGCGTTGCGGTTGGCGACCTCCGCATCATCGTGCCGATCGGCGTCGAGGTCAGAGTCGAGGCGCGAACGGGGCTGGGAGTCTTGGCGGTCTTCGCGGACGCATCGAGCGGTGTCGGCCAGGATCGACGGTTCGTGTCCGAGGGCTACAGCGCCTCGGCCGGACAACTGGCGATCGTGGCCCGCGTCGGCGTCGGACGGTTGGTCGTCGAGCAGAAGGAGCCCGACTCGTGAACCAGAGTCTCGATGTGGTGAGCCTCCTCGCGGGCGTGGTCTACGTCGCTGTCGGTGTGTGGCTGCTGGGCGACGCGATGGGTTCGCGCCCTCCGCTCGCTCTCCTCGTGCCCGCGATCGGTGTCCTGGCAGTGTTGGCCGTCTTGTTGACGGTCGGCCGCGTCTGGACCAACCCGTTCAGTCGGGGAGCGCCTGCTGGAGCGCGGCGAGGCTCGCCTCGGCCTCGATGAACGCGGCCATCTCGAGCTGATGCTGATCCTGCTCGCTGATTCCGAGGCGGGTGCTGAGCTCGCGGGGGTCGCTTGGCCTGTGGAGCAGGTAGCCCTGAACGAGGTCGCAGCCCAGTTCTTGGAGAAGCCGTAGCTGGGCGCGATTCTCGACGCCCTCGGCGATCACGACAAGACCCAGATCGTGGGCCATCTGGATGATGGACCGCAGGATCGATCGGTCGGCCGCGTCGAGGTCGCTCCGCTGCACGAAGAGCTTGTCGATCTTGAGGAGATCGAGCGGGAAGCTGCGGAGATAGCGCAACGATGTCTGGCCCTCACCGAAATCGTCGAGCGCCAGGCGAACCCCGCGCTGTTTGACACACGCGAGAAGCTCCTCGACATCTCCTGCCTGACCGACGATGTTCTCGGTGATCTCGAGAATGATCCCGTCTGGGTTCACGCCCGTGTTCGCGATCGTCTCGTCGAGCAGGTCGAAGAACTGGGGATGAAAAAGCTGTCGCGGCGACACGTTGACCGACATGGCCGGTGCCGCATCGCCGAGTGCTTTCTGCCAGATCCTCGCCTGGTCGAAGGCGGCGGTGAGGATGTACTCACCGAGCTCCTGGATGAGACCGGAGTCCTCCGCGATCGGGATGACGACCCCTGGGCTCTGGGGACCCCTTGTGGGATGGTTCCACCGAAGAAGACTCTCAGCAGCGACGAGCCGGCCGTCGGCGAGGTCGAGGATGCCCTGGTAGTGGACGCCGATCTCCATGTTCTGGATCGCCCGCCGTAGGTCGGCCTCCAACTGCATCTTGTCGACGATCTCCTCGTCGAGGTCGGCCCGGTATCGCACCCATTGGGCCTTGCCGCGGTTCTTCGCCCGGTACATGGCCAGATCCGCTCGGCGGATCAGCTCTGCGGCATCGCTGCGATCGGCTTCCGAGACAGCCACGCCGACGCTGCAGCTGATGACGACCTCGTTGCCTGCGACGGAGAACGGGGCGCTGATCGCTTCGCAGACCCGGTCGCCGATGGCAGCGAGGCGCCCGTCCGAGTCCTCGAAGTCCACCGTGTCGACCAGGATCACGAACTCGTCGCCGCCGAATCGGGCGACGACGTCTTCGGGCCCGACCGCCCGCTCGAGCCGTCGGCTTACCGCGATCAGCAGCTCGTTGCCCACGTCGTGGCCGAGCGTGTCGTTCACGGGCTTGAAGCGGTCGAGATCGATGAAGGCGACGGCGCAACTGGCACCGCTCACCTGGTGCATCCGGAGCTTCCGCTCCACCTCGTCGACGAACCGGGTTCGATTGCTCAGTTCGGTGAGGGGATCGTGGAATGCCTGGTGGTGCAGCTTGGCCTGCATCGCTCGGAGCTCGCCGACGAGCCGCTTGTTCTGGAGGGCGATCGTCGCGTTGCCGGCGAGGAGCTCGAAGCAGTCGACCAGCGTCTGGGTGAGCGGCCGTCCCGGGCTCACTCCGCCGCGCAGGACGACTGTGCTCGAGGGTTCCGAACCGAGCGCGCTGCTGACGATCGCTCCCAGCCGGACCCTCGCGAGGTGGATGTCGACCGACGGTGAACGTCCTGCGATGAAGTGGGAGACGCCGTCGTCGGTGCCCGACCCGACGCAGGCGATGGGTCCGTTGGGGTCGGGGAGGTGGACGCCCTGGGTGACTTGGCGGGTGGCTTCGACGCGCCACTGGCCTTCGCCGGCGCGGACGCAGACGTCGACGATGTCGAGGCCGAGCAGCAGAGCGCTGTTGAGGACCTCCTCCACCATGCCTGCGTCCAGGCGACCGACCCGTTGGCTCGACTGGGCCACGGTCTCGAGGAGGTGACTGCGCTGTCGAGCCTCCTCGGTCACCGCGCGCTCTGCCTTGATGTCCACGATGAGCTTCTGGGCGAGGTGGATCCCGGGGATGGAGACGAGGAGAACCACACCCATCCGCTGGGCGATCGCCGGCAGGTTGTCGAAGAGGCCAGTGTCGAGCGAGGTGAGTTGGTCCCCCAGCAGCGACACGCCGAGCAGAGCGAACCACGACACGAGGGCGCCGATGAGGCCGAACCTCATGCCCGCTTCGAGCACGGGGATGAACAGGAGGAACCACGCCAGATCCTGGCGGGTCCCGGACAGCATCAGGGCGAACACAACCGTGAGCGCGGCGTCGGCGGTCAGGGCGAGCAGCGAGATGGCGAAGCGCTGGCCCTCCTCAGCGAGACGTCCGCCGAGCGACGTCACCGCATTGACGGCGAGCAGCGTTCCGACCATCAAGGCGACCGCCACCACCCCAGACACCGGCAGGGTCACGGTGTTGGGTGGCGGGTCGTAGGTGAGCAGGTACGGAATCAGAAGGATCGCCGCGGCGAGCCGAAGCTGGCGGAACCCCGAGTCCACGAGCTGGCTGTTGTCCCACGTCTCGAGAAACCAGGCCGCGCGCGGGTTGTCGTCCTCCGCGTTCGCTCCTGAGCGTGGTCGGCGATGCCTCATCCGTGGTGTCCGTCGATTGCGAGGGGGTCGCAACTCCATCGGACGGCACCAGGTGCCGGTGAGGAATTCGGTTCAGCTGGCCTCGGCGAGAAGGCGGCGCGCGATCACCTTGAGGCAGAGGGTCTCATCCGCGCCTTCGAAGATCGAGAGCACCCGGGCGTCCACGTACAGGCGGCTCACCGTGTACTCCTCGGCGAATCCGAAACCGCCGTGGATCTGCAGCGCTTCGCGGGTCACCCATTCCGCCGCCTTGCACACGTAGGCCTTCACCATCGAAGCCTCGAGGCTGCCTTCGCCCTTGGCCATCATGGTGGCCACCGTGTAGGCGTACTGCCGGGCGCCCTGGATGATCGCCGACATGCGGCCGAGCTTCGCCTGGGTGAGCTGGTATTCCATGATCGGCTGGCCGAACACGAGGCGCTCCTCGGCGTACGTGCGGGCCTCGTCGTAGGCGGCCTGCATCACGCCGACGGCGCGGGCCGCGGTCTGCAGCCGACCGTTCTCGAAGCCGGCCATCTGCATGTAGAAGCCCTTGCCGAGGCCGTCCTCACCGCCGATGAGGTTGTCGCCGGGCACGAACCAGTTGTCGAACGCGATCTCGAAGCTGTGCATGCCCCGATAGCCCAGGGTCGCAATGGCCCGACCCTCCATCGAGCCACCGTCGTCCTGGCTGAACTCGAAGGAGTGGCCCTCGGCCTGGGGCTTGGGGACGATGAAGAGGCTGAGGCCGCGATGGGTCTTGCTGCGGTCGGGGTCGGTGCGAGCCAGGAGCATCAGCACGTTGGCCCGTCCGGCGAAGGTGCACCAGGTCTTGACGCCGTTGATCAGCCAGCCGCCGTCGGTCCGCGTCGCGTTGACCTTGAGGTTGGCGACGTCGCTGCCGTAGTCGGGTTCGGTGACGGCGACCGCCACCATGGCCTCCCCCGTGGCGATCTTGGGGAACCACTCGTGCTTTTGTTCCTCGGTGCCGCCGCGCTCGAGCGCCCGGGTGAGGATCTCAGGGCGCGTGATCAGCGATCCGCCCGCACCGAGTGACGCACGCGACAACTCCTCGGTGGCGATGACCATGCCGAGGTAGTCGCTCTCGGAGCCCGACGCGAACCCGCCGTACTCCTCGGGCACCGAGAGCCCGAAGCAGCCGAGCTCAGCGAGGCCCTGGATGATGTCCTCGGGGATGTCGGTGTCGTTGCGGTGGATGTGCTCGGCTTCGGGAGCGATCTTGTCCTCGCCGAATCGGCGGAACGTGTCCGCGACCATCTCGAAGTCGTCGGCCAGGTGGCTCGGTGCGCTCAGGGTCGCCAGGGAGGCGACGAACTCTGGATCGCGGTACGTGGCGATGAACTCCCGAGCCGCATCGAGCTCGCCGGACTCGACGCCCCACGCGGTTTCGCGCCCGAACAGCCTGGCGTTGAGCTCGTGGAGTGCGTCTGCAATGAACGCGCAGGCGAGCCGGCCCTCGGCGTCGCCCTTGGCTCCATAGTCGATCAGCGACCTGCTGATCTCGACGGCAGACGCGGCGTGTGCGAGGTCGTAGAGGAGTGACTGGTGCTCGTCGGCGTCCGCCAGACCGGCGATGCGCGCGGTGGCGCGATCGATGATGGAGATGCCGATGGCGAGGGCGTCCGATGCCCCCTGTAGATCAGGTGCGGTCATGGCGCACCAGGCTAGAGCGGGGATCCACGTGCGACGAGTTGCGAAGCGGCGAGGTTCTGTGGCGAGGGATCCACGTGCGACGAGTTGCGAAGCGGCGAGGAGCCGTGGCGAGGAGCAGCGCCTTCCTACAAGCGAATCGAATCTGCGAAGTCCATCACGAACGGCGCGATCTCCTCCGCGGGCACGGGGCGGCTGAAGTAGTACCCCTGGGCCTGGTCGCATCCGAGCGATCGGAGGCTGTCGAGCGTCCATTCGTCCTCGACACCCTCGGCGACGACGTCGAGGTCGAGGTTGTGTCCCAGCTCGATGATCGACCGGACGATCACGGTGTCTGACTGATTGACGGCCATCGTGCCGACGAACGACCGATCGATCTTGATCTCGTCGATGGGCAGCTGGCGCAGGTACGACAGCGACGAGTACCCGGTGCCGAAGTCGTCGATGCTGCTGCGTACCCCGAGGGCGCTCAGCCGTTCGAGGACCCCCAGGGCGAGGACCACATCGTCCATGACCTCGCTTTCGGTGATCTCGAGCATCAGTCGGCCCGGCTCGATCTCCGCCGCCTCCAGGCACTGCTCGACCCAGATCGGCAGGTCGGCGTCCGTGAAATTGCGGACCGAGAGGTTGACGGCCACGGTCAGGTGGATGCCTTCGTCGTCCCACACGCGGAGCTGGTCGATGCTCTGCTCGATGACCTGACGGGTGAGCTCGCGGACCAGACCGGAGACCTCGGCGAGCTCGATGAACTCGTCGGGTGCGATCATGCCGTGCTCGGGGTGGGCCCACCGCACGAGCGCCTCGACGCCGATGACGCTCGAGGAGCGGAGATCGATCTTGGGCTGGTAGTGAACGACCAGCTCGCCCTCGTTGATCGCGCGGGGGAGCTCGCCGAGCAGCTTGAGCCGCCGAACCGTGAACCGGTCGTCGAGCGGGTCGTAGAGCCGGTAGGTCTCGCCCGCCGACTTCGCCTGGTACATCGCGACGTCCGCCCGCTGCAGGAGCAGGTCGGCGTCGGTTCCGTGTTCGGGGGAGCAGGCGGCACCGATGCTCACGCCGGCCTGGATGTGAACGCCGTCGAGCACGATCGGGTGGGCGATCGCGGTCTCGAGGTCGGCAGCGACCAACTGCGCCCGTTCGGGGCCGTCGTTGACCAGGAGCAGCGCGAACTCGTCGCCGCCGAGACGGCACACCAGATCGCCGTCCATGGCGACCTCGGACAGGCGGCCGGCGACGGCGCGAAGGAGCTCGTCGCCCTGGGCATGACCGAGGGTGTCGTTGACCTCTTTGAACTGGTCGAGGTCCATGACGAGCAGAGCGATGCGAGCGTCGGGTTCGTTGTCGAGCAGGCGCTGCAGTCGCGAGCGGAGGGCTGTGCGGTCGGGGAGCGACGTCAGCTGATCCCGGTACAGGGGTGGTGCCTCCTCGACGTGGCCGCGCCCGGGGAACATGACCGCGACGTGCAGGGGGCCGAGCGGCCACACCTCATAGCCGCCGTCGAGAGCGATGATCTGTTCACCGGTGTCGATGGCGCGCCGGCAGGTTGCCAGTAGACCGCGATCCGCGACGTCGACGTTTCGGCCCGAATCGTTGGCGTCGATCTGACGAAGGGTGCGACGGTCCTCGTCGAACGACAAGGTGTGGATCGGGGTAGTGACCCGATCGAGGATCGTGCGCAGCCTGTCGGCAGCGTCGAGCGCGTCCTTCTCCGTCGAGATGTCGCGGCTGACACCGTGGAGAACCCGCCTGCCGCGGTAGTCCGCGCCGACCGTGATGGAGTCGCGCAGCCACAGCCAGGAGCCGTCGCGCCGCCGCATTCGGAAGTCTCTGACCCGCTCGTCGCCCGGCTGCAGGTCTCCGGTCTGGGTCATCGCGCCGATGTCATCTGGGTGGATCAGCGCGATGAACGAGTCGAGCTGGGCCCATTCGACCCGCGTGAAGCCCAACAGCTCTCTGATACGCCCCCGAACAAAGCGTGCGCCGTCCGCATCGGCCTCCCATACCAGCGCAGGCACGAGGTCGAGGAGCGCTTCCTGCTCCACGCGAGCGTGGGTGTGCTCGTGGGTGATCTGGCCGATGAGAAGGGTCGTCATCACACAGGCGAGCGTGAGCGCGATGAGCAGTGCGGGGAGGTAGCTCACCTCGACCGCTGTGCCCGCAACTGCGAAAGCGCTGACGGTGAAGACCGACGAGGCCACACCCCAGTTGCGTCCGGCGACGGCGCTCTCGACGGCCACGATGGCCGGTCCGGCGAGGAGCGCGGGGGCCCACAGCTCTGGCGGAACGAGCGTGGACGTCGCGGCGATGATGGCCGCGTCGGCGAATGACACATACCACGGCATCGCTTCGTCGCGGAGGGTGAGCAGCAGGAGGAGCAGGTGCCAGGGCCCCACGCTGAACATCAGCGCGTTGGCCAACAGGTCGGCGTTGTCTCCGAGCCGATCGGCATCGAAGGCCATCGCCAACAGCGCGCCGACCAGGACGACCCGCAACAGCAGAACCGCCCGCCATCTGTGGCGGGCAGCCTCACTCAACACCCGCCCGTTGAACGATGCGGGCAGATCCAACGCAGAGTTCACAGGGTGCGTCCCATCAGATTGCCTCGCGTGGTGAGAATACCGATGCGCCCTCGCCAGATCGGTGATCTCCGGCCAGGATGTGTCCATGGGTGTCGCGGGCGAAAGCAGCCACGACGAGGGGTTTCGCGAGGCGCTGCTCGTGTGGGCCGGCGTACACAGGCGGTCGCTTCCGTGGCGGGAGACGCGCGACCCCTGGGCGGTGCTCGTATCCGAGGTGATGCTCCAACAGACGCCGGTCGACCGGGTACGACCGAAGCACGAGGGGTGCCCAGACTGTGGTCGATCCTGCTGTCGGGAGCGCGGGGGTCAGCGCTCCACAGGCTGCATACGCCGGGAGCGACCGCCAGGTCAGGGGGGCGGTGCTGCGGCGGCTCGAACGCGGCGATGGAACCAACAGTGATCTACGTGCTGCGATTCCCGACGACCTCGACGTTTCCGCCGAACGCTTGTCGCGCGTCGTGGGTGCGTTGGTGGCCGAAGGACTGATCAGCCGGTCTGGGGAGCGTTACTCGCTCGGTTGATCTGCGACGAGTTGCTCGAGCAGCTCGTCGATCGCCTTGTCGGCGAGAGTGATCATCTCGTCGTCGGAACGATCCTGGATCGGGTGTTCGATGAACACCGAGGCGGGATCGAAGCCGAGCGCTTCGGCCTGGCGGGCGGCGCCGTCCACGAACTGGACGGTCGCCACGAACACACCGGGAACGCCGCGGCGCTCGAGATCGCTGATGTCGTGCACACTGCACGACGTGCAGCTGCCTCAATCGGCGAGCGCTTCGATCACGACGTCGCATTTGGTGCTGATCTCGTGGCGGAGATCGGCGGGCGCCGGTTTGGTGAAGGTGGGCTTCTGGAACCGTTCGACGCGCAGCCCGCGTTCGGACAGACGCTCCTCGATGCGATCGAGGAAGCGGTCGCCGCGAGGCTTGCTGATGTCGAGCAGGCCGACGGTTAGCCCGTCGAGCGATGCAGGGCGCGCCGTGCGTTCTCGCTGTTGAGGCGTGGCCTCGTTGGTCGGGTCGAGCACGCGGGTCATGTGAACCCCCTGATCTCCGCGGTTTCCCCAGACTAGTTGCGTCCGTCCTCAACGCGTGAGGTGCGGTGACCGATGGGAATCGGTGAACACAGAGCAGCTCGACGCACTGTTGAAGTACCTGGTGGCGGTGGGCGGCTCGGATCTGCACCTCAAGGTGGGCTCTCCGCCCAAGATTCGCGTCGACGGCAGCCTCACGGGCATCGACGGGGCACCTCGGCTCACCCCGCACGATACGGAGATGATCGCGGATGCGATCCTGACCCCGCTCGCGCGGGACCAGTTCAACAACTGTCTCGACGCCGATTTTGCCTACGCGGCCAAGACACTCGGTCGTTTCCGGACCAACGTCTTTCGCCAGAGGGGCTCGGTGGGCGTGGTGATGCGTCACGTCACCTACGGCGTCGACACTCTCGAGGAGCTCGGTCTCCCGAGAGTCGTCCGCGACTTTGCCGACGAGCAGCGCGGCCTCGTGCTCGTCACGGGGCCGACAGGATCGGGCAAGTCGACGACCCTGGCGGCAATCGTCGACCACATCAACCGCACACGCAACGTCAATATCGTCACGATCGAGGATCCCATCGAGATCCTGCATCAGGACCATCTCGCATCCGTCAGCCAGCGCGAGATCGGCACGGACGCGGAGTCGTTCCCCCGCGCGATGCGCGCCGCTCTGCGCCAGGATCCCGATGTCATTCTCGTCGGGGAGATGCGCGATCCCGAGACCGTCTCGGTCGCCCTCGCCGCCGCCGAGACGGGACATCTCGTCCTCTCCTCGCTCCACACCTCGGACGCGACCGAGACCATCAACCGGGTCGTCGACTTCTACCCCGTCGGGCAGCAGCGTCAGGCGCGCGTGTCCCTGGCTTCATGCCTGCGCGGCACGATCGGACAGCGCCTGGTGATGGCTGTTGGTGGAGGGAGAATTCCGGTCTGCGAGACGATGGTCAGCACCGGTCGCGTCCAGCAGTGCATCCTCAACCCGGAGCAAACCCATCACCTCCACGACCTCATCGATGAGGGCGACTTCTACGGGATGACCACATTCGACGCATCCCTCACGACGCTCGTGTCAGAGCGGCGGGTGACCTATGAGGCCGCGCTCGCTGCGTCGTCTCGGCCCCACGACTTCCGCGTGAGGGTTGAGCGGGCCGGCATCGTCGTGTCGGGACGGACCGGCCCGGGCGACGAGACGGCGAGCACCGTGGAGCAACTGCAGTCGCTCATCTGAGCGGCATCTGAGCGGCATCTGAGGCGGCACGACCGGCGCGTCTACGCTCGGGCGGCACGGGTCGGGGATGTGCCGGCCGAGACTCCGAGGAGCAAGCGTGAGCGAGACGCCTTCCATCGACCCAGCCGATTTCCGCAACGTGTTGGGCCACTTCCCCACAGGCGTGACGGCGGTGACCGCGGTCCACGAGGATCGGCCCGTCGGCATGGCGATCGGCTCGTTCACCTCGGTGTCGCTCGACCCGCCGCTGGTCGCTTTCTTGCCGGGCAAGACCTCCACGTCGTGGCAGGCGATCCGCGAGGCGGGGTCGTTCTGCGTGAACGTGATGGGTTCGGACCAGATGGCGGTCTGCGGCGTCATGGCAAGCAAGGCCGACGACAAGTTCGGTGATGTGGACTGGCGGCCGGGCCCCACCGGCTCGCCGATCATCGAGGGCTCGATCGCGTACATCGACTGCACGATCGACGCGATCCACGACGGTGGCGATCACGACATCGTGGTCGGCCGGGTCGTCGAGCTGACGGTGATGGACTCCAAGGACCCCCTCGTCTTCTTCCAGGGCAGCTACGGAACCTTTTCCTAGGACATCCGTGCGTCGGGGAAAGCTCGTAGTCCGCGACCTGCTGCATACCGCTCTTGTCGCCTTCGGCGACGGGCCGCTCGGGCCACGCCTCCGATCCGGTCGTCGCTGGCGCTCCTCCCTCCTCGCGCGGCTCCTACGCCCGTGATGGCGGCGCTCTGTCGCGTCGTGTTCGGCGCCGTCTTTCTGGTCTCGGGAACGCTCAAGCTCCGAGACCCCTCATGGCCACGAGCCGCCGCGGGACTCGGTGTGCCGCGGTCGGTCGTTCCGGCCGTCGCGCCCGTCGAGATCGTTCTCGGTGCAGCGATCGTCGCCGGAGTCGCTCCGAGCGTCACGGTCGCTCTCGGCCTGCTGCTGCTCGCCGGGTTCACCGTGGTGGTTCTTCTGGCACTGAGCCGCCCTGTCGGGGAGCGGCCCCGCTGTGCCTGCTTCGGTCGCTGGTCCGCCCGTCCCGTCGACTGCTGGTCCGTGGTTCGCAACCTGGCGTTCGCGGCGTTGGGTGTCGGGGCCCTCATCGCCTGAAACCGGGCTTGCGTCGCCGGCACTCACCCACCTAGTGTGGTGCAACAACCACACAGAGTGGTCAAACGAGAGAAGCGGCCACGTTGGGTGGTCCGCCGGTCGACGGAGGATTCGTGGAGCTCAGCTCGCTCGGTCAGAACGACGTGGTGCGCGATGCGCTCGCAGACGTCAGCGCCTCACGTGAGCGGTCTCGCCTCAGGCGGGTGCTGAAGCTCGGTGTCTTCCTCGCCGCGGTCGCTTCGTGGCTCTGGTGGCGGGTGTTGACCGAGTCGCCGCTTCTGCCGTCGATCCCCAATCCGGGGATCAGCGAGGAGTACCTGGTTCCCCTCCTGTTGGTCCTGGTGCTGGCCGTCGTGATCCTGGTGCCGATGCTCGGTGCCGGTCGCTCTCCGCACGTCATGTTCCACCCGAGCGAGATGAGCACGACGCTCGACGACGTGCGCGGCGCACCCGTCGTGCGGGACGAAGTCGTCAAGACGCTCAACCTGTTCTTGGCCCACAAGACGTTCCGAGACGAGCTCGGCGGGACCCCGCGCCGGGCGATCCTGTTCGAAGGGCCGCCTGGCACGGGCAAGACCTTCATGGCCAAGGCGATGGCCAAAGAGGCAGGCGTTCCCTTCCTCTTCGTGTCGTCGTCGGCGTTCCAGTCGATGTACTACGGCCAGACCAATCGCAAGATCCGCAGCTATTTCAAGGCGCTGCGCCTCGCGGCGCGCAAGGAAGGCGGCGCGATCGGTTTCATCGAGGAGATCGATGCGATCGGCGCGGCCCGCCGCGGCATGAGCGGGGGCGGCGGCCGCGAGGGAATCTCAGGAGTCGTGAACGAGCTGCTCATCCAGCTCCAGTCCTTCGACGAGCCGCCGACCGGCGTGCGGTTCCGCAACTGGTGGATCGATCGGGCCAACCGGTTCGTGCCCCACCACCGACAGATCGCGAAGCGCACCAGCCTGCCCGCCAACATCCTCGTGGTCGGTGCCACCAACCGGGCTGCCGACCTCGACCCGGCGCTTCTGCGGCCCGGACGCTTCGACCGTTCGCTCCACATCGGCCTTCCCGGCCGTGAGGGTCGGCGCGACATCCTCGACTACTACCTGGCCCAGAAGGCCCATGAGCCGACTCTCGACGACGAGGAGCGTCGCCAAGCCCTCGCCGCGATGACCATGGGCTACAGCCCCGTGATGCTCGAGCACCTTCTCGACGAAGCGCTGGTCTGGGCGATCCGCCGGGGCGCCACCGCCATGAGCTGGGACGACATCCAGCAGGCCAAGATGACCGAGGAGCTCGGTCTCAAGGAGCAGGTGGCCTACACCGAGGCCGAGCGCCGGACGATCGCCACCCACGAGGCCGGCCATGCCACCGTCGCCCACCTGATCGGGGCGGGACGCAAGCTCGAGGTGTTGTCGATCATCAAGCGGGCCGACGCTCTCGGCCTGCTCGCCCACAGCGACACCGAGGAACGGTTCACCCGCACCCGCAGCGAGATCGAAGCCCAGATCCGGATCGCCTTCGGCGGCATGGTCGCCGAGGAGCTGTGGTTCGGCGAGAGCGGCACCGGCCCGTCGGGCGACCTGCATGCGGCGACAGCAGCGGCAGCAACGATGGTCGGCAGCCTGGGCATGGGCGGTTCGCTGATCAGCTACGAGGCGGCGGAGATGCCCGGCGCGGGCAACGTCGTTGCCAAGGTGCTCTCGACCGAGGATGGCCGAGAGCGCGTCGAAGGAATCCTCGAGAGCGCGAAGGACGAGGTGACCACTCTCCTCGAGCACAACCGTCACCTCGTCGAGGCGCTCCGCGACGCCCTCCTCGACCGCGACGAGCTCATCGGGAGCGAGATCACCGAGGTCCTGGTCGCTGCGGGTACCGAGGCCGGTCAGCTCACGATCGATCTCAGCTGACCGGTCGGCTCAGGCGAGGCCCATCACGTCGAGCACGAATGCCTGGACGAAGGCCTCGTCGCGCCATGCGTCGTAGCGTCCGGACGGTCCGCCGTGACCCGCGCCGAGCTCTGTCTTCAGCAGGATCGGCCGGTCGCCGCTGGTCGTCTCGCGCAGCTTCGCCGCCCATTTGGCCGGCTCCCAGTACTGCACTCGCGGATCGTTGAGCCCGGCGGTGATGAGGAGCGACGGATGGACGGCCGCCGCGACGTTCTCGTACGGCGAGTAGGCGGCCATCCAGTCGAATGCGTCGCTCTGGTTGGGGTCGCCCCACTCGTCGTACTCGGTGACGGTGAGCGGGATCGAGGCGTCGAGCATGGTGTTCACGGTGTCGACGAATGGCACCTCGGCCACGACCCCGGCGAAGAGGTCTGGACGCTCGTTGACGACGACGCCCATGAGAAGGCCGCCGGCGCTCGCACCTCGCGCGACGAGCCGCTCGGGGTCCGCGACTCCCGCGTGGATCAGGTGCTCTGCGCACGCGACGAAGTCGCTGAAGGTGTGGTGCTTGTGCTCGAGGCGACCCTCCTCGTACCAGCGCCGGCCCATCTCGCCGCCACCCCGGACATGCGCGATCGCAAAGATCGCTCCTCGATCCAACAGGGACAGGCGGGCCGACGAGAATGACGCCGGGATCACGACCTCGTAGGACCCGTAGCCATACAACAGACACGGCGCCGGCCCCGCGACCGTGTCGGGCCGCCAGAGCAGGCTGATCGGAATCCGGGTGCCGTCGGCCGCGGTGGCCCATTCTCGGCGGGTCGCGTACATGTCCAGGGCGGTGTGGAGAACCGGTTGCTGCTTGAGCAGCGTCGACTCCCAGGTGGTGAGATCGAGCTCGAACGTGGAGGGCGGCGTGACCATCGACGTGTAGCCGTAGCGGAGGCTCGTCGTCGCGAACTCGGCGTTGGATCCGGGTCCGGCCTCATAGACCTCCTCTGGCATGTCGAGATCACGGGAATCACCGGTCGCCCGGTCCACGATGCGAAGAACAGGCGTTGCGTCGCGCCGCTCGGAGATGACGGTGAACGCCTCGAACGCGTCGATGTCTTCGAGGCGTGTTCCCGGCCGGTGGGGGATGACCTCCGTCCAGTTGTCGCCGCCGGGGGTCTCGACGGGCGCCTCCATCAAGCGGAAGTCGACGGCGTCGAGGTTGGTGAGGATCAAGAAGCGGTCGTCCTGATGGCTGATCCGGTACTCGACGTCGTCCCGGCGCGGCTCGATGACCCGCGGGGCCGAGGAGGGTTCGTCCGCGTCGATCACCCAGTACTCGGACGAGGTCTTGGATTCGGTGCCGATCACCACGAATCGTTCGCTTCGGGTCGCACCGATGCCCACCCAGAACCGCTCGTCGTCCTCGCGGAAGACCTCGACGTCGCGATCGGAGTCGTCGCCGACGACGTGCCGCATGACGCGGTCGGGCCGGCGGGCCTCGTCCATGCCGACCGTGAAAAGCGTGCGGTTGTCGTTTCCCCACACGAGGCCATACGACAGGGCCTCGAGACTTTCGTCGAGGAGCTCTCCTGACGAGATGTCGATCACCGTCAGGGCGTACTCCTCGTCGCCGTCCGTGTCGCTCGTGTAGGCGAGCCGTGTGTGATCTGGGCTGACGGTGAGGTCGCCGAGCGCGAAGTAGTCGTGGCCCTCGGCCAACTCGTTCTCGTCGACGAGCACGACCTCCTCGGTCTCGGAGCTCCCCCTCGGCCGCCGCACGTGGATCGGGTACTGCCGCCCTTCCTCGGTGCGCAGCCGGTACTCCCACGGACCCTTGGGAACGGGGAGCGACTGGTCGGTCTCCTGTACGCGGGAACGGATCTCGTCGAAGAGTTCCTCGCGGAGGTCAGCGAGGTGGGCGAGCGCGGTCTCGGTGTGAGCGTTCTCGGCTTCGAGGTGGGCGAGGACGGCGGGGTCCTCGCGCTCGCGCAGCCAGAACCATGGGTCCTCGGCGGTGGTCCCGTGCACCTCGCGGGTGTGTGGCCTCTTTTCGGCAACGGGTGGTCGCGGTGAGTTCGCTGCCAGTGACATCGGCGGCACGCTAGCGTCCGGCGCCATGCCCATCTACGCCCTCGGCGACGACGAGCCACAGATCCACCCCGACGCCTACGTGATGCCTGAGGCCGTCGTCATCGGACGGGTGGTCATCGGACCCGAATCCACGGTGTGGTCTGGAGCCGTCCTCCGCGGCGACGACAACACGATCACCATCGGCGCGCAGACGTCGGTGCAGGACAACGCCGTTCTCCACGTGACGGAGGATTATCCGACCGTGGTCGGCGACCGCGTGACCATCGGCCACCTCGCACACCTCGAAGGGTGCACGATCGAGGACGATGCACTCGTAGGGACCGGTTCGATCGTGCTGCACGAGGCCGTCATCGGCTCGGCTGCCCTGGTCGGCGCTGGCGCCGTCGTGCCCGGTCGCATGCAGGTGCCGCCAGGAGCCATGGCCCTCGGCACGCCGGCGAAGATTCGAGAGGGCGTCGACACGGCCCCGCTGATCGACCCGGGAATCCAGAAATACATCGACCGCGGGCATCACTTCCGCCGCGCCCTCCGCCGCTTGAGCTGAACCAGCCGCTCTGCATCTCCGGACACGCGCTCTTCATTCCCCGGACACGACGGTCTAGAT
>CAZVUM010000013.1:0-82185 GCA_964629575.1 uncultured Acidimicrobiales bacterium | reverse complement strand
TCATGGAGAACGCCGGGCTCCTCGACCACATCATCGAGGCCGCATCCCACGGCGATGAGTTCGACGCCGAGTGGATCGACGCAGGCAACGCAGCCGTGGCCCGTCTGGCCGATGCCGCGGAGAAGAACCGAGCCGACCTGGTGCTCGGCACGCTCGACTCGATCTCGGGTGCTTGGTTCCGCCGGGACGCAGCTCCATCGATGAAGGTGTGGCTCCAGCGACGCACCGGGATGGACGGCGCAGAGGCAGCACGCATCATCCACTACGCCAACCTGCTACGACGGCTACCCCAACTCGAAGCCGCACTCCGCCAACGACAGACGACGATCGGCCACGTGGCCGAACTGGCCGCAATGGCAACAGAACCGCGGGAGAATTCGCTCCAGCGCTTCGCGGAGCAGTTGGTGTGTGGTGCCGTGGACTTCGGCGTTGAGGAATACCGGCGTCTGTGCCAGCACTGGGCCGCGCTGACCGACGAACACCTGGCCGAACCCACGGCGAGCGACGCCGGCTGGTTCACCCTCCAACCCACGCTGTTCGGCGAGGCCGACGTCCGCGGCCACCTGACCGCCGATCAGGCGAACGCCGTTGGAGAGGCACTCAACTCTGCCAACGGTCCCGATCCTGCCGACGCTCCCGTGCAGCGGACCCTGCGCCAGCGCAACGCAGACGCGCTGGCGGACATGGCCACGAGTTTCCTCGGGGGAGGTACTTCGGGTCCGACCGCAGGCCCCCCGCCCGACCACAAGGCGGGGGACGCCCCGCCATCACCGCGCCGAGGCGTCCGCCCAACGGGCATCGTCCTCATCGGCCTCGACACACTGGTCGACCACTCCCCCAGCCACGACACTCTCGATGGCCCGCAGTTCACACTCACATCGCTCCAGCGCGACCTCCTCGGCCAGGGACCGCTCCCCAGGGCGGTCGCCGAGCTCCTCACCTGCGATTCGGCGCTGCGTCGACTCGTCGTCGATCCCGACGGCCAGCCACTCGACCTCGGACGGGCGACCCCGACTGTCAGCGGCTCACAACGCCACGCGCTCGTCGTGCGGGATCGGGGCTGTATGTTCCCGCACTGTGACCGTCCGGCCCATTGGTGCGACGCCCACCACCTCCAGCATTGGGCGCGCGGCGGACCGACCGACCTCGGCAACCTCGTGCTGCTGTGTCGCTTCCACCATCGGCTGATCCATGGACCCGACTGGGATCTCGAACGTCATCCCGTCACCGGCGTGGTCACTGCGATTCGATCCGACGGCGCGATCTACCGGCGTGACCGGTGGGGCTGTGTGCTCCCCGATACCCGCGGCGACCCGCCGCTGAGCTGAGCTGAGCTGACGTGAAGCGCTAGTCCACAGGCGGGAGAACGCGGAGTCCCAACTCGTCGAGTTGCTCCCCGCTGATCTCGGTCGGCGCGTTGGTGAGTGGATCCGCGCCCGACTGGCTCTTGGGGAACGCGATCACCTCACGAATGTTCTCCTCGCCGGCCAGCAGGGCGGCAAGGCGGTCGATTCCGAAGGCGAAGCCCGCATGCGGCGGAGCCCCGTAGCGGAACGCGTCCATGAGGAAGCCGAACTTCGACTCCGCCTCCTCCTCGTCGATGCCGAGCAGGTCGAAGATCTTCTCCTGGATGTCGCGACGGTGGATACGGACGCTGCCAGATCCCAGCTCCCAGCCGTTGAGCACGAGGTCATAGGCCTGGCTGCGAACATCGAGCAAGCGATGCGGGTCGTCGGCCGCTTTGGCGAGGAGATCGAGATCGTCGTCGTGGGGCATCGTGAAAGGGTGATGGGCAGGCACGGGGTTGCCGGCGTCGTCGAGGTCCTCGAACAGCGGGAAGTCGACAACCCAGAGGAAGTTGAAGCCGCCCTCGTTGACCGGGGGTCGGCCGAGCTCCACCCGGAGCAGGCCCAGGACGTGGACCGTGCGGCGCCAGTCATCGGCGACGATGAAACAGATGTCGCCTTCGGATGCGCCGAGGCGCTCCAGAACACCGGCGATCTCCGCCTCGGACATGAACTTGGCGACCGGCGAATTGACCTGCCCGTCGGCCTCCACCTTCATCCACACGAGCCCCTTGGCACCCCAGCTCTTCGCCTTGTCGGTGAGCTGGTCGAGCTTGTTGCGCCCGGTGTCACCGCCACCTGGCAGGCAGAGGCCCTTGATGCACGACGCCTTGAAGGCATTGAAGTCCGTCTCGGCGAAGACATCGGTGAGCTCGGTGAGCTCGAGGCCGAAACGCACGTCCGGCTTGTCCGACCCGAAGCGGTTCATCGCCTCGTGCCAGGTGATCTCCGGGAACTCCGAGGGCCGCTCGCCCGACACAGCCTCGGTGGCGGCAGCAACGGCGTGGGAGACGACCTCTCGCACGTCGGCCCCATCGACGAAGCTCATCTCCATATCGAGCTGACTGAACTCGAACTGCCGGTCGGCGCGGAGGTCCTCGTCCCGCATGCAGCGGGCGATCTGGTAGTACCGATCCACCCCACCCACCATGCACAGCTGCTTGAAGATCTGAGGGCTCTGCGGCAGTGCGTAGAAGGTTCCGGGATGGAGTCGGCTCGGCACCACGAAGTCGCGGGCGCCCTCGGGAGTCGATGCGATCAGCATCGGGGTCTCGATCTCGGCGAACTCTTGGGCTTCCATCGCCGTACGGATGGCCGAGTTGACCTTTGCCCGCGTCCGCAGGTTCTGCTGCATCCGACCCGAGCGCAGGTCGAGGTAGCGGTGGCGGATACGGATGGTTTCATCCACATCGACCCGCCCGTCGATCTGGAACGGTGCAGGCTCGGCCGTGGCCAGCACTTCGACCGTGGCGTCACCGATCTCGATGGCGCCTGTGTCGAGAGCGTCGTTGACCGTGTCAGCGGGCCGTTCGCGCACAACGCCGGTGACGGCGAGCACGTATTCGTTGCGCAGATCGTGCGCGTGATCGACCACGCACTGCACGATGCCGGTGCGGTCGCGCAGATCGACGAAGGCGAGGTGCTCGCCATGCTCTCGTCGCCTGGCCACCCAGCCGCACACCGTCACGGTGCGGCCGATGTCATCGTGGCGAAGGCGTCCGCAGTAGTCGGTTCGTTTGGTCATTGAGTGTTTCGCTCCGAAGGAGAGAGCTGTCAGGAATCGATCTGGAGGAGACGCCGGACTTCGTCCACGACGTCGTGGCGAGGAATCATCACCTGCGCTGCGTCATCGTCACGCAGGCGGCGCACGGCGACCTGTTGCTCGGCCAGCTCCTGCTCCCCGATGATGAGGGCGAGCTCGGCGCCGGAGCGGTCGGCGCTGCGCATCTGGCTGCGCATGGAGCGCCCGTCGAAGGACCGATCGGCGTGGATGCCCTCGGTCCGGAGAAGATGCGTGAGGTCGCGGGCGCTGCGCCCATCGGCGACGTCGACGACCCACACCCGCGGCGCAGTTGTCGGTGTGGGAAAGGTCTCCTCGGCGTCGCAGGCAAGCAAAAGTCGCTCGATCCCCATGCCGAACCCGATGCCCGGTGTGGCCGGGCCACCGAGCTCCTCCACAAGACCGTCATAGCGGCCACCGCCACACAGGGTGTTCTGAGCCGCCTCGAGCGCCGAGCTCTGAAACTCGAAGGTGGTGTGGGTGTAGTAGTCGAGCCCACGGACGAGCCGCGGTTCGATGGCGAAGGGAATGCCGAGCGAGCCGAGCCCGTCCTGCACCCGATCGAAGTGGGCGACAGCGGCCGGGCTCAGGAACTCGGCGAGCTGCGGGGCCTCGGCCGTGACGGCACGGGTTCCCGGTCGCTTGCTGTCGAGGACGCGGAGGGGGTGGAGCTCCACCTTCTCGCGGTCCTCCTCGTCGACGCCGGCCAGGTTGGCGGCGAGGTGGTCGCGCAGTGCAGCCCCATAGGTGCGACGGGTGTCCGGGTCGCCCATCGAGTTGACGAGCAGCAGCACCCGCTTGAGGCCCACCGCCCGCAGGACGTCCCAGCCGAGCGCGATGACCTCGACGTCAACGTCGGGATCCGCGGTGCCGAGCACCTCGGCACCCACCTGGTGGAACTGGCGGTAACGGCCGGCCTGCGGTGCCTCGTACCGGAAGAACGGTCCCTGATACCAGACCTTCCACGGCACGGGAGGGCGGTGCTGGACGAAGGCCCGACACACCGAGGCCGTTCCCTCTGGACGAAGCGCCAAGCGACGGTCGCTCCGATCGGAGAACTCGTACATCTCCTTGCGGACGACGTCCGTGCCTTCGCCGACCCGCGAAAAGACGCCGATGTCCTCGAAGAGTGGAGTGTTGAGGAGCCCGAAACCCGAGCGGTCCGCAGTGCGGCCGAAGACGTCGATGACCGCCTCCCAGCGCGCTGAATCCGGCGGGAGGAGATCGCGCGTCCCGATGGGCGTGCGGAAGCTGTTGACCTTCTTGGACATGGGCTCGAGCGACGTCGGGCGGTGGAAGGGGGGACCCGCCGACGACCGCCCCATGGTAGGCGTTCGGTCCCTCAGGTCCTCGAACTCATTTGGGAGCCGCGCTGAAGGGAAAACGCGTCACGATTCGACGCGCGGTGCTCCAGCGACCAGTCGATATGCATCGAACAC
Organism: uncultured Acidimicrobiales bacterium; assembly: GCA_964629575.1. Taxonomy (GTDB): domain Bacteria; phylum Actinomycetota; class Acidimicrobiia; order Acidimicrobiales; family Poriferisodalaceae; genus JAYPWI01. The sequence continues at coordinate 77,620 of CAZVUM010000013.1, read as the reverse complement.
GCCCGGGACGTCGCGGACGGCTGCGAGCAGCGGCTCGAGGAGAACGGGATCGCCGAGCTCGACATCGAACTGCATCACCGAGACCTGATCCTCACCGACGAACGACTGGCACGACACGATGCTGAGGTGGTGCTCGGACAGCACCTGCACCGTGTCGAGCAGCAAGCGATTGCGGTCGAGCCCGCGAACCTCCACAGACACGAGGAAGGCGCCGCTGTAGGAGCTGTCCCAGTCCACTTCGACCTGGCGGGCGGCGGAGGCCGCAAGCAGCTCGACGGCATTCGCACAGTCGTCGCGATGGACCGAGATACCGCGGCCGCGGGTGACGAAGCCGATGATCTCATCGCCCCTGACAGGGTTGCAGCAGCGGGCCAAACGCACGAGCGTGTCGTCGAGTCCCTCGACGTGGACGCCTGCTGTGCGGCGGCGTTTGGTCGAACGGCGCTGCGGTGGTGTCGCCGGGAGCTGCTGGTCGCGATCGTCGCCACTGAGGACGCTGACCATGCGTTGCGCGACCGTGCGCGACGGGACGTCGCCCTTGCCCACGGCCTCGAAAAGGGCCTCGGCATCCGCGCGGTTGAGCTGTTCGGCGACCTGCCCCAACTCCTCGCTTGCGATGAGCAGCTGCGCTCGGAGCCCCTGTTGCCGAAGCGCAGCCAGCACCATGTCGCGTCCGGTGTCGACGAGTTCTTCCCGCTCCGAGCGGTTGAACCACTGACGAATGCGATTGAGCGCCTTGGGTGTGGTGGCGATGTCGAGCCAGTCGCGTGACGGACCCGCCGTGTCCACCTTCGAGGTGAAGATCTCCACCGTGTCACCCGATTGGAGCTCCCGGTCGAGCGGAACGAGCCGCCCGTCGATCTTGGCGCCGATCGTCGCGTTGCCGATGTCGGTGTGGATCGCATAGGCGAAGTCGATCGGTGTCGCCTCACTCGCGAGCGTCACCACGTCGCCCTTGGGGGTGAAGACGTATACCTCGTCCTGATCGAGATCCACCTTGAGAGTCCGCATGAACTCCTCGGGATCGTCGGTCTCGGCCTGCCAGTCGACGATGCGAGAGAGCCACGGCATGTCGGCACCGGAGGTCTCGCCGGCCTCCTTGTAGCGCCAGTGGGCGGCCACGCCGTACTCGGCGCGTCGGTGCATCTCTTCGGTGCGAAGCTGCACCTCGACACTCGTGGCGTCGGGGCCCACCACCGTCGTGTGCAGCGACTGGTAGAGGTTGAACTTGGGCATCGCCACGTAGTCCTTGAAGCGACCCGCCACGGGCTTCCAGGTGGCGTGGATGGATCCGAGGGCGGCGTATGCGTCGCGGATCGTCGGGACGATCACCCGGATCCCGACCAGGTCGAAGATCTCGTCGAACGACCGGCCCTTCACCACCATTTTTTCATAGACGCTCCAGTGGTGCTTGGCGCGGCCGGTGACGGTGGCATCGATCCCCATCGACGCCAGCCGATCACGTACCTCGACGAGAAGCCGATCGACGTAGCGGTCCTGGGCGGGGCTTCGCTCGGCGAGCAGCCGGTCGATCTCCGCATAGCGCTTGGGATACAGCGCCGCGAACGCCAGATCCTCCAGCTCGTTGCGCACTTCCTGCATTCCCAGCCGGTGCGCGAGCGGGGCATAGATGTCGAGCGTCTCGCTGGCGATGGACTCCTGCTTGGGAACCCGCAGCGCGCCGATCGTACGCATGTTGTGGAGACGATCGGCGAGCTTGATGAGCAGCACCCGCATGTCGCGCGCCATCGCGACGAGCATCTTGCGCAGGGTCGCCGCCTGTTGGGCTTCCTTGGTTTCGAACGTGACCCGATCGAGCTTGGTCACGCCGTCGACGATCGCGGCCACGTCGTCGCCGAAGTCCCTGCGCAGATCCGCGAGCTCGACGCCTGTGTCCTCTACCGCATCGTGCAGCAGGGCGGCGGCGATCGACACATCGTCGAGCCCCAGTTCGGCGACGACCGACGCGACCGCCACCGGGTGCATGATGTAGGCCTCGCCGGACTTGCGTCGCTGCCCGTCGTGCGCCTCGTGCGCCAGTTCGTACGCCTTGACGATGAGGGACGAGTCGTGGCGAGGCCAGCGGGCCCGGTATCGCTCCACGACGGGCTGAACCTGGGCCGCGATCGGAGCAGACGACCTGCGCCAGGGCAGCACCCGGGACACGGTGGCCATCTAGATCACCCCGACCGGTCGGGTGCGTCGATTCACATCACCCATACTGCACCACCGAGCTCACGGTTAGTCCGCCGAGCTGGGAGCGGCCATCGAGAAACTCGAGCTCGATGAGGACCGACACCGCGGCCACCGACGCTCCGAGGCCCTCCACGAGTTCGACAGCGGCCGCGGCCGTTCCTCCCGTGGCGAGCACGTCGTCGACGATCAGCACGTCGTCGCCTGGTCCGAGCGCATCGGCGTGCACTTCGAGAGTGTCCGACCCGTATTCGAGCCCGTAGGACACCGACACGGTGGCGCGGGGAAGCTTTCCGGGCTTTCGGGCAGGGACGAAGCCCGTCCCCAGCTCACGCGCGATCAGCGGGCCGAAGAGAAACCCCCTCGACTCGATTCCGACCACCTTGGACACCGACAGACCTCGGTGCTGATCCGCCATGGCGACCGACGCCGCGTGGAGTGCGTCGGGTTGCGCCAACAGCGGCGTGATGTCGCGAAAGACGATGCCCGGCTCGGGAAAGTCGTCGACCGTGTGAACGAGCCGCTCCAGATCCGATGGCATGAACGAGGGGCTCATCGGATCGCGCGCCGCTCCTCAGCGCCGCTTGCCCTGCTTGCGAGGTCGCGGCGGCTGGTTCCGGCTGTAGTGCTCTGCGGCGAGAGCGGTGTTGGCCGCGTCGAGCGACTCGTGGGTCGTCATGGTCTCGGCAGCGTGCGACAGCTCCAGCCAATGCGCCTCGCGCGACTTGCCCCATGCGACGAGCGGCATCGCCACGAACAGCGAGCTGTACGAGCCGACGAGGATGCCGATGAGCAGGGCGATGGCGAACTCCTGGAGCGACGTGGCGCCGAGGATCAAAGAACCGACCACCAACAGCGACAGGACCGGGAGCACCGAAGTCACCGAGGTGTTGAGCGACCTCATCACGACCTGGTTGAGCGACACATTGGCCAGCGAGTCGTAGGTGACCCGACTCTTGGCCGAGAGCGACCGCTCGTTGTCCTTGACGCGATCGAACACAACAATCGTGTCGTAGAGCGAATAGCCCATGATCGTGAGGAAGGCGACCACCGTCGCGGGCGTCACCTCGAACTGGAACACGGCATAGGCACCGATCGTCAAAATGATGTCGTGTGCGACCGCGATGAGCGCGCCGAGAGACATCTTCCACTCGAACTTCGCCCACAGATACAGAGCGATGAGAATGAAGAAGACGATCAGCGCCCGGCGCGCCTTGCCTGCGACCTCGTCGCCGAAGCTGGGGCTCACTGTTCGGTTGCTGACCGCTGTTGCCTCGACGCCGGCCGCGTCGGCGATCACGGCCCCGACGGCGACGGGATCGATTGCTGAGTCCAGTTCGCCCCTGACCCGGAAGATGTCACCGCCACCGCTGATCTTCTGAACCCGTGCGTCCGGGACGCCGGCTCGCGATGCGGCGTCGGCGATGTCGTCGGTGTCGACGCCGACCTCGGCAGGGACCTCCCACACGGAGCCGCCCTCGAACTCGATCCCGAGGTTGAAGCCTCGGAGGAAGACCGCGAGCAGGCAGATCACCACGGCGACGGCCGAACCGATCATGATCTTGCGAGAGGCGGCGAGGAAGTTCCACGCGTTCTCACCGCGATACATGCTGCGGAGTCCGTTGATCATGCCGGTACCTCCTGATCGACCCTCATACCCAGTCGGCTCGGCTTCTCCCGGACCATCTTGCGAGCGATCAGCACGACGAGCGGACGCATGAAGAAGTAGGAGACGACGATGTCGATGATCGTCGTGATGCCGAGGAACAGGGCGAAGCCGCGAACGGTGCCCGTGGTGAGGCGATACAGCACCAGCGCGCCGATGAGCGATGCGAGGTCGGCCCAGACGATGGTGCGGAACGCCGCCGAGAAGGAACCGTCGGCGGCAGACCGCACGGCTCTCCCGCGTTTCACTTCTTCCTTTATTCGCTCGTAGTACACGATGTTGGAGTCCACCTGGACGCCGATCGAGACGACGATGCCGGTTGCGCCCGCGAGGGTGAGCGCCAGACCCCGGCTTTCGCCCAGCCAGGCGATGAGAGACCACAGAAGCGCACCGCTGACGGCGAGACTCGAGACCGCCACGATGCCGAGCAGGCGGTAGTAGAGGGTCATGTAGATCCCCACCAGGATCAGGCCCACGATGCCGGCGGCCACACCTGCGCGCAGCGTGCCGTCGCCGAGGGTGGGCGACACCGTGCGGACCTCGTCCTGCTCGAACTCGACCGGGAGGGCGCCGAATCGCAGGACGAGCGCGAGGTCCTTGGCACGCGCCTCGTCGAGCGAGCCGCTGATGACAGCGACGCCGTTGAAGTCGGTCGCGTTGATCGTGGGTGCGGACTCGACCACGCCATCGAGGACGATCGCGATCTGCTGACCGAAGTACCTGGCCGCCATGGCATCGAATGCGTCGGCGCCGTCCGCTGTCAGCTCCACGTTGACGACCCACTCGCCGCGGAAGTCGTCGCTCGCCCCCGAGACCACCTCACCGGTGAGCTCTGCGGGGCCGAGGAAGTAGATGACGGTGCTGCCGTCGGGCGCAGTGCCGGGAAGAAGCACACTCGCGTCGGCGATGTCTTGCTCAGGGGAGGTGACGACCTCCTCGAGGGTCGGCGCCGTCGCCGGGTCGAACACCGTCGTTGTTGGAGCCGGCACGGTTGTTGGAGCCGGCACGGTTGTCGCCGGCGCAGTGGTCGGCGCCACCGATGTCCCCGGGGATGTCGTCGCGGGCACCGTGGTGGAGGGCACCGTGGTGGAGGGCACCGTGGTGGAGGGCACCGTGGTGGGCGGCACGGTTGTGGCCGTGAGGGCCGGAGCGGTGTCGTCTGGTGCTTCGGCGGTCGGGGCGGAGCTGGTGGGAACGCCGGTGGTTTCGGGTGGGGGCTCCTCCTCGACCGCACCCGCGTCATCGGTCGGTGCGGTCGTGGGCGGCGCCGACGCTTCTTCGAAGAGGGAGTCTGCGATGCCCTCCAGGCTGGCGAGAGCCTCGGGACTGTCTGCAGGGAACGCGGTCAGAACCGGGCGGAACCGCAGCTCGGCGGTCTGACCGACGGTGTCGACGGCGCGCTGGCGATCCTTCACGCCGGGGAGCTGGATCACGACCTGCTCGCCCTGTCGGGTGATGTCTGGCTCCGCGACGCCCAAGGCGTCGACGCGATTGCGGATGATCTCGATCGCCTGATCGAGCTGTTCGTCCGAGACCTCGTCGGTGGGGCGGAGCACCACCTCGACGCCGCCCTGGAGCTGGACGCCCAGGACCGGCGCCCAGCCGGCCGCGAGAACGCTGACCAGCGACACGGCGGCGACCGCCACAACGATGCTGAGGGACACGATGTAGGAACGGCGCACGTGGGTCTCCGGTCGGGTCGTCGTTCACCCGCTGACCGGAAGGCGGGCGAAACACCAGGGTGGCCCACCGACGAGAGCCGGTGGGGTGATGGTCTCAGTCGTCAGCTGAGCGCGTCAGATCAGCCTTCGCTGATCGGCCCGTCGTGCTCGATGGCCTCATCGGCATCGTCTATGTCCTCCACCGATGAGTCCTCCGCCGAGGTGTCCGCGACGGCCGTGTCCTCGACGGAGATGTCCGAGCTGGTGATGATCTCGCCGATGGCCCGACGCTGGACGCGCAGCTCGACATCGGTGTCGACCTCGAGGTTGACGACCTCGGGACCCTCCTCGGCGACGATCACGCCGATCACACCTCCGACGGTGGCGACCTCGTCGCCCACACCGGCGGAGCGGATCATGGCCTCGCGTTCACGCATCCGCTTCTGTTGCGGGCGGATCATGAGGAAGTACATCCCGACGAGGATGACGACGGGAAGCAACAGCGACGGGCCCATGGGGTACTCCGAGCAATGGTTGGCCTGTGGAGATCAGCCGCCCAGGCTACCGGCCCCACACCTCCAACACCGAGCCGCGGAAGTCTTCGAAGCTCGCATCTTCGATGGCCGTCCGGGCCCTGCGCACCAGGTCGAGGAGGTACCAGAGGTTGTGGAGGGTGACGATCCGACCCGCGGTCGGCTCTTTGACCTGCAACAGATGACGCAAGTACCCCCTGCTGAACCCGGCAGACATGGGGTTGGATGGATCCAGCGGCTCGTCGCTGCGGGTGTGCTGGGCGTTGCGGAGATTGAGCCGGCCCGTCGAGGTCAGGACGGTGCCGTGGCGGGCCAGGCGGGTCGGGAGCACACAGTCGAACATGTCGACCCCTGCACCGATTGCGTCGACGATTCGCACGGGATCGCCCACGCCCATCAGGTAGCGAGGCCGATCCTCTGGCAGCTCGCCGAGGGCCGCGGTGAGTGCGGGCATCATCTCGGCGTGGCTCTCCCCGACCGAGAGGCCTCCGACGCCGTAGCCCGGCAGATCCAGACCGGCCAGAAAACGGGCGCTCTCACGTCGCAGCGCGGGATCGATGCCGCCCTGCACGATGCCGAACAACGACTGGTCCTCTCGTCGATGGGCTGCTGCGGCGCGCTCGACCCAGTCGTGGGTGCGCCGCATGGCGAGCCGAACCTCGGCATCGGTTGCCGGAAGTGCCGGGCACACGTCGAGAGCCATCTGGATGTCGGCACCGAGTTGCTCTTGGGTGCGAACGGCGTCCTCGGGGGTGAATCGCACCTTGTCGCCGTCGTAGATCGAGGTGAACGTGACCCCGTCGTCGTCGATCTTCACGTTGTTCGTCAGGCTCATCACCTGAAAGCCACCCGAGTCGGTGAGCATGTGCCCACTCCACCCAGTGAAGGAATGCAGCCCACCGAGCTCGGCGATCACCTCGGCCCCAGGCCGCAGCATCAGGTGGTAGGTGTTGCCGAGCACCACCTCCATGTCGAGCTGCTCGTAGTCGCGTGCGTCGAGATGGACCACGGCGCCCTTGGTCCCGACGGGCATGAAAACCGGTGTTTCGAAGGTCCCGCGCGCGGTCGTGACCCGGCCCCGCCGGGCAGCGCCGTCGGAGGCGAGGAGCTCATAGGAGAGGGACACTCCCCTGTTGATACCGGTGCTCACGTCGCGCGTTCCAACCAGCAGGCGTCGCCGAAGCTGAGAAACCGGTAGCCCTCTTCGAGCGCCGTCTCGTAAAGCCGGCGCCATCGCGGCCCGACGAATGCGTCGATCATGAGCAAGAGCGTGGAGCGAGGCATGTGGAAGTTGGTGACCAACACGTCGACCACATCGAACCGACTGCCGCGCTGGAGGAACAGGTCTGTCCGGCCTGACGGCCCGGAGCGCGCCGCGGATTCGAGCGCGCGCACGGTGGTCGTGCCGACGGCGATCACCCTGTCGGCCCGCCGGCAGGCCTCCCAGGTCTCATCGGGAACGGCATAGCGTTCGGAGTGCATCTCGTGGTCGTCGGAATCGTCGACGAGCACCGGCCGGAAGGTGTCGAGCCCCACCACCAGATCCACTGTCGCTCGCTCGACGCCACGCGCCTCGATGGCGGCCAGCAGCTCGGGGGTGAAGTGCAGCCCGGCAGTCGGGGCGGCGACCGAACCCGGCGTCTCGGCGTACACCGTCTGGTATCGCTCATCGGGGGTCGAGCGGTCGGTGATGTAGGGGGGCAGTGGGGCCTCTCCCGCCGTCGCGAGCCAGGCCGTGTCCGCCGCGGTGACGACCGCGGCCCCGTCGGCCTCGACCACCACGTGGCGCGACCCGTCTGGCAGTGCCTCGCCGATCGTCACCGACACCGAGGGATCAGCGTCGGACCTCAACACGGCACCTGCGGCAAGCCGCCGACCTGGTCGCACCAGGGCGAGCCAGCCCCCTCGGGCATCGGGTTCGAGAAGGAGCACCTCGGCTGCTCCGCCTGTGGTCTTGCGCAGGGGCAGGCGGGCGGGGATGACACGGGTTTCGTTGACCACCAGAAGATCGCCCGGCCTGAGCACGTCGACGATGTCTCGGATCGCGAGATGGCGCGGCGGCTGCGCGGGCCCCTGGTCGACGAGGAGCCGCGCCGCGTCGCGCGGCTGGGCCGGAACCTGCGCGATCGCTGTCTCCGGGAGCTCGTAGTCGAACTCGATCATGTCCATGGAGGAACCCCCACGAGCTCGACGAGCTGATCGCGGGTCCACTGTTCGGAGACGCCGGGGCACGCCCTCAGGTAGTCGACGGTGGCCTCCACGGGCCACCCCATCTCGCCGAGGCCCCCTGCCACGACCGACAAGTAGGGGCGTCCCGGCGGGTTGCTCGATGCGTTCTGCCGGCACGTGAACGTCACGACCGGCCGATCGTCGAGCGCACCCAGCAAGAGCGCCCGTCCGTACCACCGGTCGGTCAGATCCACTGCGCCGCGCGCCACCACCGCGTCGAGGTCGACATCGATGTCGCCCGGCGACAGGCCGTTCTCCTGCGCCGCGACATCGGCGAACTGCTCGACGGTGAGGTCCCAGCAGCGCAGCGCAGCCCGGCCCGAGCCCGGGTCGGGATCCAGAAATGCCACGCCGCCTCCCCACCGTCGCGATTCGCGCGCGAATCGCAGCTGGTGATCGACCTCGAGGAGACGCCAGCCCCGCGCCGGAGTGGCATCTCGAGCACCCTGATGGATGGTCCCCCGCTCGCCGTACGAGCCACCGCGGAGGTACACCTCGAAGCGCTCGGCGAGCAGGTTGGATCCGTACGCGGCGTACCAGACCCGGCCCGCGTGGTCTTCGGCAGCGGCCATGTTCAGTCGAAGAGCGATGGGCCGTCGCCGCCGGTCGGAACCGCCACCCCCAGGTGGGCGAATGCGGCAGGCGTGGCGACCCGTCCGCGCGGCGTGCGCTGCAGGAGACCCTGTTGGATGAGGAAGGGTTCGTACACGTCCTCGACCGTCTCGGTCTGCTCGCCGACGCTGATGGCCAACGTCGACAGCCCCACCGGCCGGCCGGAGTGGAGAACGACCAGCGCATCGAGAATCGCTCTATCGACCTTGTCGAGGCCGAGCTCGTCCACTCCGAAGAGGGCGAGGCCGGCCTGAGCCACCGAGAGGTCGACCGCGCCGTCAGCGCGTACCTCTGCGTAGTCGCGCACCCGGCGCAGAAGCCGGTTGGCGATGCGGGGAGTCCCCCGCGATCGCGACGCGATCTCTGCGGCGCCCTCGTCGTCGAGATCGACGCCGAGGATCCCAGCAGCGCGGGTGACAATGGCCTGGAGATCGTCCGTGGAGTAGAAGTCCAGCCGCTCGACCAGCCCGAAACGATCCCGCAACGGGCCGGCGATCAGCCCAGTCCGGGTCGTGGCTCCCACCAAGGTGAACGGTGGGAGATCGAACCGAATCGACCGGGCGGCGGGCCCCTTCCCCAGCACGACGTCGAGCTGAAAGTCCTCCATCGCCGGGTAGAGCACCTCCTCGACGATCTTGGGCAGCCGGTGGATCTCGTCGATGAACAGCACATCGCGGTCGCCCAGGTTGGTGAGCAGCGACGCCAGATCTCCCGCCCTCTCGATCGCCGGCCCCGACGTGATGTGCAAGGTGACGCCGAGCTCGGTGGCGACGATGCCGGCGAGAGTCGTCTTGCCGAGACCGGGCGGACCGGCGAAGAGCAGGTGATCGGGAGGCTGCTGGCGGGCGCGGGCCGCCTCGAGAACGATGCTCAGGTGGTCCTTGAGCTCCGACTGGCCGACGAAGTCCTCGAGCGAGGTCGGGCGCAGGCTGACCTCGACAGAGACATCCTCGTCGTTGGCCTCGCCGTCGGTGATGTCGACCCTGCGCGAGGACGCGTCGGCATCGACGTCGCGCTTGTATCCCTCTTCACGACCCCAGCCGTCGTCGAAGTCGGCGGTCACAGCAGCCTCATGCACTCACCGCGAGCCGGCGCAGCGCCTCGCGCAGCAGAGCAGACACGTCGTCTCCCGCGAGATCGGACATGGCGTGGGCGATCTCCGAGCCGGTGAACCCCATCGACGCGAGCGCGTCGCGAACGTCCCCCAGCGCGTCGCCAGCGCTCGGGGTCGGCTCACCCGGCGCCGGGCTCGCGCCCAGGTCGGGAACGTCCAGCTTGTTCTTGAGCTCGAGCACCAAGCGCTGAGCCGTCTTCTTTCCGACCCCCGGCACCAGGCAGAGGGCATCGACGTCGTCGGTGGCGACGGCCTGTCGCAGGGAGAGCGGAGGGTGGGTCGCCAGAACGGCCATCGCCAATGCCGGGCCGACACCATGTGCCGAGATCAACGATTCGAAGCATCGTCGCTCGTCGGCGGTCGGAAACCCGTACAACTGCTGGTGGTCCTCGCGCATGTGGTGGTGGATGTGCACGAACGCCGTCTCGCCGACTTCTGGCAGGTCGGCCAACGTTCCCGGATTGACGGTGACCCGGTACCCGACGCCGCCGGCCTCGATCACGGCCTCGCCTTCGGGGTCTCGATCGAGGAGCAACCCGCGAAGCGACGCGATCACCGCGCACCCGCCCGGTGCATCGGGGCGTGAGCCAGATGACACAGAGCGACCGCCGCGGCATCGGCGGCGTCAGCCGGTGCAGGCACAGACGGAAGCCCGAGCAGCGTCTGGACCATCCGCTGCATCTGGTCCTTGGGAGCACCGCCCCACCCACCCACGGCTTCTTTGACCTGATTGGGGGTGTACTCGATCACCTCGGCCCCCGAGGCCGCTCCTTCGGCCATCGCGAGCCCAGCCGCCTGGGCGACGCCCATCGCTGTGCGAACGTTGACCTGGAAGAACACTCGCTCGATCGCCACGACCTGGGGGCGATGCTCGGCGATCAGGCCGCGCAACTCCCGTTGGAGCAGGGCGAGCCGGCGCGGCAGCTCGCCGCCGGGGGGCGTCGTGATGACACCGATCGCCACCGCCTCTGCGGTCCGGCCGACCTGCTCGACCACGCCATAGCCGCAACGGGACAGCCCAGGGTCGATTCCGAGGACGAACACAGGTTCGATGCTACCGCGTCGCGTGGCGATCGCCGGCTACTCCGCCAGCTCCGCCAGCACCGAGTCGGGCACATCGAAGTTGGCGTACACGCCCTGGACGTCGTCGTGGTCGTCCAACGCGTCCATCACCGCCATCACCGATCTGGCCTCACTCGTCACCGAGAGTTCGATCAGGTTCTGGGGCAGGTACGTGAGATCCGCGGAACTGACCTCGATGCCCGCCTCCTCGATCGCACCGCGCACCGCCATCGTGTCCGTCGGCTCGGTGGTCACTCTCCAGGTCTCACCCTCGCCCACGATGTCCTCGGCTCCGGCGTCGAGCGCGACGAGCATGAGGTCGTCCTCCTGGACAGACGACGGCACCAGCACCACGCCCTTGCGATCGAATTGCCATGCGACGGCGCCCGGCTCGGCGAGCGATCCCCCCGCCCGCGTGAACAGGCTACGAATCTCGGCTCCGGTGCGATTGCGATTGTCGGTGAGCGCCTCGACGAACACGGCGACACCGTGGGGCGCATACCCCTCGTAGCTCACCTGCTCGTAGGTGACACCCTCCAGGTCACCTGTCCCCCGCTTGATCGCCTTCTCGATCGTGTCCAACGGCACCGAGTTGTCGCGCGCCTTCTGGTACATCGTCCGCAGCGTCGCATTGGCGTCGAGATCGCCGCCGCCCTCGCGCGCCGCGACCTCGACCTGGCGAATCAGCTTGGCGAAGAGCTTGCCGCGCGCCTTGTCGGCCGCACCCTTCTTGTGCTTGATCGTCGCCCACTTGGAATGACCAGACACTGGTTCCTCGCTCGACTTCTCGAGATCGTCGCTCGCCTACTGCGCTCCACATTCTGCCACCGTCGCGGGGCTGCGCAGCAGATCGACGAACAGCTCGTGCAAGCGGGTGTCGTCGGTGAGCTCGGGATGAAAGCTCGACACCAGAATCGAGCCCGCGCGGCAGATCACCGGGACGTCCTCGTGGTCTCCGACGGCCACAGTGGCCAGGACCGAGACCCCCTGACCCACCCGGGTCACCCCGGGAGCGCGGATGAACACGGCTCGAAACGCGTCGCCGAGCCCCTCCACGCAGAGGTCGGCCTCAAAGCTCGCCACCTGCCTGCCGAAGGCGTTGCGCCGCACCGTGAGGTCGATCATGGAGAAATTGCGCTGATCGCTGCGCCCGTCGAGGACCTCTGATGCGAGCAGGATCATTCCGGCGCACGTTCCGAACGCCGGCATCCCCTCGCCCAACAGACCGGCGATGGGATCGAACGTCCCGCTCGACTCGAGGAGCATCGAGATCGTCGTGCTCTCGCCACCGGGAAGGATCAGGCCATCCAGGCCCTCGAGATCGCGCGGAACCCGGACTTCGACTGGCGACACATCCAGGCGCTCCAGCGCGCGGACGTGCTCACGAGAGGCACCCTGGAGAGCCAGGACGCCGACCCGAAATCCCACCGAGCCTCACCAGCCGCGGTCGGCGAGCTTGGTGTCGAGAGCGCCGATCTCGAGCCCGCGCATGGCGTCGCCAAGCCCGTGGCTCACCTTGGCCACCACGGCGGGATCGCGGAAGTGCGTCGTGGCCTCGACGATCGCCTTGGCTCGTGGGGACGGGTCCTCGCTCTTGAAGATGCCGGATCCGACGAACACCGCTTCGGCGCCGAGCTGCATCACGAGCGACGCATCGGCGGGCGTCGCGATTCCGCCGGCACAGAACATCGGCACGGGGAGCGACCCCGTCTCGGCGATCTCCTGGATCAGCCCGAGCGGTGCCTGCAGCTGCTTGGCCCAGTCGAACAGCTCGGCAGCATCGGCCTGTGTGATCTTGCGGATGTCGCCGATGATCGACCGGAGGTGGCGAACCGCCTCGACGATGTTGCCCGTGCCGGCCTCGCCCTTGCTGCGGATCATGCACGCGCCTTCGGAGATGCGACGCAGCGCCTCGCCGAGGTTGGTTGCGCCACACACGAAGGGGACGGTGAATGCCCACTTGTCGATGTGATGCGCCTCGTCGGCCGGCGTCAGTACCTCGGACTCATCGACGTAGTCGACGCCGAGCGATTCGAGGATCTGGGCTTCGGCGAAGTGACCGATCCGCGCCTTGGCCATCACGGGGATCGTGACCTCGGCCTGGATGCCCTCGATCATCGCCGGATCGCTCATGCGAGCCACGCCGCCGTCGCGCCGAATGTCGGCGGGCACGCGCTCGAGCGCCATGACCGCCACGGCGCCTGCGTCCTCGGCGATCTTCGCCTCGTCGGGCGTCACGACGTCCATGATCACGCCGCCGCGCAACATGTCCGCCAAGCCACGCTTGACGCGGACCGTCCCGGTCTGGGACCCGGTGCTGCTCGCGCCGTTGGGGGAACCGTCGGTGTCAGCCATGCCGGCAGTGTAGAAGCCGCGGGCCGTCGATCCGCAGTGGATTGCACTCGCACTCCGCCGCGCTCGCGCGGCTCGCTAGTCGAGGACCCTCGCCGCGCCCTCCGGCGCCAGGAGGACCCACGTGCGGCCACGCGTGACGGGGATCTCGTCTCCCTCTGCATCGAGAAAGATCGTCTCGATGGTCAGGTTCGGCTTGAACCAGGTCCCCACGGTGAGCCGGCCGCCGCTCAACACCCACGCCGTGCCCTGGCCCTCCCAGATCTGTGCCTCCGGCACGGCCGCGCCGTTGGCATCGACGAGGCCGGTGTCGAGGTAGGTGACGAACTGAACGATCACGTTCTCGGGTGCGACCTGCACACCGTCCTCATCGACGTGTGGGGTGCCGTTCTGCTCACGAGCCCACCCGCGGCGCGAGTCGTCCCAGCGATGCACGACCGAGGTCGAACCGAACTCGACCGCGACACCGACGACCGGCGGGCCGTCGGTGCCGTCGTCGCCACCTCGGGGCAGGTAGGAGAACTGCGGCGGCGGCGGCAACGCCACATCCGCGGTGAAGCCCCGGAGAACCTCGGTGAGCGCATACAGATCGGACGGAGGGTTCCGGTCGTCGCGTCGCAGATAGCCGTCGGGCCGCGCCTCGACACCGACGTCGGCGACCGCACGTCGGTCGAGCATGTCGGAGAAGGCGGTGTTGGCGCCGCTCCAGACGAACATCGGCGTCTTGAGCGGCATCAGCAGCGGGACGTCCGTGGACCGTGCCGATCGAACGGGGCCCACGAGCGGAGGGTCCTCGCTCTGATACACGGCCAGAAGTCGCGTGAGCCCGCCTTCGACGAGCTCCTCGTAGACGAGGTCGGCCTCGACGAGGCCCGTCTGGGGACGAGCGCTGTCGACGTTGTCGACCTTGATCGCCAGCGCGGGCCTGGCAAGGAGGTTCACATCGGCGACCCCGGTGCCGGTGAGAGGTGCCTCGTCAGGCGCAACCGAATCGGGGGCGAAGTCGAGGCGGGTGATGTCGTCGCGCGACAGCGGATCGCCGTCCACGACGCGGGTCGTGGTGGTCACGCCGATTTCGACCGCTGAGGTTGTGGGCTCAGCAGCTTCATCGGTGACGGGGGATCCCCCCGATGAGCAACCGGCCAGCAGGACGCACGCGGCGAGCGCTGACCTGCGCAGAGGCCGCACGGGGAGTGAGGAGCGGCGGGCTCCCGTCACCGCCTCAGAGCTCACGAAGAGCTGCGATGCGCTCCGAGAGTGGTGGGCGGACGCGCGAGTCACGGGGATCCACGACGCAGAGAGCAGCTCCTGCTCCCGCGACATCGAGCACCGCGTCCGAGGCCGACTCGGCGCGTTCGAGCGCTGCGATCATGCCGGGCGGATACCGGGTGAGCTGGACCCCGGTGACGTCGGTGCGAAAGTCGCGGTGGGGTTCGAGCTCGGCGGCCGAACGACGGCGGCTCACCCCTGCGAGAGGAATGAAGAGTCCACACACGGCTCCCGCCGCGCGCCCTCCTGCCGAACCCGCCGAGCCGTTGATCGATCGGCCGGCCCGCAACCGCTTGCCGATGTCGGCGAGCAGCGCCGGAAGCCCGACGGTGGTCGCGACCGTGCTCGCGTGGGCCGTGTCGAGCGTGCGGACCTGGCTGACCTCGTTGGCGACCAGGGCTTCGAGCTCGATACGACTCGCGTTCTCCAACGCTCCGCTGGTGACGACCAGCCACGACCTGCTCGGGTGGCGCCCCACGGCGATCATGTTGACGGCGGGAGAGTCGACGATCCGAAGCTGAGGTTGCGCAACCCCGGAGCTGGCACACAGCCCTTCGACGACGTTGACCAGGCGCGGGTGGGTGGACTCATCGACGTCGGAGCCGCCGTAGGAATCGACCAGCCACCGCTCTGACCGACGGAGGAGCAGAACGGCGAGAAGCGCAGCGACACCGAGCGCCACCGGGAGGCCCAGCCATCCCAGCGGGGTGACGACCCACAACACCAGGCCCACCACCAATCCCGACAGGAGCGCGGTGAGCCAAAAGACGAGGATCAATCGGTCGATCCGTTGGCGGTGGTGGTCGATCTGTTCGATGTCGGTGTCCATGTCGAAGAACTCGCACGGGAGACGTGCCGGGTGCGTGCCGCGAGAGAGTGTAAGGGTCAGCGCTCGCGATGCGGGCTGCTTGCCGACCGGGCGGCTCGACGCCTGCGAGGCCACCACCCCGTCACCGGACGAACGGTTCCTGCGTCACGCTCGACAGCGATCGCTCTCTCGTAGAGGTCGAGGTATGTCTCTGCGAGGCGGTCCATGGCGAACTGTTCGGCCCGGGGCTCGCCTGACGCCACGAGGGAGGAGGCCAGCGCCGGGTCGTTGAGCACGCGTCGGAGCCCTTCGGCGAGGCGATCGACGTCACCGGGCGGAACGAGAAGCGCTTCGCGACCTGTGTGCGCGACGTTGCGGTACCCGGGGAGATCGCTCGCCACCACTGGAGTGCGGGCCGCCATGCCTTCGAGCAAGACGATGCCGAAGCTCTCCCCGCGCAGGGACGGAACGCAGAAGACGTCTGCGCCCTTGATGCGGGCGAGCTTCTCCTCGTCGGTGATGTTGCCCAGCCACTCGATGCGCTCGTCGTGGGCGTACCTCGCACGAAGTTCTTGGGTCTGGGGGCCCTCGGACATCACCCAGAGCCGGGTGGATGCAGGCAGCTGCTGCACCGCCTCGAGCAGAACGGCGAGACCCTTGCGCGGCTCGTGCCGTCCGACGTACGCGATCGTCGGCTGTGCCGCGAGCCACGGGTCGGTCTTGCGGACGCCGTCGAGGTCGATGCCGTTGAACACGATCTCGTAGTCGCCGCCCAGAGCGGCTGCTGCCATGTCGCGCGCATCGGTCGACACGGCGGCGCGCACGCTCGCCCGGTCGGCGAGCCACTTCACTCCCGGGGTGAGGTAGGCCTTGCTCCCTCCCGCCGCGTGCCAGGTGCCGACGATCGGGGCGTACTTGGTGAACAGGGCGGTCTGGCAGGGCCCCGGGCAGATGGGTTCGTGGATGTGGATGACGTCGAACTCTTCGTCGGCCAGGGAGCGGATCGTGCGCAAGGTGCACGCGACATCGGGCGCGATCGGCGCGATGGATCCATTGGCGAAGGTCGGGATCGACGCGCCGAGCGGCGTGACACCGACCGCGGGTGGCGCCCCGTCACAGGGGCCAAGGACACGCGTGCTGTGGCCGAGATCGGACAACGACCTCGCCAAACCGAGTACTTGCGCCTGCACCCCGCCAGGGACCGTCAGGCTGTACGGCGAAACGATCCCGATGCGCACCCCCTCAACGCTAGGTCATGACACCCGTGGTGCGACAGCTGAGCGTGACCGGCTCAGGCCGAATCGCTCGGCCAGTTGGGCTGGAACATGTGCCACTGCTCGGGGGCGCGCCGAATCAGCAGGCCAAGGTCATCGGCCAGATGCTGGGTGACCCTGGACACGTCCTCGCGCAGCTTTCCCCTGCGGGCAGTGTCGAGCGGTGGCCGCACGACGCCGAGGTGGCCGCCCCCTGGCCGGAAGTACACGGCGGTTGGCAGAACGGTTGCCTCCGCTCGGAGACCGAGCAGCGCCGGGCCCGCCGGGAGGGTGGTGCGCTCCCCGAGAAAGTCGGCCTCGATGCCACCGCCCCCGATGTCGCGGTCACACAACAGGCACACGATCTCGTTGCGTCCGAGTGCCGCGAGCACCTCGCCGCCGGCGTCCTTGTCGAGCGGCACCACGTTCATCCCGAGATCCGAACGGAATCGCACGAACCAGTCGAACAGCTCGGGTGGCTCGATTGCCTCGACCACCACGGTGATCGGCAACCGGTTCACGGTGGCCATCCAAAAGCCCGCCCACTCCCAACCACCGAGGTGTGGGAGCGCCAGGATCACACCGTTGCCGCGTTCGAGACCTGCCTCGACGTGGTGGTACGCGGGGACGTCGATCCCGGCGGTGAGTTCGGCTGCGCCGACGTCGGGAAGCCTGAAGGACTCGACCCAATACCGCGCATAGGACTCGTAGGCCCCCGTGACCGCCCGACGAATGGCGCGATCGCTGGCCCCTGGGCCGAGGGCCCGACGCATGTGCCGCGCGACCATCGCCCGTTGTGTACGGGCGGCTGCGACCAGGGGGCGGGCCGCCAGCTCGGGCAGCCGCGCAGCCACTACGCCCGGAAGGTGCCGAGCGGCCCACGAGCCGCCGCGGTAGATCCCGGTGACGATGTCGTCCTTGGCGGACACCTTCAGCGCAGTGCTCTCGTGGCCTGCGCCCACACCTTGAAGAAGCGTTGCACGGCCGTGATCGAGGTCAGCACCAACATCACCCACAGCACCGGGATGAGGATCGCATCGAAGAAGAGAGCGAATCCCAGAACGAAGACCCGCTCGGCCCGTTCCATGAGACCGCCCTTGGCGTCGAACCCGAGCAACTCTGCCTTGGCCCGTTCGTAGCTGATCACCGAGGACACCGCGAGGAGCGCCATCGGCAAGATCGGCATGTGCGCGCTCTCGGTCTCGGCGAGGTGCCAGGCGATCCCCCCGAGGAGCAGAGCGTCGGTCACCCGATCGATCGTCGAGTCGAAGAACGCGCCACGGGCCGAGCTGGTCCCTGCAGCCTTGGCGACCGCCCCGTCGAGCAGGTCGCCGAGCGCGGTGAGCACCAGGAAGAGCACACCCAGCTTCAACTCGCCCGCACCGACGGCAATCGCTGTGGCAACCGACATCACGAGCCCGAACAGGGTGAGGTGGTCGGCGCTGATCCCGATGCGGACGAAGCTGCGGCCGACGGGATCGGTGACCTGATCCACGCCCTTCCGGAAGCTGCCGTCAAACATCGTCGTTCGATTCCTTTGCGCTTTCATGGCCCGACTCGTCGCTCGTGGCGGCGGGCGTCGCCTGCTCTCCCGCTGGACCCCCACGCGCACTCGGGACCGTTTCGATCCAGTCCTCGGGATTGTCCTCGACGTAGCGATCGACGACGCCGCCGTTCACCGCGTCGACGAGGACCATCCCTCGCTTGGCCGGCGGATCCTCGGCCGAGTACACGAGCATCCGCCACGTCGGCCGGGAGGCGAAGCCCCGCCAGCCCAGCTGCGCGCTCGCATGGCCGACAGCGAAACCGAGGTCCCGGCTCGCCGCCACCAGAGCTTCGTTCTCGTCGACCTTGGTCGAGTAGCCGGCCACGAGTTGGTAGGCGCCGACCGCGGCGAGGCCCACCGCGCCGATCGCGACGCCTGTATTGGTGAGAACCGCATCGCTCCCTGCGACCCAGACGACGATCAGGGTCGCCGCTGCCGCGGCGAGGTAGAGGGTCCCGGTGATCCGTCGCTTGTTGTTGTTGGGAAACGTGTATGGCCCAACGAAGCCGCGATCGAGGTCCTCAGGCAGCTCGTCGCGCACCTCTGCATCGTCGTTCGGCAGCGGCCCGCCGAGGGGATCGTCAGCCACGGTCGGCCACGCTATCGGGTGACGCTGACACCACGAATTTCGCGGGCGATCCTGCCTACTCGCGCGGCTCCTTGAGTGCGGCGCGGAGGCGATCACGTGTGTCGGCCAGGGATTCGGGGACGACCCGCACGCCGCTGATGGTCGTCATGAAGTTGGTGTCTCCGACCCAGCGGGGCAGCACGTGCACGTGGAGGTGGCCGGGGATGCCCGCGCCCGCACCGCGGCCGAGGTTGGCGCCGAAGTTGACGCCGTCTGGACCATAGGTGGCCTCGACCGCCGCGACGGTGGCGTCGAGGAGGTCGAAGAGTTCACGCCGCTCCTCGAGCTCGAGATCAGCGAGGCGCGCAACATGGCGATAGGGCAGCACCATCACGTGGCCACTGGTGTAGGGGTATGCGTTGACCACGACCGCGGCGGTCTCGCCGATCGCGATCAGCTCATCGGGGTGCTCATGACGGAGATCGAGCACCCCGCAGAGCACGCAGTCCGTCTCGCCGTCTGCGCGGCGAGCGGGGTCGGCGACGTAGTCGCTGCGCCAGGTCGCCCAGAGCCGTTCGAGACGATCGGTCACGCCGATGCCTTCAGTACCGCCGTGGACGACGATGCGTCTGCACCCTCGGGCTCGCGGGTCGCGTACCGCGGAACGTAGTCCTGGCCCGTGAGCGCACGGATCTCGAACATCACTTCGTCGGTGATCTGGCGCAAGGCCATCCGATCGTCGGCTTCGCCGCCCGATCGCGAGGCATCGATCGGCTTTCCGAAGGCGAACGTGGCGGGCATGAACGGGCGAGGCCGCGGCGCATCAGGCGGCTGGATCTCCCGAGTGCCGACGATTCCGACCGGGATGATCGGTGCGCCCGTCTGGAGAGCCAGCCGGGCGACACCGGTGTGACCCTTGTGAAGTCGCCCATCGCGCGAGCGAGTGCCCTCGGGAAAGATGCCGAACAGCCCCCCGTCGTCGAGCACCCGACGCGCCGCGTCGAGCGCCGCGCTGGACGCCGCCCCGCCGGATCGGTCGATCGGGATCATCCCCATGGCGGGGAACAAGGTCCTGGTCTTCCAGTCGTCGAGGTACTCGGCCTTGCCCACGAACTTGATCTGCCGGGGCAAGGTGGCCATCAGCAGGGCCGAGTCGAGGAACGAGATGTGATTGGGGGCCAATATCGCGGGACCGTGCTCCGGGAGGTTCGCAAGGCCCGGCTGATACACCCGAACGAGGAATCGCAGGAACGGCCCGATCAGATAGCGATTGAGCGGGTACCAGCGGCCGTACTCGTCGGCTCCGGAGCTCTCAGCGCTCGCAGTGGCCATGTCGTGCCCGTTCATCGCCCTCGTGCTCGTCGATCGCCGCGTACTCGTCGATGGTGCGGTCAGCTCGTCCCCCCGAGTGTCGCGCGATCGAGTCCGAGTCGCGCGAGCGCCTCGTCCACCCGGTGGGTGAGGGTCCCGGGCACGGACCGCGCCGAACCGACCTCGTCGAAGAGTCGTCTCGGCGCATCGTTGCCGAGCAGGTCTGCGACCCGAGCGAACAGCGCCTCCGACGCGTCGTACGCAGCAACGATGTCCCCGACCGAACCCGACCGGAACTGGTGTGCCTCCGGGATCTCGAGTTGGCCGCGCGCTGTCGCGGTCCTGCTGTTGGCCTCCCAATCCGCGTACCCCTCGTGCACCCACAGCGGCGTGAGGGGCCCCGAGTCGGCCAGGGCGTCGACGTGGACCAGCTCGTGGGCGAGGATTGCGACCTGCCGGGTCGTCGAGCGGCGCCGGAGGTTGCCCTCCTGCAGGACCAGCCTCGGGGGACCGGCCTGCCAGGACTCCGAGCGATCCACCGAGAACGAGACGAAGGCGACGAACTTCGACACGTCGAGCGGCGTCTGCAGGAACTCCTTCGCCTGGTCGGCGCCGGTCGGAACGAGCACGAGATAGGCGGCGGGAGGATCGATGGCGCTGATGGTGTCGTGGGCGCGTCGCAGCAGACCGGCGACCTCCCGCATGCGAGCGGCGCGCGATGGTTCGCCGACGAGCACGACTCCCCCATCGCGCTCGACCGTGACCTCTGCGACCTCCCAGAGCGTGCGAGACGAGGTGACGCCGAGCCGCCGAAGCGGGTCGTCGTGGACCACCGTCGCAGTGCCGCTGGTCGTCGACACGGCCAGCAAGAGGGTGTCGGCCGCCGGATGCGGATCGACACCCTCCACGGCCCAGTGACGGGTGACCTCGACGACGACGACCGGCTCGCCGTCGGGCCCGACGAGACCCGGCGGTGTCAGGTCGAGCACCGGGCGCTGCAGCTCCTCCTCATAGACGCTCATGCCGACGCCCGCGAATCCAGCCGTGGCGCGGGCCCACCGTTGCCGCACGTCATCGGAAGCGTCGGGGTGCAGCGACGTCGATCCCTCGCCGGCGGCGACCTCTCGTTGGCGCTGGTCGAGTACGGCCTCGATGAGCTCGACGGTCTGAGGGTCGACGACGACGGGCGCCTCCCTCGCCTGACCGTATTCCGCGGCTTGCGCCGATGACGCTGAGCCCGACCCACCCGTGACCAGCCACAGCACGGCGACACCGATCGCAACCAGACGCGCAGACACGGCCCATGGGCGACGCACGCTCACCACACCACACCCAGCAGCTCGGCTGCGGAGCTGACCGAACCCCCGCGGCTGCATACCGCATCGATCGCGGCAACCGCACGGGGTGTGTCGAGGTCGTCGTCCAGGGCCTGGCGCGTCTCGTCGAGCGCCCCATCCCCCTGCCCGGCCGCACGCCACCTTTCGAGCCGCTCCGATGCTTCGGTGACCAGCTCTTCGGACCACTCCCAGGCAGATCGGTAGTGCGGCGTGAGGATGGCGAGACGCAGCGCCATCGGATCGTGCCGCTTTCGAAGTTCGGACACGAACTGGAGGTTGCCGAGCGATTTCGACATCTTCTGTCCGCCGTGGTGGACGGCACCCGAATGCACCCAGTGTCGGACGAAGGGCCGGCCAGTCGCCGCTTCGGACTGGACGTTCTCGCACTCGTGGTGCGGGAACACGAGATCGGCGCCCCCGCCGTGGAGGTCGATCTCCGACCCCAGTTCGCGCAGGGCGAGCGCCGAGCACTCGACGTGCCAACCGGGTCGGCCTGCGCCCCACGGTGAGGACCACTCCGGCTCGCCCGGCGCGCTCGCCTGCCACAAGACGAAGTCGAGGGGGTCGCGCTTGGAGGGATCGTCGACCGGCCCACCGGCTTCGGCCGCCAAGACCAACATCTCTTCACGCGGGAGCTGCGACAACGAGCCGAAGTCGTGGGCGCTGGAGACGTCGAAGTACACGTTGCCACCAGCGCGATACGCGTGGCCCGATTCGAGCACACGACCGATCAGGGCGCGCACCTCGGAGATCGCGGATGTCGCTCGAGGCTCGCTGTGCGCGTCGAGGAGCCCGAGAGCCTCCATGTCGTCTTCGAAGGTGCTCAGGGCGGCGGCTGCAAGGTCGAGATAGTGGACACCGAGCGACCGCGCCCGATCCAAGATGTCGTCGTCCACGTCGGTGACGTTGCGGACGCACCACGTGTCGCGACCGCTGTCGCGGAGACGACGCTGGAGAACGTCATACGCGAGAAACGTGGCGGCGTGGCCGATGTGGGTCGCGTCGTACGGAGTGATTCCACACGTGTACATGCGAACCGTGGGGCCCGCCGGTTCGAACGGGACGATCTGTCGCTGTCGGGTCTCGTACAGGCGCACGTCGCCGGTCAGTCGAGCCCGGCGAGCTGGAGGTGGACCCGGGTGCGGTACCGAGTGTTGAGCTGGAGCAGCACTGCGGTGAAGGCCTCGATCGCAGTGGCGTTGGAGATGTTCCCGGAGTCCAGGGCCCGTGTGCCGGGGATGCTGTCGACCATCTCCGAGACCGCCTTGGTGGCGTCTTTGTGGTCACTGCAGATCAAGATGTCGCTGTGCAGCGGCTCAGAGAGGTCGCCCAGTTCCTTGGCGGGTACGTGCTGCAGAGCGGCGGCGACTCTGGCCCCGGGGACCGAAGCCTGCACCGACGCGGCGACCGAGCCGCGGGGCGGGATGAGTGGCACGAATTCGTCGTCGACCCGCTCGAGTGCGTTGGCCATCGTGACCACCACCTTGTCCTCGAGGTGCTCGGCGACGCTGCGCGCAGTGATCGCCGCCGCATCCCACGGCGTCGCGATCACCACGAAGCCGCAGAGCGCGGCCGCGACGTTGTCGCCTGGCGTGATCTTGAGGTCCCGATCGGGCCACTCGGCCACGATGTTGTCGACGACCTCCATCGATCGATACTTCGAGCGCGAGCCGAGCACGATGTCGTGCCCCACATCGGCCAGCCGAGCGGCGAGCGCCGATCCCGCTGCGCCAGTTCCGCCGACGATCCCGATCTGCATGCCGCCACGGTAACGTCCGTGGCCGAGCACCGGTCAAAAGCGGTGAGCCGAATCCCGGGAGATCGACCATGGGTCTGATGGATGGCAAGAAACTGCTGATCACGGGGGTCCTGACCGACGCTTCGCTGGCGTTCGAGGTGGCGCGTCTCGCGCAGGAAGAGGGGGCGGAGATCGTTCTGACCGGTGCGGGTCGCGCCATGCGGCTCACCGAGAGGACGGCGCGCAAGCTCCCGCAGCCATGCGATGTGCTTCGCCTCGACGTCACCTCGCCAGAGGAGATCCATGCGGTTCACGACGATCTCGCGGAGCGGTGGGGCCGGGTGGATTCGGTTCTTCACGCCATCGGTTTCGCACCGGAGTCGTGTCTGGGCGGCAACTTCATGAACGCCGAGTGGGACGACGTCTCGGTGGCGATGCACATCTCGGCGTATTCGCTGAAGGCCCTGGCCGGCGGGATGCGACCGCTGCTCGCCGAGGCGAACGGAAACGTGGTGGGCCTCACGTTCGATGCGACTGTGGCGTGGCCGGTCTATGACTGGATGGGTGTCGCGAAGGCGGCGTTCGAGTCGACGGCTCGCTATCTCGCGAAGTCGCTGGGGCCCGAGGGGATCCGGGTGAACCTGATCTCGGCGGGTCCGATCCGGACCATGGCGGCCAAGTCGATCCCCGGGTTCGACGAGTTCGAGGATGCGTGGGTGGCTCGCAGCCCGTTGGGCTGGAACGTGAATGATCAGGTGTCCGTGGCGCGCAGCACGCTGGCGTTGATGTCGGATTGGTTCCCGGCGACGACGGGCGAGATCGTCCACGTCGACGGCGGATATCACGCAGTGGGGGCGTGATAGGCGCGCAACGAGCGAAGCGAGTGAAGCGCCGCATGTGACAGTCAGTGATTTACGTGGGGATGAATTCGGCGAGTTCCAGGGGTGAATTCGGCGAGTTCCAGGGGTGAATTCGGCGAGACCGGGGTGAATTCGGGGTCACCCACAGGCCGCCCGCACCGTGGGCGTCGGGTTCACGGCGGAGCCGCCCCCTGGGTGGATCTCGAAGTGCAGGTGCGGTGAGGTGAAGCGGGCGTTGCCGGTGTTGCCGACGGTGCCCACGACGGCTCCGGCTACGACGCGGCCGCTGGCGCCGTAGCTGTCGAGGTGGGTGCCGTAGTAGCGGTGGCCGTCGTCGCCGTCGAGGTAGAACGACTTGCCGCCGATGGAGTTGTCACGATGGCGGACGGTTCCGGCGACCGGGGCAACGACGGGTGTGCCGCGGGCGGCGAACATGTCGACGCCGCGATGTGAGCGGCCACCGGATCGTGGTGCGCCCCACGTGTCGCTGAAGGAGGTGGATCCCCCGACAGGGCAGAGGAACCCCTCTGCGCCGCGGATGACCGGGGCGTTGTTGCGGCGTGCTTCCTCGCGTGCTCGCTGCGCGGCCTCCTCTGCGGCGCGGCGTCGCTCTTCTTCCAGTCGGCGGCGGCGTTCTTCCTCGAGGCGGCGACGTTCTTCTTCCTCCAGGCGCTCGACCTCGCGGGCGAACTCGGCCTCTTTGGCTGCGGCTTCTTCGAGGTGGGCTTCCATCGCGGCGAGCTCGTTGGCGAGGCGAAGGTTCTGGGCGTCGAGCTCGTCGATGGCGGTCTCGTGGCTCTCTCGCAGGTCGATGAGCTCGGCGCGGGCGAACGCCCACTCCTGGTCGATGATTCGATAGCGGTCGACTTCGTCTCCGCCGCCGAGGACGGCGAAGCGGAAGAGGGTCGAGGCCCGTGCCTGCTCGTGTGGGCCGGCGGCGCTGATCTCGGCGGGAGCCGTCTGGTCGTTCACCACGTAGCGACGTACCGCGAGATCGGTGACGGCTGCGTGCAGGGCGTCGCGTTCGTCGGCGGCCTCGGCGGCGCGACGCTCGACGACGCTGATCCGTGCTTCGAGTTCCTCGAGCGCTCCGACGGCGCGTTCGAGTTGGACGGTGGCGTCATTGGCCCGCTGACGGGCGTCCTCGGCTGCGGCCCTGGCCGCATCAGCCGCCTCCGCTGCCTCGCGGGCGGCGTCGCGCGCGGCATCGAGTTCGCTCTGCGCGCTCGCCAGGGTCGCGCCGATGACGATCGCGAGCACGGTGGCCAGCGCGCCGGCGAGGACCAGGCCGAGCCGCTTCGCGGGGCGGCGATGGGCGGGAGGCATCGGGACCAGGCTACGCGAGGCGCCACTCTCCGCGGTAGTCGGGCTCGATCGACACACTCTCCGCAGTCGAACGCTGCGAGCTACTCGTCGGCCTCGTCGGCCGATGGTTCGACGAGGGTGCCCACGAGCCCCCGCATCACGTCGTCGAGGGTGAGCACACCGTGGCTGTGTCCGTCGCTGGTGACGAGGGCCAGGTGGATGCGGGCACGCCGCATGAGCTGGAGCACGTCGGGGAGCGAGCTGCGGGGTGCGACCCGCAGCATCGGGCGCACCAGGGAGCGTCGGAGGGGTCGGACGCGGGCATCGGGATCAACTGCGAGGAGATCCTTCGAATGCACGAAGCCGCGGACGTCGTCTGTGCCGTCGCCGATCACGACCAGTCGGGTGTGTCCGGTCTCGTGTAGCCGGGCCTCGATCGTCTCGACGGGGTCGTGGAGGCTCACGAAGTCGACGTCGTCGATCGACGCCATCACCTGCTCGGCCACGGTGTCGCCGAAGCGGAGAGCGCCCTCGATGAGGGCCCGTTCCTCCGCGTCGATCAGGCCCTCTTGGTGCGACTCCTGGACCATCAGGCCGAGCTCGGCGGTGCTCGCGACCTCGGTCAGCTCCGAGGTCGGCTCGACCCGCACGATGCGCAGGACCGCGTTGGCGAGGATCTGGAGCAGGGCGTTGATGGGACGCGCCAGCCGCAGATACACCCACATGGGCCTGGCGAGAACAAGCAGCACACGATCGGCCCGGGCCAGGGCGAGGTTCTTGGGGACCATCTCACCCAGCACCATGTGGATCACCACGACGATCGCGAGCGCGATGGCGAAGCCGAGGGTGTGGAGCACGGTGTCGGAGATCTCGAAGGCCCCACCGACGAGGTCCTCGATGAGGTGGGCGAGCGCGGGCTCACCCAGCCGCCCCAAGAGCAGAGAGCAGATCGTGATGCCGAGCTGGGCGCCGCCCAGGGCTTCGAGAACATCGGATTGGAGCTTCTGGGCGACGATCGCGCTACGGCGCCCCTGAGCCGCCAGCCGATCGATCGCTGGGCGGCGGGCGCCCAGGATTCCGAACTCGGCTGCAACGAAGGCTCCGTTGACGAGCACGAGGACCAGAGCGAACGCGAGGGTGAGCGCGGTCACGAGTCGCCTCCGCCCGGGCCGGGCATCGCGTAAGGATCGCCGGCCGGCGGCCGGACTTCCACCTCGGAGATACGCAGGCGCTCGAGTCCGATGATCTCGAAGCGCCACCCGTCGTGATCGACCACTTCTCCGAGGTCCGGGATGGCTCCCAGCTGTTGAAGGAGAAAGCCGGCGAGGGTTTCGTATGGGCCATCGGGCAGCCGCATGCCGAGGACGTCCTCGAGCTCGTCGAGGTTGGTGCGACCGTCGAACACGAAGCGATCCCCGCGGCGGCTCACGGTGAGCGACACCGGATCGTCGTACTCGTCGGCGATGTCGCCGACCAGCTCCTCGAGGATGTCCTCCCGCGTGATGATGCCCGCCGTCCCACCGTGTTCGTCGACGACCACGGCGAGGCGCGACGCGCCGCTCTCGAGATCGAGCAGAACGCCATCGAGCTCGCGCTGCTCGGGGACGACCACGGCGGGACGCAGGATCAGTGAGAGAGGCGCAGAGCGACGCGTGGCCGGATCGAGGCGGAACACGTCGCGCACTTCGACGACTCCGACGATGTCGTCGATGTCGTCGCCGAGCACCGGGAACCGGCTGTGGCCGGTGTCGATCGCAGTGTCCACGAGATCGCCGACCGAACCCGAACCGGGGAGCGCGGCGACCGCGGTTCGGGGCGTCAACGCGTCTGCAGCGTCCTTGCGCGACAAGCGGAGGGTCCTCGTCAACAGCCGAGCGTCGGCCTCGTCGAGGGTGTGCTCGCGACTCGACCGGACGACGTACTCGAGCTCGTCCAGCGAACGCACGACGCGCAGCTCTTCGGTCGGCTCGACGCCCATGAGACGGACCGTCCGGTTGGCGATGCCGTTGAAGAGCAAGATGATCGGTGCGGCGAGCACCCCATACAGACGCAGAATCGGTGCGAGCCCGAGGCTGACCCCGAGAGGTCGCGACACCGCAAGGTTTTTCGGCGCCTGCTCGCCCAAGACCATCTGCAGCATGGTCGCCACGCCGATCGCGACAGCGACACTGACGGCACTTCCCGCGGCGACCCCGGGGATGCGTTCGATCAACGGGCTCAAGGCGTCCTCGGCGATCAGACCGAGCAGCAGCGATGTGACGGTGATGCCGAGCTGTGCGCCACCGAGATGAAAGCTCATCCGCCGCAGCAGCGATCGGGTGATCCGCGCCGCGGTGTGCCCGCGTTCGGCCATCACGTCGATCCGCGACGTGTCGACCGCCACGAGCGAGAACTCGCCCGCGACGAAGACCCCGTTCAACACGATGAGCACGATGACCAGGACGATGCCCAGCATGGGATCGATGAGCGCCACCTCCGACGAAACAGCTGCAACGGTAGCCTTGCCCGGATGTCGTCCGGCGCCGGTGATCACGAATCGATCGCCGGGGAGGGCAGAAAAGCTCGACAAGACCGGCGGAATCGGCGGGCCCGAGCAGACCGGCGGGCCCGAGCGGCCCGAGAAGCCCGAGAAGCCCGAGACGAACAACCGGCCGTCGGGATCCGCTCAGATTCCGAGCTCGGCTGGCTCAGACGGCTCTCACCGCTGCTGGCCCAACACCGAGCCCGCATCCTGTGGAGCACCGCGGCCGCGGTGGTGGCGATGGTCAGCCAGATTCTCGTCCCGCGCGTCACGGGGCTCACGATCGACCACGCCCTCGACAGCCGGACCCGCGCCCTGTGGCCATTCGTCGCCGCGATCGTCAGCCTCGGTGTCGCCCGAGCCGTCTTCACCTATTGGTACCGGTACGGGTTGTACGGCATGGCGTTTCGAGTCGAGTACCAGCTCCGGACGCTTCTCTTCGAGCATCTGGGCCGGTTGAGTTTCGCCTTCTACGACCGCGTCCAATCGGGCCAGATCATCAGCCGCGCCAATTCCGACATCCGCTCGGTGCAGATGTTCCTGGCCTTCGCCCCGATCATGACGGTGCAGTTCTTCAGCTTCGCGATCGCGATCGTGCTGATGGCGCGCATCAGCCTCCCGTTGACCTTGATCGCCATGGTCGCCCTTCCCGGCGTCTTCGTCATCGGGCAGCGACTCCGCAACATCATGTTTCCGCTGTCGTGGATCGTCCAGAGCCGCAACGCCGAGGTCGCCACGGTGGTCGACGAGTCGGTCAGCGGTGTCCGGGTGGTCAAGGCGTTCGCCGCCGAACAACGCCAGATCGACAAGCTGGCCGCCGCAGCCACGCGTCTTCGGTGGGCCAACCTGCAACAGCACAAGACTCGAGCGAGCCACACGCCGTTCATCGAGAACCTTCCCCGCTTCGCCCTGGCTCTCGTGTTGCTCGTCGGCGGTCGAGCGGTGATCGACGGCGACCTCACGGTCGGCGATCTCGTGGCGTTCAACCTCTACATCGTGCTGCTCCAGGCCCCGTTTCGGTTCATCGGGATGCTGCTCATCCTCGGCCAGCGGGCCAAGGCCTCAGCCGATCGCATCTTCGAGATCCTCGACGAACCGCCGTCGGTTCACGACCGACCGGGAGCGATCGACCTCGTCGACGCGCGGGGTGCAGTGGTGTTCGACCACGTGTCGTTCGCCTACGGCACCGAGACCATCGGTGGTGCGGCCGGAGCCGACAACGCACCCCAGGTCCTGAACGGCTTCGACCTGGAGATCCCCGCCGGCCAGACCCTGGCGATCGTGGGACGCACGGGATCGGGAAAGTCCAGCATCGCCCGTCTGCTCATGCGGTTCTACGACACCGGATCAGGCCACGTTGAGATCGACGGCCACGACGTACGCGACCTCACCGCTACATCGCTGCGCCAGGCGATCGCGCTGGTGCCCGACGAACCCTTCCTCTTCTCGACCACGGTCCACGAGAACATCGCATACGGGCGGCCAGGGGCCACCCGCGACGAGGTCGTGGCGGCGGCACAGGCGGCGCAGGCTCACGGGTTCATCACCGACCTCGAGCGGGGCTACGACACGGTGGTCGGCGAACGGGGCTACGACCTGTCTGGTGGCCAGAGGCAGCGAATCGCGATCGCCAGAGCCTTCCTCGCCGATCCCGCGATCGTCGTCCTCGACGACGCGACGAGTGCGATCGACGTCGGCGTCGAGGAACGAATTCACGGCGCTCTCACCCGACTGCTCGAGGGCCGCACGACGATCGTCATCGCCCATCGGCTCTCCACGATCGGTCTCGCCGAGCGAGTGGTGCTGATCGAGGACGGCCGCATCGTCGCAGACGGCACCCATCAGTCGCTGCTTCGCAACGAGCCTCGCTATGTGGAGGTACTCGCCACAGCCGACGAGGAGGATGGCGAGCTCGCCGCAGGAGAACGTGGCGGTTCGCCATGGTGATGATGGGCGGTGGCGGTGTCTTCGGCGGACCATCCGCCACCCAGTCGAGCGCCGCGGCAGGACTGCCCTTCGCCGGGGTGCCGAGCGAACTCCAAGAGGGCGCCAACCGGATCCTCGACAAGGAACCCGAGCACTCGCCGCCACATGTTCCCTACGACCCGGTCGTTGGCCCGCGTCCCCGCTTCGGGCTCGGACGCCTCTTCGGGCCCCGGAAGTGGGCGGCGCTGTTCGGCTTGCTGCTGCTCATCCTCGAGACGGTCAGCACGCTGGCCGGCCCGATTCTCACCCAGCGCGGGATCGACGATGGTGTGGCGGCACGGGACAAGGACGTGCTCACCACTGTGGTGCTCGTGTATCTCGGTGTCGTCGCCGCGAACATCGTTCTGAGCTTCGTGCGGCAGAGGTGGAACGGTTGGCTGGGCGAGAGCCTGATGTTCGACACCCGCATCCGACTGTTCACCCACTTCGAGCGGCAGGGCCTCGACTGGTACACCTCCGAGAAGAGCGGCGTGCTCCTCAGCCGGATGACCTCCGACGTGGAGGCGCTCACGTTGCTGGTCAACGAGGGCTTCGTCAACCTGGTGATCCAGGCCCTGACGGTCACTGTCGTCACGATCGTTCTCTTCGGCTACAGCCCGACGCTCGCGATGATCCTCCTGGCGATGATCCTTCCGCCACTGATCGTGTTGACACTGTGGTTCCGCACGGTGAGCGAGGCCGGCTACGCGACGGTCAGGGACCGCATCGCGGACGTCCTCGCAGATCTGTCGGAGAACCTCGCAGGCGTCCGGGTCATCGCTGCGATGAACCGCCGTCTGATCAACGCCCGCCAACATCGCCGGATCGTCGGCGACTACCTCGACGCCAACCTTTACACGGCGCGAGCCGGGGCGATCTATGGCCCCGCCGTCGAGGGCGTCGGCATCGCCGCGCAGGGTTTCATCCTGCTCATCGGTGGATGGATGGTGCTCGACGATCGCCTCACGATCGGCGAGCTCACCGCCTTCGTGCTGTTCGTCACCACGTTCTTCGCGCCGATCCAGCAGCTGGTGCAGCTCTACAACACCTATCAACAGGGGCAGTCGGCACTTCGGAAGATGGCTCAGATCCTCGCGACGGACCCCTCGGTGCGCGACGCACCCGACGCCATCGAGCTCCCGCCGATCGACGGGCGGGTCGAGCTCGATGGAGTCCGGTTCAGTTACGACGGCCAGACCGAGGTCCTCGCCGGAATCGACGTGCAGATCGAACCTGGAGAAACCTTCGCCCTCGTGGGCCCGACCGGCGCGGGCAAGAGCACCATCGCCAAGCTGATCACCCGATTCCACGATCCGACGGCGGGGGCCGTCCGTATCGACGGTCACGACCTGCGCGGCGTCACCCAGGACTCGCTCCGCCGTCAGCTGGGCGTGGTGCCCCAGGAGCCGTTTCTCTTCCACGGCTCGATTCGCGACAACGTGGCGTTCGCCTCACCGGACACCGATGACGAGACCATCGCGTCGGCTCTCCACCAGGTCGGTCTCAGCGAGATCGTGGACCAGCTTCCTGAAGGTGCAAACACTCTGGTCCACGAGCGGGGCGTCAGCCTCTCGGCGGGCGAGCGACAACTCCTGGCGCTCGCCAGGGCATTCCTGGCTCGCCCGCGGGTGATCGTGCTCGACGAAGCGACGTCGAGCCTGGACCTTCGCAGCGAGGCGCACATCGAGCGAGCTCTCGACGGTTTGCTGGAGGGCCGGACCGCGATCCTGATCGCCCACCGGCTCACCACCGCGATGAAAGCCGACCGCATCGCGGTGATCGACGACGCGGGGATCGTGGAGTTGGGCACCCACGACGAGCTCGTCGCGGCCGGAGGGCGGTACGCGGAGATGTTCGCGACGTGGATGTCGCACACCGAGGCGCGCGAGCACCGCTGATCCCACGCCCTGTGGCCCACGAGCGGCTCCTTACGGTGCACACAACATCCAAAAACCGGTGGTACGGTCCGGTTCGGCGTCCTCGGTGGGTGGCCGAGCGATCGGTCGTGAGGGGAACGAACGGGCGGAATGAGCCATGGCAGATCCGATCACACGGACCGAGCGACGGAAGTTGCTGACGCGGGCGAACCTGCTCGCGGCGTGTGAGCAGCAGATCTCGACCGCCGGCCTCGCAGGCCTGTCGATCCAGACGACGACCGAGCTCGCCGACGTGGCTCTGGGGACCTTCTACAACCACTTCGCCAACAAAGAGGAGTTGGTCGAGGAGGTCCTGACGCGAGACAACCAGCGCATGCATGGTGCGATCCGCGCGCTCCAAGATCGAGCGAGAGACGACGTCGAACGAGTGGCCGCCGTCGTGGCCACCTGCGTGTGGCGCGCGGTACGCGAGCCGGGTTGGGCGCGATTCGCAGCCGAGTTCTGGTCCCAGGGCCGATGGCCCACCGACGACCTGCATGAGTCGCAGCTCGTTCCCGCACTCCGCAGCGGGCTCGCGAGCGGAGATTTCGATGTCGCTGACGGCTCCTTGGCCATCGTCGGCGCCCGGGACATGGTGGGCGGGCTTCTGCGGCAATACGCCGATGAAGACGGAGCCGTCGCCGACGAGCTGTTGTTGCGCTACGCCGTCGGGACCGTTCTCCGCATGTTCGGCGCCTCAGCCCAGGCCATCCAAGACACCACCCGGTGGGCCCTCGAGCACCCGCTGACGACCGCCGAGTTCGAGGAAGTCGCCTGACAACTGTCAAGCTGATCGGGTGAGCGCCCACTCCCGCGCCGTTCAGCTTCACGGCGTCTCGGTTGTCTACGACGAGGTCCCCGTCCTCGGTCCACTCGACCTCATCGTGGAGGACCACGAACGGTGGATCGTGCTCGGACCCAACGGGAGCGGGAAGACGAGCCTGGTCAAGATCCTGAGCCTCTATCGATTCCCCACGACGGGCACGGTGGAGGTGCTCGGCGAGCGTTGGGGGCGGACCGACGTCCGCGAGCTGCGCAAACGGATCGGCCTGGCCAGCTCGTCGCTGCGGGACCAGTTCCGACCCGACATCACCGGCCAGGAGATCGTGATGACCGCGCGCCACGCGGCGCTCGAAACCTGGTGGCACACCTACGACGCGGACGACGAAGCAGCCGCGACGGCATGTCTCGAACGGGTCGGCGCAGGCCCGCTCGCCGGCCGCACGTTCGCCACCATGTCCTCAGGCGAGCAGCAGCGAGTCCAGCTCGCGCGCACGCTGATGGGCGACCCGGGGCTCCTCTTGCTCGACGAACCCACGGCTGGGCTCGACCTGGCCGGTCGCGAGCAACTCGTCACCAGCCTCGCCTCACTCGCCTCGGATCCCGACACCCCCGCCACGGTCCTCATCACCCATCACACCGACGAGATCCCTCCGTCGTTCACCCATTGCCTTCTCCTGCGCCGCGGTCAGCCGCTCGCCGCCGGGCCCCTCGACGAGGTCCTCACCCCAGAATCGTTGTCTGACTGCTTCGGGCTCTCGCTACGCCTGGAGTTCCGCGACGGGCGGTGGCTCAGCTGGGCTGCGCCGCAACCGTGACGGAGCGGAGGCAGTCCCGGGTCTTCGGCGAGGTCGCCGAGCTCTACCACCGTCACCGACCCGACTACCCGTCGTCGCTGTTCGACTGGATCGTCGATCGCGCCGAACTGGCTCCCGGAGCTCGGATCCTCGACATCGGCGCGGGGACGGGCAAGTCCTCGACATGGTTCGTCGGCCGAGGCCATCACGTGACAGCGGTCGAGCCAGATCAGGCGATGGGCGAGGTGGCCAGGAGCTCAGCGGCGGCGAGCGGGCGCCTCACCGTCGAAGTTGCCGCACTCCAGGACTTCGATCCGGGAGAGAGGCGCTGGGACCTCGCGGTGAGCGGGCAGGCCTGGCACTGGGCCGACCCGGCGACCCGTTTCGCCGACGTCGCGGCCTGCCTGTCACCCACCGGACGGCTCTGTGTGTTCTGGAATCGTCCGGACGTCGCGGAGCGTCCGTTCGCCGAGGAGATCGACGAGGTCTACCTCAGGTGCGCCCCCGATCTGGCGCGCGGTCTGGCTGCGGTGCAGTTTCCCGGTTCGAAGTCCGCGGTCAGCGCGGCGACCCCCAGCGACGAGTTCGACAACAGCGGGCTCTTCGAGCAGGTCGAGCTGCGCGAGATCGGATGGTCGCGCGAGGTGACGACCGAGGACCACTGCTCCAACCTCCGCACCCAGTCGGACCACCGGATGCTCGACCCGGGGGTTCTCGAAACGCTCATCGACTCGATCGCCGAGATCATCGATCGACACGGCGGGCGCTACGACCTCGGCTACACCACCCACGCCTACCTGGCTCGGGTCAGGAGCTGATCACGGCCCCGGCGAGCAGCAGGGCATGCGGATTGACGGCCCGACCCCCATCTGGATGCACCTGGAAGTGGAGGTGCGGGGGAGTTCCCACCGCATTGCCGCTGTCGCCGACGTAGCCGAGCACCGTCCCCGCCTCGACGAACTGGCCAGACTCGAGCCCGTCGGCGAAACGCGACAGGTGGGCGTAGTAGTAGTTGGTCCCCGACTCACCGACGAGCCACACCCGCCGGCCGCCGAGGCTCACCTCTCCGACCCGTCCGATCAGCCCGCGCTCGACGGCGACAACTGGGGTGCCCATTTCGGCGAAGATGTCGGCGCCCTGGTGGCGGTGTGCGCTGCGGGTCCCGACCATGCGCGGCGCGAGAAACGAATCGACGAAGTCGTGGTCGCCTGCAACGGGAAAGATCCAGGTGCCGGCGAGTGACAGCGCGGCTTCGACATCGTCCTCGGCAAGCGCGACCACGTGTGCGGCGAGCTCCTCGGAATCCAGGAGAGGAGCGAGCCCCTCGCGGGCGGCCGCGTGTTGGCGCGCCAGACCCTCGATGTCGGGGTCCGAGCTGCTCGCTGCGACATGGGTGGCGAGAAGCTCACGTCGGCCAGAGTCGAGGATCGAACGGATCAACAGGCCTCGGACCATCGCCGCCTCGAGGTCGCCCGAGCGGAGCAGGTCGTTGGCGATCGCGACATCGGGGTTGGCGGTGTACAGGACCGCGACGTGGCGTGCGAGCCGATCGCGGGCTTGCAGGTAGTCGCCCACCAGCTGCCTGTGTGTGAACTGAAGAGTGTCCAGACGAGCGCCCTGATCTTGGAGCGATGCGGCCAGTCCGACGAGGCGGTCGGTTGCGTCGTCGAGGGCGCGCTGAGCCTCCGCGCTCTCGCCCCGCGCGAGGGCGACACGGGCTCCGTGCAGCTCGGCAATGCGGCGTTGGATCTCCGTTGCGGCGCGCTCACCGTCGTGGGCCGCGCTCTGGAGCAGTCCTGGAGCCAGAGGCGGAACTTGGCCGACGGGGATGTCCTCGCCGCTGTCGCCGGCGTCGGGCTGGGGCTGGTCCAGCTCCTGCTGACCCGCGGCTGGTTGGACATTCACCATCGCGCCGATGAACGCACAAGCAACCATCCAGCGCCGCATCCGTTTCCCGACGACCGCGAGGCCGCTGTCTGAAGTGCTGAGCCCCACCAGCTGCACGGTACCGACCCAGCGCCGCTCGTCACAGGAGCCGCTCGAGTAGGGAGGAGCGCCAGCGACGACCGGATCGGAGGCGTGGCCCGAGCGGCCCGTCGCCGAAGGCGACAATAGCGGAATGCAGCCACATGGGAGCCGCAAGCCCTCCCCTCCCGACTGATGTCCTATTGTCCGCGTCGTGTCGGAGCCAGACCGCGGTGCAGACGACGTTCGACACTTCGTGTACCCCGACCCCGATTTCGACGCCCGCTCGGTGGCGGCTGCTTCGCTACGACGCCTCGGCAACGCTCTCGTACGGCACCGGGCGACTCACGCAGAGTTGGCGGAGATCCAAGACGCGGCCGACCGGCTGGCGGATCGCTTGGTCGACCGCGAGCCGTCCCCGCGCCCGACCGACTACCTCGCACGGCGCTACACCGATGCCCGACCACCTGACGGCGCCGAAGTGATCGCGTTCAGCGACCGCCCCCTCAGCGGCCCCGCAAACCCGCTCGGCAGCGACGTCGACATGCGCCGCCATGGCGAGGGAGTTCGTGCGCGGGTGATCTTCGGGGCCGCCTTCGAGTCCGCCCCGCAGCGGGCACACGGGGGCGCGATCGCCTCGATGGTGGACGACGCCATGGGCTATCTGATGGTGGTGCTCGGCGTGGCGGCCTACACCGCCCGGCTCGAGATCGACTACAAGGGCGGTGTTCCGGTCGACTCACCCGTGTGGTTCGAGGCGCACGAGTCTGCACGCGAGGGGCGCAAACTCCACGTCGACCTGACGGTCCGCGGCGGAGACGACCACGGCCCCGACCCCGACGGCGAGGTTCTCATCGCGGCCAGCGGGCTGTTCGTCCTCATTCCGCCGGAGCGGTTGTCCGGGTAGCTGTTCAGATGTGAACTACCTCGGTTATCTCGCTGAGGTCGGGGCCGACTGAGTACAGCACCGGTTGCGCGGCAGACACCCCGACGAGGACCAGCTCGCCATGACCCAACAGCAGGAGCTCACCCGAGTGGAGCGCCGCAAACGGGCGACGCGACATGCGCTTGTGCAGGCCGGCAGGGATCTCATCGGCAGAGTCGGGATACCCGACCTCTCGGTTCAGGCCCTCACCGACGAGGCCGATGTCGCGCTGGGCACGTTCTACAACTACTTCCCCGACAAGCTGACCCTGTTCTGCTCGCTCCTCGACGAGGACTGGGAGTCGCACCATCGCAAGGTCGGCGACCTCCTCCGCCCTGACGACGAACCGGCCAGCGTCCTCGGGATCGTCACAGCGGTGGCGTCGAGTCGCACCTGGGTCGATCGTTCCTTCGCCCGCTACACGCACCAGATGTTCCTCGCCGGGTTCTTTCCCGATGAGCGCGCTGTCGGAGTCGCAGCGTCCGTTCACAAGCGAGGGGTCGAGCGCGGCCAGTTCATGCCGCTGCCGGAGCCGTTGGTGATGGCGTCCTACTTCGGAACGCTCATGTTTCACGTCGGCGCGATCGCGAAGGACGAGTTCGACACACCGCTCGACACGTCGCTCGTGACACTCGTCGACCTCGTCCTCCGCGCGCTGGGCACTCCCGACGAGCAGCGACGCGCGGCGACGCAGGCTGTCCTCGACCGGGAGCCGAGTAGCTGGTGGACCGTCTGATCAGTTCTGCAGCGCGATGTCGGAGAGGTCGAGCCGCAGTGACGCGCGCGACGAACGAAGCTGCCCGGCTTGAGACTGGGTATCCCAGAGCATCAGATCGCCGTCGAAGGGGTAGACCACGAAGCGGCTGTCTGGCGCCCACGCCGGATCTCCGAAGTCGGTGCCGAGTTCGGGGCTGTGCCGTTCCTCGCCGGTGATCAGGTCGACGACGACGGCGCCGGACAGCGACCCATTGCCGTGGATCAGCTGGACCAACAGCGAGGTTCCGTTGGGGCTCAGGGCACCCAAGCCCGACCATCGCTCGGGGGCGGACGACGCGAGGACCTCGCCGAGAACGACCTCACCGAGCAACGTTCCCGAAGGGTCGGTGCTCACGATGAGACAGCCATCCAGCTGACACACCAGCCGTGTGATGCGGTTCGCGCCGATGGCCAGCACGCGCCCGGGACCGAGTTCGACGGTTCCGTCGTCGGTGCCCGTGCCGTCGGTGACCAGGACCGACCCGGCCAATGTCACGACGAGGCGATCTCTCACGCTTCCGTGAACCTGCGCTTCGCCTGGAAGACGCGCGCCAGCTCGAAAGACTCCATTGGGACCGAGGACCCGAGCCACGATCCCCTCCGAATCACGGGCGACCGACACGATCGATGCAGGCGCGTACCCAGCCAGCAGCTCACCCACGCCGTTGGCCAAAACTCTCATCGACCCGTCGTCTGGCTCGACTCGCACCAGGTCTCGTCCCGCGCGAGCAACGACGATTCCGTCGAGAACGAACAACTCCTCGAGGGGCTGCTCGGTCTCGATCGTCTCTGCGGCGCCCGAGTCGAGATCGAGGCGGTAGAGCGCCCCATCGAGGATCGCCGTGACGTTTGCCGCTGGACGCAGTCCCGGAAGGTCGGTGATACCGCTGGGTGATGCGACAGCGGGGAGGGTGGTGCGTGGGGCGACGGTCTCCCGAACGACAGGCGGGGCCGGCGGAGCCGCGTCGAGTTCCGCGTCGGCCGAGTCGTCGCCCGACCCGACAACGAAGCTCACGAGCAGAGCCATGGCTGCGAGCAGGACAACGAGCGCTCCGCCGAACTTCCACGGCGTTCCCGGGTCGAGTTTGCGCTCGGCGACAGCCTCTTCGACGACGCCGAAGCCCTCGACCAGGACGATGGAGGGAAGCTCCGGAACCTCGTCGACCTCTGGAGTTTGGACCGCCACGCCACCAGCTTGCCTCATGGCGCACCCATTCGGTAGCCAGATGCTTACGAAGTTGGGTCGCGCGGGATCCCGCCATCGGCGACATCGGGAGAGTCGAGCTCGACGAGGTGGGTGTGCTAGGCGGTCGCAAAGGTGGCCACTCGCGGAAGGCATGGGCGGCAAGCTCCAGCCTGTCCAATTTCTCCACCATCTCGTTGCCCCCATCCGGACCGACTGAATCGCGGGTCACGGCACCGCGGACCCGTCCGGGTGGGTGTCCGAATCGTTCAGGTTTGAATCGACGGGGTCTGTCGCCGATTCACCACGACGTCGCGTTGTGGAGCAGCTCCCTGAACGGCGTGTCCTTGGAGAGACCCGGCTCCTTGGGAAGTCCGAGGACCCGCTCTCCCACGATGTTGCGCTGGACTTCGTCCGTGCCGCCGTAGATGGACGGCGCTGGACTGAACACAGTCATCTCTTGCAGCACCCCACCCGACACCGAGTCATCACCCCACAGCGTCATGTCCGCACCGAGGATCGAGCCGGCGAGCTCGCGGGTTCGACGGAGGGCGGCTGTCATGTTCAGCTTGGCCAGGTTGCCCTCTGCTCCGGTCTGTTGACCGCGCTGGCGACCGCGGATCGCCGACAGCCGCATCAGCTCGATGTCGGAGTGCAGGCTCGCCAACTCCTGGCGGATGCGCGGATCGCCCAACACGCCCCGCTCGGCTGCGACATCGATGAGGGTCTGGAGGGTTCCGGGCCCCACTCCGCCTGCGGCGAGGGCCAGGCGCTTTCCCTTGAAGCTCCCGGCCGGCTGCTCGAGGTGGCCCGCGATGCTTCCGGGATCGGCCGCCGCGTAGGCCATGCCGTGGCCGCCGCCGATGCCTGATCGCTCGACCATCAAGGTTGTGTTCGCAACCCGCCACCCGTCGTTGACGTCGCCGATCACGCAGTCGTTGTGCACGCGCGCTTCGTCGATGAACACTTCGTTGAAGAGCGATCGGCCCGTCATCTCGCGCAGGGGGCGGATGTCGACGCCCGGCTGATCCATCGGGAACGCGAACCACGAGATCCCCCGATGTTTGGGCGCGTCGGGGTCGGTTCGGGCGATGAGCATGCCCCAATTCGCGTGCATTCCCTCAGAGGTCCACACCTTCTGGCCACTGATCACCCACTCGTCCCCGTCGCGCACCGCTCGGGTCTGTAGGCCCGCGAGGTCGCTGCCCGCCCCCGGCTCGGAGAACAGCTGGCACCACGCATCGCTGCCGTCGAGGATGCGCGGCACGAAACGCTGAATCTGCTCATCGGTCCCATGGCTGAGGATCGTCGGGCCGGCGAGGAGCATGCCGAGGCCGGCCGGTGCCCCGATCGCATCCGATTCGCGGATGGCCGCCGCCAGATCGCGGGTCTCGGCTCTCCCCCACCCATGACCGAAGGGCGGGGCGAGGCTCGGGTTGGAGTACCCGGCATCCGCGAGGCGCCTCCACCACTCGGCCACGGTGATGGCGGGGTCCCAATTGCTGACGATCCAGGCGTCGATCTCGGCACGGTGTTCGGCAGGCATCGGGCAGCACCGTACCCGTGCCGCCCTGAGGCCACCACCGGCGATCGCTATACCGGCGACTGCCTCGGCCGACCGGCTCGACGTGCCACATCGCACCGACGATTCGCGCGGGCGCGCGACCACACGAGGCGCCGCTGGCTTCGCAGCCGTCTTGGCGATCGCAGTCGCCGTTGGCGCGGTCGTGTGGGTGCGCGGCGCGAATGACGCCGCGATCGTGACGAGCGGAGTCCTCACCGCAGACGAGACAGCGCTCACCGCTCTGGGCTCGACGGCCGACGTTCAGCTCGCGCTGGACCTACCGGCGGTCCACGTCCAGGCGCAGGGCCTGGCCGAGCTCCGGTCTGCGCAGATCCTCGACGCCCCCACTGCGACAGCGGCCGCCGGCGGGGTGCGCCTCACGGTGACCACCGATTCGGCAGCGGCGGGCCAGGAGCTCCTCGACTTCCTCGCCGTCTACCTGATGACCTGGGCGGGTGAATCGGAGATCCACCTCGCCGAGGCGCGGTTGAACTCCGCCACCGACCACGCAGACGCCGCGCATGCGGCCCTCGCCGCCTACGAGGCCGAGATCGGAATCTTCGACGTCGGTGCAACTCTCGAACGCGCCGAATCCGAGCTGCTGACAGCTCGAACCGCGCTCGCAGCGGCGACCGACCCCAACGCCCAGGCCGCCCTCGACCGCCACGTCCACCAGCTCGAGTCCCAGGTCGAGTTGTTGACCGCCGCCCTCCCTCGCTGGCGATCGCTCCGCGTCGCTCTCGACGCGGCGCACGCCGAACTCGTCGCCGCGACGATCGCTGAGGACGTCGCTCTCAGCGAGGCAAACGCACTTGCGACCACAGCGGTGGTGGACGACACCACATCGACCACCCGCAGCGACACAGGGGCGAGAGCCTTCGAGGCTCTGATTCCCGCGTTCGCCGTGCTCTTGATCGGGTCGGCACTCGCCGCGGGCCTGGCCAGGCGCCGTCGGATCATCGAAGAGACGATTGCCGCCAGTCGCCACAGTGGTCCCGAGCCGCCGGCTGGACCCGGTCAGTTCTCCGGGCCGGATCCCCGCGTCACCGCAGCCGTCGTCCACCGGCCCGGCCAGGACATCGTGCCGCCGCCGACCGCGCGCGGACGCCGGAAACGCTTCTCGGTGCGCAGCGACGACACCGCCACCGTCGCCGCGCGCTAGCTTCACCGCACCGCGGTCCGTGGGGGACACATGATCGATTCGACTCTGCTCGTCCTCGAGCGCATCCATCACTATCGGGACACCATCCGGAGCTACCACGTCGAGATCGACGGCGAGCGCGTCGGGACGATCCGCAACGACAAGACGGTCGGATTCGAGGTCGACCCCGGCCAACACAGCGTGCGGCTCCGGCTGCTGTGGATCGCGAGCCCGGTGTACCTCGCCGAGGTCTCGCCCGGCGGCCAGACCCATCTTCGCTGCGGACCAAACGGCGGCATCACACAGGCGTGGCGGCTCTTCTTTGCCCCTCGAACCGCGATCTTCCTCCACGGGGTGGAGGACGCTCCGCCGATCGAGATCGAGCCCGAGTCCGACTCGGACTGAACGGTGACGACTCAGCCGACGATGTCGTCGTAGTCGTCCTCGGGGACGGCAGAACGACCGGCGATCACGATGCGATCGCGGCCGGCCGCCTTTGCCTGATACAGCGCTCGGTCGGCGACCATCAGCATCTCGTCGAGGGTCTCGCCGTCGTGCGATGACGCCATCCCGAAGCTGCTGGTGAACAACGGCA
This sequence comes from uncultured Acidimicrobiales bacterium, assembly GCA_964629575.1. GTDB lineage: Bacteria > Actinomycetota > Acidimicrobiia > Acidimicrobiales > Poriferisodalaceae > JAYPWI01. The sequence goes on along the minus strand of CAZVUM010000013.1, from coordinate 36,095 downwards.
CCTCTCCCGCGAGCAAGCGCTCGGCGAGGGCCCCCCGAAGCCGTTCGAGCGCGGTCACCGCGTGTGTGGTGGTGGTCCGCGGGAAGACGAGCACGAACTCCTCGCCTCCGTACCGGCAGATCAGATCGTCTGGCCGCAGCGTCTTGGAGCAGACCTCGGCGAACACGCGCAGGGCGCGATCACCCGTTTCGTGTCCGTGGGTGTCGTTGAGCTGCTTGAAGTGGTCGAGGTCGGCCATCACCACGGTGAACTCCACCGAGCCGCGCATCAACATGCGGGTGCGGTCTTCGAGCTGGCGCCGGTTCATGAGGCCGGTCAGCGCATCGGTACCCGCCGCTGTCTCGGACTCGCTCAGGACCCGCACCATGGCGATGCGCGCACCGGCGACGTGGGCGATCGTCTCCAGACCCCGAACCTGCGACGGCGCAGGAGGTTCCCCGACCTCGCCGATCGCGTGCAGCACGCCGATCGATCGTCCGAGGACGTTGACCGGGACGCACGCGGCGGAGCACTGCCCGGTGTCCCCGCGGTGTCGCAGATGGGGGCACGCGTCGAGCGCCTCGCTGTCCTGATAGATGACCGTGCGGCCGCGGCGAACAGCAGGGCACATCGACGGGGAGGGAACCGGGCAGCCGGGACCGATGCCCTCGGGGCCGGCGACGGTGACCGGGCGCAGGCTCGCCCGACTCGAGTCGGCCATCAGCAGCTCGGATGGACGGTCTCCGACGAGCAACTCGAGACCGCGGTGGACGACGTCGTACGCGTCCGCTTCACTGTCTGCGAGCTCGCTGGCGTTGGTGAAGCGAGCCACGAAGTCGCGCTCGACGGCCTCCTGCTCGAGCTCAGCGGCGTGCTCGAGTTGTTGCTCGCGGAAAGCCATCATCGCCTGGTTGCGCGGCTTGATCAGCCGCACCCACCCCGCAGCCGATGTCAGGACGACGAGAGTCGCCCCGTGTACGACGAGGAAAGGCAACCGGCCGGACGAGCCGATCGGACCCACCCAGACGAACGCGGCCGTCGCGGCGTAGGCGACGCCCAGAAGCGCGACGAGCCGAACCAGGATCGTCAGCGCGCCACGGTGTGAGAAGTCAGGTCGCTTCCAGGGCATCGAGCCTCCACAACATGCACTCCATCGGCATGTCGAGGCGCGGAGATGAGGCCGCCCGATCAGATCGACGCGAGGACGCCCTCGATCACCACTGCGACGCCGTCGTCGTCGTTGGACGGGGCGATGCGCCTCGCGACGTCGAGGACGGTGGGATGGCCGTTGGCCATCGCCACCGGATGGCCGGCCCAGCGAAGCATCTCGAGATCGTTGAGACCGTCGCCGAACGCCATCACCTCGTCCCGGGCGATGTCGTGGCGGTCGGCCACGATCTGCAGTCCGGACGCCTTGCTCACTCCGAACGCAGCGATCTCGGCCATGTCGAGGCCCGACGGCCGGACCTCGGTGCCCGGAGGCATGTGGTCGTGCAGGGTGGTGATGATCTCCGCCGGATCCCATCCCGGTGATCCCACGAGCCACGTCAGGACCGGACCGTCGACGATGCTCACGGCGTCGTCGACCCTGACGGCCTCGACATCGACCGGAAACATCGGATGGAAATCCCTCTCCCAGAAATGGCGGCCATCGGCCATGTCGGCGGCGAGGGTGGCGTCGGGAAGCAAATCGCGGGCCAGTCGGCCCGTCGCGCGACCTTGCTCGGCGGTCATGGTGCGCAGCGCCAGCGTGTGGCCCTCGACAGCGTCCACCACGACCGCGCCGTTGAGACAGACGCCATAGTCCATCCCGCCCGCGTCCGCGGCGACGCCAAAGGCTTGGGGCCACGGTCGTCCCGTGGACAACGACAGGACGAGGCCGAGGTCGCGCGCCGCATCGAGCGCCCCGCGCACGCGCGCCGACACGCTTCCGTCGGAGCGGAGCAGGGTCCCATCGATGTCGAAGGCCAAGAGGCGGGGCTGGGGCGCCGTCACGAGCGCACAACGTAGCCCGGGGATGGGACAGTCCTGGGCCCGGTCAGACGGTCTGGAACCGCACGCGGTGGTAGCCCTCGGCCCCGTCGGGGAACACGCCTTTGGGTCCCGGCGGTTGCAGACGACCGTCGCCATCGACCGCTCGAACCTCGGCTGAGTAGGTACCGGGGGCCAGATCGAACGCCGCAGACCACTGCACCCACGCCTCGTCGGAGACCGCGTCGCCCAGCACTGCGGGGATCCACTCATCGGCTCCGTCCAGGCACACCTCGACTCGGTCGATGCCGTGGGTTGGCGCCCACGCGACTCCGCCCAACACGACCGTTCCAGCGGGCACGCGAATCCCGCCCCGCGGAACGTCGATCCGTGAGGTGATCTTCACGGGTCCGTCCTTCGCCCAGCCGCGCTGGATCCAATAGCCATCGAAGTCGTCCCACCGACTGAGCTCGATGTTGGAGAGCCATTTGGTCGCGGAGACGTAGCCATAGAGGCCTGCGACGATGAGCCTGGCAGGAAAGCCGTGACGCGTCGGCAGGGGCTCGCCGTTCATGGCGACCGCCACGAGAGCGGTCCGACCGTCGCCCACGACCGATGTCGGGAAACCGGCGGTCCAGCCGGTGAACGATCGGCCGATGACCTGATCGGCGTCGGGGTGTACGCCCGCTCGGTCCAGCAGAACCTCCAACGGCACTCCCGTCCAGCGCGCATTGCCTGCGTACCCGCCGCCCACCGGATTCGAGACACAACTGATCGTGACTGTGCGCTCGATGAGTTCTTCCGCCAGCAGATCATCGAGCGTCAGCTCGAGTGGCCGATCCACGAGCCCATCGATCCGCAGCGACCAGTCGTCCGGATCGATCTGAGGAATCTCCGCAGCGATGTCGATCCGATAGAAGTCCTCATTGGGCACGAGGTAGGGGGTGATGCCCTCGAGGTCGGCCACCTCGCCGTGTGTCGCGACGGCTTGCACCGGCTCGAGCACGCTGGAGAGCTGTTCGGCGACCTCTGCGCGCTCGGCCTCGACGGTGTTGGCCGACCGAAGTCGACGCCCCACCGCTCCACCGACCGCTGCGAGCACGGCCACGCTCGACAGCGAGGCCAGGAACCGGCGGCGGCCCGGAGGCTCGGCGAGGAGCCCGGCGCTCGGCACCTCACGCTTCGCGAGGTCGAGCAACCAGCGGGTGATCAGAAATCCGGCCGAGGCTGCGACAGCAGTGACCACGATCGCCAGCGCGTCGGAGTGCAGCGGGCTCCGGACTGCGGCCCACGCCCCGAAGAGTCCGAAGCCGACGTACACCGCGCCCAGTACCCGAGGTCGTCTCCGAGCTACGACCCCTGTCGCAGCACCGATCGCGAGCGTGACGAGCACGATGCCGACGAGGAGCGCCGGCTTGTCGTTGGTTCCGAGCAGCTCGATCGCGGTTCCGGCGGTGTCGGCGTCCGCCTGCCGGATGAGGACGTCCGCAACTGCGATGACCAGCGACGGTACGCGGCGGCTCACCCCCGCGAAGAGCTCGCCGACTGCCAGCGCCGCTCCTGCGCCCGTCAGCCCCGCCCCAGCAGCGCGAGACCTGGGTACCGGTGTGCCCCCCTCCGGCGTGGGAGCGGATCGGGTCGACTCTTGAGCGGTGTCGGTCATCGGTTCTTCCTCACGAGATCTCCCGTCGCGGAGACCCTGTCTCGCGGACCTCTGGAGGTAACGCATCGCCGGCGACGGAGGTTCCCCGAAAGCGGGGACGGGATCACGCGTCCAGCGCACCGCCGTCGAACTTGATGTCGGCCCCCGTGAGATGCCATGAGTGTTCGCTCACGAGAAAGGCAACCAGACGGCCCACGTCTTCGGGGTCCGGGATCCGCTCGGTGAGGTTCGGCATCGACTCCTCGAGCGCCCACCGCTGCGCTTCGTCCCAGGTGATGTCGTCCTCGCCCGCTTCACGCGCTGCTCGAGCCATGACCGAGGCCCGCACCTCGTCGGTGGCGATCATCCCCGGGGAGACGAGGTTGGCGGTGATGCCGGTACCACGCAGATCCTTGGCCAACGAGCGAATCAGAACCGGAAGCGCGCCCTTGGCCGAGTAGTAGTCGGGGTTGCGCGCTCCAGGCCGTTCGGTTCCGACCGTACCGAGGAACACCACACGCCCGTACTCCGCCGAACGCATCGCGGGGAGGACGCGTTGGGTGAGCCGAACCGCCGTCTGGACGTTGCGCTCCCAGCCATCCACCCACTCGTCCGCCGGCGTCGCCCAGTTGGAGCGGCCCGGAGCCCCGTAGTTGTTCACGAGGATCTCGACGGGCCCCCAGGCGGCTTCGATCGCGCCGATCATCTCCTCGACCGCTGCAACGTCCCCGAGGTCGGCGTCGACGGCGAGGGCGTGGCCCCCGGCATCGGAGATCCCCGCGACGACCGCGTCCGCCTGGCCCGGCTCGAAACCGTGTACCGCCACGCGGGCGCCCTCGGCGGCGAGAACGCGCGCGGTCCCTGCGCCGGTGCCCCGGTAGCCGCCAGACACCACGGCAACGCGGCTGGTGAGCCCGAGATCCATCTGTCCCTCCCTATTCGCGCCTATTCGCGCCTCTTCGCGCCGCTCGTCAGCCGAGCAGCTCGCAGTGAACCGTTCCAACCGACAGCAGCCGGTCGTCGTTGCCCACGTCGACGATCTTGACACGCGCCGACATGGTCGATCCTGCGCTCGCAAGGCGTGCGGCCCGGATCTCGAAAGGCCCACCCTTGGCCTGCGCGAGGTAGTGGACGTCCGCGGAGTGGCATCGGGCAGCTCGCCCGGCCTCGAGGTCGCAGAGGTGGACGGCTGCTTGTTCCATGAGGACCACGACCGCACCACCCTGGATCGATCCGAAGGAGTTGTGGATCCGCACGTGATGGTCGAGATCGAGGACAGCCTCATCGGGCCGGGGACGTGCCCCGACGTAGTCGTCGAGAGGAGGGCGCGGATCGAGCGGGTGATCCTCTCGGTATTCGACAATGGCCGATCCGGCGTCGGAGGCAGCGGGGTTGTCGGACCGGGCTGGGAGCCTGGCGTAGGTGCAGATCGAGCGGGCGAGGTCGCCCTCGGCGTCGCTCACCCGGGTCTCGGTGACGACGTTGTTGCGCCCCACCCGCAGCGGAGAACAGTGCGCGCTGACCTCCGAGCCCACAGCGGCGCGATCGAGCACCGTGCCCAGGTGGAGCGTGGCGACCCAGTCCGGTGTCACTTGCTGCACTCCGTGGTGCCCGGCGACCGAGTCCACGAGGGTCGCGACGGCACCGAGGCGAAGCCACCCCGTCGCATCGCACAGATCGCGATGGATCGGCATCGTCGCCTCGAGGCTCCCGTCCCTCAAGGGGCGATGCACCAACTCCAGGTGTCGCAAGATGTGGTTCTGATGCGGATAGGTGCGTTTCGCCACGGTCGCCGATCCTAGATGGGGTCGAGATCGTCGGATCGGGAACCATTTCTCGGACAGCTGGGTTGACTGGGCATGACAATTCTCCAACGCCTCCGTCGCCACTGGAAGGTGACCGTGCCGGCTGCGGCCGTGCTCGCCGCATTGGGCGCCTGGCTGATCTTCGGGTTCTTCGGTTTCCACACGCTGTTCATCGACGACGAGGTCGACGAAGCAGCTCCCGTCTTCGCGTCCGGTGCGGGTGCGTCGGGGCTTCCGTCCGACGAGATCAGCGAGGATCTCGCCGCCGACATGAACGCCGCCGCGGACGAAACGGACATGCCGCAGACGGTCGAAGCGGGCGATGAGATGCCAGACGCGCCGGCGATCGTCGAGCTCGCGAGTGGCGAATTCAGCGCCAGGAGTCACCCCGGCAGCGGTCGAGCCGTGGTCCTCAACGACGGGAGCGAGCAACGATTCCTTCGGTTCGAGGACTTCGCCACAGACAACGGTCCCGACCTCAACGTGTACTTGTCCGCCGCGCCCGCCGACGCAAACGCCGATGCGTTGGACGACGACTTCATCGACCTCGGCGACCTCAAGGGGAACATCGGGCCACAGAACTACGAGATTCCGGCGGACGTCGATCTGGATCGCTATTCCACCGTCGTGGTGTGGTGTGTGCGCTTCGGGGTGGCCTTCACCGTGGCGGATCTGGCCGGCTGAGCCCGCCTGTGGCCGTCCCCGGGGGCGGTGGCCGCTTGAGCGAACGGCCTTCCGGCCGACGGGTTGGGCGTGACCAGCGTTGACTCGACAACCGAGACCCTCGCCGAGAAGAGTCAAGACACCAGCGACGAACCGTCGTTCTGGCGAAAGATGTCCGGACTGCTCCTCAACGAGCCACCCCAAGCCCACGCTCCTCCGCCGTGCACCCGGCACGATGTCGTCGAGGATCCAGCGGCGTTCGACCCACCCAGCACGTTCGCAGGCAGCCTCGGAATCGAGTTGCCACCGCCGCTCGAGGAGGCCGACGCGCCCGTGACCGTCATCGAGAGCGAGGGCCTCCGCGTCGTGCCCCCGCTCGAAGAGCCGAGCGTCGACGACGATCTCGCTCGCGATCTGCAGGTCGACCTGTCCCCCGATCTGGCCTGGGAAGCCCTCGAGGTGGACCAGGCGGACGACATCGACGTCCAGCCATGGGACGACATCGACGACCCCGACACTGGCGATGCGCCCAGCGCGGAACCCAGCGCGGAACCCAGCGACAGCGTCGCCGACACCGCCACGGGCCACGATCTTCTCTCGGCCATTCGCTCGGGTCGTGACATGCGGGCTTCGATGGCCCACCACCCCGCCAACGGCCCCGCTTCGGCTTCGGCTTCGGCTTCGGCTTCGGCTTCGGCTTCGGGGATCGAAGAGCCCGTCGCTCCAGTTGCGCCGACGATGCGCCAGGGCGACGGTCTCGACGCGGCGATCGGCGCACTCCGGCTCGTTGCCGTGGACGAGACCGCCCGCCACCTGCTGCCCCGCGATGTCCCGACCCTGGACCTCGCACCGGGTATCTCAGCGGCGATCGCCGTCACGCGTGGGGACACCCCCGAATTCGTCGACACAGACAGGTGCGAACGATGGGGGATCACCACCGAGATGGCACTTTCGATCGCGACGTCCAACACCCGTGACGGCGGAGAGATCACCTGCGAGACGGTGGTCGTCGAAGACGCCGAGACCATCGTTCTCGAGAGCCGGCTGCCCGTCGTTGCGACAGCGCTCGCCTGGCTCGAGGACATCGTCGACTCGCCGCTCCCGACCGGAGCACTGATCCTGGTCCCGAACCCGCGGCTCATGGTCATCCAGCCGTCGCGCCGGCGATCTCAGGCGGTCGTGGAGACCCTGACGTCGTTCGCCCGCGGGGAGGCGACGAGCACGTCGGATCTCTTGAGCTCGACGATGCTGATCACGGGCGACGCCGGGCTCGAGGTGATCGGCCAGCTCGGCACCGCTGCAGGCCGCCTCGGCATGGCGGCGTCGGTCGACCGGCTCACCGGCTCCGACTGCTGATCGCCGCCATCGGTCTGGGGCTCAGCCCCGCTGGGCGTTGAGCTCCACCAGCTGACTCCACAGCTCATCGACGGCATCGGCGAGCGCGTCGAGATCCCCTCCGTTGCCGACGATGAACTGAGCCACGGCTCGTCGTTCGTCGTCGGTGACCTGTGAATCGATGCGGGCCGTCGCATCCTCCCGGCTCATGCCCCGACCTTCGAGTCGATCGAGGCGAATGGGAAGTGGGGCTTCGACGCTCACGACCACCTCGTAGGGGTGGCGCGTGTCCTGACCAAGCGTGCTCTCGACCAGCACCGCCATGTCGAAAACGACGATGAGGCGTGTGGAGTCCTCGGTCGCAGCGACCGCGTCGTCAACCGCGGCGTCGAGCATCTCGTTGATGGCCGGATGGCTGAGCGCGTTGAGGGCGGCCAGGTTCTCCTCGTCACCGAACACGATGCCGGCGAGGGCGGCCCGATCGATCCCACCGTCGTCACCGCGCACCGACGAGCCGAACCGCTCGACGACAGCGTCGACGGCTCCTCCGCCCGGTGCGATCACAGCTCGTCCGAGTGCGTCCACATCGACTGTGACGGCGCCGCGGGCAGCCAGGAGCTTCGTCACGGTCGATTTTCCGACTCCGATACCGCCGGTGAGTCCCACGATGAGCACGGCCGCACACTACAGGCCGACCTTCGTGTCGAACCCACCCCGGCGCTAGAGTCCAGTGCCTCGTGAGCCACGCCGGGCGCATTCACCACCACGTTCGCCGCGCAGCTTTCGCTGCTGTGATCGCCACCCTGGCCCTGGTGGGCTGGGCAGCCCTGCAGTCCTCGGCTGCGGAGGGTCCACCTCGCTCCGCCCAGGTGCTGATGCCGTTCGCGGGAGCGTGGGCAAACGACTTCGGTACCGCTCCCTGGGAACACTCGCGCACCGCCGCCGAGGACTGGACCATGGACGTGTTCGCGCCGGACACCGACGTGCACGCCCGGATCGGCAACGTCACCGGAGCGCTCCGCTTGGAGATCGCGCCCCCAGAGGACTACGGCTGCACCGGTGGTGGGCAGATGGTGTGGGTGAGCGTTTCGATCGACGGTCAGCCCATCGGACGCTTCGGGTATCACCACCTGACCGACATCGAGCATCCCTCCGGAACGGTGATCGACGGGGTGGCCGACGTGCGGATCGGCCGGACGGTCGCCTCCCCCTTTGCACTGGGTGGCGCGTGCTGGAACGTGTCGACCACTACGGGGATCCACACACACCTCGTGCTCGACAACGCATCGGGCTCCAGCTGCTACGTCCGCTACACGAAGGGCGCGGTCCTCGATCGATCCGCAGTGGTCGCCGTGCTCGGCGGTCCCAACGGCTCGTCGTGGGGAGCGGGTCCCCGCGACGAGTGCGATCCGGACGCACTGACCGTAGGGGCACCGCTTCTCGACAGCACCGATCCCGACGTGTTGCGCGAGAGCTCCCCGCACCTCTTCCACTCGCTTGCCAACGACGCGCTCCTGGGCGAGCTGCGCCTCACCGTCCACCCTCGATCCGGCGAGACCCTGGTCGGCTGGCACGAGTTCGATGGCGCAACCGGCGCAACTGCGTCGTTTCTCCAACGCCTCGCTCCGAACGGTCAACCGATCGGTGACCCCCGACAGCTGTCGGGACCGCTCGCCGGTGCGTTCGTCCGGCTCGACGACGTGATCGCACGCCAGGACACGGACGGTTGGATCGCTCTGCACGACGACGGCTCGGGCGCCGAGGCCGGGCAGCGGCTCGTTCTGAGCCAGATCGGCACCTCGGGATCGCGCACCGCGGCAGGAGTCGCCGTCGACGACGGGCCGTCGACGGGCGGCCGACTGAGTCGCGACCCTGCGACCGCGAACATCGTCGCGGCGTGGACGAGGCCACTCGGCGCGGGACCCGAAGTCGCCGTTGCGCGCTTCGATCACACAGGACTGGGGCGGCTCGGCGAGCCGACCGTCGTCCAGACCGCCGATCCCGGCGAGGCAGTGGTCGTCGAAGAGGTGCTCTACGACCCGGTCACCGGGAGCACGTACGTGCTCACGCAGTCCACGGTGGGCGCCGCCGGTGCTTCGGTTGCGATCGAGCGCAACGTGGTGCGCATCTCGCCAGGGGGTAGCCAGACTCGTCACCGAGTGGAGCAGCCGTCCGGTGTCTCCTACACGCGCTCCCACGCCGGAATCGACGAGAACGGTGATGCGCTGATCGCCACGCTCATCGTTCATCTCGACGGGAGTACGGACACGCTCTACGAGCTCTGGTCGCCGGGCGACGTCGCGCCATCGGAGGTGTCTGGCCCGCGCTCTACCCGTCGCCCCGCGGTGACCGCGGCTCCCGGCGGGGGCTTCGGTGTCGTACACAGCGGCTTCGTCAACGGGGACGAACGCGTTCTGCACGCCGTGCGGGCTGCCGACGGCACGTGGGGACCGACCCGTGGGGTCTCCCAACCGCTGCACGAACGCGCCGCGTTGCGCGGCGTCTGGGTGAGCGCGTCTCCCGTCGACGACTCGCTGGCGGTCGTCACCAGGGAGCTCCTGGATTCGACCGATCGACTCTCGTCGGCGAGCGACCGCGTCGGGCTTCCCGTGACCGCACCCGGCGCGCCACGCAACGTGCTCGCGGTGCCAGACGACGTTGCCGAGGTCGAAGATGCCGCGGTGCCACGACCAGGGGCGCGGCTGACGATCACCTGGGATCCACCCGCGACCGACGGCGGCGCACCGTTGACGCGCTACTCCGTCGACGTCACACGCGTCGGCGCAGGCCCCACAGTGAAGGTGGAGGTCGACGGCGACACGACCACGGCCCGGATCGACGGGCTCGACGGCGACGCAGATCACATCGTGGTGGTGACGGCTCACAACGAGGTGGGCGCCGCCGCCGACCCCGACCCCCCACAGCTGTATGTACCGCTACGCCCGTTGGAGGGCTACTGGATGCTCGAAGTGGCTGGGCGCGTCCACGGCTTCGGCGACGCGGAGGCCATGGGCCCCCTTGTCCTCAACGGCGCACGCGCGGTTGCCCTCACGCCCACCCATACCGGCGGCGGGTACTGGGTTCTCGACACGTCCGGAACCGTTTCGGCGTTCGGTGACGCCCTTCACTACGGCGACCTGTTCGACACCGCAGTCGAACTCGACGCGGGCGAGGGGGCTGTCTCGATGTCGGCGCTGCCCACCTCCGACGGGTACTGGATCTTCACCGATCGGGGTCGGGCGGTCGCTTTCGGAGCCGCCACGCACCACGGCGACGTCAGCCATCTCGAACTCAACGGTCCCATCATCGACTCCGTCGCCACACCGAGCGGCAACGGGTACTACCAGGTCGGGTCCGACGGCGGAATCTTCGCGAACGGCGACGCGGCCTTTCACGGGTCGATCCAGACCGTCGTCGACCTCGTGGCCCAGGGAACCGCGGCAGCCGACTGGCTGACTGCGCCGATCGTCGGCCTGGTGCCGACCCCCGCACAAGATGGGTACTGGTTGGTGGCCGCCGATGGCGGAACCTTCAGCTTCGGCGGCGCCTCGTATCGAGGAAGCGTCCCGCAGGTCCTCCCGGGTATCGAGCTCAACGCGCCGATCAACGCCATGGTGGCCTACGGAGACGGCTACCTGATGGTGGCCAGCGACGGAGGGGTCTTCACCTTCTCCGACAAGGCGTTCCTGGGGTCACTCGGCGATGTGACGTTGGACTCCGAGATCACCGCCGTCGCGCCGATCGGCTGAGCCTCAGCTGCGTCCGGCAGGGGTGTCCGTCGGAGGGCCGGCGAACGCCTGAGCGATCTCCACCCACTCCTGAGCGAGGGGGCCGGTGACATCGAGTTCCACCTCTGAATGGTGCCGCCGCTGGGTGACCAGGAGACAGAACTCGTAGGCATCGGCCCGCACGACATCGGCTGCGTCTTCGGGGCCCCACGTCCACGTGTCCCCGCTGGGCGCGGCAAGCTCCACCCGCACCGGCCCTTCGGGAACGGCCTGGCCGCGGTTCGCGTAGCTCCAACCGCGCGTCGTGACCCCGATGTGCGCGACGTGCCGAAGCCGGTCCGTCTGTGGGTAGGCCAGACCGAACGTGTCCGCGACATCGTGGCTGTGCGACCAGGTCTCCATCAGCCGTGCCGTCGCAAAGGACAGCGCGCTCATGTCCGGGCCGAACCAGGGAATGCGGTCCTTGGGGCCGAGGGCCCGGAAAGCGTCGGTCATGCGCGACCGCTCCGTTTCGAACCACTGCCACACCTCGGCGCCGCTCATGGAGTGGACATCGACGTCGCCGAGCCGATGGAGGTCGCTGTTCCCGCTCGCCATCATCTGCTTCAGCTCGGCGAAACCGGTGGCGTCGAGTACTGCGGTACTGGCGGCGACATCCGCCATGCCGAGGTGGATGACCGTCTCGTGCGTGTCCCACCCCGCCGCTGGGGTCGGAAGGCGCCATTGGTCCTCGGAGAGTCCCTCCACGATGGCGCGCAGCGCCGCTGTTTCGGCCTCGAGATCGTCACAGATGGGGTCCATGTGCTGGACCCTACATCGGGTTCAGGTCGCCGCTGCGGGGACCTCGACGACGGTCACGGCACCGGTGTCGCCGTGGACCTCGATGAGCGCTCCATCGGGGATGCGTCTCGTCGCATCGGTCGCCGACACGACGCACGGAATGCCCAGTTCGCGACTGACGATGATCGCATGGCTCAACGCGGCCCCGACGTCGACCACGACACCGCCGGCCGGAACGAACAGAGGAGTCCAGGCCGGGTCGGTGTGCGGCGCCACCAAGACGTCGCCCGGCTCCAGCGCGAAGGGGTCGGATGGATCCAGCACCACTCTGGCGCGCCCGCGGTAGGTGCCGGGGCAACCGGGCACACCCTGAATGGTCTCGCCAACGGCCGCGAGTTCGACCTCGCGCCCACCAGAGGCATCCCACTCGCTGTGCGGTGGCCGGCGCCCGTTGATGATGAAGGGTGGCTCCAGGCCGAGGAGCTCATCGAGATGCGCAGCCCGCGCCTCGACCAGGGGGCCCAGGTCGGCCAGCCCACCTTCAGCGTATGCCACGAGCTCGTCCTCGAAGAGCATGCAGATGTCCATCGCCTGCGCGATGTCGCCTCGCTCGACCGCCCGACGCCCGAGCTCCCACACCGCCATCCGGGTCTCCTGGATGACCCGCACGATGTTGGTCTTGGACCGCTCGCGACCGGGAACGAAGGTGTTGGCGCTCGCGACGGCCGCCAAGAATTGACCGTGGGCCTCGGCGTCGCCCGATACCGCGGCGGCGATCTCTTCGGCCAACTTCTCGCGCTCTGCTTCGCGCTCGGCGGCAGCGAGGCGCGGCGACTCGTCGTCCTCCTGGCGGCGCATCAGCTCCACGAAGGCCAGCGGGAGGGCGGGCGTGGTTTCCCACGTATCGGCGTGGATGTCCCACTCGTTGGGTCCGCGAGATCCGAACTCACGGAGGAAGGCCTCGAATTCGGAGACGAACCTCGCAGCCCCGGGATTCGCCCTCAGCCTGTCCTCGAGACCGTCGGTTCCGCCGTCGAACAGGCCCGCGACCTCGGGCTCAGCGCGAACGATGCGCGACAGATCCCAGAGTGCCAACGACGGGGCAGCAGAATCGACGCCACCGATCCCGGCCAGGATTCGCATCGCCGCCTCGGGACGGCCAACAGCCGCACAGACCGCGCCGATGACACCCGGGCCGATCGACGCGGCACCGCTCTGGTTGATGTGCATGTCGAACAGACGACGCTCCACCGGCCGCAGCTCGAGCGCTCGCTCGACGAGGGCGAGGTCGGACAATGCGCTGAGGTCGGGCCGCGACGCCCGGTGCTCATGGGCCTCGACCCGCTGCGCTTCGAGCTCGGACTGGTCCATGTCACCCATGACCCAGCCGAGCCAGCCGGCCATGGTCTCGGTCGTGTGGGCGTTCTCGTGCCAGGGCTCGGGCTCGTATGGCGGCACGTCGGGGTGATCGCCGAAGTAGGCGGCGTCGACGTCGGCGGCGGTCATGCCCGGTGTTCGCTCGGCCCACACTCGGATCCAGGTCGCGCTGAGATACGCATAGCCGCCGATCAGCCCGATGAACCCGCAGGCGTCTGGCTCGTCGCCGAACTCGTGAGCTTCGATTCCCAACCGATTGACCGCGCAGTCACGCCAGCCGGCGACCGTGCCGCCATTGTCGAACACGAGGTCCCATCCCGCCGGGCTCGGCGGATCGGGCAGGACCTCACCGGCGTTGGCACGCGTCCAGAACGGCGTGCGGGGGTCGTCCCGCGTGTCGTCGATCCATCTGATCTGTCCTGCACTCATCGCAGCACGCTAACGCGCGCCGTTTTGGGTACGCGACGCCTGCGCCAGCGCGGCCACGGCGTACCCGAAACGGGGCTCGGGGGTGGCCTGGCGCTGTCGTCCGGCAACCCCTGCGGCTAGCGTTCTCGGCAATGGCAGGAGACCAGCCGATCGCTGAGGTGCGGAGCCCTCACCGCACCGGAATAGCCGTGCGCGCCCAGGCGATGGCCGTGGCCGCGCTCGCCAGCCTGCCCTTGACGGTGAGCGGGCACTACCTGGCCAACATCGTCACCGGAGACACAGCGCAGTCGCCACGGGTCGCGAGCTTCCTGTGGCTCCTCGCCTTCAGCTTTCTCGGCGTGCTCCTGGTCCTCGCCGCTGTCTCCAACCTGCTCCCCGGGTGGGAACGAGCGGGCCGTGGTTCGATCGCGGGACTCTCGGCCGGCGTCGTGCTCGCAACGATCGACTACTGGCAGCTCGTCGGTTCGGCGACGGGCCTGGCGCTCAACCTCGCAGGTCTCGGGATCGTGGTCGCGTCGCTTCAGGCCATCTACTGGACGCCACGCACGCCCCTCACGACGATCACCCTGCGGGCGTCCGAGCGCGTCCAGGAATGGCTCGCCTCGATGATGGTGCTCGGCGGCGTTCTGTCGTTCGCACTCCCGCACACCGCCACGATCGACGGCTCACCAGAGGACTGCGCTCCGTTGTGGATCGTCGTCGAGCGCGACTGCCTCACCGGTGGAGCGGTGTGGTGGCCGATCTCCGTGGCGGCGATCGTCATCGGCGGCACGGTTCTGGGAGTGATCCACCACACGCCGATCGGAACTGGCGCTACATCGTCCGGCACCCTGATCGGGCTTCGGAAAGGCCGCCGCGCGCTCGTGATCCGCGACCGCGAGGATGGGTGACGGCAACGTTGGTTCTGATTCGACAGCGAGGCGACCGATGAGCGGACCTCTGTGGACCCCGAGTGAGGATGCGCGCCGCAACACCAACCTGTGGCGATTCGCCGAACGGGTCGGCTGCCCACTCGACGCCAACTCCTACGCCGAACTGCACCGGTGGAGTATCGAGCAGCCAGGCCGCTTCTGGCGTGCGGTCTTCGAGACAGCGGGCGGGGTCGGTGAGCTGGGCGACAACGATGGGGGCGGACCCGTCGGCCCCAACGTCTCCTGGTTCCCCGAGGCCCGACTCAACCTGGCGGAGAACTATCTCCGAACATCGGGCAGCGCGCCGGCGCTGATCTTCAGGGGCGAGGACGTCGTCCAGCGAGAGCTGTCGTGGGACGAGCTGCGCGCAGCGGTCGCCCGCACGCAGCGAGCGCTGATCGAGACCGGCGTCGAGGCCGGTGATCGCGTGGTGACCCTGCTGCCCAACGGGCCAGAAGCGATCATCGTCTTCTTGGCCGCGGCTTCGATCGGCGCCGTATACAGCTCGACCAGCCCCGACTTCGGAGCGGACGGAGTCCTCGATCGCTTCGGGCAGATCGAACCCTCGGTCTTCGTGGCGACAGACGGATATTTCTACGGGGGGACCCGCCACGACATCCGCGACAAGGTGGCGCACGTCGCAGCCGGCCTTCCCTCGCTCGCCGCGACCGTCGTTGTTCCCTACGGGGATCAACCGCTCGATCTGTCACCGCTTCCCGACGCCATCGGATTCGAGGAATGGACAGCGCCGCACGCCGACGCCTCCGAACCCGACTTCACCCCGCTCCCCTTCGACCACCCCATCTACGTGCTCTACAGCAGCGGCACGACCGGCAAACCCAAGTGCATCGTGCATCGAGCTGGCGGCGTCCTCCTCAAGCACTGGTCGGAGCTTCAGCTCCACTGCGATCTGCGTGCCGGCGACCGCATGATCTACTTCACGACGACCGGGTGGATGATGTGGAACTGGCTGGTCGCCGGCCTGTCGTCGGGGGTGACGTTGATCCTCTACGACGGCTCGCCCTTCCACCCGACACCCAGCCGCCTGTTCGACATCACAGACGAACTGCAGCCGCGACTCCTCGGCGTGAGCGCGAAGTTCATCGAAGGCATCCAGAAAGAGGCCATCCGGCCGGGCGAGACGCACGACCTGGCCTCGCTCGACGTTGTGGCCTCTACCGGCTCGCCCCTGGCCCCTGAAGGCTTCCGCTACGTGTACGAGCACGTGAAGGCCGACGTGCACCTCGCCTCGTTCTCCGGGGGCACCGACATCTGTGGTTGCTTCGTGACCGGCGACCCCACTGGCCCTGTTCACGCTGGGGAGATC
Source organism: uncultured Acidimicrobiales bacterium (assembly GCA_964629575.1). Classification (GTDB taxonomy): domain Bacteria; phylum Actinomycetota; class Acidimicrobiia; order Acidimicrobiales; family Poriferisodalaceae; genus JAYPWI01. The sequence goes on along the minus strand of CAZVUM010000013.1, from coordinate 20,148 downwards.
CAGGTGCCGGCGCTCGGCGTGGCGGCCGACGTCGCACGCGCCGACGGCGCCCCCGTGCCTGTGCCCGAACAGGGCGAGCTCGTGTGCCGCAACTCCTTTCCGTCGATGCCGCTGCGGTTCTGGGACGACCCAGACCACGCGCGATACAGCGCCGCGTACTTCGACGAGATCCCCGGCCTGTGGCACCACGGCGATTTCGCCGCCTGGACCGCCAACGGCGGAATGGTCATCTCGGGCCGCAGCGACGCCACGCTCAACCCCGGCGGCGTCCGCATCGGCACGGCGGAGATCTACCGTCAGGTCGACCTGATCGACGAGGTGCTCGAGTCAGTCGTGATCGGCCAGCAGGTCGACGCGGACACGCGCGTCGTGCTGTTCGTCCGCCTCAGGGACGGTCTCGAGCTCGACGACGAGCTCATCAACCGCATCAAGGGCCAGATTCGCAGTGGCGCATCTCCGCGCCACACGCCGTCGGTGGTCGCTCAGGTTCCTGCGATTCCGCGTACCAGGAGCGGGAAGTTGGTCGAGCTCGCCATCCGCGAGGTTGTGCACGGACGCCCGGTGAAGAACGCCGAGGCGATCGACGACCCATCGGCGCTGGAGGCCTTCGTCGACCATCCGGCCCTCAGGAGCTGATTCCCGGACCCTGAGTGGGATCTCAGGGTCAGCGTCAGGGTGGTCAGGGCACGCTCAGGGATCTGCCCCGATGCGCTCCCCCACTCCGCCCGGCCACCCTGGCAGCATGAGCGAATCCGTCATGACCGTCTCCGATCCCCCTGAGGACGTCCCGGAGACTTCCGACCTTCTCTCCGCGCGGGACATCCACAAGACCTACCGAAGCGGCGCCGTCGAGGTGAGCGCACTGCGCGGCGTCGACCTCGATGTGGCGCCGGGCGAACTCCTCACCGTCATGGGGCCCTCGGGCCATGGCAAGACGACGCTCCTCAACTGCCTGTCGGGTCTCGACAGCGTCGACGAGGGTTCGGTCGTCATCGACGGGCTCGACATCCAGGAGCTGAGCGACGGCGCACGCACCGAGCACCGGGCGCGACGCATGGGCTTCATCTTCCAGTCCTTCAACCTGATCCCCGTGCTGTCGGCTGTCGAGAACGTCGAACTGCCGCTGCTCGCGGTGGGCGTCGGCGGTCGCCAGGCACGGGAACAGGCGGGCGAGATGCTCCACCGCGTGGGCCTGGGCGACCGCCTCCGGCATCGTCCCGCTGAGCTCTCCGGCGGTGAGCAACAACGCGTTGCCACGGCGCGTGCGCTCGTCACAGAACCGGCTCTCGTGTGGGCCGATGAGCCGACGGGCAACCTCGACTCCTCCACCGCCGCTCTCGTGCTCGATCTCCTTCAGGAGGTGAATGCGCAAGGCCAGGCGCTGGTCGTCGTGACCCACGACGACGGAGTGGGCCGCGCGGGCGATCGGCTCGTTCGAATCGAGGACGGCGTCATCGCCGCCGAGGAGGTCCTGCGATGACCACCGTGCTGTTGGTGGTCGTGGGCGGCATCCTCCTCGTCGCGCTGCACGACGTCGTTCGGCGACCCCTTCTGCGCCGCCAAGCTCTCCGCAACCTCGCCAGGCGGCCGAGCGAGACCGTAATCGTCATCGGCGGGGCCCTGCTCGGCACCGCGATCATCACCGCCTCGTTCGTCATCGGCGACACGATCGACTCCTCGATCCGCAGCATCGCCCGCACGGACTATGGCCCCCTCGACCAGGGAATCGTGGTCGACGACCCCGCCGACCTGCCGGTGGTCCTCGACGCGGTCACCGTCCCGCCGATCGAAGGAGTCGATGGAGTCCTCACGGCGGTCAGCACCAGGGGGGTGATCGCCACCCCGGCCTCAGACGGTCAGCGAAGAGCGGAGCCGTCCGTCCTGCTCCGCGAACTCGACTTCGACGACGCCAGGGCGTTCGGCGGGGACCCGGCGGCCACCGGGTACGCCGGGCTCGGCGCTACTCCGGCACCGGGCGAGATCGTGATCTCCCGAGATGTGGCGGCCACTCTCGATGCCGCGGTCGGCGATTCGGTCGAGATCTTCGCCTACGGATCCTCCAGGGTGGTGGAGGTGATCGCGGTCAGCGAACGGCACGGCCTCGCCGGCCTCGGGGTCGAGAACGCCCACCTCGCGCCGGGAACGTTGGAGTCCTGGTTCGCCAGCGCCGGGGAGTCCAGATTCGATTCGCCCACGGGCCTCGTGTACGTCAGCAACGACGGCGGGGTCTTCGATGGCGCGGACGGCTCCGGGCAGGTACTGCCCGTTCTTCACGAACGCACCGCCGCACTTCCCGGCGTCGAGGCAGATGACTGGAAGGCCGAGCTGCTCGCCGATGCCGATGCCGAGGGATCGGAGCTCACGACCATCTTCTCGAGCATCGGCGCGTTCGCTGTGATCAGCGGAATCCTGCTCGTGATCAACATCGTCGTCATGCTCACCGAGGAGCGCCGAACCCAACTCGGCATCCTGCGGGCACTCGGGATCAAGCGAAACCAGCTGGTCAGGGTGATGGGCCTCGAAGGCACGGGCTACGCCGTGCTCGCCACTCCGATCGGCGTGGCATTGGGCCTCGGCGTCGGTTGGGTCGTCGGGCTGCTCGCCCGGTCACTGGTGGCCAACGACGGCCTCGACCTGCAGTTCGCGTTCGAGACGCAGAGCCTCGTCACCAGCGCGCTCATCGGTCTGTTGATCACCCTCACCACGGTGTGGTTGGCGTCGGTTCGGTTGGCCCGGCTCAACGTCATCGCCGCGATCCGGGACCTGCCCGCCCCTCCCCGACGGGGGGCGGCGTGGCTGCGGATCGGATTCGGCCTGGTCGCGAGCGTCGCTGGTGGAGCCCTCTTCGCGCTCGGCGCAACAGGTGACGAAGCGATCCCCGCGCTCGTCGGCGTGCCGATTGCGGCGTTCGGGCTGGTGCCGCTCGTGTCGACCCTCGCGGGTCGGCGACCAGCCGCGTCTGCAGCCGCGGCGGCAAGCCTCGTGTGGGGCGTCGGGGTGTTCACCATCCTCCCCGACGCGATGGCCGCGCCGGACATCGACGTCTTCGTCTTCCAGGGGGTGACGCTCACAGCGGCCGCGGTCGTTCTCCTGACCGTGAACAGCTCGATGTGGCACCGAGTCCTTCGGGTCGCGGGCAACGGAGCGAGAAGCGTTCCGATCCGACTGGGCCTCACCTACCCGCTCGCCAAGCCCGGCCGAACCGGGCTGCTGCTCGGTATGTACTCGCTCGTGATCTTCACGATCACCTTCATGGCCGTGATCGTGGCCGTGTTCAACAGCCAGGGCCACGAGCTCGCCGCGCAGGCCGGCGGCGGTCACGAGCTGATCGTCGACAGCAGTCCCGCCAACCCTCCGATGAACGAGGACTTCGTTGCGATCGACGGGGTCGAGGGCGCAGCGGCCCTCCACCGCGGCTGGGCCGACATCTACGACGGCAGAGGCTGGTTCACGCGACCCGTGACAGGCATCGGCCCGGACCTGCTGGTCGCAGGAGCGCCCCAGCTCGACTCCTGGAGCGATGACTATGCCACCGAGCTCGACGTGTGGGAGGCGGTGTTGGCGAACGACGACCTCGCGATCGCCGGCGAGTTTCTGATCGACGACGAAGGCGCCGAAGTGATCCGCGTGGACTCCGAGCTCACGCTGGCCGACACGGGGGTCGGCGAGTCCACCGAGGTCACCATCGTCGGAGTACTTGCGAACGACTGGGTGTGGAACGGCGTGTTCATGAAGCGCGACGCCGCCGCTGTGATCACAGAGCTCACCGGACCCCCGACCCGGCACTACCTGGATCTCACCCCGGGCTCCGACCCTGTCGCAGTGGCGGCCGTCGTCAACGGCGAACTCCTCACCGCCGGCGTGGATGCCCGATCCTTCGAGGCCGACATCGACGAAGAACTGGCTGGTCAGCAGGGCTTCATTCGCATCTTGCAGGGATACCTCGGGCTCGGACTTCTCATCGGCGTCGCAGGCCTCGGCATCGTCTTGGTGCGCGCCGTGCGTGAACGAAGGCGCGAGATCGGGATGCTGCGTGCGATGGGCTATCAGTCCGTGACCGTTCGGCGGGCCTTCCTCACCGAAGCGCTCTTCATCGCCGGCCAGGGCGCGCTGGTGGGCGTCGCACTCGGGTTGGTATCTGCGTGGCAGGTGGTCGCGAGGGCCGACGTGTTCGGTGCCGGGTCTCCCGACCTGGTGATCCCCGTCGCCATCATCGCGATCATCGGACTCGGACCTGTCGCGGCGTCGTTGCTCGCGGCGATCGGCCCAGCGCGGCGGGCGGCCGCGATCGAGCCGGCGGTCGCCCTTCGTGTCACCGGGTAGCTCTGCGGCCGAGGGTGGTGGTTTGTGGGCGGGCGGGCTCACCTGCGCCGCAGGGCCAACCAGCCCGCCGCTGTGAGGACTCCGGCCCCTGTCACCAGGACCGCCAAGAGCCAGATGCCGCCGAAACGTCGCTCGGCGGTGTCTCCGGTCACCACGGGCGCCGACCGTCCGTTGCGCGGGAAGTCGCCGGTGAGAACGACCTCGACCTCGCCGGGCCCCGACGGGGAGACGACTTCGATCGCCAAGCGCACCACCACCTCCTGCGACGGAGCGACGGCGGGGAGCGGCCAGGTGACAGTGGTTCCTGCTGCGGTCACTTCGGGAGGCACCCCGACCGCACGCCAGCCATCGGGGAGCTCGAACACGATCGCCGCGCTCTCAGCCGACTGCGTGCCGAGGTTGACCGCCGTTGCCTCCACCTCGAGTCGCTCCCCGGACCTAGCGACCGGCTCCACCCGAAGATCCTCGAGCCGGATGTCTGCGTACGGCGTGTCCGCGCTCGGTTCTTGGAGCACCAGATACTGGTCGGCGGAGATGTCGTCGACGACCTGCCGGACGCCGCTCGGCCAGTGGATCGTGAGCCGCTCCATCACCTCGTTCGGTCCGAGGCCGACGTGAACGCGCGTGTCGTCCTGGGCTCGGCCGTGGTGGCCGCCGAGGACGTCCCGTCGCTGGACGACACCAGCTGTTTCGAACACCAGCACCGCGCCGATCGCATCCGACGTGGACTGTCGGCCGATGAGATCCACGCCGAGCCAGTGGTTGTCATTCGGCAGGCCTCGAAGGATCGCGCTGCGCCCGAACACGCCCGCGCCGCCCGAACTCTGCACCAGCAGATCGAGCGTCCCGTCGGAGTCCAGATCGACGACGGACACTCCGTTCGAACCGTTCATCGTCGCGAGCTCACCGTCGGCGAGTGCAACCTCCCGAAATCGTCTCTGAGGATTGTCTGGAGAGTTCAAGAAAAGCCGGTTGGGCGTCTTCTCGATGGCGTTTCCACACGCCAGATAGACGTCGAGGTCCATGTCGTTGTCGAAATCACCTGCTGCCCCAGCGCTGCACTCGGTTGCCTGAGGGAGCAGTTGCCCCACGTTCCAATCGTCTCCCGAGCGTTCGTAGAACTGGTCGAACACCGCACCACCGGCGGACGGCAGCCCCACGGTGTCGACCACGGTCAGCTCGCTCAGGGAGGTGACGCGGATCTGGGCTCGAACCTCGTCGGTGCCGGCCAGCACGAAGCGGAAACGGTCGCTGCCCGGTGAGCTGATGAACAAGCCGGTGTCCACCCCGCGGACGACGGTGGACGACGGCCCTTCTGTTCCGTCGAGGGTGAACTCGTAGGAGTCGGCTTGCGTTCGTTCGACCCCGAACTGGATCGCAAAGGTCGGAAGCGCCGTCGAGTCCTCGATCTCGACCCTCAGCGGTGGCGAGCCGCCGATCGTCACCGAGGACACCGAGTTGTTGGCCGTGACCAGGAAGCTGATCTCCCGCTCGTCCTCGCTGATGGCCACCGCTGCGTCGCGGTCGCTACGCACGAGCATCATCTCGCCCACGAGGTCGCCATCGAAGTCGCCGAGGAGTACGTCACGGACATCGGACGTCCCACCCGATGCGACGCCCAGATACTCCGGTCCGGACTCGGAAAAGCTGAACCGATGGTCGGGGAAGCTGGCGCCTCCGCTGTAGAGCTCGAGCGGGTCATCGATCCCTGCGCGATACAGCGTGACGATGTTCTGGTTTTCGCTCGGCAGGAAGGCCAGGATCGACGCAGGCACATACCCCGAGCCACGTCTCACGACGATGCCCGATGCAGCCTCTTCACCCGTTTCGGCCGAACCGACGTACAGGTCGAGAAGGCCGTCGTTGTCCACGTCGACGACCTGGTGCGCCAACGTGCGGACGTCGCGATAGACGACGGAGTCGCTCAACGAGCCGCCGGCGCTGATCCACACGAGTTCACGATCCGCCGATCCGCTCGTCAGCACGTCCTGGTCGCCATCGCCATCGGCATCGAAGAACCGTGCGCCCACGATCGGCTCGGTCAGATCGGTGATCGGGCGGGGCACCAGCCGCTCCCCCCGCTCGTTGCGCCACAGGACAGCGGTCCCCTCTTCATCGACTGTGAGCAGGTCGGGATCGCTGTCGCCGTCGACGTCCGCCCAGGCAGCACTTTCGAGCCGTCCGTCGATCTCGAAGCCGAGGCCCCGGTCGACGCGATCGAAGTGGCCTTCCGCGGTCTGCGCGCCCACCGCCTGTGTCGCGACGACGGCGAGCCAGGCGGCGGAGACGAGGAAGACCGCGGAGCGAATCGTGGAACGGGGCACCGTGTCTAGAGGGTGCCACGTCGGACCAGCCAAGGCGGGGTCTGCGACGCAGCTCCTTCAGGACCGCGCGGCCACCACCAGCGCGGCGACATCGTCTGGACGGTCGAACTCGGCCTGGTGGCCTGCGCCCTCCACCACGTGAGTTCCGACCACGTTGGGCAGCGCGGCCGCCCACCTGTCCAGGTACGACGCCGGGATGATCTGATCTTGGGCCCCGTGGATGAGGGTGACCGGCGCCGTCACGCGGTGGAGCCGGTCGGTGATTCCGAATTCGGGAATCGGCCAGATCAGCTGGGCTGTGGCGGTCCTCGTCAGATACCGATCGACCCCGTGCTCCACCAGCACATCTGCCGGCAGGTCTGAGGGATCGTCGAAGAAGCTCGACGATGCCGTCGGATCCGCGGTGATCATCCGCCGCTGAACCGACAGGGTCGTCGCGAACGGATCCGCGACCGGCTCGTCGGGATCCCACAGTCCGAAGGGCGCGATCAACACGAGGGAGGAGAACGCCTCGGGCCTGATCGCCGCCAGTTCGAGAGCGACCATCGCGCCGACGCTGCTCGCCACAACGGGCAACCCGGTGAGGCCGGCGATGTCGATCATCTCGCTGGCTGCGACGACCCAGTCGTGAAGGCTCCGCAGGCCCTCGGGTTCGCTCGACCCGGTGAAGCCCGGCAGGCTCGGCGCGATCACCCGGTGTCCCGAGTCGGCGAGAGCGGTGAGGAACGCGTGCTCACCGGGGTTGCCGAGCATGCCGTGGATGTAGCCGACCGGTTCGCCTGAGCCGACCTCGACCAGGCCCAGGTGCCCGGTGCGGAATCCCAATGTCGTGGGAGCAAAACCACTCACTGCCGAGCTCCGGCGTCGCCCATCTCCGGGACGTCGCGACCCACCGGAGCCTCCATCGGCTGCGGCCACCACTTGTCCTCCCACTCGTCCTCGAAGAGCCCGGACACCTCGGGCATCACCTTCGTCGCGTACATCTCGGTGTTGTAGCGGACGAGGTCCTTGGACATGTTCCCGAAGTGGCTGAAGACCATGAGGTGGCCGATGTTCATCGATGTGGCCAGCTCGTGGACCTGTTCGGTGACCTGGGTGGGGTCGCCGAGGATGATGTAGCCCTTCTCGACCATGTCCTCGAAGGTGAGGCGGTTCTTGGAGCCGATGCCACCCCCGGCGGCCTTGCCGGCTTCCTGACGGGCGGTCGCCTCGCGCGCGGCCCGTTCGACCATTCCTTCGACTCCGGCTCGCACCGTGTTGGGCGTCTTGTAGCCGGGCGGGTCGGCGTAGCCCGCATAGACATGGAGGCAGGTGTTGAAGAAGTACTCGGCGGGCTCTCGGTAGAGATCCCAGGCCTCGGCCTCTGTGTCGGCCACGGCGATGAACTGGGCGAAGCCCCCCTGGAACGGGTTGGTCTCCTTGCCGAACTCCTGCACCTTCTTCCAGAAGCCCTGCATCGTCTTGAGGCCGGCCTTGTACCCGAAGTAGCTGAGGTAGCAGTAGACGAGGTCTTCCTGGGCGCACCAGTCCCAGGTGTCGACCGAGCCGCCGCCCGGAATCCAGATCGGCGGATGCGGCTCCTGGACTGGCCGTGGCCATACGTTGACGTAGCGCAGCTTGTTGTACTTGCCGTTGAACGAGAAGACCTCGTCGCTGGTCCAGGCCTGGCGGATGAGGTCGACGCCCTCGTGGTAGCGCTCACGCAAGGTCGCGGGGTTCTGGCCGTAGGCGAAGATGGTGTCCATCGGCGAGCCGACGGGGAAGCCCGCCACCATGCGACCGCCTGTGATGGCGTCGAGCATCGCGATCTCTTCGGCGACGCGAAGGGGCGGGTTGTAGAGGGCGACAGAGTCGCCGAGCACCACGATGTTGGTGTCCGGGACGTTACGGCTCAGCGCGGCAGCGATGATGTTGGGACTCGGCATGAGCCCGTAGCCGTTGCTGTGGTGCTCGTTGATGCCCACGGCGTCGAAGCCGCACTTGGCCGCGAACTCGAGCTCGTCGAGGTACTCGTTGTATGTCTGATGCCCGACCTCGGGGTCGTACAGCTCAGGGTCGATCTCGACCCACACGGACCGGTGCTTCTCGGGAAAGTCGTCCGGAAGATCCGGGTACGGCATGAGGTGGAAGAAGATGCTCTTCACGTGGTGCTCCTGATCCCCGCGACCGCACGGATTCGAACGGCCGTTTGGATTTCCATCCTAGAACGTGCCCCCCACCGCAAGTTGAGCACCGCAAGTTGAGCAACATGGTGCCTGACACCGGGTTGCTCAACTTGGTGATGGCTCGACTACAGGGCGGCGCGGACCTGGGGCACCACCGACTCCAGATAGGCGTCGAGAGCGTCGTTGTCGACCGGGAGGCGCAGGGCGATGTTCAGGCCGGTGGCTCCCGCCTCGGCGTACTGCACGATGCGCTCGACAGCCGCGTCGGGAGTGCCGAGGAGAGCGCCGGCCTGGAAGCGCTCGCTCGTCTCTGCGTCCATCGCGGCGAATCGGGCGCGCTCGGCCTCGGCCGCTGCGTCCGTGGTCGCGAGATTGAACGAGACGTTGATCGTGCGCTCGATCGTCGACGGGTCCCGCTCGATCGCCTCACAGGCCTGATCGATCCGACCACACAGGCGGCCGTACTCCTCGGGGCTCACGTACGGAACGTTGTATCCATCGGCGAAACGGGCCGCGAGCTCGGGCGTGCGCCGTGGGCCTCGCCCGCCGATCCAGATCGGAAGTCGACCGCGAACGGGTCCCGGGATGCAGGTGACCTCCTCGACGCGCGAGTGGTTGCCTGCGTAGGTCGTCGTGTCCTGGGTGAACATCCCGCTCATGATCTGCAGACCGTCTTCGAGCATGTCGAAACGCTCGGCCCACGTGCCGAACTCGTAGCCGTGAGCGACGAACTCCGGTTCGTGCCACCCTGCGCCCACGCCGATCTCGAAGCGCCCACCGGAGATGTGATCGATGGCGACCGCCGCCTTCGCGAGCAAGGCGGGGTTGCGATACGGCACGCAGAACATGAGGCACCCGAGCCGGATGCGGGACGTGTCGGCCGCCATCGCCGCGAGGGTGGCCACCGATTCGAAATGGGGCGTCCGCCCATCCTCGGGCGGCGCCTCGTAGAGATGATCCCATGCCGAGAGCCAATCGAGCCCCGCCTCGTCGAAGCGTCGCCACAGGCCGCGCAGCTCATCCATCGAAGCGTTCTGTTGTCCGAGGTGGACGCCGAGTGTGAAGGCCATGCGGCACCGTACCCCGACCGGCTAGAACCCAGGGCTGTGACCCGACCGATCGCCGCCGTCGCCAGCGGCGGATACCTGACCGAGATCGTCGCCATCGCCGACAACGCCGCCCCGGGCTACGAGGCTCGCATCGAAGCGGTCGTGTTCTCCGACGGGGAGTGGGCCAACCGGGAGTTGGTCGACGAGATCGCGGGACGCCTGGCGGTGCCCGTTCTAGACGACGTCGGAGCGACCGATCTTCCGCTGGCGCTGATGTCGGGTACCGGGGGACAACGCCATGCCGTGGCAGCCGGGCGGGAGCTGGTGACCCTCGTCCACCGTGACGCGACCATCGGGCCCTGGGTCGAGCTCGGCGAAGGCTCCATCGTCAGTCCCGGGGCCCGCATCACCGGCAACGTGTTCGTCGGCCGCAACTGCCTGGTCAACACCAACGTCGTGCTCAGCCACGACGACGTCATCGGCGACTTCGTGGTGTTGAGCCCCTCCGCGACCCTCTGCGGCGGAGTTCGGGTGGGAGATCGGGCGGCGGTCTTCGCAGGTGCGACCGTGATGCCCGGTGTGGAGATCGGGGCCGACGCGACCGTCGGCGCCGGATCACTCGTGCATCGAGACGTCCCCGCCGGTGCAACCGTCGCCGGTGTGCCAGCACGGATTCTGGGCGGCCGAGATGCCTGAACCGATCCCGACCGGACAGCTCATCGCAGCGCAGACCGGCTCGCTGCGCCTCCTCGACTCAGTTCGTGTGATCGATGTGGGCGACGAGGCCACCGCCTATGCGGCGACCCTGCTGGCCGAGCTCGGCGCCGAGGTCATCCGGATCGAGAGCGCGACACCCGACGCGATCCGTCGTGAGCCCTGGCGGAACGTGACGCACAACGCCGGAAAGCGGAGCATCGCCCTGGACGCCGATGTCGACGCGCTCCCCTCTTCGCTGATCGAGCTGATTCAGGGCGCCACCGTGGTGATCGGGCCGCTCGATCCGAAACGGTTGTCGCACCTCGTCCTCGATGCGGCTTCGGATGTGACATCGGTCGTTCGGACCGTCGATCGCCGAGCCGCGGCTATCACCGGACCCACCCCACCGGCGGGACCGACGGGGCCCACCCGGCCGACTACCGACCTGACCGCGATGGCCGCCGGCGGCCATCTCGTGCTCAACGGCGACCCTGCCGACCCGCCCGCCGTTCCTGCAGGCGAGCTGGCCTGGAAACAGACCTCGCTCACGGTCGCGTACGCGGCGATGGCGATTGCCTCAGCGGGGCACGGCGCCATCGCTCCGCAGGACATCGTCGTGTCGGTCCAGGAGGCGGTGAACCTCACAACGCTCCAAACGGCCAACAGCAACCACCACACCTGGCATGCCCACAGCCCGAGCCGAGAGATCCGTCCAGCGGACTTCACCACTGTGCGATCCGCTGATGGATGGGTGTCGTTCACGATCCACCCGCCGTATTGGGACCGGTTCGTCTCGTGGGCCGAGAGCGTGCTCGGATCGATCGGGCTCGAGGGCCCGGAGTGGCAGGACCCGCAGTACGTCCTCGGCGCGCGCGATCTCGTCGGTCAACACGTGGCCGCCCTTGCCGAACGGCTGAGCTCCGCCGAGCTGATCGAGCACGGCCAGTCGCTCGGGTTGTTGGTCCTGCCGGTGCAAGACGCAACCGCCGTCGCCAACGACACGCATCTCGCACAGCGGGACTTCTGGGAGACCGTGGACACCCCTGAGGGGCCCACCACCATCCCCGGTTCGCCCTACCGAACATCGTCTGGACGGGCGCGTCGTGGCGCTGTACCCGAGCTCGGCGAAGCCGACGGCGTCGAGTTCGAGCCCACGCCGCCGACACCGGCGCGAACCGCTCCTGTCGACCCCCACCAACCGCTCGCCGGGATCAGGGTCGTCGACTTCGGCTGGGCGATCGCGGGCCCCCTGACCACCCGACTCCTGGCGAGCCTGGGCGCCGAGGTGATCAAGCTCGAATCCGAGAACCGGATGGACCCCATCCGTCTGATCGGAGTCCAGCCGCCGGATCTCACGTCGCTCAACACCAACGGCGTCTTCAACGACTGCAACGCCAACAAGCGGGCCATCACCCTCAACGTCGATTCTGCCGAGGGCCGGGGGTTGGCGTGGCGCCTGATCGAGACCGCAGACGTCGTCACGGCCAACTACTCCCCCGAGCGCCTCGACGTGTGGGGATTCGGATGGGAAGAGCTCCGACGGCGCAACCCAGGCCTGGTGGTGGCAAACCTCGCCGTGATGGGCATGTCCGGCCCCAACCTCGGCTGGCGCAGCTACGGCAGCGGGATCGTCGCCATGTGCGGACTCGCCCGCCACAGCAACCCTGACGACCGGGTACCCGCCTGCCTCGGCACGCTGCACACGGACTTCACCGTTCCGTTCATCGCCGCGAGCGGGATCATGGCCGCCCTCTCCCGTCGCCGACGCACCGGCGAGGGCCTGTACCTCGAGATGGCCCAGTACGAGACCGCTGTCCGGTTGATGGACGCCGAGGTGGCCGGCGCCATGGCGGGGCAGGCGCCCGCCCCGCGCATCGGCAATCGTTCCGAACGCCATGCCCCCAACGCCGTGATTCCTTGCCGAGGCCACGACGAATGGCTCGCGCTGGCCTGTCGCGACGACGTGGACTGGCGCGCCCTCGTCTCGGTGATTCCGACCCTCGACGGTCTCGATCGGTGGACCGATCAGAACGAGGTCGAACGAGTCCTGGGCGAGTGGTCCTCGGTGCAGGATCGATGGGCCGCCGCCGAGCAGTTGGCGGCGGGCGGCGTCCCCGCAGCGGCCGTCGAGCGGTTGGAAGACCATCGGTCCCCCGACAACCCTCTGTACGACCTGTGGGAACACCAGCAACACGACGGCATCGACTCCACCGCGCTGCATCTGCCACTGCTCTGGTCCGGCGAGCGCCTCCCGCTACGACCAGCCCCGGACTGGTTCGCGGACACGGTCGATGTGGTGATGGGCGAGCTCGGTGTCGACCCCGACCGCTTCGCAGAACTGGTGGCCCGCAATGTCATCTGGTGAGAAGCTGTCGCGATGAGCGACGACACCACCCCACCGCCGGACACACTCAACGACGTCGGGGTCCTCAAGCGTCGCGAGATCGAGGCACGCATCGTCGCACCGCTGATCGATCGGCTCGGCGAAGAGTTCGGCCGTGACCGGGTGATCGAGCTCGCACGCGAGGTGGTCGTGGGGGTCGCTCAGGGACAAGGTGCTGAGATGGCCGAGGCCATGGGCGGCAACGACCTCGACGTGTTCGGCAACTCGATGGAGAACTGGACCAAGGGCGGAGCGCTCGAGATCGACGTCGTGGAGCAGGCCGAGGGCGTGTTCGCCTTCAACGTCACCCGGTGCCGGTACGCAGAGATGTACCGCTCACTGGGGATCCCCGAGCTCGGGGCGCTGTTCTCCTGCGACCGCGACGGAACGATGGTGGAGGGTTTCAATCCCGACATCGACTTCCAGAGGACCCAGACGATCATGGGAGGCGCATCGCACTGCGACTTCCGCTACACCCTGCCCGCCGGCGACACGCCGGTCGACATCAGCTGAACGTCACACTCCGTTGACCGCCCCCGGCGCCGCACCGGCGTCGACAGACCCGCGCGGCGTCCCCGCCGCGGCGATCGCAATGGTGGGGTGGGCGGCTTCGGGCGTGATCTCGAAGGGCATCACCGAGCTCGGCCCGCTCGGCGTCGTGTTCTGGCGGATGTGGATCTACACCGGGATCATCCTCATCGTCCTGAAGCTGAACGGCACGCCGCTGCGACGCGAGTCGCTCAAGGTGTCCCTCGGAGGCGGGCTCTCGCTGGGGGCGGACGTGATGCTGTTCTTCGTCTCGATCCGGCTCACCACCGTGGCCAACGCAACCGTGATCACGAGCTGCCAGCCGATCTTCATGTTGCTCATCGCCGGTCGGCTGTTCGGTGAGCGGCCGCGCAGGATGGATTGGTGGTTGGCTAGCCTGGCCCTCCTCGGCGTGGCGATTGTGATGTTCGGGTCCAGCGGACTGCCCGAAGCGAGTCTCGGGGGTGACCTGCTGGCGGTGGCCACCTTGGTCGCCTGGACTCTGTACTTCGTCTTCTCCAAGCGCACCCGCACCCACATCGATTCGGCTCAGTACACGGGGGCCACCGCGTTGATCTCCGCGATTCTGGCGACGCCCTTCGCAGTGTTCTCCGGGCAGGCCTTCGACCTGCCTTCCACGTACGCGTGGGTGTGGCTCGTGATCTTGTCGATCGGTCCGGGTTTCACTTCGCACATGCTCATGAACTGGGCACTCGGACACATCCCTGCCTGGTTCGGCTCGACCCTCACCCTGGCCATTCCCGTCACAGCCACCCTCATGGCCTGGATCTTCCTCGGCGACGAGGTGGTGGCCACGCAGTTCGTCGGGATGGCGGTGGTCCTCACCGCCCTCGGGGCGATTGTCGTCGGCCAGAACTGGGACACGCCCGCCGAGCCCTGATCGGTACCAGAGACCAGCTGCGGCCGTCATTCGCCATCGAGCTCGCGCACCAACGTCTTCGTGGCCCGCATCCTGAACGACTCGTGGATCAGCTCGATCGCCTCGGCCCGGTCAACGGCCTCGAGGCGGACGAGGACGATCGGATGCCCGTCATAGCCCGATCATCCCACCACCTCGTTTTGGGTGCACCAGCGCCCGCCTTCCGGGCGTTCATGCTCCCGAAAGGAGGAGGGTCGAGCGCCTGTGCTCCCGAAATGCTGACATTTGCGGTTCCGCGGAACCGCAGCGGCACCCGTGGCGTCTCCTCAGCGGCCGGCGCTCGGGTCCGACAGGAGGTCCATTGTGGGAGACGACGACTCAGCGCGACGGCGTCGGCCACGCGCCAAGCTGCTCATCTCCGATACGACACCGCGGCCCGCCAAGTTCGAGTGGCTGTGGCCGGGCCCCGGCGAACGGTACGGCGCGATCGTCAACAGGTTCGACTTGGCCTCCACGCCGCGCCAACCGACCGTCCGAGATCACAACTGGGACAACCTCGCCTGGGAAATTCCAGCCGTCCTCGCCCCGGTGATGTTCGCCTTCGCTCTGTCGTCGCCGATCGTCAACCCGATCACGGCCGTCTTGGCGCTGCTCATCGGTTCTGCGACCGGGATCATGTGGATCGTCCGTATCGCACTCGCGTCGGGCAGCGCTCCGGGATCCTTCCGGTGGAGGCGGTGGTTGGTGACCCCGACGTTGTTCCTCGCAACGATCGGAATCGTGGCCCTCGGTACCACCGACACGCTGCGCCGGGTTCGCTTCCAGCTCACCGAGTCGAGCTTCGAGCAGCGACGCAACGAGGTTCTTTCCGCGACCGCGGAGAGCGGATGGGTGACGGTGGAAGTCGAGGAATGGATCGGGAGCTACCGAATCCCCAGCGCCTACCGATATGAGAGCGCCGTGTTCTTCGAGGACCAAACATCGGGATTCTTCAGCGAGGCAGGATTCGCTCACCTTCCAGCCGGCCCGCTCCCATCGCACGCTTGGGAGAACTGCAACGAACCGTCGCTGGTGCACCTCACCGACGACTGGTTCCTCTGGTACGGCGAGTTGGCGTATTGCTTCTGACCTCAGGGTCCCCTCAGCGGCCCTTCCACTCCGGGGTGCGCTTCTCGGAGAAGGCCTTGGGTCCCTCGCGCGCGTCCTCGCTGTCGCGCATCGCCTGCACCGCCGGGAAATCCCCGTAGAACGCGTCGGGCAGCTTCATGTCGAGGCCGCGCATCGCCGACTGCTTGGTGGCCCGGATCGACAGCGGAGCGCCGAGGAGGACGTCGTCGATGAGCGCATCCACTGCGTCCATCAGCTGCTCTTTGGGCACCACGCGATTGATGATCCCGATCTCCAGCGCACGCTCGGCGGTCATCGGGTTACCGGTGAGCAGCGTCTCCATCGCGATCTTCAGGGGGACCTGCCGCGGGAGGCGGTGCACGCCCCCGCCTCCTGCGTAGATCCCGCGGCGAACCTCGGGGAGTCCGAAGTTGACGTGGTCGGCCGCCACCGCCAGATCGCACGCCATCGCCACCTCGAAGCCGCCGCCCAGCGCGATGCCGTTCACCGCTGCGATGAGGGGCTTGGGGTAGTCGAACCGTTCGATCAGCTTGGTGACCTGGCCCATCAGCTCGTTGTCGGCAGCCTGTTCTTCGGCCGAGGCGTGCTGCATCATCGAGAGGTACTTGAGATCCCGGCCGGCACAGAAGGCCTGATCTCCGGCTCCTGTGACGACCACGATCCACGTGTCGTCGTCGGCTGCCGCGTGGTCGAGCAGGTCCGACCACTCCTTGTGCGCCGGCGTGTTGATCGCGTTGCGGACCTCGGGCCGATTGATCGTGATCCGCGCCACGTGCGGGCGTGGGTGTTCGTAGAGGAAGTACTCGGGCGTCCAGTCCAGTTGGGCCATCGCGACATCGTAGAAGGGCATCGACCCCTGATCAGCTGCCGCATCGGGCACACTGAATCGGGTGCGGTCAGTGTTCGGTCTCGTGACCCTCTCCCTCATCGCCACGGCCTGCGGCGGCTCGCAGAGCGCCGTCAGCACCGACGGTCCAACCACCACGCGCGGCGCCACGGTGGTGATGATCGACGGGCTCGACCCGACGACGACCACGGTGGCCGAAATCACACCCGCGACCACCGGAGGGCCCGCCACCACGGTTGCGACCACCGACCCCATCACGACGACCTCGGCCAATCCCGGCTCCACCACGACCAGCGCAGCCCCACCGACCACGAGCCCCGTCGAGGCCCTGGGCGGTGACCTCATCGCCGACCTGTTCGGCGGTTCGCAGCCCGCTCGCGTCGTACTCCTCGATGGCGATGTGATCGAAGACCATCGCGCCGGCCAAGCGCCCTATGCCCAGGTCCACGAGATCGTCGATCCGTGGGCAAGCGTTTCGGGAGGCTGGATCAGCGGCTTCACGTTCCGCGACGGGTTGTGGGCCGCGCCGATCACCGACGACGGCGAGGCGCGACAGATCCCCGAGGGCTGGTGGCTCACGGAGCACCAGGGCCAAGCGGTGATCGCGCCCAACGACTGCTACACCTCCAGCGCCACCTCGATCGAAGTTCGTTCGGTCGAAACGCTCGAGGTCGTCGCCACTTTGTCCATCCACGACCTCGGGGTCGGCATCGCACCCGGCGAGTACGACTGCTGGGGCACCTACCTCCGCGGCGACACGGTGCTCACCCTTGCCAGCGACCCTGAGGGAAACGCCGCGGCGGTGACCAACGCCGTCGGGATCGACCTCACCGGAACCGACTACGCCGGCCACCTCGTTCTCGACCCTCCCGGCGACCGGGTGGCCTACACCAACCAGTTCGGATCACCGAGCCCCCACGTCGCGTTCGAGGTCGTGACGCGCGACACCGCGAGCGGAACAGAACTGGGTCGCTGGACGACCGAACGTTCGATCACCGATCTCGAGTTCCAGGGACGGTGGCTGGTTGCGCGCGTCGTCGGAGCCGAGTTCGAGCAGGTCGGCCTGCTCTCGATCGACACCGCCACGGGCGCGCAGCGGTTCGTTGAGACACCCATCCGGCTGCTGCTGCCATCGCCCTGACCCAGGCGGCGCCGACGATCGTCGGGGAGCGCCGAGCATCGCAAACGTGCTCGAATGTGCCCATGCAGACCGAAGAGACTCGAGCCCTCGTGCAGGCGTACTACGCCGCGCTCACCACCGGCGACAAGGAGGGGATCCTCGCGACCCTCGCCGACGATGTGGCCTGGGACCCGCCTGCCGGCGGCGACATCAGCAGAGTCGAAGGCAAGGAGAACCTTCTCCACGCCCTCGCAGGCCCGGGGATCACCGAGATCTTCGACTTCAAGCAGCCGTTCAACCTCGAGGTTCGCAGCATGATCGTCGACGGCGACACCGCCGTCGTGCAGCAGCGCCTGACCGCAACGGCCAAGGCGACGGGCAACGCGTACGACAACCAGTACTGCTGGATCTACACGTGTGCCGACGGGAAGATCACCTACATGGAGGAATACGCAAACACCCTGATCGCAGCGAAGGCGTTCGGCTGGGATCTGGGGTCCTGAACGATGCTCGAGAGCCACATCGACATCGAAACGGGCGAAGGCACCATGAACACCTTCGTCACCCACCCTGAGGGTGACGGGCCCTGGCCGGTGGTGCTCTTCTTGATGGATGCCCCGGGGAAGCGGGAAGAGCTCCACGACATGGCTCGCCGCATCAGTTCGGTGGGCTACTACGTGTTGCTGCCCAACCTGTACTACCGCGACACCCGCGGCTTCACCGTTCACCGCGAGGACCCGGCGAGCGTGGAGCAGATGTTCGGCTACATGTCGAACCTCTCCAACGCGATGGTGGCCCGCGATGTCGGGGCCATGCTCGAGCACGCCGCCGCCGACCCTGCAGCCGACGAGACACGCGTCGGGACCACCGGCTATTGCATGAGCGGCCCGTTCGCTCTGTGGGTCGCGGCCGAGTTTCCCCAGGTCATCAAGGCTGCAGCCACGATCCACGGCGTCCGGCTGGCCGTCGACGCGGACGATTCACCGCACGACCGCGCCGAGGAGATCGCGGGTCAGGTGCTCGTCATGGCGGCCGAACACGACGCCTATGTCGATCGCGATCACTACGACCGGTTGGTGAAGTCTCTCGACGCCGCTGGCGTGGCGTCGGTGTGCGAATGGGTCGACGACGTTCACCACGGGTTCGTTTTCCCCGGCCGACCCGTGTTCGACAAGCCGGCAGCCGAGCGCCACTGGGAGTTGCTGATGTCCATATTCGAACGAACCCTCAAGGCGGCGTGATGGCCGAGCGGCACCCGGTTCAACCAGCAACATGTGAGCGTGTCGCGGTCGCCGACCCAGCCGAGGTGGCGGCGGCCAACCCCGTCCACGACGACAAGGGTGGCTATGGGTACGCGGGCGGCATCGTCGCCGGGATCCACACCTACGGCTGGATGGTGCCGGCCATTCTCGACGCACTGGGCGAAGGGTGGCTGGCCCACGGCTGGGCCGAGGTGAAGTTCCCCCGACCGGTCTACCCCGCCGACCTGCTCGTCACGACGGTGGAGCCGTTGGCCGACGACCCGACCGTGGGCGAGATCACCCAACGAGTCGACGCAGACGGTCGGATCACGATCGAAGGGACGATCGGGCTCGGCGACGCGCCGTGGTTGGACGGGTTCGAGCTTCCGACCCGACGCACACCCGAACCGCCTGCGGCAAACCCGCGCTACACACCTCCAGAGGACATCCCGACCGACACCGACTACCCCGCTATGTCCGTGGAGATGGCCCCCAACGATGCACGCCGCTGGACAACCGAGCGAATCCACGACGCATCGACCCCCTGGCATCAGGAAGGTGAGGGACGCGGCCCGATCGTGCACCCGTCCTGGGCGCCCGGTCAGATGACTCCGTTGATTCGCCACAGCTACAAGCTCCCGGCTGGGGTCCATGCCGCGGGGCGGATTCAGCACCTCGCGCTCCATCGCGCCGACGGTCCGGTCACGGTGGCCGGGCGGTGGGGTGAGGCCCACGTGCGCAAGGGCAAGCACTGGTCGACCACCGACGCCGTCTTCATCGGACCCGACGGAACCGAGCTCAGCTACGTCCGCCAGGTCGCCGTAGTCCTCCCTCCCCCGCCCCGTAGCTGATCAGAGAACGAGCCAGGGCAGGCTCCACCCTGGCCCATCCCGCGCCGATGGAAAAGCGTGACGTGGATTGCGATCGCCTGTGGGCTCGCCTTCGCGGTGTTGCTGTACCGCCACCTGATGAAGATGGCCCAGCACACCGTGTTGCTGTCGATCACCGGCGTCCTCGCTGTCGTGCCGGGCTGGTTTGCGTGGCGGACCCACCAACTCGAGGAACGACTCGCCGACGCGGTGCAGGAGATCAGCGGCGTCGCCGACGCCGAGGTCGACTGCCAGGGATTTCTGCGTGAGTTCCGCCTCGACAACAACCTCGGCGAAGTCCAGTTCGGCCGCGATGGCACGCCGAGCCAGACGGCGGGACTTCGTGCAAGCGTCTGCGACCACCTGAGCGACTGGCTCGACTCGGACAAGTCGACCCCCTCCGAAGACCAGATCGTCGCGGTCCACGTTCTGACCCATGAAGCCATGCACGTGGCGGGGATCACCGACGAGCGAAGCGCCGAATGTCAGGCGATGCAGAGTGACGCTCGCATGGCCGAGTCGCTGGGTGCGACCCCACGACAGGCGCAGACCCTCGCCACCCGCTACGCCATGCAGGTGTATCCGAGGATGCCCA
>CAZVUM010000012.1:31212-83218 GCA_964629575.1 uncultured Acidimicrobiales bacterium | reverse complement strand
GTCTGGTCGGCCAGCCAACGGTGCAGACCCATGTTGGTCTTGAGCGGGCCGATCAAGCTCTGGTCGAGCACCGAGCGCAGTTTGGCCAGGGCACCCTCGCGGTCGCTGCTCGACACGATCAGCTTGGCGATCATGGAGTCGTAGTAGGGCGAGATCTCGCCTCGACCGTCGAAGGCGCCGTCCCAGCGAACGCCCTCACGGTGATCGGGGACCTCCAGGATCTCGACCCGGCCGGTCTGTGGCGCGTAATCGTTGGCGGGGTCCTCCGCGTTGATGCGCACCTCGATCGCATGGCCCTCGATCGTGATGTCGTCCTGGCCGATCGGCAGCGGGTTGCCGGTGGCGGCCCACAGCTGGAGTTCGACCAGATCGAGGCCGGTGACGGCTTCGGTCACCGGGTGCTCGACCTGGAGGCGAGTGTTCACCTCGAGGAAGAAGTAGTCGCCGGTCTCGGCATCGACCACGAACTCGACGGTGCCGGCGTTGTCGTAGCCCATCGCCCGCCCGAGCTTCAGGGCCGCGTCCCGTAGACCCCGATCGGTCGTGACCGGAAGGTTGGGTGCGGGCGCTTCCTCCATGAGCTTCTGGTAGCGCCGCTGAATCGAACAGTCGCGGGTTCCGAGCTCCAGCACCGTGCCGTTCTGGTCGCCGATGATCTGGACCTCGACGTGGCGCGGGCGCTCGATGTAGCGCTCGACGATCACGGCGTCGTCCCCGAAGGAACGGCTGGCCTCGGTGCGCGCCTCGGACAGCGCCCCGGCGAAGTCTGCGGGGGAGTGGGCGATGCGTATGCCCTTGCCGCCACCACCGGCGGCGGCTTTCACGAGGATCGGGTAGCCGATGCGTTCGGCTTCGGCGGCGAGGCGGTCGTCGCCCTGCTGTTCGGCATCGCCGAACCCGGGGATGAGCGGGACTCCGGCGGCCTCGGCGATCGCGCGAGCGTCGATCTTGGAGCCCATCGAGGCGATGGCGTCGGGGTGCGGCCCCACCCACGTGATTCCGGCGTCGATGACGCGGCGGGCGAAGGTGGCGTTCTCGCTCAGGAACCCGTAGCCCGGATGGATCGCGGTGACCCCGTGGCGGGCGCACGCGTCGAGGATCTTGTCCTGGTTGAGGTAGGAGTCGGCCAGGTCGGCGCCGCCGATGTGGAAAGCGCCGTCGGCCTCCTGCACGAAGGCCGCTTCGGCGTCGGGGGTGGCGTAGCACGCGATGGTGGACCAGCCCAGGTCCTTGGCGGTGCGGAACACCCGGCGAGCGATCTCGCCTCTGTTGGCAACGAGCAGTTTCATCGCCACCTCACATCCGGTAGACGAGGCCAGGGCCCCGTTCCGGTTCGTCCTGTCGGGCAGCGAGAGCGAGACACAAGCCCAGAGCATCCCGGGTGTCGAGTGGGTCGATCAGCCCGTCGTCCCACAGCCGGCTGGTGGCGTAGTACGGATCGCCCTGGGTCTCGTATTGCTCGGCGACCTCGGCTCGCAGGGCGGCGATCTCTTCGTCGGTCGTGTCGGCCCCCCGCATACCGGCGAGGCGGATGTCGACGAGCACCGTCTGTGCCGTGTCGGCCGACATCGTCGCGATCCGGCTGTTTGGCCAGGCGAAGAGGAAGCGTGGGTTGAAGCCCCTGCCGCACATCCCGTAGTTGCCTGCGCCGTAGGACCCGCCGATCAGCACGGTGTACTTGGGCACGGTGGCGTTGGCGACCGCGGCAACCATCTTGGCGCCGTTCTTCGCGATGCCGCCGGCCTCGGCGTCGGAGCCCACCATGTAGCCGGTGGTGTTCTGGAGGAACAGGAGCGGGATCCGCCGCTGCTCGCAGAGTTCGATGAAGTGGGTTGCCTTGAGGGCGCTCTCGCTGAAGATGATGCCGTTGTTGGCGATGATGCCGACAAGGTGGCCCCAGATCCGGGCGAAACCGACGGTGATGGAGTCGCCCCATTCGGGTTTGAACTCGGCGTACTCCGAGCCGTCCACCATGCGGGCGATGATCTCACGGGCGTCGAAGCCGATGCGGTCGTCGGCGCTGATGATCCCGTAGATCTCGTGCGGGTCGTAGTGAGGCGGCCGCGGTTCGACCCAGTCGAGCCAGCCCTGCCGGGCGTCGATCGTGCGTTGGTTGGTGGTCTCGCAGATCTCGCGGAGCTTGCCGTATGCCTCCTTCTCCGCAGAGGCCATGTAGTCCGAGACGCCGCTGGTGCGAGTGTGGACCACTGCGCCGCCGAGGTCGTCAGGCTCGATGATCTCGCCGAGCGCCGCCTTCACGATCGGAGGGCCACCGAGGAAGATGCGGCCGATTCCATCCACCATGATCACTTCGTCGCTGAGAGCGGGTACGTATGCGCCGCCTGCCGTGCAGCCGCCGAGAACGACCGAGATCTGCGGCATGCCCTGGGCCGAGAGCCGAGCCTGCCGGTAGAAGCTGCCGCCGAAGTGGTCCTTGTCGGGGAAGATGTCGTCCTGGAGCGGGAGGAACGCACCGCCGGAGTCGACGAGATAGATGACGCCGAGCTGGTTCTGCTCGGCGATCTCCTGGGCCCTGACATGCTTCTTGATGCTGACGGGGAGCAGCGAGCCGCCCTTGACCGTCGCGTCGTTCGCGATGAAGACGAACGGCTGGCCCTGGACGACGCCGATTCCGGTGATGATCCCGGCCCCCGGCGCACTGTTCTCGTACTGCTCCCATCCGGCCATCGTCGAGAACTCGAGGAACGGTGTGCCGTGGTCGATCACCATGTCGATGCGGTCGCGGGCCAAGAACTTTCCCCGCTCGTGGTGCCGCTCGATCGATCGCTCCCGCCCGCGGCCCCCGGAGATGGCGAACTCCTGGCGTTCGCGCAGTGTCTTCACGAGTTGCGTGTAGGCCGCTCGGTTCTCCTCGAAGGTCGCCGATCCGGTGTCGATGCGAGAGTCGTAGCGTCTCATCGCGATGCCTTCCCCCTGCGGACGGGCGCGACGCCTGCCCAGAACTGGTGTGTGATCGCCTCGGCGAGCCAGTCGACGGAGCGGTCGCCCGCGGGATCGAACCACTCGATGCTGCTGTTCATCGATCCGAAGAGAATGAGGCGGGTCATGGCGACGCTGTCTCTCGCGGCGACCTCGCCTGCGTCGGCCATCTCGTGGAGCATGTCGGTCCAGAGTGCTTCATAGCCGTCGCGGACGGGCACGATGCGTTGGCGGATCTCGACCGGCGCGGTGTGCCAGGTGGTGACGTGGGCGGCGGTGTAGGGCCCGTGTTCGAACAGCGAACCGAGGTGGGCTCGAATGTGCGCCGCGATGCGGGCGTCTGTCGGTGCACCTTCGGTCGCGTCCTTCGCCTCGTGGAACGACGCCACCATCACCTCGATCCCGCGGACGAGGATCGCCTCGAGGATCTCGTCCTTCGAGGCGTAGTGGTGATAGATCGACCCGGCCTTCATGCCAACGGCCGGGGCGATCTTGCGCAGCGTGGTTTCGGCGTAGCCGTTGGTGAGGAAGAGGTGCGCCGCCTCGTCGAGGATGCGCTGCCGCACCACTTCTCCCGCAGAGGCAGGTGGTGGAAGGTCGGAGCGGATGTCGAGCTGGCGCGCCACGGCGATCACCCTATCAAACAACTGTTAGGTCGCTCTAACAACTGTTCGACACCCTCGAATCCGCTACCGTTCTGCCAGCTTCTGCGGACAACCCAGTGTCCCTGGAAGCTGGCAGAACGAGTGGGGACACAGGGCAGGAGACATGAGGGGGAGGGGTGCCGTGTACGACGTCTATGCCATGAAGTACGCCGAGCGGGATGCGGTGCGGGGTGAGCACTTCATCGGCGGGGACCCGCACGACGACGCACCGATGCCCATGGACTACTTCGTGTGGGCGGTGATCGACCGAGAGACCGGGCAGTCCTGGATGGTCGACACCGGGTTCGAAGCGGACGACGCCGCAGCACGCAAACGCACCCTCCTGCGAACGGCTGCTGAGTGCGCCTCGCTGGTCGGCATCGAGGCGGACGCGGTGCAGGATGTGATCCTCACCCACTTCCACTACGACCACGCAGGCGGGGTCAACCAGTTCCCCAACGCCACGTTCCACGCCCAGGACGCCGAGATGGCCTTCGCAACCGGGCGTGACATGACCCGCCCGGCGTTTCGCCACGCCTTCAACGTCCGTCACGTGCAGGACATGGTGGGGCGGGTGTTCGCCGAAAAGGTCCGCTTCCACGACGGCGATGTCGAGCTGGCCCCTGGGCTGTCGCTCCACCTCATCGGCGGCCACACCCGTGGACTCCAGGTGGTGCGGGCCGAGACGCCCTCGGGGGTCACGGTGCTCGCGTCGGACTCCACCCACTACTACGCCAACATGGACGAGGTGCGGCCATTCCCGATCGTGGTGGACGTGGCTGCGATGATCGAGGGGTACGACACGCTGCGCCGCCTCGCTGGTCCAGACGGCGTGATCGTCCCGGGTCACGATCCGCTGGTGTTCGAACGCTTCGCCGCCGTGAGCCCCGATCTCGAGGGCATCGCGGTGCGGCTCAGCCCTGGGGACTGCACCGTCGATTGAACCCTGGTGGCCTCGCCTCGGATGAAACGATCAGAACGTTCGGTCGCCGGGGTCGAGCCCGAGCAGGACTCGACCGGCGGTGTTCATCTGGTATGCGGCGACCATGAAGTGGCCGGCGACAGCGCGCACGTCGCTGCGGATCAGCGACAGGGGGCTCGACCGAAAGTTGGCGGTGGTGCCCGCTGCGGCGACCAGCAGCTCCACGGCTTCGATGCACGACGCCGCCGCGTGCGAGCAGGCGAGCCGGGCCTCGGCATGCAGCTCCGCGGGGATCGGGTCGTCTGCGCTCGCTATGGCCCACACGGCCTCGAGCCGGTCGCGAGCCCAGGCATCGCCCGAACCCACCAGCGCCGTCGCCCGTGCGATCGCCGAGTGAGCGTCGGCCCGCTCACGAAGGCTCGAGCTCAGGTTGAGCGGCTGTTTGGCACCGGCGAGCTCGCCGAATTCGTGAATGGCCCGGCGGGCGAGCCCCACCGTGACCCCCACCTTGGGGAACGGAAACCGCAGCCCGCTCGGCAGGCGGTAGAAGGGCGCGTCCGGTCTCGGCAGGGTCATGCTGGGCGCGACGCCGGTGCACCGGTCCTCGACGAAGCGGTCCTCCAGCACCACGTTGTGGGATCCGGTTCCTCGCAACCCCGTCGTGTCCCAGGTGTCCTCGACGAGCCGCGCGTCCGCCTCGATCAGGAAGTGGCACAGCTCGAGCGGGTCCGACCCGTCGACGAGTGCGGTCAGGATCCACCTGTCCGCCGCAGTGCAGCCGCTCACGAAGCCCCAGTTGCCGGTGATCGACCACCCGCCCTCGACGCGTCGCGCCCGTCCGTTTGGCACACCGGAGCCGGCGATGATCACCGTGGGGTTCTCGGCGTAGAGCGCGGCCATGGTCTCGGCCTGCAGAAACGCGGATGCGATGCCGGCCTCTTCGTTGCAGGTCATGGCCGTCCAGCCGGCGGATCCACTCGCCCACGCCACCCGTTCGGTGAAGTCCATGAACACGGTTGGATGGACCTCGGGGCCGCCGAGACTCTCCGGCACGATGAGCTTCAGCAACCCGCGGTCGCCGAGAGTCCGCATCACCTCGAGATCGGGGCGGCGAGCCTCGTCAGCCGTGGGAGCGCGTTCGCCCACCAGGTCGAGAACAGCGCCGTCGAGGGCCTGAAGCGCGGGATCCAGCTCGCCGGGCACGGCCCGCAAACTATCTTCTGGCCTGACACCACGGGAGGGTGAGTGGCAACCACGAGCGAGGCGGAACCACAGGGGCAGGTGGCCCCGCTCGACGGGATGCGCGTGCTCGACCTCACGGACCATCGCGGCGAACTCGGTCCATGGCTTCTGGGGGAGCTCGGCGCCGATGTCATCAAGGTCGAACCGGCGGGCGGAAGCTCGGCTCGACGCGAGGCCCCGCTCCGCGCGGGCGACGAGTCGGACCTCGCCTCGCTGCAATTCTGCGCCTACAACAGCAACAAGCGCTCGATCGTGATCGACCTGCTCGAACCAGCGGACCGCAGCGTCTTCGACGCTCTGGTCGCCTCCGCGGATCTGATCTACGAGTCAGGTGTTCCGGGGACACTCGCAGACGCCGGCATCTCCCACGACGATCTCGTCGCACTTCAGCCGACGGTCGTGCACGTTCAGGTGACGCCGTTCGGGCTCGACGGCCCACGGTCGCTCGACCCGGCGGCGGAGATCACGCTCGCGGCGCTGGGCGGACCGGCGACCCTTCAGGGGCCCGAAGACCGCCCTCCCGTGAAGGCGTCGATTCCCCAGGTCTGGCGACACACCGGCGCCGAATCCGCGGTCGCCGGCTTGGTGGCCCACGGCCGGATGCGCACCACCGGTTCGCCTCAGCACGTTGACGTGAGCGCCCAGGCAGCCATGACGTGGACCCTGCTCAACGCGATGGAGGCCCACGCCATCCAGGGGACGGACATCAACCGGTCCGGGACGATCGCCAAACTCCAAATCGAACTGCAGCTTCGCCACGAGGCGACCGACGGCTGGGTGATCGCGATCCCGCGCGGCGCCACGATGAACTCTCTTCTCGAGTGGATGATCGAGGACGGCGTCATCGACGAGGGCTACCGCGACGAGGACTGGCTCACGTTCGATCACCGCGTTCTGTCGGGCGAGCCGGCCAAGTACACCTTCGCCGACGTCCATGCCGCGATCGGCGGTCTGTGCGCTCTGCATGACCGGGACACCTTGATGCGCAAGGCCCTGGCCTGCGGCGAGACGATCGCACCGATCAACTCGGTGACCGACCTTCTCGAACTGGACCACCTCGCCGCCCGGGAGACCTGGGTTGCCGCCGAGCTCACGGGCTCAACGGATTCCACGGACGTGCCGGACGTCCGACTGCCCGGTGGGCACGCGACCTTCGATGGTCATCGCCTTCCCTCGACCCGGCGGCCGCCGCACGTCGACGAGCACGGGGCCGAGATCCGCGCCGAGCTGGAGACCGTGCCGCCTCGCGCCGCGGCGCGCGATGGCGAACCTCGGTCCCTGCCGCTCGAGGGCGTCAAGGTCGCCGACTTCACCTGGGTGGGTGTCGGGCCGATCACCGCCAAGGCGCTTGCCGATCACGGCGCGACGGTGGTCCGGGTCGAGAGCGGCGAGCGGCTCGACCCGCTCCGCGTCAACCCGCCCTTCCTCGCCCCCGACCGGGTTCCCGACGGCGCGGACGACGTGAACCTCAGCCACTTCTTCGCCACCTTCAACACCTCCAAGCTCGGCATCGACGTCGATCTCAAGAATCCAGGCGGCATCGAAGTCGCCAAGCGGTTGATCCAATGGGCGGACGTCGTGATCGAGTCGTGGGTTCCCGGCGCGTTCGCTCGGCTCGGCTTCGACGCGGAGTCTGTGCGAGAGCTCAACCCCAACGCGATCTTCGTCAGCACGTCGTTGCTCGCCAGCGGCGGTCCGTTGTCGGAAGTGGCCGGCTACGGCTACCACGCCGGTGCGATGGCCGGCTTCTACGAGGTGGTCGGGTGGCCGGATCTGCCGCCCGATGGTCCCTATCTCGCCTACACCGACACGATCGCGCCGCGCTTCATCACGCCGACGATCCTCGCGGCGCTGGCCCGCCGCGAGGAGACAGGGGAGGGATGCCACATCGAGGTGGCCCAGCTCGAGTGCGGCTTGCAGCTCCTCGCTCCGGAGTTCCTCGATCTCCAGCTCAATGGTCGCGTCGCGGGACGAAGCGGAAACCGAGATCTCACCGTCGCGCCACAGGGGATGTACCCGACCCAGGGCGAAGACCAGTGGTGCGCCATCAGCGTGCCGGACGATGCGGCATGGCAGCGGTTGGTCGAGCTCATGGGTTCGCCCGAGTGGGGGACAGCCGAGGAGCTGGCTGGGCTCGTCGGGCGGCAGGCCCGGCACGACGAGATCGACGAAGCGCTCGGTGCCTGGACGGCGGCCCACGACGCGCACGAACTCGCTGCGAAGCTGACGGCCATCGGCATTCCGGCCGGCAAAGCGCAACGCAGCAGCGACCTGTTGGTCGACCCGCAGTACGAACATCGTGGGTTCTACCGGTGGCACGACCATCCCGAGATGGGACGGGTGCCCTATGCAGGGCATCAGTACAAGGTCGCGGGCTACGACCACGGGCCGAGAACCCCGGCCCCCACGCTGGGACAGCACACCTTCGACGTGCTGACAGACGTGCTCGGTCTCGACGCCGATGAGGTGGCGGAGATCGCCATCACCGGAGCGCTGGGGTGAGCGCGCCCACCTTCGAGGATCTCGTACGGCGCGCCGAGCAGGTCGCAGCCGCACTGCGAGGCCGTGGCGAGCGTGTCGCCGTCTCGGAGAGCGCTGCCGGTGGGCTGATCAACGCGGCACTCGTCGCGGTGCCTGGTGCCAGCGACTTCTACATCGGCGGAATGGTCGTCTACACGGGTGCGGGGCGCTACGTGCTCGCCGGCGAGGAAGAGCCGCCGAGGGACATGCGCGGCGCGACGGAGGAGTTCGCCCGCTATCAGGCCGGTCGTGCTGCGTCTCGCTATCGCGCCGATTGGGGGATCGGCGAGACCGGAGCGACCGGCCCGTCGGGAAACCCGTACGGCGACCCCGCCGGTCATGGCTGGGTCGCCTGTCTCGCTGCGGACGGAGGGGTCGCCGAGACCGTCCGGCTCTCGACGGGGTCCGATGAGCGGGCGACAAACATGCTGCGGTTCGCGGACGCCGCGTTGGCACTGGCGGCCCGCACGATCGGCGAGGCGTGAACCAGCGCGACTACACCGCGCTCTACGCCGGGTTCCCCGACGGGTTCTTCGAACGGATCGACGCCGACGACGACACCTTCTATGCGCCGCCGCGCATGGTGACCCACATCGACGATGGAGCCATCGCCGCAGTCGGAGCGCTGTACGAGGAGCTCGAGCTCGGAGGCGACGGTCGAGTCGTGCTCGACCTGATGAGCTCCTGGATCAGCCACTTCATCGAGGCGCCGGAGCACCTGACCGTGCTCGGAATGAACGAGCAGGAGCTGGCGGCCAACCCGCAGGCGACCGAGCGGATCCGCCACGACCTCAACAGCCACCCCGTCCTGCCCTTCGACGATGGCACCTTCGACGGAGTCGTCTGCTGCGTGTCCGTGGACTACCTGGCCAGGCCGCTCGAGGTCTTCGATGAGGTGCACCGGGTCCTGAAGCCCGGCGGGGTGCTCGTCAACACCTTCTCCAACCGATGTTTTCCGAGCAAGGTGATCCGCGGCTGGTCGGCCACCGACGACCGCGGCCACGTGTCGATCGTCGGTGAGTATCACCGCATCACCGGCCCCTGGGAGAACCTGCAGGCCGAGGTGCGCACGCCGCCCAACCACTGGGGCGACCCGCTCTACGCGGTGTGGGGCTTCAGACCGGAGTGACCGCTACAGCAGGTGGCCCACCGGGATGCAACTGCGGTAGAGGTTGGTCTGCTCTTCCCACTGCACCAGGAACAGGTCGGTCGCTGGGCGGCACAGTCGTCCGGTGAGGGTCGCGCTGTCCACCCGGTCGAAGACCTCGACGTAGACCGTGGGGATTCCGATCAGGCGGCTGAACCAGAAGAACGGCACGGCGACGCCTGCTCCTGACGAGATGATCACGTCGGGCGGGTTCATACGCAGGAGACGCCACGCGAGGCGAGCGTTACGCAGCAGGTTGGGGATGTTGCGCGTGGTCGGTGAGTGCGCGGTGATCGTGTCTTCCGCGGCAAGCAGCGAGGTCGCGTCTGCGGTGTCGAAGGTGACCCACGACCGCTGGTTGTCCTCGAGCCATGGCATCAGGCGCCACAGCTGGCGGAGGTGTCCACCGGAGGAGCAGACGAGGAGGACGTCGAGCTCGGCGCTCGACGCGCCCGGGCGCTGGAAGCGGCGCGTCAGGCGGCGACGGCCAGGACGCCGCCCGGTGTCGACCAGTCGGGCGATTCGCCGGCCGATGTCGTCTGTGTCTGCCGATGCCGAGACCAGAGCGCCGGTATCGGCGGTGTAGGCGGCGGGGTCGGCGAGCGCTTCGTCGAGAAGCTGGTGAAGGCGTTCTCCGTCGCGGGCCGAGTCGATCGACGCGGTCCGTTCGAGGAAGTCGGCGAAACGCTGCTGGTGGTCGTCGACGTGCTCGCCGGCTGCCCCGGATCGTGGTGCGACGATGGGGCGAACACCTGCGGACAACGCGTCGTGGATCGTTCCGGGTCCGCCGTGGCACACGATGACATCGGCGTCGACCGCGTGGGCGCGCAGCTCCTCGACGGTCAGCATCGGGATCGAAGTGGCGGAGGTCGAAAGGGTGGAGGTTCCGGACTGGATGGTCACGGCAATGTCACGGCCGTCGGCGATCTGGCGGGTGTACCAACTGTCGACCCACCCGATGAGCCGATCGAAGGGATGCTCGCTCGTTCCGGTGAGAACGAGGACCGTCAGCTCCGGTCGAGTGGTACTGCGGTCGTGGCTCGGCGAGACGTCGGTCCGCGGGACCAGTGCCTCGACATCGCTTCCGGCAGGCCGGGCCGGGAGAACCGGCGCGGCCACCTCAGTGGGGGTGGAACTCATCCCCCCGGGTATCGACGCCTCGTCGGCGGGCCTTGAGCTACTTGACTGCCCAGCCCATCGGCCGGCCGATGAGCTCTTCGAGGCGCTGCACCTCGGGTGCCAGCTGGGTGCGGAGATACTCGACCGTGTGCGGGCTGATGCGGCCCGGCTCGAGCTTGTTGTGGTGAGCCACGTCGATGTCGACCGCGGTGGGGAGTCCGATGAACGAGCGCACCTGGTTGATCACGGTTGCGGGATCGCCGTAGAGGTCTTCGGCGCGCAGCACCAGGATCTGGTCGGCCGGGAAATGCTCGTACCAGCGCCCGAGCGTGGTGCCGTACCTGCTCTGCTCGAGGTAGCCGAAGTTGAGGTGGTTCCAGCTCACGTACGTGGGGTCGGCGAGCATCCGTTCGACCTCGCCAGCGAGCCGCTCGTTCTCCGCCTCGACCGCTTCGTCGAAGCTCTCGAGGTACTCGACCCCCTGCTTCCAGCGCTCCCGGTAGTGGCTGTGCGCCCGCTCGATGGGGTCGCGCAGAACGGCGACGATCTTGGCGTCTGGGAGCAATGCCGCCGCCCGCTGCGCCGCGAGTGGATGGCTCAGGTAGTACGGGCTCGCCTCGCCGACCACGGTCGCGACGGACCCGTTCCCTACAAGTGAGGCACGGGTCGCCATGTGGCCGAGGTACCAGCGGCGACCACGGCTGTGATGAACGTCGAAGAAGTAGACGCCCTTGCGGTTCTCGCGGCGCGGGAACATCGGGGCGATGCCACCCGCGTCCACCAGGCCGCGGTATAGCGTCGTCGAGCCGGCCCGCTTCGCGCCGATCACCAGAAAGTCGGGGGTCGCGCGCCGACCGGCGGTCAACGAACCGTATGACTGCGCCGCCCATTTGACCGCCGCGGCCGCGGGTCGGCTGAGCCGGTACCGCAAGCTCTCGGTTTCGGGGCGCCCCACGTGTGCTTGCTGGAAATCGAATGCTGCCTCGGCGGCCTGTGCGGAGCGATAGCGCTCCGAGTCGACCGGCCGAAGGCCGGGTCCAGGCGTTGACGGGTGTGACTGGGGAAGCGCCACGATCAGATGCCCTTGCCGAAGCGGTGGGCAAACGCCAGCGCTCGCTCTGCGGAGATGGCACCGGTCGCGACAATCATCGCGAGGAACGCCCGCTTCTCGAGCGGTGACAGCCGAAGCGTTGCGAGGGCGGTACGAGCGGCCCTGCCGCGCTGTTTCATCGCGGCCTGGGCGAAGGCCTGTTGCCCCAGGATTCGGGCCTTGCCAACGCGGCTGCGTTCGAACTCGGGGTGCTTGTCGAGTAGGTAGGTGAGCGCGTCGTCGATCATCTTCCAACGCTCGAAGAAGAAGCTCGCACCGTGCCACCAGATGCGCACCAGCGGTTCGGGCGCCACGGCGATCGGCCCGGCCTTTGCCACGCGCAGCAACAGGTCGTAGTCCTCTGCGTAGCTGCCAGGCAGATTCTCATCGACCAGCCCGACGTGGCCGATCAGCCATTCGCGTTCGGCGAGGAACGAGGAGGGATGTACCTCCGTCATGCGGTCGGCCAGAAAGCCTTCGTGCGTCAGCCGTTCGGGAACCGGAAGCCGCTCGGTGTCCTGATCCTTGTAGCGGATCGCGATCCCGGTGGCGGCGAAGTGGGCCTCGGGATGGGCGTTCAGCGCGGCGACCTGCTTGCTCAGCTTCCCGGGGAGCCACTCGTCGTCGTCGTCGCAGAACGCGATGAGCTTGGTCTCGGCCTGGAGGATGCCCGTGTTCCGAGCGCCCGCGAGTCCCTGGCTCCTGCTGTTGCGCGTCGTGCTCACCCGCCGCCCCGGCGCGGCCATCTCGATCGCCGTGTCCGGTGTGGACTGGTCGAACACCACCAGACACTCCACAGCGCCCTCGTACTCGGAGGCGATGATCCCGTCCAGCGCACGGCGCAGCAGTTCGGGTCGATCGCGGGTCGCGATGATCACGGTCACGTCAGGGGTGTCGCCACTCATGGCTGGACTCCGATTCGCGGGAGGGTGTTGCTGGGTCAGGGGCACGACGACGGAGCGCTTCGAGGTCGCGTCGCTCGGCTCGTTCGACAGCCTCGAACCGGCACAGTGCGCCGATCGCGATGGCGATGAAGATGATCGCCAGCTGCTGGGGCACGTGGCCGTAGAAGAAGACCTGGAGGCCCGAGACAGCGAGGATCGTGTGGGACACGAGCTCCATCTCGCTTCGACCCCCTGCGCTCTCGATGAGGTTCACGGCGATGAACCCGAAGTAGAGAACGGCACCGAGGAGGCCGTGACTGAAGAGGATGATCCAGAGCTGGCCGTGTGTCCCGAGCGGGGGACCGTCCTCGCTCTGGCGTGGGCCGCCATACCCGATGAACGGCGAGTCCTTCAGCTCATCGATCACGTGGTGGTAGAGCTCGGCTCGGTCTTCGTCGCTGTGGCCGGTTTCGGCGCGTTGCTGAATCAGCGAGCCGAGCGGCGACACGGCGATGACGGCAGCGGTCACCATCGCGCCGATGATCAACCCCACCACCACGCGCGAACCGTGGCGGCGCACGAGGAGGACGGCTCCGTAGGCGACTCCGGCGGTGATCGACAGCCAGAGGCCGCGGTTGAGGGAGAACACGATGGGGATGGCACCTACGACGACCGTGGCGCGCACGAGCGCGCGGGGGATACCCACGTCGCGGACGCAGGCGAACGCGGCTACGGGGAACAAGAGCCCGAGTGCGGCGCCCCATCCGTTGGTGTAGGTGAACGGAGCCTTGGGGCGCACAGACGTGAAGCCGAGGAAGCCGTCGACGTCGGCCAGCGATGGGTTGATCTGCTCGAAGACGAACGGGTTGGCTGTGATGCCGCCGGGAAGGATCATCTTCATCGGCGTGGGGAACGACACGGGGCCGAGCACGAGAGCGAGAACCCCGCCCGTCACCGCCGAGATCCACAGCCACACGAGAGCGCGCAGCAGGCGGGTGCTCGTCAGGTGGCGACGGTGCGTGAGGCAGTAGGGGAGCAGTACCCCGACGCCGACGTATTGGGAGGTCCGGGTCAGCCAGCCGAGGACGGCGCTCGGGCGGTCGAGCATCAGCCCCGATGCGGCGACGACGATGATGAAGGCGGCGTACAGCCCGAAGGTGCGCGGGACGATGACCGAACTTCGGCGCGAGAGGTCCCAGAGCATGGCCACACCAGCCACGGAGAAGATGAGCTCTCCCAGACCCAGCGCCCACCACAGGGGAAAGCCGGCGATCAGCGTCGGCGCCATCCAGCCCGGGGCGAATCGGGAAGGCGCTCGCGACGGCGCCTGATCAGCGAGCGGTGCCGCGGTGATCATGGGTTGGGCCCAGCCGAGGAAGAGGCGGGCGTGCTGGACGAGGCGGCCGGCCAGGTGCCAGGTGACACGGGCCCCTGCGGTGTCGCTGCTTGGGATGCCTGCGAGGGGAGCGGTGTCGCTGGTGCCGTCGCACGTCCACCGGTGGGCCCTCCGCGGCGCCCGCCGTCGACGGTTGCTGCACCGAGCACCGGCGTGCCGAGCTCGTCGAGCAGGGTGACCGCCCGAGCGAAGCGGTCGCGTGTGTCGCGGGCGGGGTCGAGGCACAGCAGGACCGAACCGGCGAGCCAGGTGACCGCCGCCGCCTCCGGCCGGGTCCCGAGACCCGGAGTCGTCACGAGGATCACGTCGTAGCGGTTCTGTAGCTCGATGAAGAGCTGAGGCAGGAGCGGGCTGCGCACCAGGTTCACCGCGTCGGCGGTTCGGCCGGCTGGCAGCACCTCGAGGTTGTGGCCGATCGGATGAGTCGCGATGGTCAAACCCTGGAGGTAGGCGGCCACGCCGGGGTGCCCGTCGAGACCCAGTGCCAGGCCGAGCTCGTCGTTCTCGAGGTCGGCGGACACCACCAGCACACGGCGGCCGGCAGCCAGCGAGCGGCCGATGCTGAGCGCTGTGGTCGCGGCGGCGTCGCCATTGCTGACCGACGTCGCCGCGATGACGAGCGGTGGGGTCTGACCCAGTGCCTCGGCCTGGGCGAGAACGGTCGTGGCCAGAAAGGCGTAGTCAGCTCCGGCGCCCTGATGCGCTGCGCTGCTGATCGACGCCGGACGCTGCACGCTGCCGACGACCGGAACGCCGGCTCGCCGCAGCAGCTCCTCTGGAGAGCCCAATCGGGCGGCCGAGCGATGGAGCAGCCACACGAGGGCTGCGCCGAGCAGCAGCCCCAGAACGCCACCGGCGATGATCACCTGGATGTCTGCAGGAGTGGTCGGCGCGCTCGGTAGCTGCGGCGGGCCGATCAGTTCACCCGAGCGGGAACTGAGCGACTCGAGGTCGGCCCGCTCCTCCTCGACGTCGGCGAGCCTGCTGAGCAGCTGTGTCTGTTCGAATCGTGCCGCCGTCTCCTGGCTGTCGATCGACGGGGGAGGTAGTTCGTTCTCCACTGCCGCGGCGGTTGCACGGTCGCGTTCGGATTCGAGGGTCTCGAGCTGACTGTTCACCTCATCCAGCTGAAGTTGGAGTTGTGCTTGGCGTGCGTCGAGGGCTGCGAGGGCCTCGGCCTTCGAGGCTGTGAGGAGCTCGAGTCGGCTGTCCAGGTACGCGGCCGTGTACGCCTCGGTCACCGAGCGGGCTACCTGCGGATCGGCGTGGCTGAACGACAGCTCGAGGACGCGCTCGCCCCGGCCGGTGATCACCATGGCGCGACGGAGCCCGCGGACGGGGTCGTCATCATCGACGTAGTTCACGGCGACGCCGTCGAGCCGTGTCACAGCGTCCGCAGCGACGACATAGGAGGCGGCGAGCTCTTCCTCCACCTCGAGATCCACCGAACCGGACGACAGGGCCTGGGTGGGTTCGAGACCGAGTGGGTTGACGAGGACCGTCGAGTAGGCCGTGTACGCCGTTGCTTGTCTGGTGGCATAGCCGGCTGCAGCCGCGGCCCCCAGCACTCCGACGAGGGCGATCAGCCACCAGCGGCGCTTCATCGCGGCCATCGCACCCGCGATGTCGGTGACCTGGGGCGTCGAGTCGGTGATGCTCATTTGCGCTCGCTTTCTCCGCAACGGGCCCTCACGGGCCGACCGTGATCACGACCGGCGCCGACTTGTCCGAGCGGTTTCCTGCGAGGTCGACTGCTCGTACCTCGTAGGTGTAGGTGAGTCCGGGTGTCAGTCCGATGTCGGTGTAGGTCTCGGTTCCCGCCGCGATCCAGCCCACGTAGAGGCCGTTGCGGAAGATGAGATAGCTCGACAGGCCGACGTTGTCCGTCGAGGCGGTCCAGTCGAGCTGGACCGAGCCGCCGCCGAGATCGATGCCCGTCAGATCGGTGGGGACTGTCGGGGGCTCGAGATCGGGGCCACCAGGTGTGACGGTGACAGGTGCTGACTTGGCTGATTGGTTGCTGGCGAGGTCGACGGCGCGGACTTCGTAGCTGTAGGTCAGCCCTTCGGTGAGACCGTTCTCGGTGATCGTGACGGTGCCGTCCGGCGTCCAGCCGACGTATCCGCCATCCCGGTAGATGAGATAGCTCTGGATGCCGACGTTGTCCGTCGATGCGGTCCAATCGATCTGGACCGATCCGCCGCCGAGGTCCGTTGCGACGACCCCGCCGGGCACCGTCGGAGGCTCGAGGTCGGGGCCACCAGGTGTGACCACCACCGGGGCGGACTTCTCGCTCTGGTTGGGAATCGGGTCGACGGCCCTGAGCTCGTATTGATACGTGAGACCCTCGGTCAGGCCGACGTCGGTGTACTGCTCGACGCCGCCTGGCGTCCAGCCGATGTAGGCCCCGTTGCGGTAGATGAGGTAGCTCTGGACGCCCGACGGATCTGTTGACGGGTCCCACGTGAGCTGCACGTTTCCGCCGCCCAGGTCGGTTCCGACGACATTGGCAGGGACGGTCGGCGGATCGACGTCAGGACCGGGCGGTTCCCAACCGCTCGGGCACATCTTGATGAAGCCGCCGGCCCAACTGCCGAGCTGTGCCTCGACGCCGATGTTCTCGTAGTCACCGCCCACGTACAGGCAACCGTTGGTGTCCGATGCGACGGTCCACGCACCGTCCTTGGTGACGGTGGCGTCGGGGTCGAAGGTCTCGATGAGCTCGCCCGTGCTGGCGTCGTAGGCCATGATCACCTTGAGCGCCTGGCGGGTGTCGCTGTAGCTCTCGTAGTGCGACAGGATCCCGTAGCGCTCGTCGCGCGTGCAGTGACAGCCGGAGAACACGATGTCGCCGATGCGTTCGGCAACTTGGTAGGCCCCACCGCTGAACCCGCTGCAGTACATGAAGTGGTCGTAGCCGTAGCCCGGGCAGCCTGTGTTGCCGGTGTGATGGAACCCGAGCATCGTGTGGTCCGACGCGTCGAGCACCTGCACGATGTGCTGTTCGCCTGCGACGAACACCGTGTCGATCCCCATTGCGACGTCGAACATCTCCGGCTGGCCGTTGGGGTAGTTGCGCGGCAGGGGCTGGAGGCCGCCGACGCTGGCGCCGGTCGCGGTGTCGACCGTGTGGAAGTAGCCCGAGTTGGGTTGACCGTTGACCGACGTGAAGTAGCCGGCGAAGTGGACCCGGCCCCGTACGTCGTCGACGGCGATGCCCCAGATGGACGAACCGCTGACGTTGGGCTTCCAGTTGGGGTCGAGGGTTCCCCACTTGTCGTTCATCCTCGCGGACTTGTACACCCGCTCCCGCTGGCCGTTGGGTCCGATGACATGGCTGAAGTTGCCCACCACGTACAGCTCGCCGTTGACGACCTCGAGCTCGCGCACCATTGCCCGCTTGGAGGACCACGGGCGCTCGACGGCCCCTTCGAACAGCGGATCGACCTGACAGGTGTCCGGGTCCAGCGCCACGAGACCTTCGCGGGGCTGGCCGTTGACCTCGGTGAACTCGCCACCCACCAGAAGCTTGCCCCTCGCGTTGACCGTGAGCGCGTAGATGATGCGGTCGAAGTCGGGCGTGCAGGTCGACTCCCACTCGCCAGTGTCGAGGTCGAAGGCCGCGAGGTAGGGCTGGGGGATCGGCGTGGCGTTCTCGTCCTCTTGGACGTTGAGAAAGCCGCCTCCCACGAAGATGCGGTCGCCCACCTGCTGGATGTCCCAGACGAGGACATCGAGGGACGGGGTCTGGGTCTGTCCGGGGTTCTGACCCGAGACGCCCCAGGTCTCGACGGGGATGTTGTCGAGCGTGGCGATGTCGATCGGCGGGTGAGCGTCGTTGGACCACGCGCTGTTGGCGGACGCGTCTTCTGCGTCGCTCGCGTATCGCGTCGACATCAGGGCGCCCAACAGCAAGAAGAGCACCAGGTACGAGCGCCGTCGGCGGGCTTTCGTCGAACGTCGGGTGTTGCTGATCACAGCTCGTGTCCTTCTGCCACGCAGACCTCGAGGACCGGCAGAACCTCGGCGAAGGTCACCGGATCGTTCATCGCCCCCACCACATCTCGCACCGCAACCCGTGACGACTGGTCCGCCCACGACCGAAGATCGGCGACGGCGACGGAGGTGTCACTGCCCTCGTCGAGCGCCGTCAGCACGTTCTCCGCGGCGGCGCAGGCCAGTGCACCCGCTTGGTCGAGGGTGACGATGTTGCCGTCGCCGTTTCGGATGATGCCCTCCTCGGGCTCATCGAGCTGGAGATCGCCGGTCGGCGGGCGGTCGTCGATGACGATCTGTGCCGGGACCGCGGGCGGAGCAGCGTCGGTCGTCGGTGGTGCGGCGGGATCGGTTGTCGGCGATGCGGTGCTCGTGCTCGGAGCTGATCCGGCGGTCGTCGGTGTGTGGGCGGGAGCGGTATCCACGGCGCTCGAGACCGGCGCCTCGCTCGACACCGGCGCCTCGCTCGACACGGGGGCCGCAGCGGGGAGGGGTACAGCAGGGTCGGCGGAGGCTGTGGGAGCCGTCGTCTCGGACAGCACCGGCAGGTCTGGATGCTCGGTCGTCGAGTCACCCGCAGACGCTGGGGCGCCGGCAGGGGTTGGCACCGATGCTGAGGATTCCTGCGGGCTGTCGATGGATCCAGCGCACGCGGTCAGTGTGACGGCGAGCGCGAGACCGAACAGGGTTCGGCGGGGGCGCATGGATCTCCATCGGCCGCCTCGACAGCAGGTGAAGGCAAACCGATGAACCCCAACTCAGCTCTGACCAGCGTGTTCGGCCGTCTGGTACACCCGAATCCAGTCGACCTCGAATGCGGCGCCGTCCGGTGTCGTGTCGTCGGGATCGCCCGGCCAGCTTCCACCCACTGCCAGATTGATGTTGAGGTAGAAGGCCTGGTCGAAGGGAGCGGCGCCGTCGCCGAGATCGGTGGTCCACTCGTCGAGTCGGCGAACCTCTTCTCCGTCGATGGTCCACACCAACTCATCGGGCGTCCACTCGAGCGCGAAGACGTGGAAACCGTCGTCGGTCGGGGTCAGCGGATGGCCGAGCGGGTCGAATCGATGCCCGTCGTTCCACCAGTGCGCGGTGGTGTGCGCGGTGCCTGGGTCGTGGCCGAGCATCTCCATCACATCGATCTCGCCGCTGCGCGGCCACCAGCCATAGACGCGGTCGAGGGGGCGCAGCCAGATCGCGGGCCACAGGCCTTGGCCTTCCGGCGCCCTCGCGCGGGCCTCGAAGCGGCCGTGCAGGAATTCCACGTGACCTCTGGTGGTGATGAAGCCGGATTGCCAGGTGATCGTCCGGTCCACAACACCGTCTGAATCGTCGTCGATCTGCAACGCCTCGGGGAGTCGCGTCGCCTCGATGCGAAGAACCCCCTCGCCGACCGATATGGCCTCGGGTTGGTAGATGTGTACCGACGCGTCCCCCGAACCCAAGAGCGGGGTCTCGAGGCCCCAGTCCGGCCCGAGAGCGTCTCCGTCGAACTCGTCGGACCAGACGAGCCCGTCATCGGTGGGCACCGTCGATGAGGATGCGGGGGTGGCCGTGGTGCCGTTGCCGGCGTCCTCGACCGCCGGCCGTGGGGGAGGTCCGTCGGGTTCGGTGGCTGCCGAGGCCCCGTCTGGGACCAAGGGGCCCCTGGAGCAGGCGGCCACCAGAAGCGAGGCGACGGCGAAGAGCGCGGCGTGTCGCAGCTGCCGATGGGACCGTTCAGACACGGGCGGGCTCCACGACTCGGAAACGGCGAAGTGGGGCAGGGGCTGATTCGGTGGCAGCTCCGCCGACCTGATCGGCGGGCCCGCGGTTGCGGCGCGAGACGACCAGCATGGCCGCGCCGGCTGCGGGCAGGACGATCGTTCCAGCTGCGCATGCGGCGATCAGTCCGTCTCCCACGAGCACTCGCACACCAGCGGCGATGCCGAGACAGACCACGGCAAGGGAAATCGCATCCCGGACGATCTGCGGCGTGAGGATCCAGCGTCCATGGAGGCATCTCACCTGCACCAACGCCAGGACGCGGTAGATCGTGGCGCTGACGACCCATGCAACTGCAGCGCCAACGAGACCATGGTCGGGGAGGAGCAGCGCTGTGAGCCCGATCAGTGCGAGCAGACTGGGAATTCCGTCGAGCAGGACGAGGCCGCTCCGCCCCGACATCAGCAGCACGTTGTCGGTGTGGGCCAACACCACGATCACCGCGGCAGCACCCACGGCCACCTGAAGTGCCCCGCTCGCACCGGGCATGTCGTCCATCTCGAACAGACCCAGGGCCGCGCCGGGGAAGATGGCCGCGACGATCAACACAGGTGTCAACAGCGCGATCGTCCACCAGGTCGCCAAGCGGGCCTGGCCCAGTGCGGCTGCGGTGCGCCCAGCTCCGAGCAGCGCGGGAAGTCGGGCATTCAGGGCCTGACTCATCGCGTGGACGACCCGGAGGCAGATGCCGAGAAGTCGAGTGATCGCCGTCCACGCACCGGCCATCGCCGCCGATCCGAGGCTGCCGACGAGAACGACCCCGAGGCGGTCGACGGCCATCGACAGCGTTCCCGCGAGTCCGCGTGGGGTGGCGTGGCCCCAGAACTCTCGCGCTGGCGGAGCAGCGGCGGCGACCGTGGGGTCGACTGGTGCATCCCGCACCGCGGTGGCCACCCGGTGGACCGCGACGAGCAGGGTTGCGACCAGCGGCAATGCCCAGGCGGCGGCGAGCGCTTCGGCCCCGAGTCCGGTTGCGAGCGCCGCCGACACGAGTGCGAGCTGGAGCAGCGGCTGGACGATTTGAAGGCCAACCGCTGTGGGGACGAGATCGCCGAGCCCGCGGGTGATGCCGAGCAGCGGGAGGGTGAGGGCCCAGATGGGGACGAACGGCGCGAGAACCAGAAGAAAGGTTCGATAGGAGTCGCGGTTGGCGTCGTCGATGAGAACCTGGGCCATCGGGTCCGCGAGCGCGGCGACGAGGACCGCCACGGCGATCGACGCAGCGACGACCGGGACCAGCCCTCGACGAAGCAGGCCCACCAGCGCATGTCGTTCGACTCCGGTGCTCCCACGCTGGTGGCCGGCGTAATACACGAACGTCGTCTCGGTCCCGAGCTTGCAGACCGTCGACAGGATGGTGAACAGGCCGATCGCCCCGAACATCACACCGGCGGTCTCGGCGCCCCGGGTGTGGGCGACAAGGACAACGGTGCCGAATCCGGCTGCCAGCCCCGCGAGGGCCGAGCCCCCAGACAGCAGGCTGTCGCGGCCCGCGCGCCCTACGGTCACTGCTCCTGGGCCCTCACTGCTCGAGAACCCTCATGGCGGCTGCGCCCAGCCCGCTCTCGGTGCGACCGGCGTCGGCGAGATCGAGATCGCGGCGCACGTACTCCAACAACAGGACGTCGACCACGGCGCGCGCGTCCGCCGACGTGAGGCCGAGGGCGATCGCCTGGCTCGGCCAGCCTTGGAGAGCGATTCCGAGCGCTTCGGCTGGTCCCTGACCGTGGAGCTGCATTGCCACCGCCACCTCGTGGTGGAGCGCGTCCGCGCCGAGGGGGTGGCCATCTTCGGCGGTCTCCCAGTCGATCGTGACGCGACCGTCGCGGGTGCTGAGCAGATTCCACGGCGTGAGATCGCCGTGCCAGGCTCCGATCAGCGCAGGGTGGGCGAGGCGCTCCGATGCGAGCTCGATCGCGAGGCGAGCGGTGGCGCAGGGACCTCCGCGGAGGGCCAGCGCTGGCGACGAGTCGCCGACGCTGGTGCGGCGTGGTGCGCTGAGGCGATGGATCGCTCGAACGAGAGAGGGCGACGGACGGGTCGCTCGCGGGCGCCGACGCAGGGCCCAGCTGGCGCCGATGACCGAGATCGGCCGGCTGTCGAAGTCGCCGACCCAGAGGGGCTCGGGGACGCGAAGCGCGGGATCGCCGCTGGCGGCTGCCCGTGCGATCCAGGTCGACTCCCGCGCGACCATCTCCGAGGTGAAGTCGTCGACAGCGATCTTTGCGAATCCGACCGTGTCACCCGCTGCGTCGAAGAGCTGGAGCACGGGCTTGCGGTTTGCCCGGCGAGGCCCGAGCGTGACCCCGAAGGAACCGATCGATCGGCCGATGCCCGCTTCGATCGCGTCGACGATGCCCGAATCCGCCTGCTCGATGCTGACGATGCGCGGCGTGAGCAGCCGACCGACGCCCAGGCGCAGCGCGGTTTCGGTGGCGGACATGGTCAACCGCGATCTGAGGGACGCACCGTCGTGGTATCTCCGCACTGCCTGGGATGCCGCTCGCGATGGGAGGAGCGGGACCAGGAGGTGGCACTCCTCGACGCTCGGGTTGGCGACGAACGCGGTCCAGCCCGGTCGAGTCCCGACGCAGTACTCCGGCGATGCCTCGGGCCAGAGCGCAGGGATCAACCACTCGAGATCAGGGTGGGCGCGCTCCTGCGAAGTGATCGTCGACGCCATGTGTCTCCATCGGCTCGACGCGGCGTGGTCGTGAGTCGGGTCATGCGATTGAGGAGTGCCTAACCTGACCGGGATGTCCCGTTCCCCCCAGGTCCGAACGACCGCTTTGGGGACCCACTTCGGTCCCTTCACCGTCGATACCGTCGATGGCGAGGTCGTCGCCGTGCGCGGCCACGAGTTGGATCCGGATCCCTCTCCGCTGGGCGAAGCTCTCATCGACAGGGCCTCGCTGCGCGTCGAACAGCCCTCAGTGCGACGGTCGTGGCTGCGAGACGGCCCCGGCGCAGCTACCCACCTCCGCGGGCGCGAGCCCTTCGTCGAGGTCGAGTGGGAGCACGCTCTCGACCTCGTCGCCTCTGAGCTCCAGCGAGTGCGTGACGACCATGGGTATCCGTCGGTGTTCGGCGGTTCGTACGGCTGGGGGTCGGCGGGCCGGTTCCACATGTCCGGCACCCAGGTTCACCGCTTCATGCGCCATTTCGGCGGCTACACCGACGTGCGCGGGACCTACTCGGCGTCGGCTGCGGAGACGGTGGTCCCCTACATCATCGGTATGGGGTATCACGCCGGAATCGCCCAGCAGACGTCCTGGTCCGTCATCGCCGAGCACACCGAGTTGATGCTGTGTTTCGGTGGGCTCCGCAGCTCGAACACCCAGGTCACCTACGGGGGCCAGGGCCCGCATCACACCCGGTCGTGGATGAGGACGGCAGTCGATCGAGGCCTCGAGCTGGTCAACGTCTCGCCGCTGCGCGACGACATCGACCCCGAGTACTCCCCGCGTTGGCTACCGATCCGTCCCGGCACCGACGTCGCCTTCATGACGGGCCTCATCCACACCCTCGTGTCGGAGGGGCTGTCCGAGGATGACTTCCTGGCGACCCATTGCCACGGGTGGGAGCACGTGTGGGCCGACATCTCCGGCAGCAACGACGGGCAGGTGCGCGATGCGGCCTGGGCTGCGGAGATCTGCGGTGTCGACGTCGCAACCGTTCGCGATCTCGCGAGGGAGCTCGCGGCCAAGCGCAGCCTCATCAACCTCAGCTTGTCCCTCCAGCGGGCGGACCACGGTGAGCAGTCGTACTGGATGATGTTCGCGCTGGGCGCGGTTCTCGGGCAGATCGGCCTTCCCGGCGGCGGGGTCGCGTATCCCTTCGGAGCGCAAGGCAACGTCGGGGCCGGCCAGCGCAGGGCCAGAGTGCCCGGCCTTCCACTCCCGCCGCGCCCCGCGGGAACCGAGGTGATCTCGGTCTCCCGGATCAGCGAGCTTCTCGAAGGGCCCGGTGCGAGCTACGACCACGACGGCCGGCGAGCAAGCTTCGCCGACATTCGCCTCGTGTACTGGGCGGGTGGCAACCCGTTCCACCACCATCAAGACCTCAACCGTCTGTCGGCGGCGTGGCAGCGGCCGGACACTGTTGCGGTCCACGAGCCGTTCTGGACACCGACAGCGCGTCGGGCAGACATCGTTTTCCCGGCGACGACGCCGCTCGAACGCAACGATCTCGGCGGCATGGAGACGATGCTCGTCGCCATGACCAAGGCGGTCGAACCTCCGCCAGGCGCCCGCGACGACTACTGGATCTTCGCCCGGCTGGCCGAGCGGCTCGGATTCGGCGAGGTGTTCACCGAAGGGCGAA
The DNA here is from genome assembly GCA_964629575.1 of uncultured Acidimicrobiales bacterium. Lineage (GTDB taxonomy): Bacteria > Actinomycetota > Acidimicrobiia > Acidimicrobiales > Poriferisodalaceae > JAYPWI01. Next base: position 59,234 of record CAZVUM010000012.1, on the reverse strand, counting down.
CGGCGGACGAGTGGGTCGAGACGATGTACGAGCTCTATCGAGTCGAGCGCCCCGATGCGCCGGACTACGAGACGTTTCGCCAGACCGGTCATGTCGAACACGACGGAATGGCAGCCATGGGTGAGACGCGCCAGGTCTTCCTCGGGGACTTCCGCTCCGACCCGCAGGCGTCGCCGTTGCCGACGCCGAGCGGCAAGCTCGAGCTGTACTCAGAGACAGTTGCCGGGTTCGGCTACCCCGACTGCCCCGGATACCCCACGTTCATGGAGCCCTACGAGCGGGTCGGTGGCGCGGGGTCTGATCGGCATCCTCTCCACCTGGTGTCGAATCAGCCTGCGGCGCGTCTCCACAGCCAGTACGACCATGGCGAGCTCAGCCAGGCGTCCAAGGTCGCCGGCCGCGAACCGGTCCGCATGCATCCCGACGTTGCAGCGGCGCGTGGGATCGCATCTGGCGACGTGGTGCGGATACACAACGACCGCGGCGCGTGTCTCGCCGGGGCTGTGATCGACGACGCGGTCAGCCCGGACGTGCTCCAGATCTCGACGGGGGCCTGGTACGACCCGGACGAGGACGGAACCTGCCGCGCCGGGAATCCCAACGTGTTGACCCGCGACAAGGGGACGTCGCGCCTCGCGCAGGGACCCACCGCCCACACGTGCGTGGTCGACGTCGAACCCGTCAGCGGCCACGCCCCGACGGTGCGGGTGTATGACCCACCGGAGATCGTCCGCGCAGACGCCTGACTCCCTATCCTCTGCGCCCATGGCCGAAGCACCTGACATCGACGGTCGTTCGTGGCTCGCGGCGTTCGCCGCCGACCTGGGAACCACGGCGCCGACGGACACCGAGATCGACACCCTGCTCGACCTCGCCGGCGTCGCGGCCCATGATTCCGAGCGCATAGCGGCGCCGATCGCCTGTTGGCTCATCGGTCGCGAAGGGATCGACCCCGAGGTCGCTCTGGCACGGGCCACGGCGTTCGTGGAGTCCCGCGGCTCGTGAGCCTCTCTGCAGCCAGACCCCCAACCATAAGGTCGGCCGTCGGTTCGCCGACTGGGAGGTCATGTCCTCCTCGCGGCACGCGGCCTCCGACAGCTCGTCCAACCAGCTCACGCTTCCGGTCGCCGCCCCGGCCCCGGTCCTCGAACCGCAGCCCGGCGGGCTCATCGCCCGTGCGTGCCGTGAGTGTGAGGTGACGTGGTATGGCGTGGCCGAGGACGATTGCTGGTGCTGCGAAGAGCCGGGGATCGATGGGCCGCTGCGCCTGTTCGTGATCGCCCGTAGCTGATCCAGCCCTGGGTCAGCCGAGGAGGGTGCGCAGGTTCGCGAGCTCTTCTTCGAGTTGTTCGAAGAGCATCGGGTCCGGCGTGGGCGCGAGCGACAGCGACTCGAGTGCTTCGCCAAGTGGCGCGACTGGCTCCGTGGCCGATGCCACGCCGGCTGCCTCGGCGAGCGAGATCCCGGCGATCACGACCTGAGCGAGCGTCGAGCTCGCCGACCACGGTGAGAGGTTGTGCTGACCGGCTGCTTCGACGATGGTCGCGGGGAAGTGCAGGTAGGCGAGAACCTCGGCGGCAACCTCGTCGTGTGAAGTTCCGAGCACCTGTACCTCACGCTTGAGGATGGCCCTGCGACCCATCGGGGTCTCCTCCTGGGCTTCGCGCCATTCGGTCGGCCTGCTGCGAAACAGAAGGAGCGCACCGATGTCGTGCAGAAGCGCCGCGCTGAATGCGTCGGTGGGCCGCACGCGCGTCTTCTGGGCGACCACGCTCGCACCGGCTGCCGACGCGAGGCAGTGGTCGTAGTAGTTGTTCGGCACGTCTGTGTTGTCGCCACCGATGCCCAGGACGCCGGCCGCCGCCAGAGCGCGCACCACGTTGAAGCCGACCACCATCACCGCAGACCAAGCGTTGGCGGCCCTGGCCCGCGAGCCGAAGAACGCCGAGTTGGCGAGGGTGATCACCCGCGCGGTCATCGCGGGGTCCGCCTCGATGATCGGGACGATGTCGCGCGCCTCGCTCTCGGGGTCGTCCAAGAGCGCCAAAAGCTGCATGGTCGCCGACTCCTGCTCGGGGAGCGAGGAGAAGGCTTCGATCAGCTGCGAGGACGGTGTGGGCACAGGGCGAGCTCCGAACGCGGGGACACTGATCCTGTCGGCGCCCTGGGATAGCGGAGTGAGCCAAACCCCCCATCCCGACCGCTTCATCTGCCCGTGTCTGGACAGCCTCTCTAGACTCCGTGGGGTGACCGATCGCACCTGGGGTTTCCGCACCCGGGCTCTCCACGCTGGTGGACGGCCCGATCCCGCCACCGGCTCTCGAGCCGTGCCCATCTACCAGTCGACGAGCTTCGTGTTCGAGGACACCGAGGACGCGGCCGACCAGTTCGCGTTGCAGAAGTACGGAACCATCTACACGCGGATCTCCAACCCGACCATCAACGCCTTCGAGGAGCGCATGGCCAGCCTCGAAGGCGGCATCGGTGCCGTGGCGACCGCCTCGGGGATGTCTGCGGAGTTCCTCACTGCGGCGGCGCTCGCCGGCGCCGGCGACAACCTGGTGACGTCATCGGCGCTCTATGGCGGGACGCACACCTTGTTCGACGTCACCCTCGGGCGGTTCGGGGTGGATGCCCGCTTCGTGGATGGGGACGACCTCGACTCGTTCGATCAAGCGATCGATGAGAACACGAAGTTCCTCTACACCGAGATCGTCGGAAACCCCTCCGGTTCGATCCCCGATCTCGCGGGCTTGTCCGCTCTGGCGCACAGCCACGACCTTCCACTCGTCGTCGATGCGACGTTCGCCACGCCGTACCTGTGTCGTCCCATGGAGCACGGCGCCGACATCGTGCTGCACTCGGCCACGAAGTTCATCGGCGGTCACGGCACGTCGATCGGCGGGGTGGTCTCGGAGTCCGGCCGTTTCGATTGGGGGAGCGGCCGCTTTCCCAACATGACCGAACCGGTCGCGAGCTACAACGACCTCAAATTCTGGGAGAATTTCGGGGAGTACGCGTTCTGCACCAAGCTCCGGGTGGAGCAGCTCCGCGACATCGGTGCGTCCATGTCGCCGATGAACGCGTTCCTGTTGCTCCAGGGCCTCGAGACCCTTCCGTTCCGTATGGATGCGCACGTGGCCAACGCCATGGCGGTCGCAGAGTTCCTCGAGCAGCACCCCTCGGTCGGCTGGGTCAAGTACGCCGGACTCGAGTCCTCGCCGTACCGCGATCTCGCAGCGACGTACATGCCGAAGGGGCCAGGCGCCATCTTCACCTTCGGTGTCGAGGGCGGCCGCGCTGCCGGTGCCGCGTTCATCGAAGCCCTGCAGATGGTGAGCCATCTCGCCAACGTCGGCGATGCCAGGACACTCGTGATCCACCCGGCCTCGACCACCCACCAGCAGCTCAGCGACGAAGCCCTCGAGGCTGGTGGTGTCACGCCGGACATGATCCGGTTGTCTGTCGGGCTCGAGGACCTCGACGACATCCTCTGGGACCTGGACCAAGCGCTGGCGGTTGCCAGCAAGGAGGCTTGATGACGATCACCCACGATCCCGTGCCGGGGTGGACCGAGCCGTCGGCCGCGGCCCGACTGCAGCTCCTCGATCGAACGACCAGCGTTGCGATGGTGGGGGTGTCGGCCAATCCGGCCCGCCCGAGCAACTTCGTCGCCACGTACCTCCTCAGCTCGAGCGCGGGCTTCGACGTGTACTTCGTCAACCCGATGGCCGATGAGATCCTCGGCGAGCCGTGCTATCCCACGCTGGCCGACCTGCCCGTTGTCCCCGACCTCGTCGATGTGTTCCGGCGGTCCGACGATCTCCCCGAGGTCGCCGAGGAGACGATTGCCGTCGGCGCCACGGCGTTCTGGGCCCAGCTCGGGTTGTGGAATGTCGAGGCTGCCCAGATGGCCAGCGAGGCCGGCCTCGACGTTGTCATGGACCGGTGCCTCAAGATCGAGCACGCCCGCTTTCATGGTGGCCTCCACCGCGCGGGTTTCGACACCGGGGTGATCGACTCCCGGCGCTGGCGGCCCTGAACGGATCCCACTAGCGAGTGACGCTGGGCCACACTGGCCAGGTGACGCGTCTCTTCACAGCTCTTCTCGCCTTTTGTCTCTTCGTGGCGGCGTGTTCGCCGGCCGACGAGGGCGCCGAGCCCGAGCCCGGCGAAGCGGTTGTCGATGACGGGACGGGCGAGGCTGAGGCAGGGGCGTCCGCCACGGGCGACGGTGGAGCAGACGAGGTCACGACACCCGAGGGCGGCTTCACCTACTCCGGCGAGCGCGAGGCGCCGGATTTCCCTCCGGCCTTGGACTGGCTCAACGTCAGCAGGCCGCTGTCGCTCACTCAGGACCTGCAGGGCAAGATCGTCGTGCTCGACTTCTGGACCCAGGGCTGCATCAACTGCATCCACATCATCCCGGACCTCAAGAGACTGCAGGCCGAGTACCCCGAATCCCTCGTGGTCGTGGGCGTCCACTGGGCGAAGTTCGACCATGAGCGAACCCTCGACGCCGTGCAGCAGGCATCGCTCCGCTACGGCCGCGAAGAACCCATCGTCAACGATGAGTTCGAGCTGATCCGCAACACCTACGGGGTCAACGCCTGGCCGACGCTGATTCTCATCGATCCCGAGGGACGGGTGGTCGGTGGTCACTCTGGGGAGGGTGTCTACGACCTCTTCCAGCCGATCATCGACACGATGGCCAAGGAGTACGGGGCCGCGGGAGCGATCGACACGACCGACCTCGACGTGCGGCTGGCCGCAACCGAGCTGCTTCCGACGGTGCTGGCCTTCCCGGGCAAGGTTCTCGCAGATGAGGCATCCAACCGCTTGTTCATCACCGATACCGGCCATCACCGGGTGCTCGTCAGCGACCTCGATGGGGAGCTCCTCGATGTGATCGGCGTGGGACATGAGGGCGCAGTGGACGGAACCTTCGCGGATGCCTCGTTCTCGCGACCGCAGGGTCTCGCGCTCTCCGAGGATGGAAGGACGCTCTACATCGCCGACCGCGAGAACCACCTGATACGCGCCGCCGACCTGGTGACCCGCGAGGTGTCGACGATCGCCGGTGTCGGCACCCCCGCATTCCGCTTCGAACCGGGTCCCGCCCTCCAGACGCCGATCGCGTCCCCCTGGGACCTGCATCTCCGCGGGAGTCAGCTGTTGATCGCAGGTGCAGGGCGCCACCAGATCTGGGTGCTCGAGCTCGAGAGCGGATTCCTCGATCTGTTCGCAGGTACTGGCGCGGAGGGCCTCGACGACGGCCACCGCCTGCGCGCAACGCTCTCACAGCCGTCGGGCTTCGCCGCCGACGCGGACATGCTCTTCTTCACCGATCCTGAGGCGAGCGCCGTCCGGGCGGTGAGCTTCGACGACGACCAGCTCACCACGCTGGTGGGTGACGGCCTGTTCGTGTGGGGAGACGAGATCGGATCCTTCGAGGACACCAAGCTGCAGCACGCGATCGGCGTGGAGCTCGTCGATGGGTCGCTCTACGTGGCAGACACGTACAACCATCGACTCAAGGTCCTCGACCTCGACACACGAGAGTCCCGAACGATCCTCGGCGATGGTCTGCCCGGTCTCACCGACGGCCGCGGCCAATCGGCCCAACTCGATGAGCCCAGCGGCCTGAGCCTCGCCGGCCGCCGCTTGTACATCGCAGACACCAACAACCACCAGGTTCGGGTGCTCGATGTCGACACCGGCGAACTGTCGACCCTGCTGCTCACCAACCTGGAGCTGGCGACGATCACCGCGGTGGGGCTCTCAGACGACGAGGTCGTGCTGCCGCCCACGACGCTTGCTCCTGGACGGGTGCAGCTGACGGTCGAGTTCGACCTGCCGGAGGGCTACAAGTACAACACCATCGGGACGTTCAGGTTCGAATGGACCGCGGACGACCCGGCCTACATCAGCGCGGTGACACCAGCGCTCTATGAAGCGCAGGGGCCCGAAACGCCGCTGACCTTCGACATCGAGGTCGCCGCGGGCGGCGGTTCCAATGTCATCTACGGGGACACCACGGTGTTCTATTGCCTGATCGCGGAGGAGGCGTTCTGCCTCATCAGAGGCGTCACCTTCGAGCTTCCCGTCGAGGTGGCCGAAGGCGGCGAGTCGGCGGTGCAGTTCCGCCACCCCCTTCCCTCCGCCGAGGAACTCGAGAATCAGATGCGGGGCGGGTGATCGCCCCCATCGGTGTCATCGGGCTCGATCCAGTACCGGATGTCGCCGTTCTCTGCGTCCCGGACCTCGCGATGGGCCGTCGCGAAGTACAACAGTGCAATCGCCGCGCCGCCGAGCCACGTGATCCAGGCTCCGCCGAGCACCGCCATCCACACCGCCTGACGCCGACCCGTCAACGCCCAGGCCCACGCCGGCCGCCGGGCGACGTCCAGGAACGCAAGGCCCGTCACGGCGAGCGGTGCACCGATCACGAGCCAGAAGCCGATCGCCGACAGGACGGCCATCAGCGGACGCTGCTCATGGGAAGGCTCCTGGGTTGGCTACCGTGCGGGGCGTGAAGAGAGTGGCGGCACGCGGTCTCGCGACACTGGTCGCACTCCTGGCCGTGTCGGGTGCTGCGACAGTATCGGCCCAGACCGAGGATGAGGCCCCGCTCGACGATGGCGCGGCGACGGCATCGCCGGTCGTCGCCGTCCTCGAAGGGCCCGGCGGGGTCGGCTACTGGGTCGTCAGCGAAGACGGCACCGTGGAGGTCGTCGGAACGTCGATCTTCCCGGCGGTGGGCGAGGACCCCGAGCTTCCCGTGCGCGTCGAGTCGGCCCGATCGGGATCGCCGGGCGCGCTCGGGCTGTGGTTGCAGCTGGCCGATGGGACCGAGGTGGCCCTGGGCGACCCTGGCCCGGAGGTGGATCTGCGTGGGGAGAGGACGCTCGGCTGGCTGTCCGGTGTGGCGATTCGTCAGCTGATGCGGGGATCGTGGTGGCCCGACATCGATCTGGCGTGCACCTCGGAGCTCCCGAGGGCTGTTCGGATCGGCCAGACGCTGATGACGGCTCTCAGTGAGCGCGAGTTCGGGTTGGCGGTCGAGGAGGCTCGCGACCATCAGATCGGCGGCATCATGCTGCTCGGCGGAGCCACGCCGTTCATCGATCGCCGGATCGACGAGCTCCAGGATTTCGCCGACCGCATCCCGCTTCTCCTCGCCGTCGACGAGGAAGGAGGCCGGGTCCAGCGGCTGCGAGGCGTGCTGCCGACGCTGCCGTCTGCTGGCGCGCAGAGCGGAGACCGGATCGAGGTGGTCGAGGCCCGTGCCCTGCGCCATGGCGAGGCGATGATCGACTTGGGTTTCACGGTCAACTTCGCACCCGTTCTCGACGTCGGATCCGGCCCGGGAATCGGTGATCGGTCCTTCGGTGATGTACCCGCAGATGTCACGTCCTACGGGATGGCCGTCGTCCGCGGGATGGAGCAGTCCGGGATTCTTCCTGTCGTGAAGCACTTCCCTGGCCACGGTGCTGCCACAGCAGACAGCCACGTCGAGTTGCCGCAGACCGCGCCCCTCGCCGAGTTGCGTGCACGGGACCTGCAGCCGTTCGAGGAAGCGATCGCTTCGTCAGGTGCGGCCGTGATGGTCGGTCACCTCGACGTGCCGGGCCTCACCGGTGGTCTGCCGGCGTCCCTGTCGCACCAAGCGATCGACGGTCTCTTGCGTGGCGAGCTCGGTCATCAGGGCTTGGTGGTCACCGACTCGCTCACCATGGGAGCGATCACGGATCGTTGGACGGTTCCCGAGGCGGTCGTGATGGCGATCGCCGCGGGCGCAGACGTGGCGCTCGTCGGCAACCTCGACGACGTGCCGGTGGCGTTCGACGCGATCGATCGGGCGGTCCTCGAAGGGGAGCTGTCTGTGGGGAGCCTGGATCGGGCCGCCACCAATGTGCTGCGGGCGAAGGGCCTCAATTCCTGCACCCTGGTCGGCCGCGTGCGCGGCAACCTCAACACCATCCGAGACAGGTAACGCCCGCTGCGAATCCGGGCGCGAGGAGTTGCGAAGCGGCGACGAGCCCCGGCGTAAACGAGGACTCAGAATTCAATAACGCTGCGGGTGACGGAGCCCGTCTTCATCGCTTCGAAGCCCGCGTTGATGTCCTCCAGCTGGATGCGGGCCGAGACCATTTCGTCGAGCATGAGCCGGCCATCGAGGTACATGTCGACGAGTCGGGGCATGTCGGTGCGGAACTGGTTGGAGCCCATGTTGGAGCCCTGCAGCTTCTTCTCGAAGAGGAAGTCGACGCCGTGGACCTCGACCATGGTGCCGACGGGGATCATGCCGATGACGGTGGCTGTCCCGCCGTTGCGCAGCATGTTGAAGCACTGTTCGGCGGTCTGTTTGAGCCCGACCGCTTCGAAGGACTTGTGCACACCGCCGCCGGTGAGCTCGTGGACCGCTGCCACGGCGTCGCCGTCACCGGCGTTCACCGTGTCCGTCGCGCCCATCTGGCGGGCGATCTCGAGCTTGGACTCCACCATGTCGACCGCGATCACGCGCCCGGCGCCGGCGATGCGCGCCCCCTGGATGGCGGCGAGGCCGATGCCACCGGCGCCGACGACGGCGACCGTCTCACCCGGCTGAACGCTCGCTGTCCTGAAGACGGCTCCGACACCTGTCATCACACCGCAGCCGATGAGGGCGGCGCGGTCCAGCGGCATGTCCTCGCGGATCTTCACGATGGCATGTTCGTGCACGAGCATCTGCTCGGCGAACGACGAGAGGTTGAGGAACTGGAAGGCCGGTGCGCCCTCGATCGTCAGGCGTGGGGTCTCGTCGGGACCGCGGTTGCACTCGACGTCCTTGTTGGAGCAGATCGAAGGTCGACCTTCGATGCAGTAGGAGCAGTGGCCGCAGAAGACCGAGAGGCAGGTGATCACGTGATCGCCGGGCTTCACGTACGACACGTCGCGGCCGACGGCTTCGACGACGCCGGCGGACTCGTGACCCAGGACAGCGGGTGTCAGGTACGGGTACTTGCCCTCCATGAAGTGGAGGTCGCTGTGGCACAGGCCTGCCGCGGCAGTGCGGATGAGCACCTCGCGCGGACCCGGGCTGTCGATGGTGACGTCGGTGATCTCGAGGTTCCCCGGGATCTCGTTGAGCACTGCAGCCTTCACTGTGACCTCCGTTAGCTGTGTGAGCGCATGTGTGTGAGAGACCAGAACACTACGCCACGGTGAGGCGAACTCTCACTCCGGCAGCGTCACGGTGACGACGGGTTCGATCGGCTCGTCGCCCGTCTCGAATTCGGTCATCACCTGGTTCCAGGTCAGCTGCCAGACGGGCCAACGCTCGCCGACGGTTGCCGGATCCAGGGTCGCTGCGTCGACCTCGATGCCGAATTCCCGCCACGCGTCGGTTCGGACGATGTCGGGACGGACGGGCCGACTCCCGAATCGGTCCGGCACACCGAACTGGAACAACGGCTCGACGAGGGTGTCCATGAAGCGGGCGGCATCCTGACGGTTCGGGGTGCCTGCCACCAACCCGGCGTAGTTGACGATCCGGACGCACCCGCTGCGCAGGACCTCGATGTCGACGGTCTCGGGGAGCTCGGGTTGGAAGCGGACGCTCACCGCCGGCATCCCCGCCGACCCCCAGGTGAGCGGCCGCTCGGTGGGGTCCGAGTCGGCGCCGGTGTCGGTGGAGGGTCCGGGAAGGAAGTGGGTGAAGTACGACTCCTCCCAGCTCGGCGTGACGAGCGCACCTTGGCGCAGCATGAGGTCGAGGAACTGCGGCCACGCCATGGCTTCGGGGTCGCCAGAGCCCTCGGGGTGCAGACGGGCCAGGGCCACGAGGAGGTACAGGCCCATCCGACTCGTTCTGGCATCGGGGATGACCACGTGGGCCGAGTGCACCGGATCGATGAACGACTCGATGCTCGCCGGGATCGGTGGCGGCACCTCGTCGAGGTCGGGGAGCTGATCGACCTGACGCTCGGGCGGCTCGTAGAACGAGATCGATCGGTTGACGCAGGCATCCAGGACGCTGACGGGAATCATCCAGTCGTCTTCGATGAGGAAGTTCTCGTCGAGTTTCTCGCGCCCGATCGGTCGGTACGGCTCCACGAGTCGACCGTCGATCACCCTGCTGAGCTCGAGCGTGTCGATTCCGATGACGACGTCGGCAACGGGGGTGCTTCTGCTGCGCTCGAGCAGCTCGGCGATCGCGGTCGGGTCGGACTCGCGAAAGACGACGACCTCGATGCCGGTGCGCGCGGTGAAATCGGCGATCGCATCCTCGGGAATCGTGAAGTCTTCGTGGGTGAGGACGCGCACCGTCGGGGGAGTGTCGTCCGCCGAACCGCACGCGGCGGCGAGGACCAGGCAACTCATCGCGATCGCGGCGATGCGAACGATCACCTCGGCACCACCACCGCCAAAACGACCCCCTGGGCCACGGACAGCCCCGGAGAATCTGCCTCCGCGACATTGCTGAGGCCGAGCGTGCTTCCAGGGTGCAGGGGAGTCGCCTCGTCGAGGTCCCATCGAAGGCCGGTTGTCGTGATCCGAGCGGCACCTCCCGTCGCGACGAGTGTGACGGTGTCGCCGGCGCCGGCATCGAGGCGCGTGTCGGTCCCTGCTGCGATCGCGGTCAGCCGGGTCCCGCGTGAGTGAGCGGTGAGGGGAAGAGCAGCGATCTCGGGCCGTCCGAGGAGCAGCACGGCGACGAGCTCGTGGTCCAGGCGACCCCCACCACCCGAGATGACCTCGATCCGCTGGGCCGCCAGTCCGACGGCAAACCCGATCGCGAGGTCGAGGTCGCTGCGATCCTTGTCGGTGGGGTGGCGGTCGATGATGGTGCCTGTGCCGGCCAGCCGGTCCCGAAGCGCCGGGTCGATCGAGTCGAGGTCGCCGACCAGTACGTCGACCCGGAGGCCGAGCGCGCCTGCGTGGGCCGCTCCGCCGTCGACCGCGATGACGCACGTCGGTTCGGGCGCCTTGGGACGGGTGGGGAGGTCCGGAGCACCGTCGATGATCCAGACGCACGACGAGTCGATGCGCTCTGAGGTGGAAGGTCCGGTCACACACACATGGTGGCGTACCGGGTGCCGCGAGTGGCAACGGGAGTCGATCGGCCGATGCCGCTCAGCGGGAGGGCTCCAGTACCGTTGGAGGCTGCTGTGCGGATCTTGCGGCGGTTCGTCCGTCTTCCCGTCCTGGTCGCGATGGTCGTCGCGTGTGCGCTGCTCTTTGCTGCGGTCGGCATGGCCATCGCGCCCCACACCGAACGGGCCCTCACCGCGGTCGACCGCGAACGCCAGATCGTCGAGCTCGATCTCTCACCGGGCGCCCAGCGCACCGAGGTGTACGACTCGCTCGGCAACCAGATCGGCATTCTTCGCTACGACATCGATCGGGAGCTGATCACCCTCGATCGCATCCCCGTCGATGTGGTCGCCACGATTCTCGCCGTCGAGGACGACAAGTTCTGGGAACACAACGGGGTCGATCTGCGCGCGACCGTGCGGGCGCTCGTCTCCAACGTGTCCGCCGGCGGCATCAACCAGGGCGGTTCGACAATCACTCAGCAGATCATCAAGCTGCGCGTGGTCGGCAACGAGCGGAGCTTCAACCGCAAGATCCGTGAAGCCGTCCTCGCTGCCCGCCTCGAAGAGGAGTTCACCAAGGACCAGATCCTCGAGTTCTACCTCAACGAGATCTACTTCGGGAACGGTGCATACGGCCTGCAGGCCGCCGCGGAGACGTACTTCGGCAAGGACGTCTCGCGACTCGACGTCGGCGACGCAGCGTTCCTGGCCGGCCTCATCAGGAGCCCGTCGATCTACGACGGATTCGACCAGAACATCGAACTGGTCGAGCGGCGAAGGAGCCAGTCGCTGCAGCGGGCCGAGGAAGAGGCCATCATCGACGCTCGGCTGCGTGCCGCCTTCCAGGAGCGCGACCTCCCCGACCGCAATCGTTCTCCACAGCGGACGGACCTCAACCTCCGACGGGACTATTTCCTCGACGAGGTCACAGAGGCGCTGCTCGAACACCCCGCGCTCGGAGAGGACTACTCGGAGAGGTTCGCCTCGGTCTACAACGGCGGGCTCCGGGTGTGGACGACGTTCGATCCGGTGATGCAGGGCCACATGGAAGACGCCCGCGACGAGATCTTCCCCAACGGCACCGGCGACTTCGAGATCTCGATCGCCGCAGTGGATCCCTCCACCGGAGCGATCAAGGCCTTCATCGGCGGTCCGGAGTTCGCGGAGTTCCAGTTCAACCTCGCCACCCAGGGCAAGCGGCAGCCGGGGTCGTCGTTCAAGACCTACGTCCTCGCCGCCGCGATCGAGCGCGGCGGCTTGTATCCGTTCGACACGATCAGCGGGGAGGGGCCCTGCGAGTTCCCCAACCCACCGGCACCCGACTACGTGGTGAACAACTTTGGTCGGTCGAAGGGCTCAGTGGGATCGGTGCTCCAGATGACCTTGGCCAGCTCGAACTGTGCGTTCGTTCGCCTTGGCCTTCGCACCGGTCTCGACGAGGTCGTCGACATCGCCAACCGCATGATCGGACGCACCGAGGAGAACAGCTTTCAGCCATTCCCCTCGATTTCGCTCGGTGCCCAGGAAGTCACGCCGCTCGAGCAGGCGATCGGCTACTCGGTGATCGCAAACGACGGCGTTCGGATGGAGCCCTTCTACATCAGCCGTATCGAGGACCGGAACGGCAACGTCGTCTACGAGCACATCCCGCGCGGTCGTCGCGTGCTGTCGTCTGAGACGGCAGCGTGGGTGACGAGCGCACTCGCAGCCAACGTGCAGGCTGGCACCGGCGGTCGAGCGCGGTTGGCGAGCGGCCAGCCGGCCGCGGGAAAGACCGGAACCGCCCAGGACTTCAGCGACGCCTGGTTCGTCGGCTTCACCCCGCAGCTCGCGACCGCCGTGTGGATGGGCCACCCCGAGGAGAAGGTCTCGATGACCGACGTCCAGGGGCGATCGGGCACGGGCGGCTGGATACCGGCGCGGGTGTGGGGCGCTTTCATGAGCCGCGCGCTCGACGGATCGGCCATCGAGGATTTTCCCGAGCAGCCTCCGTGGGGCCGTCGCAGCCAGTTCATCTTCCTCGACTCGGACAAGTGCACGATCGAGGTCGAGCTCTATCCGGAGCAACCGCCCCTCGAGTTCGAGCTCACGTGCAACCTCGTCGATGTGGACACCCGCGAGGAGAAGTTCGTCCCACGCGACGACGCCGTGTGTGAGATCACCGTGATCGGCGAGGACAGCGTGGCTCGCCGCGAACGGGTGCGGTGCAGCGAGGTCCGTGACCGCTTGACCACGACGACCACGACCACCACCACGACGACCACGATTCCCGAAACGGTGCCGCCGTCGACCCCTGCGCCGACCGGGCCACCTCCAACGGGCGGGCCGACGACGGCGACCCCCACGACCGCGCCACCGACGACGGCGCCTCCGACCACCGCGCCTCCCACGACCGCGCCACCGACCACCGCGCCACCCACCACAGCGGGGGGCTGACCCGGGCTCACCGTCTGGCGGCGGCGCGTGGTAGAACCGTGGCCCGCGGAAGAGGGAGCACGACGTGAGCGGCCTCGAGGCACTGGCCCAGCTTCAGGATCTCGATGTCCGGCTCGGTCAGCTGGAGCACCGGCTCGCCACTCTGCCCGAGTTGGTAGAGCGCGACCAGGTCACCGCAGCTCAGGCGGCGCTCGCTGCCCGAGACGCCGAGCTTCAGGAGGGCATCGGAGCTCTGACTCGCGAGCAGAAGCGGCACGAAGACGAGGTCGCCATGCTGGAGGAGAAGATCGCCAAGAACGACGAGGCGCTCTACGGCGGTGCGATCACCTCTCCCAAGGACGCGACTGCCATGCAGGACGAGATCGCGTCCCTCGGGCGGCGCAAGGCATCGATCGAGGACGAGATCCTCGATCTCATGGAGCAGATCGAGCCCGTCGACGCCGACCGTCGTGCCCTCGGCGAGCAGATGGAACAGCTCGGCGCCCAGATGGCCGCGATCGAGGCTCGAATCGCCGAGGCGTCTCAGGAGGTCGAGGCGGAGCGATCGGACGTACAGGCGACCCGCGATGCGTTGGTCGAGGCGACGCCTGACGACATGGTTGCCCTCTACGACACCCATCGCGCCAGCATGCGCGACCGCATCGCGATCGGACGGCTGACCGGCGCCACATGCGGGGCTTGCCACCTCGATCTCTCCGCAGTCGACCTCGACCGCATCCGATCGCTCGGGCCGCTCGAGCCCGGGGAGTGTCCCGAATGCGGTGCGCTCCTCGTCCACTGACCGATGGTTCTGTGGTTCGCAGGCGCATCGCTCGCGGCGATGTGGCTCACGTTCCGGGATCCGGCGATCGATCATCGGCTCGTTGTCGCAGGAGCCCTCCTCCCCGACGTCATCGACGGCCTGACCGGGGGAGTGTGGATCCTCCACACGCTTCTGTTCCCGATCGCTGCCCTCTGTTTGATCATGGTGGTCACTGTCGGGCAGCGCCGCTGGCGCCGACGCCTCCTGACGCTGCCGATCGGCGTGTTCTGGCATGTGATCTTCGACTTCGTGTGGGCCGACCGCTCGACGTTCTGGTGGCCGCTCGACGGTGTCGACTTCGTGGGTGACCTTCCCGCCGTCGAACGGGGTCTGGCGCTCAACCTTGGGCTCGAAGTAGTCGGGCTGGCGCTGTTGGTGTGGGTTGGCCGGCAGTTCGGCCTGAGCGATCCGGCGCGCCGAGCCACCTTCCTGCGGACGGGCCGGATCGATCGAAGCCTCACCAACCCCGGAGGTGCGGCCACGTGCTGATCATCGTTCGTCACGGCAGGACTGCCGCCAACGCTGGCGGGCTTCTCCAGGGGCGCGCCGACAATCCGCTCGACGAGGAAGGGCGAAGCCAAGCAGAGGCGATCGCCGCGGCCCTCGGCGACGTGGATCTGGTGGTCAGCAGTCCGCTGCTGCGAGCGCGACAGACTGCCGAGCCGCTCGGCCTGGACATCGAGATCGACGACCGCTGGATCGAGCTGGACTATGGCGAGTGGGAAGCTCGCCCCGTCGCGGACGTGACCCCCGAGTCGTGGGCTGCGTGGCGTGCCGACCGTCACTTTGCACCTCCAGGCGGTGAGAGCCTCGCGTCGCTCAACGGCCGAGTGGCCGCTGCGTGCGGCGATCTCATCGAGGCGGCCCGCAACCAGACCGTCGCCGTGTTCACACACGTGTCGCCGATCAAGTCGGCGATGGCCTGGGCGCTCGGCGTGGACGACGAGATCTCGTGGCGCCTCCATGTCGCTCAGGCACAGATCTCACGCATCGTCATTCGCGGCGATCGCCCCGCACTGACCTCGTTCAACGACACCTCGCACCTGCGATGATGACGACCCAGGCGTGGTCGTTTCTCGCCGCGGCGGGGGCTCTCGCCGGAGTGGGTTGGCTCGCGTCCTGGAGACGTTGGAGGCCCGTCATCGTCG
This sequence comes from uncultured Acidimicrobiales bacterium, assembly GCA_964629575.1. Classification (GTDB taxonomy): domain Bacteria; phylum Actinomycetota; class Acidimicrobiia; order Acidimicrobiales; family Poriferisodalaceae; genus JAYPWI01. Next base: position 43,767 of record CAZVUM010000012.1, on the reverse strand, counting down.
CCGCTCGGCCCGCAGCGATGGGCGCCCTGATCGGCGTGGCGTTGTGGCTGCTGGAGGTCGACAGGACCGCCCAGACCCTGGTGATCGCAGGACTCGCGGCGAACGCGACCGGCGACCTCCTCCTCGCGCTCCCGCGGCACTACTTCGCGAGCGGCTCGGCCTGCTTTCTGATCGCGCGGGCCTTCTATGGGGCTGCGTTCGTGGCGCTGGGGATCGACGTCGGAGCCTTCGTGCTCGTGCTCATCGTCGCGGGATTCACGCTGCTCACAGTCGGCCGGATTCTCATGGGCCAGATTCGACGGCTGCGTCCTGGCCTGGTCCTGGGCACCGCGGCATACATGGTTGCGGCAGGGTCGACCGTCGCTCTCGGTGTCGCGACCGGTGATCCGACCGCCGGATTCGGCGCGGTGACCCTGGCGATGTCCGACGTGCTGCTGGGGTGGAACAGGTTCGTCCGTGCACTGGCCGGCGGGCACGGCTCGATCCACATCGTTGCTCATGGCGCCCAGGCAATTCTCGTGCTCGCCCTCGTTTCGGCGTAGCGCGTCGGGCCGGACAGTTTCTCAGGCGGCCCGGTAGAGGTCGTCGTCCACCTGGAGCACCCGACCGTCGCGGAGCATGCGGTCGACGTGAATCACCGCGCATCGTCGCTCCACATGCTCAACGAACGTGATGTCGACGTGGGGGCGATAGACGAATCGGTGCGCAGCACACTCGGCGAGCGAGCGGGGCTCGCTCAGGAATTCGAGCATCCGCTCTTCTCTGTTGGTGATCACCGCCTGGAATGCGTCGAGCATCGGCAGCAGAGTGTCCCGGCCGTCGATGACCCACTTGTGGTGGAAGGTGATGAAGTGGTCGGCGTCGATCTGGCGACAGCGTTCGATCGATGCCTCCATCTCCTCGAGAGAGGACCATTCGTCGAAGTAGTACGGCCCGAACCCGGTGAGCTCCATGTCGCCGAGAAACGCGGCCCGCGCCTCAGGGACGACGAGCGCGCAGTGTCCGCGGGTGTGTCCGGGCGTGTGGACGATCTCGATCGTGACGCCGCCCAGATCGAACGTGTCGCCCTCGGTGAAGCTGCGGACGTCGGGGCGCGGCACGAAATGAAAGTCGCGCTCGACCTCGACGCGGAATTCGGCCTCGATGTCGGCGGGCATGCCGTACATCGCCATCAGGCCATCGAGCGATCGGAGGCAAACGGCGTCTGCCTCGTGGCAGTGCACCGGGATCCCGTCGAGAATCGAGAGACCCGGCACGTGGTCCTCATGAACGTGTGACAACACGACGTGGTCGATCTCGACGGGCAGGCCGCGCTCTGCGACGGTGAGCGAAGGGTCGAAGAGCACCCGCTCCCGAGTGCCCTCGACGAGAACGCTGTTGCCGTGCGGATACTTGCCCCGTTCGACGCCGGACAGGACCGTCACCGGTCCGAGATCGAGCGCGTCGGGCCAGTCGATGTCAGCAGCCATGGGCGCTGAGGGTAGCCCGGCGCCTCAGGGATCGATGTGGGCCCAGGTCCCGGCCAACACGGGGATCCCGTCGCCTGTGCCGTTGGCGAGCACCTCTTCGAGCGTGCCCTCGGCATCCACCAGAAACAGCCCGGCGACCGGTGCCGCCTGCCCGCATTCGTCGTGACCGAGGTACACGACCGCTCGCCCGTCGGGCGTCCAACCGAGCGCTCGACTACCAGGGCCCCATGGGCGGCGTGTGGCGGTCTCGAGGAAGGTGATCGCGGCCGTCGTGATGTCGATGATCGCTGCCGCTTCGGTCAGGCACGTTCCGCCCCACTGAGCCAGCACCCGGGCGCCGTCGGGCGAGAGGAGGGCGGTGGTCCACTCGGCGTCGAGGGCCGAGGCGCCAGTGGGAGTTTCGTCGCGCCACACTCGCGGGATCTCCGGCGCGCCGACCAGCGGATTCCAGGCGCCACCCCCGGTGCGGACCTCGATCCCGGTCGCCTCCGCCGAATAGCGACACACGCGGACCTCGAGCAAACCACGGCTGTCGGAGGTACGGCACGTCTGTCCGAGCGGTCGCGTCGGAGGCCCTGGAATGACGGTGGCAGCGGTGCCGGCGTCGTTGGGGTCGAGCACGATGCGATCGGTGAGGGTGTGGTCGGCCGCGGCAATGCTCACACCGCGAACGACCCCGGCCCGGTCGAGGAACGTGATCCTCTGCCCTTCCCGGACGAAGAACCCGCTCGAGCCGGCAGCGCCGATGCGGAAGCTCGCTACGAGTTGGCTGGGCGCATCGACGGTGAGGGTCGCTCGGTGGATACGGTCGGTCCAGGTGGACACGACATCGTCCACGCCGGAGAGTCGTTGCACCGTGCGAACCACGCCAGTTCGCAGTGCTGACTCTTCTGGCCACCGATGCGAGAGCAGCAGAATCGTCGCCGCGTCGCGCGACCCGAGCGCTTCGACGAAACGGGGGTCGTCGTCGTACAGGGCGCGAAGGACCGCGACGACGTCCTCGCCGGTGAACTCTGCGACGACCGCCCCCTCCGGCACGTAGCTGCTGAGTGCGTCGCGTACGGCCTCGATCTCGCGGACGTTGGCGTCCAGGGCGAGGTGGACACGTATGTGGGTCAGTGGCCCTGCCGCCAGCGCATCGTCCGAGACGCTCGGGGCAGCGTCCGTGGGAATCGGCGCTGCGGTGTCGGGGGACCGGCGCTGCAGGCCGACGCCACCCGTCCTCGACTCGGTGGTGGTTGGCGGCGCGAGATCAGGGTCGAGCGTGTACACGACGTACTCGTCCAGAACCCGGGTCGGCGGCATCGGAAGGCGTGTGCCGAGAGGCACGATCGGCAGCGTGGTGCCCGAAGCGAGGTCCCCGCCCTCGTCCTCGACCGGGACGGTGTCGAACACATCCCGAATCTCGTCGATCTGACCGCACGAGGTCGCGCCAACCGCGAGAGCGAGAGCGACTCCCACGACCGTTTCTCGCGCTGATGCCCGCCGCTCCACCCCAGAAGACGGTAGACCTTTCGACGTGACCCGACGTCGCGTGGCCCGCGCCCTGCTCGCTGGCTCTGCGATCGTCGTCGTCGTGAGTCTCGGGGTGATTCTGTTCTCCGATGGCTCCTCGCCACCCGATGTCGGCCGGCGCGAGGAGCGGATGCGGGTGCGCCCCGATCACGTTCCGGCGCTCCAGATGAGCATCGCGACCGACGATTGGGGGCTCACCGGGATCGACCTGGGCGGTGCGGACCCGCTCGCCGGGGGACTGGCCCTCGTCGATGTCGACGGCGACGGCGATCTCGACGTGGTTGCAGCCAACGGTGGGCTGGCGATCTTGCGCTGGGACGGACTGCGGTTCGTTGGCGAAGAGGCGCCTGGGTACGACGACATCGTGGCGGTCGCCTCTCGAGACGTCGACGTCGACGGATGGGTCGATCTGGTGCTCGCCCGCCAGGGCCCGGAAGATCTGGTGATCTGGGGCCACGACCCCACTCAGCGTCGGCCGTTCGGCGTGGACAGCTCCCCGTTGCCCGGGGGCGAACCTTCGTCGCTCGTGCTTCCCGTCGATCTCGATGGCGATGGTGTCGTCGAGCTCGTGCGACTCGGGCGGGGCGGGAGTGCGGGCAGCGAGGACGTGGTGTGGCGCAGCGGCGGACCCGGGGCTCCGCGGGAGTTCGTGGCCGAGGTTTTGCCGGACTCGGAGCGCATGTCCCTCGCGGCGGCCGTGGCCGACGTGGACCTCGATGGGCGTCTCGACATCTGGGTCACGCGCGACGTGGGGTGGGATCTCGGCGGAGATTCGGTGTACTCCTTCGTCGACGGGGTCTGGATCGACCGGGCCGATGAGTTGCAGGCCGCCCTCGCGATCGACGGCATGGGCGTGGCGATCGCCGACTTCGACGGTGACGGCAGCCTCGATGGCTACGTCTCCGACATCGGCGAGAACGATCTCCTGGTGCGCCGAGGGAGTGTGTTCCGTCCTGCCGGCGACCTCGGGCTCGGCCGCATCCGACCGCCGGACGCACCCGCAGACGTCGTGTCGAGCTCCTGGGGAGCGGGCGCGGCCGATCTCAACCTCGACGGTCGGCTGGATCTGATCGTCACGGGAGGCGGCTTTCCCGACTCGACCGTTCGCAACAAGATCGCCGGCACCTCTGTCGTCGATGCCGAACCGCCTGGTCTGTATCTCGGGCTCGGCGACGGTACCTACGTCGACGGTTGGCCGGAGCTCGGCCTCGACCTGGAGACCGTCGGCCGGGTGATCGCGCTGGGTGACGTCGACGGGGATGGCGACACGGACGTGCTGCTGCTGAGCCGGTATGGACGGATCGTGGCTCTTCGCAACGACAGCCTGCGGCCCGCTCTCCGGGTGACCGTGGCCGAGGCGTGCGGGGACGGGGTCATTTTTCGATCCGTCGGCGACCCAGGAGGCCGGGCCGTCGGCCTGATGACGGTGGTACCGGGCCAGACCTACGGGGGGCAGCTGCCACGCGAGTTCGTGGTGGGCTCGACAGGTGGCGTGCGGGTCGAGCTCAGAGGGCCCGCCGGAAACCTCGTCCACGAATCCGCGGCGGGTGGCGAGGGGCGCACCACGGCGCACGCCGCGTGCTGACCGCGGCGCCGCGTCGATGGTCTGACCGACCGTGCCGCCCAGCAGAGGCGCCCGCCTCGTCGCAGGGGCGCTTCTGGTTTGCCTCATCACGGTGATGTCCGCCGGCACCGCTTCTGCCCATGCCGACTACGTCGGAGCGGCGCCTCGCGCGGCTCGTGCGGATCGAAGCGCTGATCTTGCTGGCGGCGGCCGTGACCACGGGGCTCCTCGTGGCGTCAGCGACCTGAGGTTCGCACCAGTTAGCGTGGTTTCATGACCGCGCTGCATCCACGTGGTGTCAACCACCTCGCCCTGTCCACGACCGACATGAAGCGCCAGCTGACCTTCTGGTGCGACGTCCTGGGCGTGCCTCTCAAGGCGCTCTATTGGATGCACGGCGTCGAGGGCGCGTATCACGGCTTCGTCGAACTGGCTCCCGACAGCTACGTGGCGTTCGTTCAGCACCCCGACAACGCCAAGGAGATCGAGTTCGGCGTCAGCCACGCGGACGGGGCCGGGGGAGACGTGCGCGGTGGAACGATGCAGCACGTCGCGTTCCACGTCGACACGTTCGATGAGCTGCTCGCCATGCGCGACCGGATCCGATCGAAGGGTGTGCAGGTGCTGGGGCCGATGGACCACGGCTTCGTGCAGTCGATCTACTTCGAGGGTCCCGAGGGGCTCAACCTCGAGATCTCCTGCGGCGCAGACATCGACGAGCGAGCGTGGATCGACCCAGAGGTGACGGGGCTCTGCGGCATCACCGACCAGGAGCTCGAGGCCCTGAAGAATCCGGCGGCGCACGAGTCCGCTGGCGGCACGGTTGCCCAACCGACCGAGCCACATCCCGAGAACGTCCGCGCCCAGCGCAACCCCGAGCTCTACGCTCGCATCGCCGGGCTGCCAGACGAGTTCGTCTGGGAGAAGCTCAGCGAGACCGAGCCGCCCGTCCATGTGGACTGAGGCCCTTCACCTCTCCGGAACTGTGACGAAATAGTCACACTCCAACCATTGACAGTGTTGTGACTCATTGATCACAATGCACGTGGTGCACGGTGTTGTGACCGATGAGTCACAACGTAGAGGTACGGAGTGAACCCGATGTCAACGCGTTCGTGGACGATCCGCTCAGCCCAGGACTTCGGAAACGTCATCGCCCAGATCCGTCGGGAACGTGGCATGACCCAAGAGGCGTTCGCTGAGACCGGGGGACTCAGCCGCGCCTGGCTGGCCAAACTCGAGACAGGGCGGACCTCTCGGTCGCTCGAGCACCTCCTGCGGCTGCTCCGTCGGCTGGGCGCCTCGGTAACCGTCACGGTCGAGGACGATCGTGGCTGATCCGCCACTCGGCGTTTGGCTGTACGGCCACCACGTGGCGCAGCTCATCTCGAAGCGTCCCGGCGAGGTCGTCTGTCGATACACCGAGGAGGCACTCGACACGTGGCCGGGCGGCACACCACTACTGTCATGCTCCTTGCCACTGGGCCCACGCCCGCTCAAACACGCAGGTCTGTACTTCCGGGGGATGCTCCCCGAAGGTCAACACCTGCAGGCGATGGCCGCCGCCGCCAACGTTGCGAGCTATGACACCTTCGGGATGCTCGCCCGATTCGGGCGAGACGTCGCCGGAGCGGCCGTGATCGGCCCCGAACCCTCCGAGGACCGTCCAGGCTCTGTCGCGCCGTACTCCGCGGAGCAGCTCGCCAACGAGGTCGCCGGCCTCGAAGACCGGCCGCTCGCGATCTATGACGACAGCGAGCTCTCGCTGGCCGGCTTGCAGAACAAGCTCCTGCTCGTCTCCACCGATGAGGGGTGGGCTAGACCGGGCTAGACCGGTCGGAGGGCGGCCCTCAACGCACATCCTGAAGCTCGAGGACCGTCGCTTCCCTGGAATGGTGGCCATGGAAGCCGCGTGCCTACGGCTCGCGCGTGCCCTCGGGCTGACCACGGTCGACGTGCACGTCGAGCGGCTGGCCGGGCTCGACTGCCTCATCGTCTCGCGGTTCGACCGACGGATCGAAGGCGGTGCGGTGACACGCATCCACCAGGAGGATGCATGCCAAGCACTGGCTCGCAATCCCGAGGCTGCTCAGCGCAGAGGCAAGTACGAGCATGCAGGTGGACCCGCTTTCCGTGAGGTGGCCGAGCTGCTGGATCGCCATGCCGTCGACCCGCTCCCGCAGCTTCGTCAGCTGGTTCGAGCGGTCACCTACACGGCCGCCATCGGCAATGCGGACGCCCACGGCAAGAACCTCAGCCTCTTGCACTCTGAGCCTGGTCACATCGTTCTGGCACCGCTGTATGACACTGTGCCCACCGCAATGTGGCCGAAGTTGCCCGCGCGCGCAGCGATGTCGGTCAATGAGAAGCCACAGTTGGCCGACATCGGGGTGTCGGACATCGCGGAGGAGGCCCGCACCTGGGCGTTTGACTCCTCAGCAGCGAGGGAGGCGGCGATCGAGACAGGAGAGGCGATCCTCGACCTACTCCGCGGACTCGACGCGCCCGCCGACCTGAAGAAGTGCATCTCTGAACGGACGCGAGGTCTTCTCGACGGGTGAGCCGTGACCTTGAAGCCCAGCAGCGGGCGTCTGGACTGGTGGTGGTGAGTCAGCCTGTAGGCGGGATTCTGTCCGGCGGTTCCGAGGAACCGCCTGGGTGGCCATCCATCTGAGCGGCCTACCCGGGATCGTCAGACGGGCCGTCCGATCCCTGCTTGGCCTTGCTCCGGGTGGGGTTTACAAGCCGCCCGAGTCACCCCGGACGCTGGTGCGCTCTTACCGCACCTTTTCACCCTTGCCTGTGACCGGAGACCGGTCCATCGGCGGTGTGTTTTCTGTTGCACTATCCGTCGCCTCACGACGCCTGGTTGTCTGCCAGCACCCTGCCCTGCGGAGTCCCGACCTTCCTCGACGTGGGCTGCCCCGAAAGGCGTGCCATGCCGCGGCCACCCAGCCGACTCACCACCGAGCGCCACCGTACACGCGACCGGGGTGTCGCACTTTCAGTGGTGAGGAATGTTCAGCGTTCGAGGAGGGAGCGGCGGCTGGGGGAGAAGCGGCCGCCGATGACGCCGCCGAGGGTGCCGAGCGAGGTGGCCATGAAGATGATGAACACCACGCTGAGCCACGGCTCGCCGCCGCTGCTGGTCAGGCGCCGGATGATCTGGATCACCACGGCCAAGACGGCGACCGGGATCGCCGTGTACATGCCGTGGACGATGTGACTCTGGCTCGACAGCACGCCCGCCACGACCCCGCCAGCGATGAAACCGAGGGTGATCAACGCCGTCACCACGATCGAGAAGTCCGAGTCCTCCTGCACGAGCGTGCCGAGGCCAACTCCGAGCGCGAGAACGGTGACCGTCGAGACCAGAGCGCCGCGCAGGAGCGGGCCGCGCTCGACGGTGTAGCCCGCGATGCGAACAGTCGTGCGATCCATCGCCACCCAGTTTCCCATGTCCGCCCGCGCAGTGCGGTGCCGGCCTGGGCTCAATTGCCGAGAATCCCGGGATCTCGGGATGTACCGCCCGGTAACCAAACGATCGATCACTCTGGACAAGGCGCTCGGGGTGGGGAAGAATCCCGCTCGATGGCCGACATTGCCCCATTGCGAGTCACCGCCGACGGCACCCACGCCAAGACGTGGCACGACCTGGCCGCGTGTCGTGGCCTCTCCTCGGAATTGTTCTATCCGCAAGACGACGACGCGATCGCCGCCGCAAAGGCGGTCTGCGCTGCGTGTGACGTCAGCAACCAGTGCCTCGAACACGCGCTCAGCGTCCGCGAGAAAGAGGGAATCTGGGGCGGAACCACCGAGCGTGAACGCCGCAGCCTCATTCGGCGGCGCCGGCGAGCGGCCGCCAGGCAGAGGGCACTCGAGGCCGAGCAGGCGATTCAGGGCTGACGGCGGCGTGATGCGTCGGTAGATTCCCGGCGTGGCTGAGATTCCTGTGCGCTCGCTCGATCACTACGGCGGTTGGAAGGGCGTGTTGACCGACCTCGTCGCCGGGGTGGATCTCAGCCCGGGTGCGTCGCGCGCCGCGCTGGGTGCGATCCTCGCCGATGAGGCCACCGATGCACAGGTCGCGGGGTTCATCATCGCTCTGGGGATGAAGGGCGGCTCGGTTCCCGAGCTCACGGGCCTCGTGGAGGCCATGCTCGACAACGCCTCCCCGCTCGAAGTCCCGGACGGAACCATCGACATCGTGGGGAGCGGCGGCGCGCCGAGTCGGCGCAAGCACGCCCTGAGCGTGTCGACCATGGCGTGCTTCGTGGCAGCAGCAGCCGGCGCGACGGTGTGCAAGCACGGTTCTGTCGCCGCCTCGTCGAGCAGCGGATCCTTCGACACCCTGGGCGCTCTCGGCCTGGTCGTCGAGCTCGATGGCGCCGCCGTGGCCCGCTGTGTCGCAGAGGTCGGCCTCGGGTTCGCGTTCGCGAAGGCCTTCCATCCGGCGATGCGGTTCGTGGGGCCCGTTCGTTCAGAGCTCGGCGTACCGACGACGTTCAACTTCCTCGGACCGCTGTCGCATCCCGGTCGGGTTCGCCGCCAGGTCGTTGGCGTGAGCGACCCGGCCATGGCGCCCAGGGTCGCCGGAGTCTTGGCCGCCAGGGGCAGCGAGCATGCGCTGGTGGTCCATGGGGCCGACCGGCTCGACGAGATCACCACCACCGATGTGACGCGCATCTACGAGGTCCGCGACGGCGAGCTCATCGGCGACACAGAACTGGATCCGACCAACCTCGGTGTGCCGCGGGTGAACCGCGAGGAGCTGCTCGGCGGAACCCCGGCGGACAACGTCCGGATCATGCGCGAGATCTTCTCGGGCGAAGACACCGGGGCTCGGTCCGACATCGTTGCTCTCAACGCCGCGGCGGGGCTCGTGGTGGCCGACGAGGCGCCCGACTTCGAGACCGGCCTCGAAGCGGCGAGGGCAGCCATCGCCGACGGCCGGGCGGCTGAGAAGGTGGAGGCGGTCGTCTTCCTGACCCAGCAGCTCGGTTAGCCCTCTCGTCGGCGACCCACGCCTGGGCCTGCCTCGAACGTGTCGATCGGGGGGTACGCGGATGTCAGGCCGTTGTCGCAGTGGACCAACCGCACCTGGGATGCCTTTTGGTCCAGCCAGCCGGCCACGCACCACACCTCGTCTGCGATGTCGCGAGGCAGCGGTCCTGACTCGGGTGCCGCGCACGGCGTCGTGCGCAGCGGGAGCGTCCCCTCGTCGGACCAGGCGCGCACGAAACGGCCGTCGTGAAGTTCGGCGCGGCCTCGGCCGGGCAACTCCACGACCACGCGACCGGCGCGTCGCAGATTCTCGACACGATCGCGGCGCCGCAGGGCCGCGGCGAGGGCCGACGCCCGATCCCTGACGTCTGCGGCTTCCTCGAATCGCTCCTGGGTTGCGAGCTGCTGCATCTTGTCCTTGAGCGGCTGCAGGAGCAGGTCGTGGCGTCGGGTGAGCGCGAGCACCAGCCGATCCACGATCCCCCGGTACTCGGCTTCGGAGATCTCCCCCGAGCACGGGCAGGTGCTCACTCCGATCTGGGCGGATGCGCACGGTCCGGGACGTTGGGCCCCCGGCCTGGTGGGCGGCCTCTTGGTGCACCGCCGCAGTGGCACGACGGACTCGATGGCTTCGGCCACCTGCTTGGCGAATCGCCGAGACGGAAGCGGGCCCACGTACAGGCAACCGTCGTCCTTGGCGGCCGCGACGACCGACAGCCGTGGAAAGCGCTCGCTGAGGGTGATCTTGAGATAGGCGTACTTGCTCCAGGTCTTCGAGCGTCGATTGAAGCGGGGCTGGTGCTCGTGGATCATGCGAACCTCGAGAACCTCTGCCTCGAGCGGTCCGGGGCACACGACGTGTTGGATGTGTTCGGTTTCGCGGAGCAGCTGAGCAACCTTCTTGCGGCGATCGCCCGAGAAGTAGGAGCGAACACGGGTGCGGAGGTTGGCCGCCTTGCCGACGTAGAGCACGCGGCGGTCCCGATCGAGGAACGTGTAGACGCCGGGCTCGCGGGGGAGCCGCTCGGTGAGCTGCAGCTTCTTGGCCTGCGGATGCTGGCCGATCTTGGGGAGTTGGTAGAGATCGTCGAGCCCGAGCACGCCCATCGTGCCCGCCCGTTCGAGCAGCAGGTGAAGCAGGTCCGCGGTGGCGAGCGCGTCGTCGAGCGCCCGGTGTGTCGGCTGGTTGGGGAGTCGAAGTCTGGTGGCGAGCGTCCCGAGTCGGCAGTTGGGGACCTCGTCGACGAGCAGCCGCCTCGCCAGGGCCAGCGTGTCGATCGGCCGATCGCTCAACCGTGGTCGCCCCGATCGTTGCAGGGCGGCGTTGAGGAAGGCCATGTCGAAGCTCACGTTGTGCCCGACGACCACCGCATCGCCGAGGAACTCGAGAAACGTCGGCAAGACGGTCTCGATGCGGGGGGCGCGCATCACCATTGCCTGGGTGATGCCGGTGAGAACAGTGATCTCCGGCGGGATCGCCCGCCCCGGATTCACCATTGTCTGGAAGGTGCCGAGCCGCTCGCCGCCGCGATATTTCACGGCGCCGATCTCGGTGATGGTGTCGTCAGTGCGGTGTCCGCCGGTCGTCTCGAGGTCGAGCACGCAGAACGTGACCTCGCGGAGCGGTGTACCCAGGTCGTCGAGCGAGCGCTGGGTAGCGGGGGTAGCGGGGGTCGCGGTTGTCGTCAGGGGCGACGCATCGAAGAGTGTGTCCACCCTGGTCGAGGGTAGCGAACATGTGTTCGCGAATCGAACATGTGTTCAGGGTCGGTTGCCGAGGCGGCGAAGCAGCCCCTTCTTCTCCGTTGGGGCCTCGTCTGGGATCTCGACGCCGGCGAGAGCCGCGGCGAGGTCGGTGCCCGTCTGGAAACGCTCGGCCGGATCCTTCGACATTGCCTGGAGGATGATGTCGGACAGGTCCGGCGCCACGCCTCTGTCCCGCGGATCGGGCGGGCTGAGCTTCACGTGAGCGTGAAGCAACTCGTTGCGGTCGCCGTAGAAGGGCGCTGCGCCGACGGTCAAGCGGTACAGGGTCGCGCCCAGGGCATACAGGTCGGTCCGTGCATCGACGGGTCCGGCGACGGCCTGTTCGGGAGCCAGAAAGAGCGGCGAACCAAAGACCCGGCCTTCGGGCGGCGGGGGGCCGTCGAGGTCGTGCGAGAGGCCGAAGTCGAAAAGAACCGAGCGGTCGAGCTCGTCGTCGGGTTGGGGGGCGAGCATGATGTTGGACGGCTTGACGTCGCGGTGGACGATGCGGTGGGAGTGAACGTGGTCGAGCGCGGAGCAGATCTGCTGCACGATGCGCACGCTCTCGGCAACGGTGAGGCGACCCTTGCGCTGCACCTTGTCCCACACGGTCTCGCCCTCGATGAGCTCGATCTCCATGTAGTGGGTCTGGGCGATCACTCCGGCCTGGAACACGGCGAGCACGTTGGGGTGTTCGAGCCGAGCCATGAGCTCGTATTCCTGCTCGAACAGCGCTCGAACCTCGGCCCGCGCCTCAGCGAAGGGGGTGAGCACCTTGAGAGCGACCTCGCCGCGGTCGCGGGTCTCGGCCCGGTAGACGTGCGACACGGTGCCGCGTCCGAGCAGCTCGGTGATCTGGTACGGGCCGTATTGCCGACCGACCCAGACGTCTGCCTCGTTGCCGAACATGGTGTTGTGGCTTGCGCCGCTCCCGTTGTGACCGCCGTGACTTCCGATCGGCGTTGGACACCGTGGAGGTGAGGCCCCGGCGCCGATTGCCAGGGTAGTCGCCCCGATTCTGGGTATGTCAGCGCTCGTCCCTATCCCTTTCGGGCGCGCCAGCGCCCGGTATCCGGGCGCCCACGCTCCCAAAAGGTCAAAACGACTCCGCAGTGAAGCCCCGGTGAACGGCCGTGCAGTGAAGCCCGGGTGAAGCATTCCGCAGAGGAGGAGCGAAGCGACGACGATTGCGGCGAGTGACAGCAGAGGAGGAGCGAAGCGACGACGATTGCGGCGAGTGACAGCAGAGGAGGAGCG
>CAZVUM010000012.1:15246-31112 GCA_964629575.1 uncultured Acidimicrobiales bacterium | reverse complement strand
GCAGAGGAGGAGCGAAGCGACGACGATTGCGGCGAGTGACAGCAGAGGAGGAGCGAAGCGACGACGATTGCGGCGATGAGGCTGTCACACCCCGTTCGTAGCCTGTGGCTCGTCGTCGCATCCCTGACCCCAACAGGCGGCGACAGGAGGCCGAGATGGGCACCAGTGGCACGACCGAGGACGCGATGGTGGACGCGATGGTGGACGCGATGGTGATCGACTGCGATCTGTGTGAGATGCAGGGCACCGATGTCTGTCAGGACTGTGTGGTGTCGTTCTTGTGCCGCACGGAGGCAACGGCGGTGGTGATCGATCTGGCTGAGGTGCGTGCGTTGAGGACGCTGGGTGATGGTGGGCTGGTGCCGGAGCTGCGTCACCAGCCGGCGCGCTGACCTGCGGAGTTCACTCTGCGGGGGCGGGCACGCGACCATGAGGCGGTGTCGTCTGCCGGCGGTTCAGACCTTTTGCGCGAGCTGCGCGAGGCGGCGCTCCAACGCGGCGCGGATGCGGTGTCGGTGACATCTGCAGAGCCGCTCGACGAGGCTCGCGTGGCCATCGAGGAGCGCAAGGCGGCCGGCCTTCACGCGGGGATGCATTTCACCTATGGGCACCCGGAGCGCTCGACGACCCCGCGCCGGATCATGGCGGATGCGAAGTCGGTTGTGGTCGCTCTGCGCCGGTACGAGGCGAAGACTCCCTCTGTCGGACCGGCGAGCGCAGAGGTGGCGAGCTATGTGCGTCACGACGAGTACGCCCAGCTGGGTGTGGCGCTCGATGCGATGGCCGAAATTCTCGGCGACGAGGGCTACGACGCGCATGTGGTGATGGACGACAACCGGTTGGTCGATCGGGCGGTGGCTGCTCGGGCGGGACTGGGTTGGCTGGGGCGAAACACGATGCTTCTGCACCCCGAGCTCGGATCCTGGACCGTCATCGGTGCTGTGGTGACCGACGCCGTTCTCGCGCTCGAGAACGCTCCACTCGACGACGGGTGCGGGAGCTGCCGCCGGTGTCAGGTCGAGTGTCCGACGGGCGCGCTGGACACGTCGGGAGTCCTCGACGCCAACCGGTGTCTCGCGTGGCTCGTTCAGGCGACCGGGCGGTTTCCGCCCGAGCACCGCCGCGCTCTCGGCCGGCGGATCTATGGCTGCGACGACTGTCAGGTCGTGTGTCCGGTGAACGATCGGGCCGACCCGCTCCACGTCGTGGCGCCACCGCTCAACGGGCCCGTCGACCTCTTCGAGTTGTTGGCGTGCGGCGACGACGAGCTGATGGGCGCGTACGGGCATTGGTACGTGCCGCGTCGGCAACCCGACTACCTCCGTCGCAACGCGCTGGTCGCCCTGGCGAACAGTGGCGTCGATCTGTCCGCCGAGCAGTCCTCGACCGCTCGGGATCTTCTCGCCCGCCTGCTCGATGGCTCGCCGCTCGTTCGAGGCCATGCGCTCTGGGCGGCAGCGGAGATGGGCTTCGACGATCTGGTCGACAGGGCCCTGGCCGACCCCGCGTTCACCGAGGACGACCCGGATGGATTCGCCGCGGCCGAAGTCGCGCTGGTCGGCCAGAGGAGTCGGCGGTGACCCGGCACCTTCTGGTCACCAACGACTTCCCGCCCAAGATCGGCGGCATCCAGAACTACCTGTGGGAACTGTGGCGCAGGCTCCCCGCCGACGACGTCGTCGTGATGACCACCCCGTACCGGGGGGCCGAAGAGTTCGACGCAGCGCAGCCGTTTCGGGTCGTGCGCGACAGAGACAAGGTCCTGCTCCCGCACCCGGGCGTCGCGCGGCGGATCCGCACCCTCGCTCACGAGGTCGGTGCCGAGCTCGTCATGCTCGACCCGGCGCTGCCTCTCGGCCACCTCGGTCCGTCGCTCGGCATTCCCTATGGTGTCGTGCTCCACGGCGCTGAAGTGACGGTGCCAGGCCGGCTTCCTGTCTCCCGTCAGGCCCTCGGCAGGGTTCTCAAGGGCGCCCGGCTGGTGGTGTCTGCCGGCGGGTACGCGGCCGCGGAGGCCGAGCGCGCAGCGGGACGCGCCCTGCCAACCGTCGAGATCCCTCCGGGGGTCGACACTGAGCGATTCCGCCCGCTCGCGCCCGCCGAGGTCGCCGCGGCGCGGCGCACGTACGGCCTCGACGACGGGCCGCTCGTGGTCGCAGTGAGCCGGTTGGTGCCGCGGAAGGGGTTCGACCAGCTCATCGCCGCATGCGCCGAGCTGGCGCCGCGCGTTCCTGGGCTGCAGTTGGCGATCTCGGGCGCCGGGCGCGATCGACGGCGCCTCGAGCGCCTCGATGCCGGATCGGCGATCGTCAGCTTCCTGGGGCGAGTCCCCGACGACGAACTCCCGGCCGTCTTCGGGATGGGTGACGCGTTCGCGATGCCGTGCCGTACCAGGTGGGGTGGGCTGGAGCAGGAGGGTTTCGGCATCGTGTTCGTGGAGGCGGCGGCAGCCGGGGTCCCGCAGGTCGCCGGACGGTCGGGCGGCGCGCACGAAGCGGTGCTCGAAGGCGTGACGGGTGTGATCGTCGACGACCCGTCGCAGGCATCGGCCATCGCCGCTGCTCTGGGCCGGATCCTCGTCGACCCGCAGCTTCGGCTCTCGATGTCGATCGAGAGCCGGCGCAGGGCGGTCGAGAGCTTCAGCTACGACCATCTGGCCGATCGGTTGGCCGCGGCGCTGGAGGTGGTGCGATGACGAGCGAGCGGATCATCGCGCTCGCCGGGCGTTCGACGGTGCTTCTCACCGCCGTCCTCGTCGGCGGCGTCCTCGCACCCGACGGACTCGGTCCTGTGGTTGCGGTGGTGTCGCTCGTCATGTTCTTCGCCGGCATCGCTCTCATGGGCGCCGCGTTTCTGCTCGGACTCCGAAGGAGCCGCGCGGAGGTTGTCAGCGTGCCCGGCCTCTTCCTGTTGCAGGGATGCGCCCCGCGTGAGATCCGTCGGTCGCTCCTCGGCTACTTCGCGACGCAGTGCGTCGTCTCGATCGCCGCCGCGGCGCTGCAGCTGTACACCCTCGTAGCGTTCGGGGTGCTCGCCCCGACCTTTGCGCTGGGCCTCGCCGGTGTCTGGGCCGCGAAATACGGTGATTTCGAGCCCCGCGAGCCGAGTTCGTCATGACAGAATGAGCCCGGTCCCGTCCGTTCCGGCGCAGAGGAGGTGCCTGTGGTCGACGAGCTGAAGGTCACACGGGTGGTCGAGGCCGACCCGGCGTCGTGCCATGCGCTGATCGCCGACGTCGAGGGCTACCCCGCATGGGCGCGCGACCTCAAGGAGGTCTCCGTCGAAGAACGCGACGCCGAGGGCCGCCCGAGCCGGGTGACGTTTCGGGTCGCCGCGATGGGTCGCAGCGCCACATACACGCTCGTCTACGACCACTCGGCTGCCCCCGCCGCCATCGCGTGGAGGCTCGTCGAGGGGGACATCGTCCGGCGCCTCGACGGCGAGTACCGGTTTGACTCCTTGGCCGACGAGCCGGGCAACACCGAGGTCAGCTACAGCCTCGCCGTGGAGTTGGCTGTCCCGCTTCCCGGTTTCGTGAAGCGCCGAGCCGAGGGCCGGATCATGCACGCCGCCCTCGACGACCTCCAGAGCACGCTCGAAGGATGACCGAACAGCCGGGCTGCCGCAGGGCGCGCCTGGTTCTCGTCACCGGCAAAGGCGGTGTCGGCAAGACGACCATCGCCGCGGCGACCGCGGTCCGGTGCGCGGCGCTCGGCCACAGCACCTGCGTCGCCTCGACCGATGTCGCGCACAGCTTGGGTGATGTTGTCGGATCCGAGATCGCCTCGATGCCGACCGGCATCGCCGATCGCCTGCATGCAGTGCACCTCGACGCACGCCATCAGCTCAGCGAATCGTGGGGTGGGCTTCACGAGTATCTCAAGGGTCTCGTCGCCGATGCGGGATTGAGCGACGTTCAGGCCGCTGAGCTGGCCATGATTCCGGGTTTCGACGAGCTCCTGATGCTCGCGGCGGTGGTCGACCTCGCGGAGTCCGGGCGGTTCGACGTCGTCGTCGTGGACTGCGCCCCGTCTGCGGAGACGATCCGCCTTCTCTCGGTCCCTCACGTGCTCGGATGGTGGCTTCGCCGCCTGCTGCCGCAGATTCCCGACCTCGGTCCGCTCATCCCGCTCGTTGAATCGGGGCTGGGAGTCCGTCTTCCGAGCCGCGATTCGCTCACCGCAGGGCGCGTCCTCATCGACCGGCTGGAGGCGGCCTCCGCGGTGCTCGGTGACCGCGGGCGCACGCTCGTACGGCTCGTCACTACAGCTGAGCCCGTGGTCACCGCGGAGACCCGCCGGACCGCTGCATATCTCGCGCTGTTCGATCATCACCTCGACGTCGTCGTGGCCAATCGGCTTCTTCCCGACGCGGGCGATCCCTGGCTCGCAGAGTGGCGGGCGCAGCAGGTCGCCGAGCTGGAGCGCCTCGATGCGGATCTCGCGCCGGTGCCCGTCATGCGGGTCGAGTCTCTCTCGCGGCCCGCGGTCGGACTCGACTCGCTCGAGACCGTCGGGCTCGCGCTCTACCGAAACCGAGATCCCTCCATCGCCGTGTCGCAGGAGCGTCCGATCCGCTACACCGGCGAGGGGAAGCGCACGCTCCGGGTTCCGCTCCCCGGGCTCGGCGGCGAGAACGTGTCGGTCGGGCGTGAGCGACGCGATCTGTTGATCCGGGTCGGGCCGCACCGGCGCGTGCTGACCCTTCCCGACGTGCTCGCGTCAGTGCCAGTGCGCCGCGCCCAGGTGGACGGCGATGAGTTGGCCGTCGAGTTCGACGTCGAGGACCCGCTCGGCGAAAACACAACCGAGGACCGGGGAGATGCGGCATGAACGACCATGACGAGCCTGAGGACTCCTCACCCGTCGACAACCCCGTCGATGAGGGCCTGCAGCATCTCGAAGCCGCGGCGCGTGAGCTGGTGCAGGCCGGCCGCTCGTTTCTGGATGCGGTCGAATCGGCGTTGGGCAACCCCGGCGGCGTGGAGTCGTTTCTCCGCAATCTGAGCGGGCGGGAACAGCCCCCCGGCGATGACGACGGTCCCGATGACGAAACCGGCTACGAGGAGATTCCGGTCGACCGGTAGCCTCGGACGGCGTGGAGTTCCGCCGCATCACCAATCTGCCCCCATACGTCTTCACGATCATCGATTCGCTGAAGGTCGAGCGCCGTCGAGCCGGGGAAGACGTGATCGACCTCGGCTTCGGCAACCCCGACATCCCCTCTCCGGAGCGGGCGGTCGAGAAACTCGCCGAAGCTGCGCACAACGAGCGCAACCACCGCTACTCGGCGAGCAAGGGGATCCCCAAGCTGCGTCACGCGGTGTCCGACCTGTACCTGCGCAACTGGGGTGTCGAACTCGACCCCGAGACCGAGATCATCAACACGATCGGTGCCAAGGAGGGCTTCTCTCACCTCATGTGGGCGCTGCTCGGACCCGGTGACGCGTGCCTGGTCCCGGCGCCGTCGTACCCGATTCACATCTTCGGCCCCCTGTTCACAGGCGCCAATGTGCGGGAGGTGCCGCTCGCGACCGGCCAGGACTTCTTCGACACGCTCGTCGAGCGATTCGAGTACTCGTGGCCCCGGCCGCGGGTGATCGTTCTGTCGTTCCCGCACAACCCGACCACCACCTGCGTCGATCTCGACTTCATGCAGAAGATCGTCGACTTCGCCCGCGAGCGGGAGGTCGTCCTCGTGCACGACTTCGCCTACGCCGACCTCGGGTTCGACGGGTACCAGCCTCCATCGATCATGCAGGCCGCGGGGGCAAAGGACGTGGCGGTGGAGTTCTACAGCCTCACCAAGTCGTTCTCGATGGCGGGGTGGCGTGTCGCGTTCTGCGTCGGGAACTCCGAGGTGATCGGCGCGCTGGCCAAGCTCAAGAGCTACCTCGACTACGGGACGTTCCAGCCGATCCAGATCGCGGCCACCGTCGTGATGAACGAAGAGACGACCTACCCCAAGGAAGTCAACGGGATCTACGCGAGCCGTCGCGACACGCTGGTGCGTGGCCTCAACCGGCTCGGCTGGGAAGTGGAGCCTCCGAAGGGAACGATGTTCCTGTGGGCCCCGATCCCCGATCCGTATCGCGAGATGGGTTCGGTCGACTTCTGCACCCATCTGGTCAACACGACCAACGTCGCGCTCTCGCCTGGTGTCGGCTTCGGGCCGGGCGGTGAGGGCTTCGTGCGGTTCGCCCTCGTGGAGAACGAGCATCGGATCCGCCAAGCCATCACCCAGCTGAGCAGGGGACTCGAGCGGCTGGAGACCTGAGCCCTCCGGTAGGTCAGTCGTCGGCGTCGGACGCCCAGCTCCGCGAGCGCTCGACGGCTCCCAGCCATCTCGCGTGAAGGGCATCGGCGGCTGCTCGGTCCCCCGAGGGCTCGAAGGCACGGTCCAGGTGCCAGGCGTCGGTGACATCGGCGGTGCTGGCCCACACGCCTTCTGCCAACCCGGCGAGCATGGCCGCTCCCAAGGCTGTTGTCTCGGTGACCGTCGGACGGCTCACGGTCACGCCGAGCTGGTCGGCCTGGATCTGGAGCAGGAGGTCCATCACCGCCGCGCCGCCGTCGACGCGGAGTCCAGCGACGTCGTGGCCGCCGGCGCGGGACATCGCATCGATCACGTCACGGGATTGAAGCGCCATCGCCTCGACTGTCGCCCTCGCCAGGTGGGCGCGCGTCGTGCCCCCAGTCAGCCCCACGATGGTGCCGCGGGCGTAGGGATCCCACCACGGGCTGCCGAGGCCTGCGAACGCCGGCACGAAGAACACGCCGCCGCTGTCGGCAACCGATCCGGCGAGTGGACCGACGTCCGACGCCGATTCGATCACGCCGAGACCGTCGCGCAGCCATTGAATGGCGGCTCCGGTTACGAACACCGCTCCCTCGAGGGCGTACACGGGGCCCTCGCCGATGTCCCATGCGATGGTCGTGAGCAGGCCGTCGACGGGGTCGGGACACCTGTGCCCGACGTTCATGAGCACGAACGAACCAGTCCCGTAGGTGTTCTTGGTCATTCCGGGTTCGAGGCAGGCCTGGCCGAACAGCGCGGATTGCTGATCTCCTGCAACGCCGCTCACGGGGATCCCTGCGCCGACCGCGGTGGTGTCCGCCGTTTCGGCGAACCGCCCCGATGAGGGCCGCACTTCGGCGAGAGCCGACATTGGGACGCCGAGGAGCTCGCAGAGCTCGGCCGACCACGCTCCGGCCCTGATGTCGTACAGGAGGGTGCGCGCCGCGTTGGACGGATCGGTCACGTGTGCACGGCCACCGCTCAGGTTCCAGATCAGCCACGAGTCGATCGTTCCGAGAGCCAGGTCGGCGTCGGCCGAGACGCCCCCAGGACCCAGCAGCCATTCGGCCTTGGTGCCGCTGAAGTACGGATCGAGGACCAACCCGGTGGTGCGGCGGACCGGATCGAGGTGCCCGGCTTCGGTGAGCTCGTCACAACGTGCTGCGGTGCGCCTGTCCTGCCACACGATCGCCCGATGGCGTGGCCGGCCAGTTGACCTCGACCAGGCAACGAGCGTCTCACGCTGGTCGGTGATCCCGATCGCAGCGATTGGCTCGTCGAGAGTCGCGACGAGTTCGGCGAGGGTGTCCTGGACGGCTCTCCAGATCTCCTCGGCGTCGTGTTCGACCCAGCCGGGCTGCGGGTAGTGCTGGGTGAACTCTCGATACGCCAGCCCCACCTGGGTGCCGGATTCGTCGAGAGCGAAGCTCCGCACGCCGGTGGTGCCTGCATCGATGGAGATCACGATGGCCATGGGCGCACAGTACCGGTCGAGCTGGGTTGCTCTTTCGAGCCCGGCCAGTACCGTTCGGCGCATGAAGCTGGGTGTGCTCACCGGCGGCGGCGACTGCCCGGGACTCAACGCGGTGATCCGCGCCGTGGTCAGGCGGGCCGTGCGCGAGCGCGGCGATGAGGTCGTCGGGTTCCTCGGCGGTTGGTCCGGCGCGGTCGAAGACAGGTTCGTCCCGCTCGACGTCGAAGCGACGCGCGGGATCCTCCCTCGTGGGGGAACGATTCTCGGGACCAGCCGCACCACGGCCGAGCTGCTCGACGGCGGGCTCGAACAGGTCCTCGACACCGCCCAGCGCCGCGGGATCGACTGCCTCGTCGTGATCGGTGGAGATGGAACCCTCGGCGCCGCGCATCAATACGCGGAGCTGGGCGGAACCGTGATCGGCATTCCGAAGACGATCGACAACGACGTCGCAGGCACCGAACACACCTTCGGCTTCAACACTGCCGTCCAGATCGCCACCGACCTCATCGACCGGCTCCACACCACCGCCGAATCGCACGATCGAGTGATGGTGGTGGAGGTGATGGGTCGACACGTCGGCCATGTGGCCGTTCACGCCGGCCTCGCCGGGGGAGCAGCGGCCACGCTGATCCCCGAGGAACCGTTCGACATCGGCGAGGTCTGCGAGCGGTTGGTCCGTCGTCACGAGCGCGGCCGTTGGGCATCGATCGTCGTGGTCGCGGAGGGCGCGCGACCGGCACCAGGGACCCTCGAGATCCCCGAGCCCGAGCTCGATGTGTGGGGCCGTCCGCGAGTCGGTGGCATCGGAGCGCTGGTCGCCGACGAGATCGCCGACCGCACGGGATTCGAGACCCGGGTCACAGTGCTCGGACACGTCCAGCGTGGCGGCACCCCGACCGCATACGACAGGGTTCTGTGCAGCCGCTTCGGCGTCGCCGCCGTCGACGCCGCCCACGACGGGCACAGCGACCACATGGTGGCGCTGCGGAGCGATCGCATCGAAGTGGTGCCGCTCGCCGAGGTCGTCGGACAGGAGAAGGGTGTCACCCCTGACCTGTGGGACGCCGCTCGCTCCTTCTTCGCCTGAGCACTGCATCCATCCAACGTGCACTGTGCCCATCCAACGTGCACTGTGCCCGGGTACCGCTTGCGCGGTGCGCGACGGTATGGTCGCGCTCTGTGAGGATCGTCGTCGTCGGCGCTGGAGAGGTCGGCTCGTATGTGGCCGATCGCCTGAGCCGAGAGGGTCACGACGTCGTGATCATCGATACCGACCGCGAGCGGTTGGGTGAGGTCAACGACAGCTTCGACGTGCTGACGGTGTTCGGAAGCGGCACCAGCCCGACGGTCCTGGCCGAAGCGCAGGTGGAGCGGGCCGACATGATGGTCGCCGTCACCGACCGCGACGAGGTCAACCTGCTGGCCTGCATGCAAGCCAAGCACGTGGGGGTCGGCTCCACGGTCGCCCGTCTGCAGGATCGAGACCTACGCGGTCCCGCCGGCCGGCACGTCCGCGAGGCAACGGGGGTCGATCTCGTTCTCGATCCCTACGAGCAGACCGCGGGCGCCATCCACGAGCTGCTCGTCTACCGCGGGGCCACCGACATCAACGAGATGGCCGGCGGCGAAGTCCTGCTCGTCGGGGCGCGCCTCGCCGAGGACGCGCCCATCGTGGGCAAGCCGATGAGCGACATCGGCGCCGAGTACGAGCCGGAGTGGGACTTCATCTTCGGTGCTCTCGACCGTGACGGCGAGACCACGGTGGTGCGGCGCGAGACCGTCCTGCAGAGCCACGATCTCCTGCGAGTTCTGTGCCGGCGCCGCGGTCGCCGCGAGTTGATGCGCATCCTCGGGCTCACCCGCACCGAACTGCGCAAGGTGATGATCCTCGGAGGAGGCCGCATCGCCGAACTGCTTGCGACCCGTCTCGTCACGCGCGGGGTGGAGGTCGTCATCGTCGAGCGTCGTCACGAGCGGTGCGTCGAGCTGTCCGAACGGATACCCCACAGCCTCGTCCTGCACGGCGACATCACCGACAGCGACCTGTTGGCTCGCGAGGACGTGGGCAGCTTCGACGCCGTCGTCGCGGCGACCGGCGAGGACGACGCCAACGTGTTGGCGTGCCTCTTTGCGAAGTCCGAAGGTGCCACCGAGACCATCGCGGTGGTGCACCGGCTCTCCCTCCTGTCGCTCCTCGACCAGGTCGGGATCGACGCAGCGCTGTCCCCCCGAACCGCGAGCGCCAACAGCGTGCTCCGCTTCGTGCGCGGTGATGTCACCGCCGTGACGACGTTCCTCGAAGGCGATGTCGAGGTTCTCGAGTTCGAGGTGCACAGCGGAGCGGTCGCCGACGGCTGCTCGGTGCGTGATCTCGGACTCCCCAACGACGTCTTGCTCGGCGCCATCGTGCGCGACGGCAACGCGACGATCGCCAGGGGTCGCAGCGTGCTGCGCGCACGCGACCACATCATCGTGTTCGCCAAGCCGCAGCTCGTCGATGAGGTGAAGCAGGCCTTCGGGTGACACCGCGGCCTGCGAGCAAGGCACCGGGTCCGGGCATCGTGCAGCGGGTGCCGGCGGTCGTGTTCCGGTGGCTGCGGAGGCTTCTCCACCAGGTGTCCCAGGGGCGTCTCGACAGCGTCGTCGGGGTCACGATCGGAGCCGTCTGGCTGCTGATGAGCCTGCTGTTCGCGGTTGCGGCTGTGGTCGACCTCGCTCGCGGCGGGCCCGATTGGGTGGTGCTCTTCGTCGTCGGGGCCTTCGTCGCGCTGGCGGGTCTGGTCTCTGCGCGTGTGTCGCACTTCCCCTCGCGGCTCACGATTCCGAGGTTGTTCGGTGCCGTGGTCAGCGGCACGCTCGCGGCGGTGGTGGCCATGACGGTCGCGCACCTCGCCACGGGGACGACGTCGGCGGTCGATGTCGCGTTCGTCGAGGCGGCTGCAACGGTCACAGGGACCAACGCGACCGCCATTGATCCGGGCGTCATGTCGGACGGCATCATCATGCTGCGGGCCGCTGGACAGTGGGCGGGGGGCGCCGCGCTCATCGTCATCCTCGTTCGTGTCCTCCCGCATCTCGGGGTCGGCGGGCTCGACGCAGACGGCGGCGTGGCAACGCGCTCAGCGCGTCGGCTCTCCCCGAGGACTGGCGCGACGATGGGGCGGCTGCTCCTGCTGTACCTCGCTCTCACCGGGCTCGTGGCCGTCGCCTACCTCGCCGTCGGGATGCCCTTCGTCGACAGCGGAATCCACGCCATGACGACGATCTCGACCGGCGGGTTCAGCAGCCGTGCCGCATCGATCGGCGGATACGAATCCGCCGCGATCGAGTGGGTCGCGATCGCGGGTATGACGATCGGCGGAACCAGCCTGCCGCTGATGTTCCTCGCCGCCCGGCGCAAGGATCCGCGGCGATTCGCGCGCAGCCTCGAATTCCGCCTCTACATCGTGTTCATCGTGTTCGTCGCGTTCTCGATCGTCGTGTGGTCCGAGGCCGCGCCCACCCACGACAGCATCCGATCCGCCCTCTTCGCCTCGACATCCGCGGCCAGCACCACCGGGTACCTCGCCGGCGACGGCGCGGCGATCCCCCCGGGCGGGACGGGCCTGTTGATGGTTCTGATGCTCATCGGTGGAATGTCAGCGTCGGTCGCCGGCGGATTCAAGGTCGTGCGCTTCCTCGCACTCGCGTCCTACATCAACCGCGAGCTGCGCCGGGCGATTCACCCGACCGCGACCGAGACCGTGCACCTCGGTCGATCGAGCATCGGCGAGGTCGCGCTGAGTCGAATCGTCGGCGAGCTCATCGCTGCCATCCTGCTGCTCGTCCCGGCGGGCCTCGTGCTAGCCACTGGAGGTCTCGACGTCGAAGGGGCGTTCTCGTTCGCGGCGTCGTCGATGAGCAACGTCGGGCCGGCCTTCGGTGGCGCAGCCCCTGACGGGCACCTGTCGGCGCTCAACGCCGTGGGGCATGTCGGGGCCGGTGCGCTCATGATCCTGGGGCGCATCGGCGTCCTCCCCCTCTTGGTGTCCCTCCTGGTCATCGGCCAGCCGATATTCCGCGCGGTCCGTGTGCGTTCGTTCCGACGTCGAGAGCCGGTTCTCCGGTGAAGCGGATCGACGGGACGCCGCTGCGCCTCTCCGGCGCCGCGCTGACCTTCGCATCCGTGGCCTGGAGCTGTTCCCGACGATGCCGATGTTCGCTGCGGCGACTCGAGCTCTCGCTCGGGCCGGCCACGATCGCAGGGTCAACCCTCGAGGATGATCTCCGGCGCAGGCAGGGTCTGTGGCCCCGCCGGGCGCGGGATGAACTCGATGTAGTCGCCCAGGGTCAGCGGGTCGGGTCCCTCCGCTGTGGAACCCTCGGCGATCGAACCGTCGCCCCTGGGTAGCGCGACAGATTCGCCCTGGAAGAAGAACAGGACACCCTGGGTGTCGCGGGCAAGGCCGAAGCCGGTGAAGACGAGCTGAGCTGTCGCCCGGATGCGTTGCTCGCCCTCGATCTCGAAGAACGCTTCGTTCAACTCGATGCGAACGACGTTGTCGTCGCCGCCCAGGTTGACCGTCACCACCTCGGTACCGGCGGGAATCGAGCTGCTCAACGCATTCTCGAGCTCGTCCTGGCTGGGTCCGGCGAGGAGGGACTCCAGCACGGCGCGGATGAACACCGGGGGCTGGAGGGCCCGATCCACCTCGACGAGACGGTCGTTGCGAAAGAAGTACACAGGGTGGCGGCTGAGGTTGGGCTCGTCGGCGTCTGGCTGGTCGCCACCCCCGAGCCCGGTCGGAAAGACGTCATCGGGAACCGCTATTGCCTCGGGGGCATCGTCGGTCGGGACCCCACACGCCGCCACGAGGGCACATGTCACCAGAACGCATGCAGCTCGGACGATCATCGGTGGCCTACCAGCGGGAGCTCCACCACGAATCGGGCGCCCCGTTCGCCGTCGGGTCGGCTCTCCACTCGAGCGGTTCCGCCGTGGCGCCTGGTGTGTTCGTCGACGAGGGCGAGGCCGAGCCCCGCACCGTGGCCCGATCCGCGTTTGCGGGCGGCCGCTCCGCGAGTGAACCGTTCGAAGATGAGCTCTCTCTCAGAGGGAGGGACCCCTGGCCCATCGTCCTCGACTGCGATGCTCACGAGATTGCCGTGACGCGACACCTCGACCCGCGTCGCGCCGCCCCCGTACTTCTCCGCGTTGCGGAGCAGGTTGTCGAGCACCTGCGCCAGCCTCCTCTTGTCTCCCATGACCAAGAGGTCGGCGGCGCGTGTCCCCACGTCGATGGGCGGGCGCCTCTCCAGAAGCTCGACCGTGTTCTCGACCAGCTCCGTGATGTTGACGGGACCGGCCTCGAGGGCGCCGGAGTCCGACCGGGAGATCTCGAGGAGGTCCTGGACGAGATGCTCGAATCGGTCGACATCGTCGGTGAGGAGATCCAGAGCTTGTGCGCTGCGCTCCGAGAGTTCGCCTTTGCGCGTCTGCATCACCCCGATGGACGCCCGCAGGGTCATCAGCGGAGACCTCAGCTCATGGCTCACGTCCGACGCGAAGCGCGCGTCGCGCGCGATGCGGTCCTCCATTGCGGCGGCCATGTCGTTGAACGAATCGACGATGCCGGCCAAGTCGGGGTCGTCGACGGTTTCCACCCTCGTGTCGAACCGGCCGCGAGCGATCGATGTCGCGGCATCGGAGATCTCGGCGAGCGGTTGCAGAAGTCGGCCTGAGGCCCAGACGCCGATGCCGGCCCCGACGAAGACCACGAGGCCCGCGCCGGCGATCAGGATCACGCTGAGACTGCCCAGCGTGTCCTCGATCTCGGAGAGTGGAACCACCTCGAAGTAGGCGACCTCGGTCAAGTCGGTGACATCGGACGGACGCAGGCGGAGGCCCAGCGCAAGCTGCGGTTCTCCCTGGAGCTCGTAGCTCATCACCTGCGCCGACTCGGTACCGAGGACCGTGTCGACCAGCTGGTCGGGAAGATCGCTCGGCTGAAGAGATCTCGTTCGCCAACTGTCCTCACCGAGACGGACGATGGAGCGGCTCCCGCTCAAGCTCGGCAGGGATTCGAGGAGGAGGGCGAAGTCGGGGTCGGGAACACGCAGGCTGGCCTGTACCTGCCGCGCGTTGGCGAAGAACTGCTGGCGCGATGCTTCTTCGCGCTGATCCAGCATCGACTCCCTGGACAATCCGTAGGTGATCACCACCAACCCGGCGGCGGCGAGCAGCGCGCCGAGTGTGAATGCCCCGATCACCCTGGCTCGCAGCGGCAGCCGCCTGAGCCAGCGCAGCCGGAAGAACCTCACGTCAACTCTGCAGCTTGTAGCCCATGCCGCGCACCGTCACGACGTACCGCGGGTGGGCCGGATCGGACTCCACCTTGGTTCGGAGCCGACGAACGTGAACATCCACCAGGCGACCGTCCCCGAAATACCCGTAGCCCCAGACCTTCTCGAGGAGGTGCTCCCGGCTGAGGACCTTGCCAGGGTTGGAGGCGAGCTCGCACAGCAGATGGAACTCCGTCTTGGTGAGGTGGATTTCGTCGCCGTTCTTTCTGACGACGCCCTCGTCGGCGATGATCTCGAGATCTCCGACGACGCGGCTCCCCTCGTCGGGGGAGTTGGAGCGGGCCCGCCGCAACAGCGCCCGGATCCGCGCCGACAACTCCTTGGGCGCGAACGGCTTCGTCAGGTAGTCGTCGGCTCCGGCTTCGAGCCCGGCGACGATGTCGTGCGTGTCATCGCGTGCGGTCACCATCACGATCGGAACGTCGCTGGCTCGACGGATCGACCGGCACAGCTCGAAGCCGTCGATCCCCGGCAGCATGATGTCGATCAGGACCACGTCGGTGTCGCCGCTACCGAACGCCTCGAGTGCCGCCTCGCCTGAGTCGGCCTCGGTGACCTCCCAGCCTTCGTCTTCGAGGGCGAAACGCACGGCCGTGCGGATGCGCTCGTCGTCCTCCACCGCGAGAATTCGAATGCTCACCGCACCATTCTGGCCGATGTGACCCTCACCCGTCGCGCACAGCCTGCTCGGCGGCCTCGACAGCATCGGTCAGGGCATTCCAGAGCCGCGGTGGCGCGGCGATGATGCGGTGCGCGTCGTCGTCGAATGTCGCGACGCCTCCGGCCTCTCGGACCAACAGCAGGCCCGCCGAGACGTCCCAGCGATTGGGGCCTGTCTCGTAGAAGGCATCGAGCCGTCCCATCGCTGTCCAGGCGAGGTCGACGGCGCAGCTCCCCGCACGTCTGACGTCGCGCACCTGGGGGAGCAGCTGGGCGAGAACAGCTCCTTGCCTGCGGCGCTGGTCGGCGTCGTAGCCGAAGCCGGTCCCCAGAAGGGTCGTGGCAAGCACGTCGGCCGCCGACACGCCGATGGGTTCGCCGTTGCGGTGGGCGCCGCCGCCCCGCCGCGCGCTGTAGACGTCGCCGAGAGCCGTGTCGTGAACGACCGCGACGACAGGTGCACCCTCGTGCTCCACGGCGATCGACACGGCATGGCTCGGAAAGCCGTACACGTAGTTCACGGTGCCGTCGAGCGGATCGATGACCCAGCGCAAGCCGGTCGTTCCCCCACGCTCCGAACCCTCCTCGCCGAGCAGTCCGTCGTCGGGCCGGCGTGTTGCCAAGGCATCGACGATCAGGTTCTCGCTGTCCCGGTCGACCGCGGTGACGGGATCGGAGTGGCTCGACTTGGTGGCGATGTCGCCGACTCCACCGGCGAGGTGACGATTCGCGGCGGCTTCGGCG
Source organism: uncultured Acidimicrobiales bacterium (assembly GCA_964629575.1). GTDB lineage: Bacteria > Actinomycetota > Acidimicrobiia > Acidimicrobiales > Poriferisodalaceae > JAYPWI01. Next base: position 15,592 of record CAZVUM010000012.1, on the reverse strand, counting down.
AGCTCGATCGCCAGCCCGAGCAACTCGTCGAGGAGCTCGCCGGTGGGTGCTGGCGATGGCCAATCGGTCACCGGGCCCGCACCGACGCCTGGTCCTCCCACTCGGCCATCGCACGCAGGACGAGCACAGCGATGATCGCAGTGCCGACCGATGTGACCAGCGCGCCGCCGATCCCACCGAGCAAGGCGAGCGGCTGGCACCCGTCGGGGCACGAGAGATCGACGATTGCGAACCCCATGATCCCGCCGCACCCGGCGGCCACGATGATCGAGGAGAACGCGAGGGCGCGGGCCAGCGTCGACGGCAGAGCCGTCGGGGCTGCAAACTCCGTCAGCACAATGTCGCT
>CAZVUM010000012.1:11587-15146 GCA_964629575.1 uncultured Acidimicrobiales bacterium | reverse complement strand
AGGGCTCAGGGTCGCTCGAGGAGGGGGGCGGATCGGCGGCCATCACCGGGCAATGCTAGATCCGCGGAACGGCAGCGACACCTCGCCGCGACTGGCAGAATGCACGGGTGCGAGCATGGTCGGTCGGAGGCGGCATCATCGAGGCGGATGGGGCCGTGCTCATGGTGCACAACCGCCGCAAAGGCGGCCGGATGGACTGGAGCACGCCGGGCGGGGTCATCGACGACGGCGAGACCTTCGTCGAGGGCCTGACCCGCGAGGTCGTCGAGGAGACGGGGCTGGCCGTCACCGGCTGGAACGGCCCGGCCTACACGGTGGTCGCTGACGCTCCGGACATGGAATGGGTTCTGACGGTCGAAGTGCACGTCGCAACCGGCCACGCGGGCGAGATCGCGATCGACGATCCCGACGGCATCGTGATCGACGCCCAGTGGGTCGACCGAGCCGATCTCCACGGGCTGCTCGACGGGCACCAGGACTGGCTTCGTCAGCCTCTCCTCGAGTATCTCGACGGGTCTGTCGACTGGGGTCACGAGTTCCGCTACACGATCTACGGCGACAGGCTCGCCGAGCTGCGCGTCGAACGCCACTGATCGATGGCTGCGGCGGGTGGCTCGCTCGGCCGGTCCAGCGGCGACCTGCCGATCCTGCACGTCGACATGGACGCGTTCTACGTGGAGGTCGAGCGCCAGCGAGATCCCTCCCTGGTCGGACGGCCCGTCGTGGTCGGCGGATCGTCTGACCGTGGCGTCGTCGCATCGGCGAGCTACGAAGCTCGGCAACGCGGGATCCGTTCGGCAATGCCGTCGATGCGTGCCAGGCAACTCTGCCCCGAGGCGGTTTTCGTCGACGCCGACTTCTCCAACTACGGGGCGGTGTCATCAGCGGTCCACGAGGTCTTCGCGTCCGTCACGCCCTTGGTCGAGCCGATCGCGCTCGACGAAGCGTTCCTCGACGTCGGAGGTGCGCACCGGCTGTTCGGCTCGAGCGAGCAGATCGCCTGGAGGATCCGTCACGACATCGCCGATCTCGTCGGGCTCGACTGCTCCGTCGGCGTCGCATCCTCCAAGCTGTTCGCCAAGCTCGCCTCCGTCGCGGCCAAGCCGATCCCCACTCCAACCGAGGTGCGGCCGGGCCTGGGCGTGAAGGTCGTCCCTCGAGCCGAGCAGCTCCGTTTCCTCCACGCACATCCCGTGCGGGCGCTGTGGGGTGTGGGGGCAGCGACACTGGCCAAGCTCGATGGGATGGGTGTGGCCACAGTCGGCGATCTGGCGCGCGTCCCCGCAGACGCGCTGGTCGCTGCGCTCGGAAACTCCCACGGGCGCCACCTCGCCGCGTTGTCGAACGGCGTGGACGAGCGACCGGTGGAGCCCGAGCGAGAGGTGAAGTCGATCAGCCACGAGGAGACCTTCGAGGTGGACGTCTCGGACCGCAGCGAGCTCGTGTCCGAGATCCTCCGGCTCGCCGACGCCGTCGGCACCCGGCTGCGTCGCGCCGGCCTGGAGGGGCGAACGGTGCAGCTCAAGATCCGCGATCCCGAGCTCCGGCTCCGTACGCGCTCCTTAACCCTCGAGCATGGCACAGACACCGCTGCGGAGATCGCCCGCACCGCGACCGGACTGCTCGACCGCGTGGACTTCGTCGACGGGGTGCGGTTGCTCGGCGTGGGCGTCACGGGACTCGATTCGCCGCGGCCTCGCCAGTTGGCTCTCGTCGACGACCCGGGCCAGGCGGCCGACGATCGTCCCTGGCGGGAGGTGAGCTCGGCGCTCGATGAGATCCGCGAACGCTTCGGCGACAACGCCATCGCGCCGGGCGCCAGCACCCGACGGGCCGGTCGGCCCGGCCAGAGACGCTGGGGGCCTTGATTTCGTCTCATTTGTGCCGTCGGGAACGTCGAAAGGGCACCCGTGACGCCGCGCAGCCCTGGTGATGGTCCTAGACTGGCCTAAGACCGAGATGGAGTTGGAGCGTGCCGCTCTCTGACGACGAACAGCGGATTCTTCTCGAGATCGAGAAGGAGTTCTACGACAGCGACCCCGAGTTCGCTCGTGAGGTCGGTGAGACCACGCTGTATCGCCACGCCCTGCGCAACATCAAGTGGGCGGTGCTGCTCGGGGTGCTCGGCCTGATCGGAATGATCGCTGCTCTGCAGGTGCATTTCGCCCTGGCCTTCGCTGCGTTCTTGGTGATGTTCGTCAGCACCGTGGTGATCGAGCGCAACCTGCGCAAGATGGGGCGCGTCGGCCTCGAGAAGGTCACCGGATCGGTCCGCAACCGTCAGAGCAAGACAGCCGAGAACGCAGGCCTCGGCGGCTTTGGCGACCGTTTGCGTAAGCGTTTCAAGCGCGACGAGGACTGACTCCAGCATTTCGCTCAACCGCAGGGCCTGAGCTGTCGAAACCCTCTCCCATGTTTCAGGGGGGAATTCCAGCTTTCGTGTCCGCGCTCGTAGCTTCGGCTCCGGCGAAGGTCGCGGTGGTTGCAGTCGCAAGTGCAGGGACCATCGCCGTGGGTGTACCGGTCGTCAACGAGATCACTGACGCCGGGGCGACCGAGGTCGAGATCGTGGCGGCGGCGTCCGCGGGTGGTGTCGATGTCGGCGACCATGCAGTGACGCTCACATCGGCGCCATCAGGAGCGCCCCCGACGACCGGCGGGCCCGCGACACCGCCGCCCGCTGCGCCGACGACGTCGGTTCCGCGCTCGACGATCAGCATGGCCATCCAATGCGAGCGGGTCGATCTCGACGGGGGTGGTGTGAAGGCGGCGTGTGAGTACACGCGCTTGCTCACCGACGACGGCCACGCCTACGTCGTGCTGCGCAACGGCGTGATCGTGGACCGCATTCGCGACGAGCACCAGGTCGGGGCCGCTGTTTGGTACGACCTGGAGCCCGATCCAGCGGGGTCGCTGTACGCCATTCAGCTCGTGGACGCCTACGGCCTGGTGATCGGCTCGACCAACTCCACGTTCGTCGACCCCTTCGTGCCGCCGACGACCACTGAGCCCGAGAAGGACACACAGGACGGCGAAGACAGCGGCGATGGCAAGGAAACCGACGAGGGCGAGAAGAAGGAGCCCGCGGTGACCGAGCCCAAGAAGGACACAGAGCACGGTGACGGCGACAAGGACAGCGAGACGGACGAGAAGCCGTGGGAGAGCATCGGCCTGTGGTGCGGGCGGGTCTCGGAAACTACGGCGGTTGTCTGTGAGTTCGGCATCAGCGAGTGTGAGGACTTCGGGTACTACGTCCTCAAGCGCGACGGCGTTCCGATCTGGACCTACTCCTCGCGCACCATGCCGGGACGCCCCTGGCCCGACATCCGCTACGTCGATGAGTCAGCGCCCTCCGCCAGCGCGAAGTACACCGCCTACATCGTCGACAGCGAAGGCAACTGGGTGGGTGGTTCCGGCCACTCGTGGGTCGACGGCCTCCCGATGGTGCCGCCGACCACAACAGTGCCCGAGCCGACCACCACGGTTCCGCCTACAACGACTGTGCCGCCTACAACGACTGTGCCGCCTACAACGACTGTGCCGCCTACAACGACTGTGC
>CAZVUM010000012.1:0-11487 GCA_964629575.1 uncultured Acidimicrobiales bacterium | reverse complement strand
CCGCCTACAACGACTGTGCCGCCTACAACGACTGTGCCGCCTACAACGACTGTGCCGCCTACAACGAGTACGACGACGACCGTGGCCTGAGCGGCCAGAGCCCGGTCAGGAGCTCGTCGTACTCGCCAGAGTGCGTGGATCGGCGCGACGCCTGATCCGCTCCTGCCAGGTGATGCCGGTCTCGAGTTGTCGCTCGACTTCGTTCACCAGAGTGCGAGTGGTCCCCACCACCTCGCTCGCCGGGGCGACGTCGCCGTAGCGGGCCTGGTCCGCAGCGACAGCGATCTGGTCGAGACGGGCTGCGTCCAGCTGACCCCGCCGGGCGACTCGGGCCACGAACTCGTGGTGTGTCTCGTCGGGGCGAGCCGGGTGACCGGCGAGGAAGAGGCTCTCGGTGAGGTCCGACCAACTCGCAGCGACCGCGGCACGGGTGTCGGCTCCCGCGCGATCGCGGCGACGGTTCCGCCGCAGGCGGTTGAGGAAGGGCACTGCGAACACCCACAGGCCACCGATCGCAGCGAGCACCAGAAGAACCAGCAGCGAACGGGTCACCCAGGGGGCGACCGTTCCACCGCTCGAGGGTTGCTGGTCGAGGGCCAGTTCGTCACCGATGGTGGGGTTACCGCTGGTCGTGCCCAACTCCGGTTCCTGAGGAAGCTGCGGGATCAGTCCCGAGCCCTCGTCGAGTTGGGCAGCTTCGGGGTCTCCGGGCACGGCCTGCTGCTGCGGGACGCCGGTGTACTGCTGTGCCCGTGGTGCGCCGCGGCCCGGTGTGGGCTCGAAGTAGACCCACTGGCCATCGATCCAGACCTCGGGCCATGCGTGATAGTGCTCGCCGCGCACGACGTATTGGCCGTCGATGAACTCGCCAGGGGTGAAACCCACCGCGACCCTCGACGGGATGCCGATCGATCGGGCCATGGCGGCGAACGTCCCAGCGAATTGCTCGCAGTATCCGCGACGGTCCTCGAACAGGAAGTTCTCCATGCGGTTGCCGTCGTGCCCACTGGCGACGTCGAGGGTGTAGACGAAATTGTCGAGGAAGTAGTTCTGGAGAGCGAGTGCCTTGTCGTATGTGGTGTCTGCATCAACGGTCAGCTGGTCGGCCAAGAGCCGAATATCGGCCGAGAAGTCGAGAGGCAGGGCCGTGTAGTTCTCGAGGATGTCGATGGGGACGACGGCGCTCGCGGCGCGAAGCTCCTCGGGGGTCGGGACAGCCAGCGAGGAGGTGACCCGGTACTGCGTCCCGGGTTCGACGCTCTGCCCTCGCTGGAGGACGAGGGTGGCTGACTCGTCGTCCCAGATGATGCCGTCGCCCGAAAAGCGGACCGGTTCGAACGCTGCAGGCATCCAGATGCTGGACAGGCCGGTGATCGTGAACAGCTGGGTGAGCGAGTCCTGGTCGTCCACCGGATCGTTGAGGCGCCCCGTCGCCTCGCTGTAGGTACGGTCCGAACCCCAGACCGCTCCGTTGAACCGGTCGAGTCCCGAGATGCGCCAATACGCGGGCTGGTCTGCGCTCACCCGGAACAGCTCGCGACCCGACTGCTGCACCAGGCGACCGCGCGCATCGACGAGCGGGCTCAGGGTGACCCGCGGTCCCGAACCGCCGCCGTCGAGCTCCTTGAAGTCGATCACCGGCGCCGCGTCGACGCCGGGGAGCACCGGCCCGAACACGAGCCCCACGCCCAGCGCGGCGATGCTGATGCCCACCCCGACGCGTGCCAGAGCGCCGGCTTGTCGGTCGCGGGTCGCGGCGATTGGGATGGACGGCTCGGGCGGATAGGCGATCCGGAGCAGCAGCGTGAACAGGATCGAACAGGCCACGACGGCTGCCGACGCGACGAGGCGGTGGCTGTCGATGCCGAGAATGCTCGTGAAGACGAAGATGATGATCGCGGGTGCCAGCGCTTCGATGGCCGTCCGCAAGCGGAACGCGGCGATGTCTGCGGCGAGCGCGAGCGTCCAGATGGCCATTCCCGCGGCGACGAGGAAGCCGTCCGTCGCAGGGGTGGGGGCCTTGACGACGCTGAAGTCGCTCCACGCCGCCGCCAGATCCGAGCCGGCCAGGCGCCACGTCTCGAACGAGGGGAGAATCACGAAGAGCGAGTCCCGGTAGACGAGCACGGCGAGCACGATCACCATGGCGATGGCCGACACCACAGCCGATGCGCCGAGCGGCCACCGTTGACGCCGGGTGATCGCCGCGATGAGGTGGCTCGCGAGCGCCACCGTCACGAGCGTGGGCAGGTAGTCCCACGAGTCGAAGAGACGCCGCATGGTGATCACCACCGACACCATGAGCAACGTCAGCAGCAGCTCGGCACCGAACAGGCTCCACCCTGCTCCCGGGCGGACACGTCCCCTGTTCATGAGGTGATCCCCGAGGCCCTCGGTGCGATCGCGAGATCCCATGCCTCCCGGAACGACCCGCCCTCGGGTACCACCACGAGCCTCATCTTCTGAGACCCGCCACTGGCGAACGCACCGGCGACTTCGCCCTGGCCCTCGGCTCGACCGAACCGCACCACAGCGAGTGCGCCGGCTCGTCCCGTGAGGTGGCCGACGCGCTCGACATCTGCATGGTGGGGTCGACCGAGTACAGCGACCACCGCTCCGCCGTCACCCGATCCCTGGAGCTGACTGAGCGACGCCTGGAACGTGCCGCGGTTGCTCATCTCCACCGTGGCGAGGTACTCGAACATCGAATCGATGTGGTGCTGACCTCCGGCGAACCCGCTATCGCCGCCGTGTGTCGTGACCAGCCGAACCATGTCGCGTCGTTTGGCGCTCGCCGCGATCACGCTCGCTGCAGCCGACACCGCCCCTTCGAACGAGTCGTCGTCGTGAGCGGTCGCCCGCGTGTCGAGTAGCACCGTCACCCTGCCCTGCCACGGAAGCTCGTCCTGGCGCACCATCAGCTGCCCGCGCCGTGCCGTGGAGGGCCAGTGCACGCGGCGGAGATCGTCGCCGACCGTGTAATCGCGCAGCGCGTAGAACTCTTCGCCGATGCGGCCGAGGCTCTGCGCGTCGTGGGCGCCCCCATGTGGGTCGTGCCCGCTGGAGAAGGGGAGCGGGGCGATGTGGTCCACACGGGGGTACACCGTGAGAATCGTCGGACCCGTCGCGTCGATGCGGACCGATGCCAGCCCGAACGGGTCGGCGATGTCGATCCGCATGGGGCCGATCGCAACCGCGCCGCGACGTTCGGTCGGCACCGCGTAGGACGCGCGGGCCTGCTCCGAACGGTGCAGCGGGCCAACCGAGATGTCGGCGCCGCGGGTGCCCGCGACGGGGTCGCGGACTCGCAGGACCGGTGTCCGTCTACCGAGGTTGGAGATCCGCAGGTCGACGCGGGCCGCGGTCCCTGCGTGAACGCGGACCGGTTGAACAGAGCGGGTCACGCTGACCCTGAGGCGTGCCAAGCCGACCCAGATCGCGGCGATGACGACGAGTCCGACTGCGGCTGTTCCGAGGATGAACAGCTCATAGATGCCGAACATTCGGCCTGCGACCGCGAGAGCGGTGCCACCGAGGGACAGGGTCCATCCGTGGCGCGTCAGCATCGCGACTCCCGCGCGATCGGAGTGCGGACGCCTCTCAGCTCAGCGCTCCGCTGCCGTGGGCACCGCAACGCCGCCGAGGACGTCGGCGACCACGCCGTCGACTTTGATGCCCTGCAACTGTGCGTCCGGCGTGAGAGCGAGGCGGTGGGCCAACACCGGAATGGCGATGGCCTTGATGTCGTCGGGAACCACGTAGCCCCTGCCGTGCGAGGCTGCGCTGGCCTGGCTGACCCGCTGGAGGTTGAGCGTGGCTCGGGGACTGATGCCGAGCGACAGAGCATGATGGGTGCGAGACGCCTCGGCGATCGAGACGATGTACTCCTTGAGGCTCGGGGCAACGTGGACGCCCTTGACGGCGTCGGTCATCGCGATCACCTCTTGCACGGTCGCGACGGGCCCTAGGCTCGTGGCATGTGTGCCGTCGTGGGTGTCGAGAATGTCGAGTGCCGCCGCACGCTCGGGGTACCCCATCGTGACGCGCATGAGGAAGCGGTCGAGCTGTGACTCGGGCAGCGGGTAGGTGCCCTCGTGCTCGATCGGGTTCTGGGTCGCGAACACCATGAAGGGTCGGGCGAGTTCGTGGGTGGTGCGGTCGACCGTGACCTGGCGCTCCTCCATGGCCTCCAGCAGCGCCGCCTGGGTCTTGGGCGACGCCCGGTTGATCTCGTCGCCGAGGACGATGTTGTTGAACACCGGCCCGGCGCGGAACTCAAAGACGCGTTCTTGCTCGCTCCAGATGTTCACGCCCACCACGTCGGTGGGCAACACGTCGGGGGTGAACTGCACCCGGCCGAACGAGCAGTCGATCGACGCGGCCAGCGACTTGGCGAGGCTCGTCTTGCCAACGCCGGGAACATCCTCGACGAGGAGGTGGCCCTCCGACACCAGGCACAGGAGAGCCAGGCGAACCGCCTCGTCCTTGCCGCGGATGACCTGGCCGATGTTGTCCGCGATGCGACCGAAGACGTCTGTGAACGATGGCCCTCCGGATGCGGTTCCGGCGTTCGTAGTCTCGGTCATCGCGCTCCCGCTTGTCAGTCGTTGCCGGAGCAGGCTACCCAGCGCGCGAAGGGTAAGTGGGACCGCGGGCCGGGGTTTGGCCTTCTGCGATTTCTCAACCGGAGGTGACGGATTCGCGACGGTATGCTCCCGCCATGGTCGTCGAGGGCTCGGGGCAACCGGGGGCGCGGGTCGCCCTGGCGGTCGACATCGGCGGCACGAAGCTGGCCGTCGGGGTCGTCGATGAGGACGCGCGCGTGCTCTGGTCGACGCAGCGGCCCACACCGGGTGCCGACGGTGAGCACATGTACCGAACCGTGCGCGAGATGCTCGACGAGGCGCTCGCCGCCGCGCCATGTGATCCTGTGGTGTGTGGGGTCGGATGCGGCGGGCCGATGGAGCGGGGCGGACGCACCGTGTCGCCGCTGAACATCACCGGCTGGCGCAGCTTTCCGCTCCTCGAGCGACTGGAGGGCGATCTCGGCTTCCACGTGGCGATCGACAACGACGCCAAAGCACTCGCCCTCGCCGAGCGTTGGGCTGGCGCCGGCCGTGCGGCGGACAACTTCCTCGCGATGGTCGTGTCCACGGGCGTCGGCGGCGGCCTGTTCGTCGATGGGCGAATGCTGGACGGGCGGCTCGGAAACGCAGGACATGTCGGACACGTGATCGTCGCACCCGACGGAGAGATCTGTCCCTGCGGGGCCCGAGGCTGCCTCGAAGCCGAGATCTCCGGCACGTCGATCGCACGCCGGCTCGGGAACGACCCGGCGTCGGCTCCCCTGGAGGAGAAGCAGCGGGCCGGTCGGCTCCTCGGGCGAGGGGTCGCATCGGTGGCGAGCCTGCTCGACCTCGACCTGATCCTCGTCGGAGGGTCCGTCGCCCTCGGCTTCGGCGACCCCTTCTTCGCCGCCGCCAATGCGGAGCTGGCAGCGAGGGCGCGGCTCGATTTCTCCTCAGCCGCCGTCGTTCGACCTGTCGGGTTGGGAGGCGAGGCTCCCATCGTGGGTGCCGCCGCGGTGGGCTGGAGGGCTGTCGAGACCTCGCCGGTGTCGTCGTGAGCGGCCCAGGTGGAGTGCGCTGGATCTGGGCCGCTGGATCTGCGGTGATGCGTCGACCCGGGCTCTGGTCCACAGCGGCGCGGCAAGCGATTCGGCTCGCGAGGCAACGGTGGTGGCTTCGTCCGCCCTTCTTGCCGCTCCCGGACGCCGATTATCTGCGGTTTCGTCTCGTGACGATGTACGGCGGTGACGGCGACTCCGACATGGACCCGGCGGACCTCATCGCATGGCTGCGATGGTGCAAAGAGTGGAGGGCCGTCGCGTGAGTCGCGACAGCGCCCTGGCTGTGTTGACGGATCGCACGCTGGTCCTCAACGTGACCTACCAACCGCTGTCGATCGTGTCCGTTCGGCGGGCCCTGCTCCTCGTGATCGCGGACAAGGCCGAGACCCTTCACGAGAGGGAGGGAGTGGTTCGCAGCGAACGCCTGCAGATGGCGGCGCCATCGGTGGTGCGTCTGCGCTACCACGTGAGTACCCCCTATCGGCGACGGGCGCCGCTGCATCGGCGAGCGGTGTTTGCGCGCGACGGTCACGAGTGTCAGTACTGCGGCCGGGCCGCCGAGTGCATCGACCACGTCCACCCGCGCAGCAAGGGGGGTCCGCACAGCTGGGAAAACGTCGTGGCCTGCTGCCGTTCGTGCAACGTGGCCAAAGGCGACACGCTGCCCGACGAGAGCAGATTCCGGTTACCGAGCCGCCCATATGCTCCCGAGCCTCTCGCGGTCGCTGCGGCGATCAAGGGGCGCACCCCTGACGAGTGGGGCACGTACCTCCCCGCTTTGCTCCCGATGACGGCGTGATCGCCGGGAACTGGACATTCGACCGCTGGGTTGGTTCGGCTTCGACGCTGCACGGTCGCCCGATGCCCGTCGACGGACGGCGCCGCATCTCACACCTCGTGTCTCGCGGTCCGGCTGTCGTGCTGGGTTCGACGTCGCGCGACGTTTCGGAAGCACTCACCTGGGGCGGGGACCCGGTGGAGGTCGTCCGGCGCCGGAGCGGGGGAGGGTTGGTGTGGCTCGACATCGACTCCTCGACGTGGATCGACGTCTTTGTTCCACGAGACGACGTCTTGCACGACCCCGATGTGGGTCGGTCCTTCGATTGGCTGGGACGAGCGCTCGCCGCGGCGTTCGAATCGCTTGGCGCTGACGCGCGGATCCACGAGGGCGCGTACGAGCGCGGGCCGGACGAAGGATTGGTGTGTTTCGAGGGGCGTGGACGAGGTGAAGTGCTCGTCGGCGAAAAAAAACTGGTCGGCATCAGCCAGCGTCGAACGCGGGTCGGAAGTCGGTTCCAGTGCGTCTGGTACCGCACGTGGCGAGTCGGTGCGCTTCGGAGCCTCCTCGAGGGCGGCGCGGCGGAGCGAGTCGCCCGCGCAGGTGTCGGAACCGATGAAATCGGGCTCTCGGCCACCGGCGACGAGGTGCTGCACACGGCGATCGCGGCGATCTCAGAAGCGTCATCCCGAAGATGATGTACCAGCACAAACAGGTGTTCTGGGGCCCGACAGGGGTGTAATTACACGCTTGTCATTCGAATTCTCGACGCAGCGTGGCGAAAAAGGGCCTCCAAGTGGTTGCCTGGTGGGGAGGTGGGGCATATCGTGGGGCGCTGTGGGGGAGAAGGGAACGTCCGAGTAGGGCCGACCCAGATCCCCCCACGTGTAGGGGTCGCGGCGGCACGGTCCGCGACCAACCGGTCCCTCCATCAAGGGCCACGAGCACGGAAGCGGCGAACGCGTGGACGACTTCTTCGTCGGCCAGTACGAGCACTCGCTCGACGCCAAGGGGCGGATCGTGCTGCCCGCCGCGTTCCGGACCGCGTTCGACAACAGCGGGTTCCTCATCAAGGGGTCAGAGGGCTGCCTCGCGCTCATGACTCCCTCCCAGTTCGGCGAGCTGGCACGCGAGATGTCTCATCGCTCGAAGGCGGGCGACTCCAGTCAGCGTGCGGCCAAGAGGTCCTTCGGCGCCGGTGCCGCTCGCGTCCTGCCAGACAAGCAGGGCCGGATCGCGATCCCCGAGGAGCTGCGCGGCTTCGCCGCTCTCCAGCGCGACTGCATGATCATCGGCTCGATCGATGAGGTCGAGATCTGGGACGCCCAGCGCTGGTCCGAGGTCAACGAGGCGGGCGAGACCGTCTTGGAGTCGCCGGATGCCTATCCGGTGTCCGAGCAGTCGTCGGAGGGCCTGTGATGGCGGTTCGCCCCGTCGGTCCCCGCTCGTCGTCGGGTTCACCCCTCGAACCGACAGATTCCATCGACCACACAAGTTCCATCGACCACACAAGTTCCATCGACCACACCGTCGACTGCACAGACGACGGCGTGGTGGTGCTGTTCCCCGGCGGGCACGGAAAGCCCCAGCTCCGCCCATTTCCGTACACGACTCATCGGGGAACCGCCCCGGTGGGAACGCTCGTCGGGGAACAGCAGCACTCCGCCGTCCGCCGTGCCGCGACTCGCAGACACCCTGCGGCTCGGGCGACGACGACAACAGGAGGTGCTGCCGTGGCGCGCTCCTTCGCCCACCGCCCCGTGATGTTGGCCGAGGTACTCGAGACCTTTGCCACCGTTGGCCCTGGTCTCATCGTCGATGCAACGCTCGGTGGCGGAGGGCACAGCGAGGCGCTGCTCACCCAGCACGGCGAGCGCACCGTGGTCGGGATCGACCGCGACCCCGCCGCCCTCGCTGCAGCAACCGACCGCCTGGGTCCTTTCGGATCACGGTTCGAGGCGGTTCGGGCCCGTTTCGACGCGATCGGCGAGATCGTCGATGGGCGTGAGGAGCCACTCGTCGGGGTTCTGTTCGATCTCGGGGTCAGCAGTCCCCAACTCGACGTGGCAGCCCGTGGGTTCTCACACCGGCTCGACGCGCCGCTCGACATGCGGATGGATACCGACGGTGCTCTGACCGCGGCCGAGGTGGTCAACGACTACGAGCCGGGCGAGCTCGTCGCGATCCTTCGCCGCTACGCCGATGAGTCCCACGCCCGCCGCATCGTCGGTGCGATCGTCGCTGCACGACCGATCCGCACCACCGCGCAGTTGGCCGACGTGGTGCGCTCCGCGGTTCCCGCCGCGGCCCGTCGGCGAGGACGCCATCCGGCCATGCGGACGTTCCAGGCGATCCGGATCGAGGTCAACGGCGAACTCGACGTGATCGAGCCGGCGCTCACCGCATCGATCGACCGACTCGAGCCGGGCGGCCGGCTCGCAGTCATCTCGTACCACTCAGGGGAGGACCGAATCGTGAAGCATGTCTTGCGTCAGGCGGCCGATGGGGCGTGCGATTGCCCCTCCGGGCTGCCGTGTATCTGTGGGGCCGGCCCCTCTGTGCGCTTGATCCGGCGCAAGGTGCGCCGTCCCGAGCCAACCGAGGTCGAGGCGAACCCGCGCGCCGCGAGCGCGCTCTTCCGTTCCGCCGAGCGTCTCGCCGTGGGGGATCGCTAGCCGGTGGCCACCGCCGCTGCCGCCCCTGGCCTGCGTCTCGTCGGCGCCCCGAACACCTCGCAGCGGCGCGCGCCCCTGCGGCTCGTGGGGGACGGCCAACAACTCGGGCGTCGGCTCGTCGGTGTCACGACAATTCTCGGCGTCGTCGCGCTGGCGATCCTGTTGGGCCTCGCGCTCTTCCACTCTGCGCTGGCCGAAGGGCAGTATCGGCTCAGCCAGATCCAGACAGACGTCGAGATCGAACGCCAACGCATCATCGACCTCCAGTTCGAACTCGAGGCTCTCAACGCGCCCTCAGAGGTCCAGCTGATGGCCGAGGGTGTTCTCGGCCTCGTGTCGGCATCCGAACCGGTCGACATCGACGTCGAGCCGACCCACATCGCAGCTGCGGCCCGAGTCGACGACGAGAGCCTGAACGGACACGGCACCGACTGGCTGACGGTCAAGCGCCTGCTCGCCGACCCCTGATCGCATCGACATCCCCGCCGTGACCTCCACTCTTCAACGATCTCATCCGGGGATGACCCGAAGGCGGCCGGCGCCGAAAGGGCGCGCCGCCGCGAAGTCTGCGCCGCGTAGCCCGCAGCCGACCGGTGGCCGCGCAAAGGTGGGATCGCGACGGCGGCGGGTCGGCGTGTTGATGTTGGCGACGCTGGTCGGAATGGTGCTGTTGGGTGGCCGACTCGCCCAGGTGCAGGTACTCGACCGTTCGACCTACTCGGACCTCGGGACCCGTCAGGGAACCTCGACCCATGAGATCGTCGCGACGCGAGGTGCGATCCTCGACCGGAACCTCAGCGTGCTCGCCCTGAGCGACGAACGGCCCACGATCTACGCCGACCCGCACCTCGTGGTCGACCCGGTCGCCACGGCTGCGGAGCTGTCGCTCGTCCTCGACATCGACGAAGAGACCATCGCCGCCCGACTCGCGAGCGATCGCCGCTTCGTGTACGTCGCCAGACAGGTGAGCCTCGAAGACAGGGACCGGGTGGCCGAGCTGGCGCTCCCTGGTGTCGCCTTCCTCGAGGAGTCCACCCGGCTGCATCCCAACGGCGACGACCTGGCCCGAGGTGTCCTCGGTTCACTCGACATCGACCAGAACCCGCTCAGCGGGGTCGAGGCTCAATTCGGTGAGCTACTCGCTGGGTCCGAAGGGCTGGCCGAGGAACGGATCGCCCGCTGGGGCATGGCGTTGCCGGTGGGATCGCGGGTCTATGAGTCGGCACAAGCCGGACACGACCTGGTGCTCACCCTGCACACCGAAACGCAGTGGTTGACCGAGCAGTCGCTCCTCGCCGCTGTCGAGGCATCGGGCGCCAAGGGTGGAATGGTCGTCGTGCTCGAGGTGGGAACGGGGGAGATCCTCGCGCTGGCCGGCGCGAGCCGCGATCCCGAGACGGGCGAGGTGCGGGTGTCCGCCCACACGCCGGCGTTCAGCCAGGTGTTCGAACCGGGCTCCGTCAACAAGACCTTCACCGTCGCTGCGGCCCTCGAGGAGGGGACCGTGCGGCCCCTCGAGCTCTTCTCGATCCCGCCGAGGTACGAGTTCGCGGACAAGGTGTTCTCCGAGCCGTACTACGACATTCCCCAGGCGCTGACCGTCAGCGAGATCCTCGCCAAGAGCTCGAACATCGGGACCATCCAGATCGCAGAGACGATCGGACGCGATCGTCTCTACAGCTACCTCCGACGTTTCGGTTTCGGCTCATACACCGGGCCGGGCAACACGGCAACAGTCCCATCGGAGTCGGCGGGCATCGTGCATCCAGCTGACGATTGGCATGGCACCGGTCTGGCCACGATCTCGTTCGGTCAGGGCGTTGCGGTCACCGCTGTCCAACTCGCCGCGGCGTACAACACGCTGGCCAACGACGGCGTGTACCTCGCCCCGTCGCTCTACCGCGGCACCGTCTCGTCCGACGGGCAGTTCCACCCAGCGGAGGCGGGTGCCCGACGACGGGTGGTGACCGCGGACACAGCGGCCATCGTCCGCGACATGCTGGCGACCGTGGTCACAGACGGAACAGGTGCGCTCGCGGCCGTCGATGGCTTTGCTGCCGCCGGAAAGACGGGGACCGCCCAGAAGCCGCTGGAGGATGCTGCCGGATACAGCGAGACCGCCTACGTGAGCACCTTCGCCGGATTCATCCCCGCCGACCAGCCACAGCTCACCATCGTCGTGAGCATCGACGAACCCGCGGAACAGCACGTGGCAGGTGTCGTCGCTGCACCGGTCTTCGCCGAGATCGCCGAGTACGCGCTGCGCGTGCTGCGGGTTGCCCCATCGGAGTGAGCGGCGTGCCCGGTCCGACCATCGACGTGCTGGCTGCTGCCATCGGCGGGCACATCTCTGGCGGGCCGCCCACCACCGAGTCCCGTGATCTCACCCACGACTCCCGCCTCGT
>CAZVUM010000011.1:75298-87586 GCA_964629575.1 uncultured Acidimicrobiales bacterium | reverse complement strand
AGCGAGAGGCCCCTTTGGAGGCCGCCTGGGGCCGAAGCGAGCCCGCAGCGACAACAGGGAACCTTCTCGATCGTCATCTCGTTGTCATCTTCGAGTGGAGGCCCGTGGGTGGGCCGAGATGGGGTGATGAGTGTGTGGCCGGTGACGTGGCCGGGTGATGACAGAATGCGGTCCGGTCGGACTGAGCCGGCCGTGTTCGCGAGCGGGCTGGGCGGTGAGGCGTGAGCTTCTTCGACATCATCTTTTCCTTCCCCACGATCGTGTTCACGGTGCTGCTCGCGATCAGCCTCGGGTGGTGGCTGCTGATGGCGGTGCTGGGGATCGGCGATGAGATCGATCTCGGCGGGCCGGTCGAAGGCATGCTCGATGCCGTGCAGCTGGGGGGTGTTCCGCCGGCGGCGGTGCTGACCTTTCTGAGCGCCGGCGGATGGCTGACGAGCGTGATCTTCGTCTCGGTCTTCGGTGACGGGATCGCCCTCGTGGTGGTGATTCTCGTCCTGCTGTTGTCCGTCGCGGTCGGCGCGACGTTCGCTGTCCTGCTCGCTCGCCCTCTCGGGCGGATGATGGAGACCAGCGAGGCCGATTCCCGCTCGGCTTTCATCGGCTCGATCGGGCGGGTGCGCACGGAGCGGCTCGATGACCGCTACGGCCAGGTGGAGCTCACCGACGCCCAGGGCTCGGTGCTGCTGGTGGAAGGCCGGGCGCGGGTCGGCGTCGACATCCGGCGCGGCGACGAGGTGATCGTCGTCGACCACGACGACTCCAACGAGGTCTACACGGTCGTTCCGGCCGACCTGTCGTTCGACGACACCCCGCCGGATGCTGACAGCAACAACTCCCCGAGTGGGGAAGAAGGGCAGACATGAACAGCGTTCTGATTGCGATCGCGACGGTGGTGGGCATCGTCCTGGTGGTGCTGTTGAGCATCGCGCTCCTCGTCAGTCGCCTCTTCCGGAAGGTGCCCCAGGGCAAAGCGCTCGTCGTCAGCACCATGAAGGACGTGGTGGTGACCTTCACCGGCCGCGTCGTGATCCCCGTGATTCACAAGGCGGAGATCATGGACATCTCGGTCAAGACGATCGAGATCGACCGCCGAGGCCAGGACGGGTTGATCTGCCAGGACAACATCAGGGCCGACATCGCCGTGCGCTTCTTCGTTCGGGTCAACAAGACCGCCGAGGACGTCATCAAGGTGGCCCAGGCCATCGGGACCGAGCGGGCGAGCGACCAGGTGACGCTCGAGGAGCTCTTCAACGCCAAGTTCAGCGAGGCTCTCAAGACTGCGGGCAAGCAGTTCGACTTCGTCGACCTGTACACCGAGCGAAACCGCTTCCGCGATGCGATCGTGCAGATCATCGGTACCGACCTCAACGGGTACGTGCTCGAGGACGCTGCGATCGACTATCTCGAGCAGACACCGCTTGAACTACTGGACGAGAACAACATCCTCGATGCCGAGGGCATCAGGAAGATCACCGAGCTCACGGCGATCGAGCACGTGGCGACCAACGAGGCCCAGAACGAGGAGACCAAGGCGCTCACTCGCAAGAACGTCGAGACCCGAGAGGCGGTGCTCGAACTCGAACGGCAGCAGGCCGAGGCCGAGGCGCGGCAAAAGCGCGAGATCGAGGTGGTGCGCGCCAGGGAGGCGTCGGCGACCCTGCAGGTCGAGGCCGAAGAACATCAGCGTGCAGAGCAGGCCAGGATCACAGCGGAGCTCGCCATCGGTATCGACGACGAGAACCGTCTGCGCGAGATCGATGTGGCAGCGAAGAACCGCGAGCGCGTCGTGGCGGTCGAGACCGAGAAGGTCGAGAAGGCTCGCCAGATCGAGGTGGTCAACCGAGAGGTCGAGACCACCGCTGCCGAGCGATCCCTCGAAGAGGAGAAGGCGGCGATCGCCGAGCTCCAGCGCGATCGGGTCGCGGTCGAGAAGGACGTCGCTCGCGAGGAGGAAGCGATCGCCACGCTGCGGGTGGTCGAAGATGCCAGCCGGATGAAGGACGCTGTCGTTCTCGAGGCCGAAGGTGATGCTCAGGCGTCCTTCGTCAAGGACATCAAGGCCGCGGAGGCCTCGGAAGCTGCCGCCAACCACCGGGCCAAGGAAGAGGTGACCATCGCCAACGCCGAGTTGGAGTCGGCAGGCCTGCGTTCGGAGGCCCAGATCAAGCTCGCCGAGGGCGCGAAGGCCGAGTTTGCGGCAGAGGGTCTGGCCGAGGTGCACGTGAAGGAGGCCGACGCGCTGGCCATCGAGAAGCTCGGTCTGGCCGAGGTGCACGTCAAGGAGGCCGACGCCCTCGCCACCGAAAAGCAGGGCCTCGCCGAAGCCAATGTGGTGCGCGAGAAGGGCACGGCCGAAGCCGAGGCGACCGAGGCGAAGCTCAAGGGCGAGGCGTCTGGCCTCACCGAGAAGGCCGATGCCATGCGAGAGCTCGAGGGCGTCGGTCAAGAGTTCGAGGAATTCAGCAGGCGTCTCGATGCAGATGTCCAGGTACGCCTCGCTGAAGTCGACGCCAACGTCGGTATCGCCCAAGCCCAGGCCGAGGCGATCTCGTCGGGTCTCTCCAACGCCGACATCGACATCGTCGGTGGCAGCGACATCTTCGTCGACCGCATCGTCAGCGCAGTGTCGGGGGGCAAGGCCGTCGACCAGTTCGTCGAGCGATCCGAGACCACGTCCACGGTCATGGGTCCGTACCTGGAGGGCGAGCGGAATCTCGTCGCCGACATCGGCGACGCTGTTTCGGGCCTCGGTGCTTCGGGGATCGGCGATCTGACGCTCGCTGCGTTCCTCGGCCGCATGATCTCCGCTAGCTCCGGCGAGAGAGCCGGCCAGCTCGGCCAGATCCTCGAAGCGGCGCAGGGTGCGGGGTTGGGTGACGTTCCGGTCGGCCAGCTCCTGCGATGAGCGACGCGTCGACGCAGGCCAACGACGGGAACGGAGAGCAGATCGCCGCTGGAGCCTACGAACTGCTCCAGCAGCGGCTGAGCGCCAGCGCAACCGAACTCGCGTCGCGGGCCCACCAGCTCAACAATCGCCGAGTCGCCGAGTTCGGCGCGACCACGATCGAACTGGTCGGCGGCGCCCGAATCCGCACCGAGAACAGCTGCGTCCCCCGCGATGTGGTGCAGGTCGGCGAGCTCCTTCTCTTCGGGTACAACGTCTTCATCGGGTTGCGCGAGACGATCCGCCCCGCCGACGTGTTCGCCCTTCACCGTCTCGCCCTCACCGGCGGAGGTGACGTCGATCTTCACCAGGTCGGGGTGGAGGACCCCGGCTACTTCCTCGCCGACCCGCGGTTCGAAGAGGAGTTCATCGATCTCTACCGTTACTACAAGGCGGCTCGGCTGCTCGACCTGGTCAACACCGGCGAGCGCCTGCTCGCTGCATTTCAGATCGGAGCGACGCTCGAGGACGTGCGGGTGTTCCGGTGGCGACTCACGCCCGAGGGCGACTGTGAGTACATCGACTCGCGCGGGGACCGCGACTACCGGTTCCCGCCGCGGTTCGATTTCGAATGGACGCCCACTGGCCGGGCCGACCATCGCGGTGGACGGCACCCCGCGATATCGGTGATCGACGAGGTCTTCATCGATCCGACGGGCGGCTCGCTGGAGCTCCGGGCGGAGGACAACACGCCCGATGGAGCGGTGATCCTCGTCGAGCCGGTCGACGATGCCGAGCAGAGCCTGGCCGACTGCATGGTCGACTATGCGGTACGCGGATCGCTCATCCTCTTGCGGATCACGCCCTACAGGGAGACACACGAACGCACCTACGTGTTCAACCGACGGTCGAGCACGGTGACCCGCCTCGACGCCATCGCGCTCGCGTGTCAGACGCTGCCCGAGGACCACGGGGTCATCTTTCCCGGCGGCTTTCACCTCCAAGACGGTGAGCACCGGGCGTTCGACGTGGACACCACCGACATGGAGTTCGAGTCGGTGGTCAGGTCGCCCAACGGCGAAGACGTGCTCTACACGTTCAGCAACCGCGAAGTCGGCAGCTACGTCCTGCTGTCGTACAACCAGGTGCGCAAGGACGTCCACACACCCATCCAGTGCCACGGCGTATGCCGGTTCGACGATGGCCACCTCGTGGTGTTCCGAGACACGGACGCCGAACCGACTCGCGTTCACCCGATGCAGGTGTGGCGAACCCCGTATGTGTCCGACGAGCACCAGGCCGCCCACGCTGTCGACACCGGCCCACTGGCCCGGATCGGCAATGCCGAGTTGGTTCGCGGGATCAGCGATGCCCTGACCGTGGGTCGTCTCGCCCGGTCCCGCGCCGAGGGGGAGCGGGCGTTCGAGGACCTGATCGCCGCGGCATCGCGCACCATGGACGCGCATCATTGGCTCGACGATGCCGAGGTGGGACGCATCGCCGATGTCGTCCGCGATATTCGAGAGATTGCCGGTCTCGTCCTCGACGAGTTCGCTCAGGTGAAAGCCCTCCGCGAAACAGCCGCGACTCGCGTCGACGAGGCGGCGTCTCGTCTTCGCGATCTGGATGCCAGGTCGCGTGGAACGATCGAACGGTCGGACGACCACACGTCACTTCTGGCTCAGCTACGTGAGCACCGCGGAACCCTCGTCACGCTGCGCGACCTGCGGTATGTCGACGAGGCCCGTCTCGAGGAGTTGGACGCCGATCTCGACTCGACGTTCGCCGACCTCGCCGAACGAACGGTCGAACACCTCGCAGCGGACTCATCGTTCGACCCGTTCCACCAGCGCCTGACCGACCACGAGCGCGAGGTGGTTGGCCTCGAGACGACGGTGCAGGCCCAAGACGTAGGCGCCGAGCTCGACGAGCTCGGACGCGAGCTCGACGTCGTGTCGGATGTCGTTTCGGGCCTCGACGTGGCCGATCCGGTGGTCCGAACCAGCATCCTCGGCCGAATCGGTGAGGTGGTTGGCGTCGCCAATCGGGTGCGGGCCCTGCTGGAGCGACGCCGCACGGAGCTCGCCGAGCATGAGGGTCGGGCGGAGTTCGGCGCAGAGTTCAGCCTGGTGACCCAGAGCGTCGCCGGCGCACTCGCCCAATCCGCGTCTCCCGAAGCCGCCGACGAGCAGCTCGGTCGCATGCTGGTGGCTCTGGAGAACCTCGAGGGCCGATTCGGCGCCGTCGCTGAGTTTGCCTCGCAGATCCACGACAAGCGCGACGACGTCTACGACGCTTTCGCGGCTCGTAAGCAGGCGCTCGTGGACGGTCGGCTTCGCACTGCCGAACGCCTCGATGACGCTGCGACCCGGGTGCTCGCCACGGTGACCCGGCGGGCGGCGTCGTTCTCCGAGCCCACCGAGGTGGCTGCGTTCTTCGCCGGCGACCCCATGATCGAACGGCTGCGCTCGATCGTCGCCGAACTGCGGGAGCTCGGCGAGGTCGTGCGGGCCGATGAGATCCTGCTTCGTTTGTCCGCCGCAGGTGAGCAGGCACAGCGAGGGTTGCGGGATCAGCTCGACATCTTCGAGGACGGTGGCGATGTCATCCGATTCGGGGCCCACCGCTTCAGCGTCAACAGCCAGGCACTGGAGGCGTCGCTCGTGCCCTCTGGTGACGGGGTAGATCTCCTCCTGGTGGGCACCGACTACCGCGAGCCGGTCGTGGATCCGGAGTTCGAGAAGACGCGGCCGTACTGGAACATGCGGGTCAGCTCGGAGTCCCCGGATCTCTCCCGCGCCGAGTATCTGGCCGGCACCATTCTGCTCGGGGCCGAATCCGATGGTTCGCTCGCCGATCTCTCGGCGGCGGCCACCGACCGCCTGGTGGATGTCGTGCGCGCTGCGATCGAGACCCGTTTTGCGGAGGGGTACGAACGCGGAGTGCACGATGCCGATGCGGCGCTGATCTTGGCGGCCGCGGTTCGGACCTTCTCCGATGCGGGCCTGTTGCGGGTCCTCGCAGCGGTCCGATCGGCCGCCCAGCTGTTTTGGGCGCACGGGCTCAGCGAGGCGGAGCGACGTCGTATCCACGCGACCGCCCGAGCGGCCGCTGCCCTGCGGGAGTCGCTCCGGGAGGACGGCGGATTCGACGCACTCTCGACGACGTTGGTCGCATCGGTCGCCGAGTTCTGCGCTGGGTGGGACCTCGCCGTCGATCCGGACCGCGTCGCCGGGTACCTCGCGATGGAGGTCGCCGAGGAGGTCCCCACCTTCGCCACCAGCACCACCTCGGTCGAACACCTGCACGCGTTCCGCAACTGGCTGAGCGCGAGCGGTAACGAATCCGTGTTCCTCGACGCCCAGCGCAGCCTGGGCGACGACGAGGCCGGGTGGTACCGGGTGGTGGATGGGTGGGTCCGCGGCTGGCTCTCGGCGGAGGGCTTCCTGCCAGACGAGGCACCCGAGATCGCCGCCTCGATCGTCGCAGACGTCGAACGTCGCCCTGTCGAGATCGACCTCGCGATCACGGTCGAAGGCCTGCTGTCGGACCACGACCGCATCGTCGAGGGTCGGCTGGTGACCCGCCTCGACGACTTGCTCGATCGGGTCCACACCCACGCCGCCGAGGTGCAGCCGGGCTTTGCGGCCTATCAGGCTGCCCGGCATGGGCTGCTCACCCGAGAGCGTGAGCGGTTGCGGCTCGAGGAGTTCGTTCCCAACGTAATGAGCGGATTCGTGCGCAACCGGCTCATCGACGAGGTCTACCTCCCGTTGATCGGCGACAACCTGGCCAAGCAACTCGGGACCGTCGGCGGGAGTCGGGTCGATCAGTCCGGCGTGCTGCTTCTGATCTCGCCGCCCGGGTACGGCAAGACGACGCTGATGGAGTACGTGGCCGATCGGTTGGGTCTCGTGTTCGTGAAGGTCAACGGCCCGGCACTCGGCACTGAGGTCACCTCCCTCGATCCGGCCGAGGCCCCCGATGCAACGGCGCGGCAGGAAGTGGAGCGCATCAACTTCGCCTTCGAGATGGGCAACAACGTTCTGCTCTATCTCGACGACATCCAGCACACGAACCCCGAGCTTCTGCAGAAGTTCATCTCCCTGTCCGACGGGCAGCGGAGAGTCGAGGGCGTCTGGAACGGCCGCACGCGCACCTACGACCTACGCGGTAAGCGATTCGCCGTGGTGATGGCCGCAAACCCCTACACCGAGTCGGGCGAGAGCTTCCAGATCCCCGACATGTTGGCCAACAGGGCCGACACGTGGAATCTCGGCGACGTGCTCAGCGGTCGGGAGGAGCAGTTCGCTCTCAGCTATCTCCAGAACGCGCTCACCTCCAACGCGGTGCTCGCGCCGCTCGCCGGTCGGGATCCCGGCGACCTGCTGCGTTTCGTCGATCTGGCGCGAGGCGAGCCCGTGTCTCCGGAGGAGTTGTCGCACCCGTACTCCGCCGTCGAGATCGATCAGATCACCCGTGTGGTCGGCCATCTGCTGCGAATTCAGGAAGCGGTGCTCGCCGTCAACCTGCAGTACATCGCGTCTGCCGCGACGGCCGACGACTATCGCACCGAGCCGCCGTTCCGGCTGCAGGGCTCGTACCGCAACATGAACCGCCTTGCCGAGAAGGTCGTCCCCGTCATGTCCTCCGAGGAGGTGGAGGACCTTCTCGACGACCACTACATCGGCGAGGCGCAGACCCTCGCCGCGGGTGCGGAGGAGAACACGCTGAAGCTACGCCAACTCCGCGGTGTGCTCACCGAGGACGAACGGGCGAGATGGGATCAGATCGTTGCAGCGTTCGCAGCTCGTCGGGAGCCCGACGGACCCGATCCGGTCGCCAGCGCACTGGGCCAGCTCGACTCGACCCTGCAGGGCGCGCTGGAGAGCCTGTTGCGGCGCATGGACTGACCGCCTCCACCGGGCGGCAGCGGAGTGGGAGCCCGCCAGTAGGCTCGGCGTATGAGCATTCCTGTCGATGTCAGCCAGCTGGCCGCGGAGCTCGAACGATTCGGCGCCTCGGCCTATGTCCTCACGGTGCGCGACGATTCGACCCCGCACGTTGCGCACGTGACCTTCACCCTGCAGGACGGCGCCCTTCGGTGTGGCGCGAGCCGGACTGCGGCCCGCAATGTCGCTGATCGGCCGACCATGTCGGTGTTGTGGCCGCCCCATGAGGAGGGCGGGTACTCGATGATCGTCGACGGTGAGTGCGCCGTGGACGGCGACGAGCTCGTCGTCACCCCGACGTCGGGTGTCCTCCACCGCCCCGCACCTGCACCCGAGGGGTCGGCCGCGGACTGTGGTTCGGACTGCGCGCCGCTCGGTTCGACCGCCTGACGTGGCGGGTCCTCTCGCAGGGGTCCGCGTTCTCGAGCTCGGAAGTTTCATCGCTGGGCCCTTCGCCGGACAGCTGCTCGGCGACTACGGGGCCGAGGTGATCAAGGTGGAGCCGCCACGGCTGGGCGATCCGATGCGCAAGTGGGGCACGTGCGACGCGGCCGGCCACAGCTACTGGTGGCCCGCCATCGCCCGCAACAAGAAGTCGATCACCATCGATCTTCGAACCGACGACGGCCGCGCCATCGTTCGGCGCCTGGCGAGCCAATCCGACGTCGTGCTGGAGAACTTCACACCAGGGCGTCTGGCGGCATGGGGTCTCGGCTACGACGACCTCAGCGCAGACAACCCGGGTCTCGTGATGACGCACGTGTCGGGGTTCGGCCAGACAGGGCCGCGGGCGACCGATCCGGGATTCGGGTCGATCGGTGAGGCAATGGGCGGCATCCGGCACACGACCGGCTGGCCTGACCGACAGTCCACGCGGGCCGGCATCAGCCTCGGTGATGCGATCGCGTCCCTCTTCGCCGTCGTCGGGACGATGGCCGCGCTCAACGAGCGTCACGTGTCCGGCCGCGGGCAGGAGGTCGACGTGGCCATCTACGAGGCGGTGTTCGCCCTCATGGAATCCACGGTCGTGGACTACGAGCTGGCCGGGCACGTGCGGGGGCGGTCGGGGTCGGTGCTCCCGGGAGTTGCGCCGTCCAATGTCTATGCGACCGCCGACGGCGCCGATGTGCTCATCGCGGGCAACGCCGATGCGATCTTCGAACGACTCTGTTCGGCGATGGGGCGGCCAGAGTTGGCGACGGACCCCCGGTACGCCCGGCACGAGGCCAGGGGTGCAAATCAGACCGAACTCGACGAGCTCATCGAGGGGTGGACGTCGAGCCTGGCCGTCGTGGAGCTCGAGGCACTGCTCGACGAGCACGCTGTGCCCTACGGGCGGATCTTCACCGCTCCCGACATGCTCGGCGACCCACAGTTCGCGGCGCGGGACATGATTCGACGCTTCGACGACGAGGTTCTCGCCGCCGAGGTGCCGATGGCGGCTCCGGTTCCACACTTCTCACGGACGGCGGGCGAGATCCAGACACTCGGTCCCAGACTGGGTGAGCACACCGACAGCGTGTTGGCGGAGGTGGGTGGCTACGAGCCGGCCGAGATCGCCCAGCTGCGCGAGCGGGGGCTGATCGGCTGAATCTCGGGGAGGGGCCCGGGTCCGACGACCTCGAACGCGACAGCCCGGCGATCCACGGCGATGCGGTTCGGCCTGCCGATGCGTCCGACGACGAAGGCGGTTGTCGTCCCGATCGCGAGGGGGAGCAGCCAGGCGGCCGCCCACGCCTGAGTGGAGAAGCGAAACCCAACGATCGCGACGGTCAGCATCCACACGCACGAGACGACGCTCACGAGGGCCGAACGGATCTGTTGTGGGGAGTGGGTCTCGGCGTGAGTCTCGCCGGCCAGGATCCTGAAGGACTCTCGCCACGCTTCATACCCGCCGCCCCGGCGAGCCGTGGCGTCGATGGCGAGACCGGTCATGCCGGTTCCGTCGAGTGCCCATGGCGACCCGTCGGCGCGACGGGCGGCCAGGCGGGCGGTTCGGTGCTGCTCGGCGAACACTGTGTAAGGCAGTAGAAGGAGCGCACCGAGGAAATGCCCTGCTCTCCGGTTGGCCGCTTTCGATTCGAAGAGTCGTCCCGCAGCCGCTCTGCGAACCGAGGCCGTCGCCAGGAACACGGCCAGGGACTGCCCGGCGATGGCCAGGGCCCACATCCACGTTCGGTCGATCGTGCGGGCGACGACGTAGAGGTCGACCCAGGCCGTCGGAATCGCGATGACACCGACGAGAGCCCACGGCCACGCGTGCGCGACGCGGCGAGCCGCCGCCGGTTCGTCGATGTCGAAGCGCCGCTTCGCAGGAAACGATGCGTCCGTTGTGACCAGAGTGGTGTCCACGAAGACCTCCACCCCAGCTCAGCCCGAGGCTGACGGTACCGAGCCGTTGCCCCCAACCCGGGGATTTCCGTTCTGCCAGCTTGTAGGGCGAATGCGGTGTCCCTGTGAGCTGGCAGTTGGGGTCAGGCCGGGACGGTGCGGGTTCGGGGGCCGGCTCGAAGAACCGCAGAGGGCAGCTGTCGTCCCACGAGTTCTTCGGCGAGGCGGCCCGCCGACATCAGCGACTCCAGGTCGACGCCCGTGTCGTACCCGAGATCTTCGAGCATGTGCACCACATCCTCGGTCGCGACATTTCCCGTCGCGCCGGGGGAGTAGGGACACCCGCCGAGTCCGGCGATCGATGCGTCGAACTTGCGGACGCCCCGCTCGACGCCGGTCAAGATGTTCGCCAGCCCGAGGTTGCGAGTGTCGTGAAAGTGCAGCCCGATCTCGCTCACGTCGACGTCGGCCGCTTCGAGCGCATCGAGGAGCTCGTTCACCACCCGCGGTGACGCCATGCCGCTCGTATCGCCGAACGACACACCCTCGACCCCTGCCTCGTCGATGACCCGTCGGGTGAAATGGGCGACCCGCGCCGGATCGACATCGCCCTCATAGGCGCAACCGAACGCCGTCGACAGGATCGCCTCGACCGGAGTTCCCTCGCTGTGGGCCAACTCGGTCAGAGCGACGATCTGATCCACGCTGTCCTCGGGCGACATCTTGATGTTCTTGCGGTTGTGCGTCTCCGAGATCGACATCACCACTTCGATCTCGTCAGCCCCAGCAGCCAGCGCGTCGTGCGCACCGCGCTCGTTGGGAACGAGAACCCGATAGCGCACATCGGGGTGACGATCGATCGCCGCCATCACCTCGCCCGATCCCGCCATCGGCGGGATGGCCTTCGGGTGAACGAACGACGCCGCCTCGATCGCCCGAAGACCGGTCCCCGACAGCGCGTCGATCAGCGCGACGCGCTGATCGACCGGAATGGTCTCCTCGTTCTGGAGCCCGTCGCGGGGCCCCACTTCCCGAATCTCAAGGGGCTCGCGCAGCACCGGCTACGCCTTGAGTTCCTCGAACACGGGGCGCCACCGCTCGGCGTCGGACTTGTACGGCGCGTAGAAGCTCACCCGGTCGACCACATCGTCGTAGCGACGCTTCAGCTCGCTGGCGACCCGCTCGGGCTCGGCGACAACACAGAACGCATCGAGGATCTCGTCCTCGATCAGGTTCCCCATCTCCACCCACTTGCCCTGCTTCGACAGGCCGTTGAGCTCGGGCTGCAGCTCGCCCCACCCGTGACAGTCGAACACCGGCTTGTACGCCGGGGTGCTGCCGTAGAACGCAATCTGCTGCTTCACACCGCTCTTGGCCGCTTCGAGCTGCTTCTCGTCGTTGCCCGTGGCGATGAACGACGGACCCGAGATCGTGATCTCATCCATCGAACGGCCGGCCTTCGCCGCGCCACGCTCCAGCGCCGGGATGGTCTCCTCGCGCAGGTACTTCTCCGTCGTGAACCCGTGACACAGGAACACGTCGGCGGTCTCGCCCGCCACCTCGGTCATGAGCGGACCGACACCGGCCAGCGCGACCTTGGGGCTGCCGAACGGGTTGGGTCCCGGATCGAAGAAGTGCGTCATCAGCGTGTGCGTGTAGAAGTCGCCGCGGAAATCGAGCTTCTCGCCGGTCTCCCACGTCCGCCAGATCGCCCGAATCGCCAGGATCATCTCCCGCATCCGCGCCGCCGGCTTCGACCACTCCATCGAGAAACGCTTCGTGATGTGCGGCTTGATCTGGCTGCCGAGGCCGAGGATGAATCGCCCCTCGGACAGAAGCTGGATGTCGTTCGCGCTGGTCGCCAGGGTCATCGGGTTGCGGGCGAACCCGACCACGATGTTGGTCCCGATCTCGACCCGGTCGGTCGCGATCGCCATCAACGGCAGGATCGTGAACGGGTCGTGCTTGGTCTCGGGCACCCAGAGCCCGTCGTACCCCATCTCCTCTTGTTCGCGGGACTTGTCCATCACCCCGTCGAAACCGCTGTCAACGCCAATTCCGCCATCAACCTTCATGCAAGGCAATCTAATCGCTGCCTGCGCTGGGTCCTCGGCCCTG
>CAZVUM010000011.1:62004-75198 GCA_964629575.1 uncultured Acidimicrobiales bacterium | reverse complement strand
GGGGCCTGCGGTCCCTGCTCGGCAGATTCATCGCTGCCTGCGCTGGGTCCTCGGCCCTGGGGGCCTGCGGTCCCTGCTCGGCAGATTCATCGCTGCCTGCGCTGGGTCCTCGGCGCGGGACCTACGGGCGGCGGGCGACGATCGTGTACATCGCCATCTCGATCGGCTCGGCCGTCAACACATGGCTCGGGCGATGCCACTGCACATGGCGGGTGATGGTCTGCTCGGTGAAGCCGACGTTGCGTAGCATGCGGCGCATGGCGCCCGGGGTGATCGTCCACCACGAGCTGTGGTCGCCCTCCACGGGATTGAAACGCATCTCGGTGTCACCCCACGGGCGTGGCGGCTCGAGATCCGTGACGACGATCGTGTCGGTGGTGCGCGACGCCACCTGCATCATCGCCCCGAACGGATCACGCAGGTGCAGAAGCACAGCGCCCAGCACCGACACGTCGAACTCGCCCAGATCGTCGGGCAGGTCGTACACCGTTCCGTAGGCGACCTTGGCTCGCAGCCCGTGCTCGACCTTCGTCCACCACCAGCTGCGTTGCACTGTGGAGATGAAACGCATCGCCGAGTCGCGGATCTCCTCGGTGACCTCACGTCCGTAGGGGATCAGGTCGTTGTGGCAGTCGAGACCGGCTTCGAACGCGACGACGTCGGCTCCCTCACGTTCCATCCACCACGTGAGGTGGCCGGTCGCGGGCCCCAACTCGAACACCCGCCGCCCTGCGAGATCGACGCCACCGAGATACACCGACTCGCTTCCATTGAGGTCCCACGCGCCCGGGAGTCGCGACCCGTCGGCGGCCGGCACCTGGTGGTACCAGTGGCAGCGCTCGACAGTCAGGGGCTCGAAACGTCGACGATGTTCTTCCTGGACCTCGGCGGTGAGCTGGCCGAGGTGTCCGGTCGGCAGCGTTGCCGGCCAGACAGGCTCGATCGCTGAGGGGTCGGTGCCCTCCACGATCGGCCGGACGGCAACGCCGAGCTCCCGGCGGCACTTCTTCACCTCGATCGCATCGAACTCATCGGTGATGGCCACCGGCGCGGGTGGGAGTTCGGGCGGAGTCTCTGACTCGCCGCCGGTCGGTGCCTCCGGAAGCTCCGAGGGCTCCGAACCGCGGTCCGCAGACAGCGTGGTCAGAGTCCTCGCCGCCCGCTTCGCCCGAGACGCGGCCCGGCGAAGAAAGCGTGGCAGACCGTTGGGGGCATCATTCATCGCCGCCCTCCAGGAAACGCTGGAACTCGGCTGCCAGCTCATCCCCGGTCGGCACGTCGGTCGACTTGGCCGATTCCATCGAGTCGACGTGCTGTTCCATCGCCTGCACCATCCGCAAGTGATCGGGCTTGTCGGCGATCGCGGCCTCGATGCGTTTGCGGCTGGCGTCCGCGCCGTCCACCAACGTCTGGGTGGCAACTTCGAAGCCGGTCAGGCGGGTCACCTCGTCGAGGAGCGCCACCGCTGCGCCGGGATATGGCTGCATGGACGCGTACTGCGGGACCGGTGCCCACAGACCGAGGGCCGCGATGCCATGGCCCGGCGCCGCGTACTCGAGGGCGCCATGCACGGTCGAGGGCACCTCCAGCTCGTCGGGCAGGTAGGGCACGGCTCGAGCGAGCTCCGGGTCGGTGGCGGTCACCGCCACATCGACGTCGCGCGTATGCGGCACCGGACCGGGGAACGAGGCGAGCCCGATGATCATCGAGGCATCGAAACGCAGCGCCAGGTCGAGCACCTCTTCGACGAAGGCCTTCCACCGGCGGTCTGGCTCGGGTCCGTGGAGGAGCAGAACATGGCGATCATCGGCAGCCACAGCGTGCATGAGCTGGATCGACGGCCAGGTGAAGCGGTCGATCAGCCCGCCGCGGATCTTGATGGTGGGCCGCCGTATCCGGTAGTCGAGCAGCACGTCGGTGTCGAAGGAGGCCACCGCCGTGAAGTCGAGCTGGCCTTTCAGCAGGTCGACCACCGATGCCTGCACCGCACCCGCGTCGCCGAAGGCATCGAGCGCCACGAGCATGACCGGCCGCTCGATGCTGTCGTGATCGTGCAGCGTGTGGAGGGTCACAGCTCGCGCACCTGGTGGTGAGCCAACTCCGCCAGATCGAGCACACTCTGTGCGAACACTTCGACCTCGGCGGGAACCTCCGGCGAGGAGCCGCCGATGTAGCGGCTGTACACGCCTTCGAGGATGCAGGCCAGCCGCCAGTTGGCGAACGCGAGGTGGAACGGGGCATCGGACACGTCGCGCCCAGTGAGCTCGGCATACCGGTCCACCAGACCCTGCCGGTCTGCGAAGCCCTCGGCGATCGTCGCCGCATCGCCGAGCGCGAGGAACGAATCGCTCGGCTCGTTCCAGTACGCCAGCATGATCCCGAGATCGGCGAGGGGATCGCCGAGCGTTGCGATCTCCCAGTCGAGAACCGCTGCGACCTTGGCATTCTCGGTGACGAGGCAGTTGTCGAGCCGGTAGTCGCCGTGCACGAGGGTCGCATCGCGCTGCGGCGGAATCCTCGCTGCGAGCTGGTCGTGCACTTCTTCGATGAGCGGAACCTCGCGGCTGGTCATCGCGCCGAATGCGCGGAGCCAGGTCCGCAGCTGGCGGGCGACGAAGTCCTCGCGCTTGCCGAGGTCGGCGAGCCCGGTCTCGTCGAGGTCGACATCGTGGATCGCTGCCAGGGTCGTCACCATGTCGTCGCAGAGCGCGCCACGCCGGTCCCGCGGGATGGCCTCGGCATCGGACGGCGACCGAAGCACGTGCCCCTCGACGAACTCCGTCACGTAGAAGTCGGCGCCGTTGACCGCGTGATCCGTGCACAGCCCGACGACCGGGGGGACGGGCACGGCTGAGTTGCCGAGGCTCGACAGGAGCCGGTGTTCCCTCACCATGTCGTGTGCGCCCGCCAAGATGTTTCCGAGCGGCGGCCGACGCAGAACCCACTTGGCACCCGCGGCGTCGGTCACGCGGTAGGTCAAGTTGGAGTGACCTCCGGTGATGAGCTCGAACTCGAACGGCGGCTGTGCTGTCGCTGTGTGCTCGACGAGCCACGCCGTCACGGCAGGATGCTCGATGCCGTCGACCTGATGGTTACCCTCGTCCACGTCTCTCCCTGAGTTGTTGCCGCCAGACCGGTCCACGACGCTAGCGGGGAATGATCGTGGCTCGGGCAGCGTTGTCGCCCCCGAACGGAAGTAGCAGCAGATGATCGATGTCACCGACCAGGACTTCAACGAGCAGGTCGTGGAGAAGAGCCACGAGGTTCCTGTCGTGGTGGACCTGTGGGCGCCGTGGTGTGGCCCGTGCAAGACGCTGGGTCCGATCCTCGACACGGTCATCGGTGAACACGGCGGCAAGGTCGTGGGCGTCAAGATCAACGTCGATGAGAATCCGGCTGTGTCGCAAGCCTTCCAGGTGCAGTCGATCCCGATGGTGGTGGCGTTCAAGGACGGCGAGGCCGTCGACGGATTCATGGGGGCTCAAGGCGAACCGATGGTTCGCGATTTCGTCTCCAAGCTCGTTCCCACCGAGGAGGAGAACCAGGTCGAGACGCTCGTCGCAGCCGGCGACGAAGCTTCTCTTCGAGCCGCCCTCGAGCTCGACAACGACCACGAGGGCGCCATCGTGGCCCTCGCCGAACTGCTCGTGGGCGACGGTCGAGCCGATGAGGGACTTCCGCTTCTCGAGCGCATCCCGGAGACGGCCGAAACCCGCCGGGTCGCAGCGCTTGCTCGCACCGCAGACGCCGCAGGCGCCGGCGCACATGAGATCGAGACCGAACTCGCCGAGCTGCTCGGCCGGGTGAAGGGCGACGATGACGCTCGCCAGCGCTTCGTGGACCTGCTCGAGGTGATGGGCGCCGAGGATCCTCGCACCATCGATTGGCGGCGCAAGCTCAGCACCGCGCTTTTCTGAGAGGCACCGCGCTCTTCTGAGAGGCACAGGGCTGTTCTGAGGCACAGCTGCTCGGCCCGCTGAGCGATTCCGGTCAGCCGGGCTCGCCCAACCACACCTCGGCGTCGTCAGGTGGAAGCAGGTCGCTGCCGAGCAGGGCATCGGCGGCCCGCTCGGCGATCATCATCGTGGGCGCGTAGATGTTGCCGTTGGTCACGATCGGCATCACCGAGGCGTCGACCACGGCCAGCCCTTCGACCCCGTGCACCCGCATCGTGACGGGGTCGACCACGGCCATGTCGTCGGTGCCCATCTTTGCGGTGCAGCTCGGGTGGAGCGCCGTCTCGGCATCCCGCGCGACCCACTCGAGGATCTCGTCGTCGGTCTCGACGTCCGGCCCCGGTGAGACCTCGCCTCCGTTGAACGGCTCGAACGCCGGCTGGGTCAGGATGCGTCGAGCGGTCCGGACCGCTTCGATCCACTCCCGCCTGTCTCGCTCGGTCGACAGGTAGTTGAAACGCACGGCCGGCTTGCGCCTCGGGTCGGTCGAGGTGATCTTCACCGACCCGGTCGAGTCCGAGAACATCGGACCGACGTGGACCTGGTAGCCGTGCCCGTCCGTCGGTGCGGAGCCGTCGTAGCGAATCGCGATGGGCAGGAAATGGAACATCAGGTTCGGGTAGGGCTCGTCGCGGTTGCCTTTCACGAATGCCCCGGCCTCGAAGTGGTTGGTCGCCGCGGGACCCTTCCGGAACAGCCACTGCAGCCCGATCCAGGGCATCCGCCACTTGGCCATATGGGGTTGCATGGAGACGGGCTCATTGCAGGCGTACTGGATGTAGACCTCCAAGTGGTCCTGGAGGTTGTGGCCGACGCCCGGCACTTCGGCGACGACGTCGATCCCGAGGTCGCGCAGGTGATCCGGCTCTCCGACACCGCTCAGCTGCAGGAGCTGGGGTGAGTTGAATGCCCCGCCGCACAGAACCACCGTGTTGCAGCGCGCGACCCGTTTTCGGTGGCCCTTCGCGTACTCCACTCCGGTGGCGCGTGCTCCCTCGAACAGGACCCGGTTGACGTGTGCACGGGTGACGAGACGAAGGTTCGGGCGAGCGAGCACCGGATGGAGGTACGCCCTCGCCGCCGATAGGCGCCGACCACGATGGACGTTCTTGTCGAACGCGGCGAACCCCTCCTGGCGATACCCGTTCACGTCGTCGCTTCGGCGAAAACCGGCCTGCGGGCCGGCTTCGAGCCACGCCTGGAACAGTGGTGAGGCGGCGGGTCCGCGTTCGAGCGTGAGGGGACCGTCGTCGCCGCGCCACTCGTCACCGCCTGCGAGGCACGTCTCCATTCGTTTGAAGTAGGGAAGGCAGTGGGCGTAGCTCCAGCTCTCCATGCCCGGCAGCTGCGACCACTTCTCGTAATCAGCGGGGTTTCCGCGCTGGAAGATCATCCCGTTGATGGAGCTCGACCCACCGAGGACCTTGCCGCGGGCGTGATAGACCCGGCGGCCACCCATGTGGGGTTCGGGCTCGCTCTCGTACTTCCAGTCGTAGAACCGGCTGCCGATCGGGTATGTGAGCGCCGCGGGCATGTGGATGAAGACGTCCCACTTGCGGTCCGGCCGGCCTGCTTCGAGCACGAGAACCCGGGTCGACGGGTCGGCGCTCAGCCGGTTGGCCAGCGCGCATCCAGCGGAGCCGCCGCCCACGATGATGAAGTCGTAGGCTTCCGACCCGTCGCTCATCCCCCGAACGGTATTGCCTCAACGGCCGCACTCCCGCCCCGACGGGTACGATCCGAAGGACGCCACAGGGGAGGCAGAGCGCGTTGCCGGTTCTCGGGACACCAATGGCCAGCATGCTCAGCGCAAGTGAGTTCGCCGCCTACGAGCGCGACGGCTTTCTGGCGCGGCGAGGCGTGCTCAGTGACGCTGAGATCAGCCGAGCCGAGGAGGGTTTCGCCCGTCATCCTCCGCTCGATGGAACGCTGTTCGACGCCCGGCCGCTCGAGTACCCCGAGCCGGGTAGGTACACGCTCGCCAACAACAGCCTGAAGGACCCCGACCTCGGGTTCATCGTGGAGCATCCCGAGGTCGTCGGTCCGGCGGCTCAGCTGCTCGGCGACGAGCCGCGCCTCACGGCTTTCGTGACCTACGACCGCACACCGGGCGGGCCGCCGATCGGGTCGCACAACGACTACAAACGCTGGCGGCCGGTCGGCTCGTCGATGAACTGGCTGTTCACGATCGTTCCGTTCACGGACTTCGACGCGGCGGCCGGACCGCTGTACGTGGTGCCGGGCTCCCATCAGCTGGACCGGGTTCGGCCTGGACCAGAGCGGCCGCTCGAGGTGGGCCCACCAGTGATGCCAGACGACGCCGACTTCGTGGATCCCGAACTACGCCGCGGCGACGTGCTTTTCATGAACATGCACCTGTGGCACAGCGCAGACGGCAACAACTCCGATCACCACCGCGTCGGATTCTTCAACAAGTACTGCGCAGCATCGTGCCCGCCCGCGACCGGGTACCTCGTCTATGACGAAGACGTCCACCAGATGCTGTCGCCACATCATCAGGACCTGCTCGCCGTCCACTCGGATCGCGCCGTCGACCGGACGCGCGTCGTGCTCATGCGCGAGCGCCAGGGCGAACCGCAGGTGCTCCTGCGTCGGGGCGAGCACGGGTGGGGTCTTCCCGGAGGTCCGACGTTCGTGGAGCAGGCGATCCCCGACTGGGACCACGGCAACTACATCGCGTCGGCACAGGCTGCATTGCGCGACGAGCTGCGGATCGAAACCCCGTGGCTGTCCTACGTGGGCGATTGGGCCGAGGCGGACGGGCTCGCCCGCGTCTACGCCTACACGCTCACCGGGCGCGGGTTTCCCGTGTCCTACGACGGGGAGTGGGTGAGCCGTTCGGCGCTGGAATCGCGGCGCGACGATCTCGCTCACACCTATGCGCCCTCGGCCCTCGATGCCTGGCTCGATCCAGAGCCGGTCCGCGGCAAGGGCCTGACGCAAGCCCAATCCCGCATCGACCAGTACGCCTACTGAAACCCGAAACAGAAGGAAGCCATGTCCGACGTTCTCTCCGCAGTCGACACCGGTCGCGTGCGCACGCTGACGATCGATCGACCCGAAGCACTCAACGCCATGAACAACGATGTGTTCGTCGCGATCCGCGACGGGCTCGATGCGGCGGCAGCCGATGACTCCGTCGCTGTCGTGTTGATCACCGGCCGTGGCCGCGCGTTTTGCGCCGGTCTCGACCTCGCCGCGGCCGCAAGCGAGGAACGCGGAGCCGATCAGTTCCCGTCGATGCTCCAGGTGCTGGCCCGATTCCCCAAGCCGCTCATCGCCGCCGTAAACGGTCTCGGTGTCGGGATCGGCATGACGATGCTCGCCCACTGCGACCTGGTCTTCATGTCGACCGAGGCCCGGCTGCGCACACCGTTCCCCCAGCTCGGGCTCGCCCCCGAGGCCGGCAGCAGCTACACGTTTGGGAGCGTGATGGGGTGGCAGAACGCGGCGTACGTCTTGATGTCGGGACGCTGGTTCTCGGCCGAGGAGTGCCTCGACATGGGTCTGGCCTGGAAGGTCTGTGAGCCCGACGCTCTCATCGGTGACGCCATGGTCACGGCGCAGGAGTTGGCCGCCAACCCGATCCCTTCACTGGTCGCGACGAAGCAGCTGATGCTCGACGCCGGTCGAGCCGAGCAGGCTGTCGCAGCGCACAAGCGGGAGCTGATCGCATACGTCCCGCTGATGGGTGGTCCTGCCAACGTCGAGGCGTTCGCCGCGTTCAACGAGAAGCGTGACCCCGACTTCGGCTCGATCCCGGGCCTGTAGAGAGGAGCCGAGATGAAGTACAGGAAGAGCGGTGGCCGAACCGGCACCGGACCCGCCGAGTGGTTCACCGGAACGGTCTACATCGACAACATTCGGGTTCCCGATGATCACTCCTGTGTCGGGTGCGCCCACGTTCGGTTCACTCCTGGAGCGCGCACGGCATGGCACACCCATCCCCGTGGGCAGACGCTCTATGTGACGGACGGGATCGGCTACGTCGGGTGGAAGGGCGGCGAGGTGCAGGAGATCCGGCCAGGCGACGTCGTGTACATCGAGCCCGACGAGGAGCATTGGCACGGAGCCAGCGCCACCCGCTTCATGGCCCATGTCGCACTTCAGGAAGCAGACGAGAACGGCGAAATGGTCACCTGGGGCGCCCACGTCACCGACGACGAGTTCCCCACCGGCTCCTGACCTCGATTCCCACCGGGTCGCCCGTTCCCCCGAGTCGTTCCGCGCTGAATTCGACGCGGATTGACTCGGGTGGGTAGGTGGAGTGGTTCTGCATCGAATCCGGGGCGGAATGACTCGGCCTGGGGTGTCGAGTGGTTCTGTGTCGAAAGTGGCGCGGATTGACTCGACCGAGTGGGTGGACCAGGTCGCAGTGAAGCGACGCGCTTGGGCGGGCCATGGCTATCCGCAGAGGAGGGCGGCCCGTCAGGGCCAACCGACGATTGCGGCGATGAACCAGGGAGGGCGGCCCGTCAGGGCCAACCGACGATTGCGGCGATGAACCAGGGAGGGCGGCCCGTCAGGGCCAACCGACGATTGCGGCGACCATCGCGGCAAAAGCAGAGCGGCGCCCGCTGGTGCGGGCGCCGCTGTTGCTTTTCTGGGTGGGGTGATCAGGCGTCGAGTTGGCGTTCCCGGACCATGAGGGCTCCGGTGACGAGGGCACCGACCATGCCGAGGGCCATCAGGGCGATCACCAGGTAGTTGGTGCCGTCGGTGGCCGCTGACGGCACAGGACGCTCGATTGTGGTGTCGACAGCCGGGGCGGCCATGTCGCTTCCGTCGACGACGACGACCGGGTCACCGTGTTCGTCTGTGTCGGCGTCGGTTGCGTCGGCCACCAGATCGTCGGCTGAGGGGGCGCACCCCAGGGTGAGTCTCGAAGTGTCTTCTGTGGATGAGACGACCCGCCGTTCGGTGCAATCGCTGCAGAGAGCACAGAGGTAGCGACGGTCGTCGTCCTGGGGATCGACCGTGGTGTCGTCTGCGTCAGC
This sequence comes from uncultured Acidimicrobiales bacterium, assembly GCA_964629575.1. Lineage (GTDB taxonomy): Bacteria > Actinomycetota > Acidimicrobiia > Acidimicrobiales > Poriferisodalaceae > JAYPWI01. The sequence continues at coordinate 66,224 of CAZVUM010000011.1, read as the reverse complement.
CGCCTGGGTGTTCGAGCCGGGCTGGGGTGCCGGGGCGGGCTGCGGCGAGGCCGCTGGGGCAGGGTTGGGTGCCGGAGCCGGAGCCGGAGCCGGTGTCGGGGTGGGCTGGGGAGCCGGGGCAGGCGCTGGGGCGGGGTTGGGCGCGGGAGCCGGTGCCGGGGTGGGTTGGGGCTGCGGGGCCGGCGCTGGGGTCGGCTGGGAGGCCGGGGCGGGCGCAGGCTGCGGTGCCGGTTGAGGCGCCGGAGCAGCGATCACGGTGAGGTCGCGATCGACCGTGGATCCCATGTTGCCGTTGACGTCGAGCGGGTGTCCGCCCACCGGCATGTGGCTGGGCACGGTGATCGTGGTCGACCATGCGCCGTTGCCGTTGGCCGTCGCCGTTCCGACGGTGGAGCCGCCGAAGCCGATGGTGATCGACTCGCCGGCGCCGAATCCCGTCCCCGAGACGTTGGTCGAGCCGCCGGCGGGAACGTCGTCGCCGAAGCTGACCTTCGGGTTGGTGTTCTGCGCCGGGGCCGGCTGCGGTGCTGGAGCGGGCGCCGGTGTCGGCGCCGCGATCGTCAGATCGAAGGTGGCCCATGAGCCCATGTCACCGTTGGCGTCCATCGGATGGGCTCCTGGCGGGACCGAAGCGTCGACCCGACCGCTGGTGGAGAAATCACCGTTCATGTCGGCGGTGGCCACGGCCAGCGTCGGGCCGGCGAAATCGATCCACACGGTCTCACCAGGCTGAAATCCGCTACCGGACACGGTGACTGTCGAACCGGCGGCCACCGGGTTGGGGCTGGCCCAGATACTCGCGGCCCCCTGGGCGGCGGCGGTGTTGGGCAGAAGGGTCATGGCGACGAGCGCGGCAATCGTCACGGCGATCAGCCGAACGATCAACCGGCCCGGTCGCTCGATGGTGGTGGTCTTCGAGGTGGACATCTCTGGCTCCTTGGGTGTGGCCGGTCCCTCCCGGCCGTTGACATCACGATGTGGAGCCGGCGTGAATCAGGCGTGAAAACGCACACGAGCCGGCCCCTGTGGGCCGGCTCATGCCTTGTTCGGAGTGGTGTACGAGCGCCCCAGTCACACTCCGATCTCGGCGAGCAGCGCTCCGATGCGCTCGCGGCCGGCCGCTGGGTCCGCTTCGCACAGCCCGGCGAGGGACCCGTCGAGCTCGAGCAGCTCGGGGTACATCTCCAGATACATGAAGCAGTCCGCTCGCATCGCGGCGAGGAGTTCGTCGTCCGGCTCCGGTTCTGGTTGGGGTTCGGGCTGCGGCGCGGGTTCCGGCGCGGGCTCGGGCTGCGGTGCCGGTTCGGGCTGCGGCTGCGGCGCGGGTTCCGGCACGGGCTCGGGCTGCGGCGCGGGTTCCGGCCGGGGCTGGGGCTCCGAGACGTTCTCGGCCTCGTCTGCCACATCCTCCACCGAGCGCTCGACCTCGTCGATCACCTCGTTGGCGGCCACTTCGGGGGTACCGGATTGGGCGATCGCCGGCACCGGCTGCGGGGCAGGTGCAGGGGCGGGAGCTGGACCGGGGGCCGGTGCTGGTGCAGGGGCGGGAGCTGGAGCGGGCGCCGCGGGTGCGGCCTCGAAGTCGACGGCGATTCGTGAATCGGGATCCGCGGGGTCGAACCCGTCCCTTCCGCCCATCGCGATTCCCGCAACTGCGCCGATGGCGAGGAGGAAGGCCGCCAACCTCTTTCCCCACGTGGTCTCGGGGATCCACCGAACCCGCGGACCGCGTGGTGGCCGAGGTGGCTCGGCGGCGGCCCTGGCCCGATACCGGGCCTCTCGTGCCCGATGCCGGTTGGCCCGGCGCTGGGCCCGATCGCGGCGTTGGCGGGTACGCCGCAGATTTCGCTCGGCGCGTCGCCGGGCGGCGCTTCCACGGGGACGGCTACGAACCGCATCCTCCCATCTGTCGACGTACTCCTGGTGACGGGAGGCGGTGCGCTCGGCTCGGGCCGCCTCTCGTCCTGCTCGATTGGCGAGTTGGGTGACGTTGCTCATTGTTCTTCTCCTTCTGGGTCTGTTTGGGGGAGACGGCTCAGCGGGTGAGCGCCTCGTACTGCTCAGGGGTGATCAGGCCGAGCTCGAGGCAGAGCTCGTAGTTGACCGGGATGTCGCACCGCGGGCGGGTGGGGCCCACGGTGTTCGGCGGTGCCTCAGTGGTGGGAGGCACGGTGGTGGGCGGCACAGTGGTGGGAGGCACAGTGGTTGGAGGCACGGTGGTGGGAGGCACAGTGGTGGGAGGCACAGTGGTTGGAGGCACCGTGGTTGGAGTGGTCGTAGGGGGAACGGTCTCGCCGCCCGCTGTGCGATGGCCGACGGTGGTGTCGGGGCTCACGCTCCGCCACTCCCGTTCGGCCACTGTGCGCTGCACCCGGAAGGTGACCCGCGGGGTCGAGCGGTCGGACACGACCTCGACTCGCTGCCCGACGAGCACGTATCCGGGCGGCGGGGTGAGCAGTTCGACGACCGTGTCGCCCGAGGTCATCAGGATGAAGCTCCCGCTCCTCGGCGTATGCGTGTCGCTCTTGGCCCGACCGAGCTCGTACCAGGTCCAGCGAACCTCGCCGCCGCCGACGAGCTCGTTGGTCCGGGCATCTCGGATGTGGACGCTCGCACCCGTGTCATAGCTGGTGTCTGGGTCGAGTGCGGTTCCGGAGAGGTCGCCCGACACCGGCTTGGCGAAGAGCTCGATCGTCGTCAGGCGCTGCACGGACAGCCGCAGGGGTCCGGCGCCGTCGGGGACATAGCCCGAGGGGGGCGTCCACTGCACGTCGTACTGGGCGGGCTGCAGCCTGTCGACGAACTCGTCACCGTCGGTCGTTCGGCCGAACACCGCGCCCGCCGGATCGACTCGGTTCACCGAGAGGGTGCCGCCCGGAACGATCTGGCCGGTGGTGCGGTCCTTCATCAACACATGGAGCCGCGGTTCGGGCTCCCGGTCGCGGGCCTGGACCCACAGGTTGCCGTCGGTGGCCAGCGGGTGGCGACTGACGATGCCGTTGTCGCCCAGCGTGTACACGCGGCCACCGGCGATGTGAGCGCTGATGCAGCGCAACACGTCTTGGCCGGCGCACTGATCGACGACGGTCCCGTCGCTATCGGTCAGCGGGTCGTAGCCGTCGGGCAGCGTTGTGACGACCCGGTAGGCGCCGCCGCGGGGGAAATGCACCATGGCCTCGCCCGAGGCATCGGTCAGCTGGGTGGTCCCGATGGGCGTTCCGTCGAGCCGCTGGATGCGGACGGCGGCGTCTTCGATCGTGTCGCCTTCGTCGTCGGTGACTCGGATCTGCACGCTGGCGGGCGTGTTGTCCGGCCGTTGAGCCTGAAGGCCTGCGCTGAGAAGCAGGATTCCTGCTCCGCAGGCGATCGAGAAAGTGAGTGCGATGGCGATGAGTCGGGTCTTCATGATTCTCTCCCTGTGTGGGCGCGTGGTGCGCTGAGGTGAGGTTTGGATCAGGCCGTGAAACCGGTGTGAAATCCGGTCAGGCCGCCGCGGGTTCCGGGATGCCGCAGGTGGTGAGCCAGCGCGGTCCCTCGTCGGTGAGGACGAGATGGAAGGCGAACGTCATCCGTTCGCCCGTGCTGGTGATCGCCCACTCGCCATAGACCGGCAGGGCGTTGTCGAACACCAGGTCTCCCGAGGGGCTCAGCAGCTCGAACGTTGTCGGACGATCGACGATGAGCACGACCATGTCGCTGATCGACCCGAGCGTCTGGGAGACGTATGCCTCGCAGCGCTCACCGCCGAACGCGCTCGGGATGCGCGGGTGGAGGGTGTCGAGGAGGTGCCCGAGGTCGCGGGATTCATGCGCGGCCCCGAAGTCGGCAGCGAAGCTCTCAGCGAGGGCGAAGTAGTCCGGCTGTGGCTCGACATCGCCGGGGCCGTTGTCGAGCGCGAGTTCGGGCACCTCGACCGCCGTGACCACACGTGAGTGCCCACTCGCGGGCGGTGTCTCGGCGGAGGAGGGGTAGGCCGTGGGGTCGGCGACGGTCGCCGGAGTCAGTATCAGGCTCGACGACGAGGGACTCGCCTGCGGCGAGGAGTCGGCGGTGACGGTGCGGGCTGCTGCGTAGCCGATCAGGGCTGCAACGAGGGCGCCCGCGAGCGCGGCGATGAGTTGACGAGGTTGCATGGGTCGTGTCCTTCGCTGGTGTGCCGCGAAGATCGCCCCGGGTCGTGAAAGTCGTGTGAAACGCGGCGCAGGAGCCGCTCGAGTAGG
>CAZVUM010000011.1:46584-61904 GCA_964629575.1 uncultured Acidimicrobiales bacterium | reverse complement strand
TCGCCCCGGGTCGTGAAAGTCGTGTGAAACGCGGCGCAGGAGCCGCTCGAGTAGGGCGGACTCTCCCCTACACGCGGATGTCCTCAGGAGCCGCGGCCGCGGGCGTCGGTCAGTCGTCGGCAAACCAGCGGCGCTCGACGTCGTCTGCCGCGAGGTCCTCGCCAGCGGCGCGATGCGCCGCAGCGAGGCCATCGAAATGGTCGCGGTTCCACGGTTCGGCCTCGATGAGCACCTCGTAGGCCTGGATCACGACGTCGGGGGAACCGTCCGCGACAGCTCGGGTCGCGAGCTCGATGCGGTCGCGCTCCCACGCAGGCGTCAGCTCGTGAATCCAGTCGACATCGGGAAGATCGGAGGCGGGACCCGGAGCGATCATCCCGAATGCGGCGATCGCATCATCGGTGCGCCGCTCGGCGGCCTCGCCAACGTCGGTGCGTGCTCGCACGATCACCCGATCGCCAGTCGTGGCGACGAAGCGGCTCTCCTGGCCGGCCCCCCGCCGAGGTTCGAGTACCCGGCGAATCTCAGACAGTGCGGTGCGCAGAAGAGTTCGTCCCTTGTCGGGGTCGCGGCCCTCCCACACGGCTTCGATCACCTGTTCGCGCCGGCGGCCCTGTTCGCCTGCGAGGGCGAGATGGGCGCACACCTCGAGAGCCTTCTTGGACTTCCACGCGGACGCATCGAGCGGCTCGCCGTCGACGAGCAGGCGGAAGGAGCCGCAGAAGTTCACGACCAATCCGTGAGAGGTTGCGGCTGATGCCTGGGAGGGCGCAAGGAGATCCGCCAGGCGTTCGACCGGAGTCAGCCCGGCGCTCCGGAGGTCGGCGACGCGTCGTTCGTTGCGCTGACGGGTGGACAGATCGGGGTCGCCGACCGCCCGGCGGAGCAGCGCGACGTGCAGGCGGGCTACCGCATCGTGGCGACCGATGTCGCGCTCGATCTGATCGGCGACGGCCTGAGCTTCCTCGAGTTCGCCACTCCGAACGAGCGCCCAGGCATGGACAGGAGCCGCGGCTCCGAGGTCCCGGCCGCCCACTTCGAGCGCGTCCTCGTAGGCTGCGCGCGTCGCAGCAGGCCCGCCGTCGGCACCGTCGATGACGTCCGCTGCCGCTTCGAGGGCGAGGCCCGGACCCGTGGTGACGTTCACGCCGTCGGCGAGCGCAATCGCCTGCGCGGCGTGAGAGCGGGCGGCCGCACCATTCCCGTCGAGAAGAGCCATCGTGCCGAGCAACCAGGAGACCCACGGGTGCGGATCGAGATCGGCAACTGCCGCGCGGGCTCCGCTGAGGTCCCCGGCGAGCCAGCGGGCCAGGCCCAGCTGCTCGCCGGCAAGGGTGGCGAAAGTGCGGTCGTCGCCGGCGAGTCGACTCGCCGACTCGAGGGTCGCGGCCGCCTCGCCTGCGCTGCCGTCGGCGAGCAGCAGTGATCCGAGACCGAGAAGACCCTCGCGTTCGGTTCGGGTGTCCGGCGCCTCGGCGACTGTTCGGCGCGCCGTTTCGATCGCCAGGTTGACGTTGACCGTGGCGCGGCCCGCAGCGAGCACCGGAGGCAAGCTGCGGCGTACGTCGGCCGGCAACTGATACAGCCAGCGAGTCGCCCTTGCCGGACCGATCTCGGATGCCCTCGCCGCGAGAAGGTCGCCGGCGTCAGCGGGGCGGTCGGCCTCGATGAACAGCTCGATCGCGGTGATCGCGTCCTCTGCGGCCAGGTATCCAGCTGCTCGGCCCCGGATGTCCGCGGCCTCGGCGGGTTCGACGCGCGGAATGAGGACCTGCCTCGCCGCGTCGTGCAGGCGGTAGACGTCGCCCGTCTCGGCGATCAGCGAGGTGGTCTCGGCGAGACGACGAAGGTCGCCCTCGGTGCCCGCCTCGATCTCGACCAGGAGCTCGGCGCTGACGTATGGCAGGAGGGCCGTGACCATCGCCACGCGGTGCAGATCACCGAGCAGATCGGGCGCGAGCGCACCCGCAATGACCTCGGAGAAGTCTCCTGTTCCCGTGCTCGCCCCGAGGTCGCCACTGGCCACCAGCGCGGCCGCCCACCCATTGGTTGCCGCGACCGCCTCGTCGGGATCGATGTCGATCCCGCGGCCGCCGAAGAGTCGACCGGCCTCCTCTGGGTCGAACCGCAGGTCTGCGCCCTCGATGACCCGCACCACGGCCGGGTCACAGCGACCGATGAACTCGGTCGGGCGTCGGCGCGATGTGACGATGATCGTGGCATCGGCCGGCAGGAAGCCGGCGACCTCGGCGAGCAGGAGTTCGGCGTCGCTTCCGCCCTCGTGGAGGTCGTCGATGACGAGGCATGTCGGCTCGGCCTCGAGGATCTCCAGGACCTGGTCGGCAGCCGCGTGGAGGTCGTCGTCGAGATGCGCCTGCGGATCCTCCTGCGTCGCACTTTGGGCCGACAGCGAATCGAGTGCCATGCCGACGATGTCGGTTGCGCGGTTCCATCCCGGTGCGAGTCGGCACCAGCCCACTCGGGCGCCGGACTCGTCAGCGAGCTGGCCGGCGAGAACGGACTTGCCGGTTCCGGCGGGCGCCGCCAGCACGACGACTCGGCCTGCGCCATCAACCGCGAGGCGGGGACGGGCCACGATCGACGGCACTCGGGGCCGTCGGGTGAGAACTCGGGGGTACGCAGCCACGAAGGCTCATCGTACGCAGTTGCGTCGCGCAGGCCGGGGCGCAGAAGTACCCTGCGCGGTGCATGCCCGACGAGCTCGAAGGACGTCTGCTCAGTGGCTTCCAGCTGATCGAGCTGATCGGTGAGGGCGCGCATGGGTCGGTGTGGAGGGCTCGTCAGACGCGGCTCGATCGCGACGTCGCGGTCAAGATCCTCGATCCGGTCGTCGCTCGGAACCCCGAGACCGTCCGCCGTTTCGAACGAGAAGGGCGCGCCGCAGCATCGCTCGACCACCCCAACGTGGTCCCTGTCTACGAAGCGGGGGAGAGCGACGGGCTCGTCTTCTTGGCGATGCGCCTCGTCGAGGGGGTCACCCTCGAGCAGTGGGCGGCGGGTCGCGGCGTGGTCAGTCCTGAGGATGCGGCGAGCCTCCTCGCACCGGTCGCCGAGGCACTCGATCATGCACACGGTCGCGATCTCGTGCACCGCGACGTCAAGCCCTCCAACATCCTCCTCGAAGGCGATCGGGTGTGGCTCGCGGACTTCGGTATCGCTGCGTCGCTGCGCGAGATGGGCAGCTACACCACCGGTGCGCTGGGCACGGCGGAGTACATGGCGCCCGAGCAGGCCAGCGCGGGCGAGGTCGACCATCGCGCCGACCTCTACGGCCTCGGCTGCGTTGCTCACTTCCTGATGGAGGGGCACCCACCCTTCGAAGGCGATGATCTCGTGGCCACCCTGATGGCCCACGTCAACGAGCCGGTGCCCTCGGTGGGCGACGCGGAGCGCGATCGCTTCTACGCCCGAGCGCTCGCCAAGGACCCGGCACAACGATTCGAGACAGCGACGGATCTGATCGCTGTTCTGAGCGGCAAGGCGGTCCAGCCCGCGACGTCGACCCCGACGCCGTCGACGAAGGCCGCAGGCAACCGCGGACGGCTGATCGGTGCCGCCGCGCTCGTGGTCCTCGCCCTCGCGGCCATCTTCGCGCTCGCGAATCGGAGCGGTGACGGCGGCGGCAGCGATGCGGTCGAGCCCATCGAGACGACGCCGGTCACCGGAGAGCAGCCGGCGGGCGGCAACGATGCCGGTGATGACGACGCGGGCGACAGCACGGGCGGCAGCGCAGCCGGAGATGACGGCTCCGATGCCGAAGCCGATGGTGGCGATGGAATTCCCGCCTCGACGATTCCCCCACCGGTCCTCGACCTCGTTGTGGGCGGTGAGGTCCAGGTGGGGACCGTCCGCTCTCTCGCATCGCCCAACCCGCACGTCGACCGATTCGTCGAGCCATTCGTCACCGGGCACGTGCTGCCGCCGCTCATGGTGGTCGAGTCGGACTGGACCCTGACCCCATGGCTGGCCGCCGGCGAGCCAGAGGTGCGGTCGACCGATCCCCTCGTGGTCCGTTGGACCCTGCGCGACGACGCCGTCTGGGACGACGGAACCCCCGTCACCGCCGTGGACGTCGGGCGAACGCTCGAGTACATCCTCCAACCCGATGCGGGTGTCGAGGCGACCACCCTCTACCAGGGCGTGACCTTCACTCAGGTGGACGAGCTCACCTTCGATCTGACGTTTGCCCAGCCACTCGGCGCTCACCGCATTCTGTTCTCGACGTTTCATCCGGTGATCAAGGCGGCCGCATACGACGCCCACATCGCTGCGGGCAACCCCCCGTCCACCTTCATGGCTGAGGCTCTGGACTTCTCGGCAGGTCCGTACCGGGTTTCGGGCTACGACTCCGATCAACGCCTCACCCTCGTCCGCAACGAAGGGTGGTGGGGAGCCGAGACACCTCTTCTCGAGAGGGTGACGATCCGCAGCTTCGACAGCGCTCGCGCCCAGATCGATGCCCTCGAGTCCGGCGACGTCGATCTCATCTACGTCGAATCGGCCGCTGCATCGGACATCGCTCGCACCCGAGCGATCGAAGACGTCGCCGTCGATGTGGGTGTCGCAGACCTGTGGCTGCGGCTCGACATGAACACCCGCAGAGGGCTCACGTCCGAAGCCGCGGTTCGCGAGGCCATCGCACTCGCGTTGGATCGATGGGCCATCGTCGGATCGGCGGTGACCCCTCTCACCGGTGAGGCCGCGCCGCCGCTGCAGAGCCTCATCTGGCCCTCCACCCACCCGAGGAGCGAGAAACCCTTCGACGCGTTCGATGGAGACCTCGACGGCGCCCGCGCCGTGCTCCAAGAGGCGGGGTGGGTGCCCGGTGACGGCGGGCGGCGATTCCGGTCGGGCGAAGAGCTGCTGATCACGCTCGACTACGAGCAGCTGACGGGCGTCCTGGGGCCGACCGTCGCCCAGGCCATCGTCAGTCAGCTCGATGCCATCGGGATGGGCGTGCAGGGCCAGATCTACGACGAACAGACGGCACACACGCGCCGCCTGACCGGCGAGTACGAGCTCGACCTGGTGGTCGACGCGTCGAGCCCCGACCCTGTCGCAGCCGAGTTTCGGTGGGGATCGGAGCACTGTCCCGTGCAATTCGGGATCGAGGGGTGCGATTCAGCGGCCCCGTTCAACCTCACAGGCGTCTCCGACGCCGAACTCGACGCACTGCTCGACGCTGCCGCGAGCGAGCCTGATCCCGCGCGTCGTGCTGCCCTCTACGTCGACATCGATGCCCGGCTCGCCCAACTTCTCCCGGCGGTTCCCCTGTTCGAGCTCCCGGCGTTCGTCGCGCATTCGGACGAGCTTGGCGGGGTGTCGGTGGACACCCACCGCGGCGGGCCTTTCGTCGGGATGGCCGCCTGGGGCTATCGGCTCGTGCTCGACTGACCCCGTCGGTTCACCAACTGACCCCGCTCGTGCTCGACTGACCCCGTCGGTTCACCAACTGACCCCGTCGGTTGACCAACTGACCCCGTCGGTTGACCAACTGACCCTGTCGGTTCACCAACTGACCCAGCCCGAGTCGTTCTGCATGGTTTCTGGCGCGGAACGACTCAGGGTGTGAGGTGGAGTGGTTCCCGGACATGGGTGTCCGTCTGTGACTCCACCTCCGCGGCGGGCGTCGGAACGCACAACCCGAAGTGCTTCTTCAGGATGAAGCAATTGAGCACCTCAGTGGGTCGCTGACCAGGCTTTTCACGGCCAACTCACGGCGCGGCCCCAGATTCTCCTCATCGAACACGCCCCACAGGGGCCACGGGAGGAGAACCCACAATGAAGATCACCCGCACCATCGCAACCGCCCTCTGCGGCATCGCCCTCGCGGCCTCGGCCTGCTCGGGCGGCGGCGACGAGCCCGTCGCCCAGACGCAGGACCAGCAGGCACCCCAGGTTCAGCAGGTTCGCCACGACGACCAGGCCGCTCAGACCGATCAGCCCGACAACCCGACCGAGGTCTCGGTCGAGGAGACGGCGGGTGATCCTTTCGCTCGCCTCGACGAACTCAACCAAGAGTTCGAGGCCGCGACCACCGTTGAGGGGGCCCTCGACGCTATGGCTCGCCTCGTCGAGTTCATCGAATCGGACCCGACCTTGGCCGGAGGCACCTGGGAGTTCACCGAGGCCGACATGGCCCCGTATGCAGAGCGCTACGGCGTGACGGTCGCTGAACTGACCGCCGCCGTGCGGGCCCACCCGGTGCTCGGCGAGATCCTCGCCCAGGCCACGGTCGTTCCCGGAACTTCTGCAGCACCGGACGAAACCAACACCCTCTCGGCCGACACAGACGACTCGGCGGAAAGCGAGTTGGAAGACGATGGTTGGAACGACAGCGACCGGGACGACAGCGACGGGGACGACGACATGTTCGAGCCCGTCTTTCTCGACGAGGACCTCGCCGCCTCCCACACCGGCCCGTGGGGTGACCACGCCCTCGCCCGCTGCCTCGACTCGGAGCGCACCGTGGAGCCGCTGTACAGCTGGTACTCCAACGGCGGATCGACCGAGAACGGGGCGCTGGTCGATGCCAGCGTGTCGGTGGCCGCAGTGTTCGGCAGCGAGACCGAGGCCCGCATCGCCTTCGAGCAGATCGACCTCTGCCACATCGGCGCCACCTACTCGCAGTTCCTCGAGGCCCTGGGTTTCGTCGGTGCGTCGGTGAGCGGCGTCGGCTACCAGACGCACGAAATCGACCGGTCCATGCAGGTGTACACCTCCCACCACATGGATGGTGAGTGGCCCGTCGCTCTCGTCGCTGTACAGGACGGCGACACGGTGGTCATCGCCCTCACCTTCGGCTCCGGTCCGGGTGCTGCGATGGTCGAAGCGGTGGCGCTCATGGGCTGACTTTCACATCACACCAATCCTCCCGAACGGGGCACCGCGAAAGCGGTGCCCCGTTCGGGTTGTGAGGGCAAATTGAACGAGGCCCCAAGGCCCCCGGCCCGTAGCGTTGTCAGGATGCTCGCTCGGGTCAGCTACGTCGTCTATTACCTGCTGGCCGCGGCGATCGGCCTCGTCTTCGTCTTCTTGTCGGAGCTGCAGGACGACTTCGGCCTGTCGGGGACCGAGGTCGGGGTCGTCGCATCCATGGGCTTTCTCGCTGCTCTCGTCAGCCAGCTGGTGCTGTCTCCGCTGGTCGACCGCGGTCACACCGAAGCTGTCGCATGGTTGGCGGTCGCCGTCGGCGCCGCAGGAAGCATCGGATTCGGTCTCTCGGACGACGTGGTCACCTTCGCGCTGAGCAGGGGTGCCGTCGGGATCGGTCTGGGGCTCTACGGGATCGTTGCCCGCAAGGCCATCATCGGGCGCGACGTCACCGGTGGTGGAGCGAAGGTCGGCGCCCTGCTCTCCTCGGCGGTCGCCGGCTTCATCTCGGGGCCGGCGATAGGTGCCGTGCTGGGCGCCGTGTCGTTCGCGACGCCCTTCGTAGTCGTTGGCCTTCTCCTCGTCGTGCCAGGCGCCATCGGAGCCCGGTTGATCGGACGGGCCGAGGTCGCTGCCGCACCGGTCAACTACAAGGACCTCGGCGCATTGGTGCGACGCCCACGGGTTCAGGCCGCACTCTTGACCCAATTCGTTGTGTTCGGGTTCATCGGAGTGTTCGACGCGACGGTCGATCGGTACCTCACCGACGTCGGAGTCAGCGACGCCGGAATCGCCCTATCCCTGGTCGTCGTCGGTATGCCGATGTTGTTCCTGCCACCGCGCACTGGGGCGCTCGCAGAGCGTGTGGGTGGTGCCCGCGTCGTGGTGCCGGCTCTGGTGGTCACCGTGCCCGTGATCGTGGCGTACGGCTTCATCAACGGCGTGTGGTTCTTCGTGTCGATCGGCCTCATCCACACGACCTGCGAAGCGTTCAGCAACATGGGAGCGCAGGTGCTGGTTCTCGAGGCTGCGGGCGCCGAACGGGCGGCCGTCGGGAGCGCGCTGCTCGACGCAGTCGGGATGGCAATCGCCGCCGTGACCGCATTCGTCGCCCCACCGCTGTACCTCGAGGTCGGTGAGGCCGCGCTCTTCGGCGGCTGGGCTGCAATCTCGGGTCTGGCCGTCGCCGTCGCGTTCGGCCGTCTGCGCGCCGTTCGTGCACCGTCGCTCCTGGCCACGGCCTAGCCGGGCCGGCCGGGCGTGCGCCCGAGCGAACGCCGGTAGGGTGACCCCGCTGCTTCCCCGCGGTCTCCTCCGAAGGTGCACCCATGGAAGCTGTGCCGCCCGATGGTGATCCGGGCGACGAGGTCGGCGCGGGCCGGCTCCACCACTATCTCGATCTCGCCGGCAGGGTCGACTGGCGTCTCGTCGGAGCTGCTGTCCTCGCCGTTCTCCTGGCGGTGGTCGCTGCCTTCGCGTGGGGGGTCAGAACCGGGTCGCCGCCACCGCTGAGCCTCCCCGAGGTCTCCCGTCGCCCCACCGCTGCAATCGCGCGCACCACTGAGGCCGCACCTCTCCACGTACACGTCGCCGGTGAGGTGGTGCAGCCGGGGCTCTACCTGGTTCCGGCGGGCAGCCGGGTGGCGGCGTTGCTCGACGCTGCGGGTGGACCCACGGCTGAAGCGGACGTGGATCGCCTCAACCTGGCCGCCGAGGTACGAGACGGAGACCGGATAGCCGTGCCTGCGTGGGGCGAGCCGCTCGAGGAATCGCCGGGGCAGACGGCGGAGTCCTCGAGCGTCGATGTCAACACGGCGACCGTTTCGGAGCTGGAGTCGCTCCCCGGGATCGGGCCGTCGTTGGCAGCGGCGATCGTCGAGAGCCGGACTCGCGTCGGCCGCTTCGCGAGCCTCGACGATCTGGAGCGGGTGCCGGGGATCGGGCCGGCCACGGTCGCGCGTCTGCGTAGCCATGCCCGCGTCTGAAGTCGCGGCGGTACGGCTCGCGCCGCCGCGTCAGGTGTGGTCGATCGCGGATGGCTGGTGGATCGGGTCGGCGGTCGCGGTGTGGTGGGCGGCCGCGCTTGCGCCGGCGTTGCCGATGCTCGCCGGTGTCGCGGGACTCGCGGCCCTGGTGGTGACGCGGTGGCCGCTGCTGCTCGTCGTCGCTCTGGCGGTCCTGGGTGCGGCGAGGGCCTCGGACACAATCGGGGCGCTCGCAGGTGCAGAAGGCGGTCCCCGGGCGGGGCGCGCGGAGGTCGCCTCCGATCCCGAATGGGTGAGGTCAGCGCTTCGGCTGGACCTGGTCATCGATGGCGTGCGGTGGGAGGCCTGGGCCCGCGGCGGTTCTGCGGGGCGGCTGGCCCGAGCGTCCGTGGGCGAGATCTATGCGGTCGAGCTCGACGCGACCCTCGCCGATGGGCGAGACAGGGACTTCCTGTGGCCTCGTGGTGCAGCGGGCCGAGCCCAGATCGCTCAGGTTCGCCGGATCGACGGCGGCGCGTTGCACCACCGAACGGCCAATGCGATCCGCGGTCTCGTGATCCGGTCTGTCGAGGGCCTGTCGCAGCGGGACGGCATCCTCGTGACGGGTTTCGTACTCGGCGATGACCGCGGGCAGCTCCCGGAGGTGGTGGACGACTTTCGAGGATCCGGTCTGACCCACTTGCTGGCCGTGTCGGGGTCCAACGTCGCGACGGTCCTGGTGATGGCCGCTCCCTTGCTGCGAAGACTCCCGCAGCGGTGGCGACTGGTCGCCGTCCTCGGTTTGCTCGCCGAGTTCGCCGTGGTCACCCGCGGCGAACCATCGGTGCTGCGCGCATGCGCTCTCGCCGCCATCGCAACCGCTGCATCCACATTCGGGCGACGGGCCAGCCCACTTCGCCTGTTGTCGATCGCGGTCAGCGCTCTGGTGCTGGCCGACCCACTGCTGGTGCAGTCTGTCGGCTTCCAGCTCAGCGTGTCGGCGTCGGCTGGCATCGCGATGCTGGCGAGACCACTGGCCGGGCTTCTCCCTGGACCCCGTCCTCTGGCCGAGACGGTCGCCGTCACCCTGGCTGCGCAGCTGGCGGTGATGCCGGTCCAGGTGACCACGTTCGGCAGTCTCCCGCTCGCATCGATTCCCGCCAACGTTCTGGCTGCCCCAGCGGCGGCCCCGGCGATGATCTGGGGGCTGCACGCCGGCCTGATCGGCGGATTCGCGGGCTCGCCGATCGCGTCGTTCGTCCACCAGCCCACGCGTCTTGCCGTTGGTTGGGTCGCTGGGGTCGCGCAGTACTCCACCGCCCTCGACCTCCCGACGGTGGAGTCCGCCGAGATCCCGTGGGCGGTCGCGGTGTTGATGATCTCGGTCGTACTCGCCTGGGTGACCCGGTGGCGAGGCGCGGTCGTGGTGTTCGCCGCCCTCGGCATGCTCGTTGTCAGCGATCGAGAGGTCGCTCCGCTCCCATCGGGCGCGCACCTCGCCGTGGTGTCCGTCCAACCGACCGTAGTGGTCATCGACCGCCCCGAGCCCGCATGGGCCTTGGGTCAGCTGCGGGAGGCTGGGGTTCGAAGCATCGATGTGCTCGTCCTGCGATCGGGCAGTCGGGATGCCGAGAGCGCTGCCCGCGCGTTGCGTTCGAGGTTGGCGGTCGGGGAGGTATGGGCGCCTCGAGCGCTGCCCTCTGTCGATGCGCAGAGGGTCGAGCGGCCGGTCGACCTGGGGGTGGTCGTCGTCGAAACGGACGGGAGCCGCCTGCGGGTCGGCCGGCCCGGATAGATTCGCCGGCAATGTCGAGTGCGCCAGCCACGACCCACTCTGTTCACCTCCTCTCAGGGCCCGATGGCTCGCTTCTGGCGGACGCGGTGCGATCGACAGTGGAGGAGCTCGTCGGTGATGCCGATCGATCTCTCGTGCTTCACGAGCTCAGCGGCGAGGAGTACGCGATCGAAGAGCTCGTCGACGCAGCGCAGACCCCTCCCTTTCTCACCGATCGTCGGGTAGTGGTCGGTCGGCAGCTCGGTCGCTTCAACGCAGGGGACCTCGGGCCCCTCACCTCGTATCTGGCCGATCCGAGCCCCACGACCGACCTGGTTCTCGAGTGGGGAAGTGGACGCATCCCCAAAGCGCTCACCGACGCCGTCGCTGCGGCGGGCGGAACCAAGACCGCAACGGGTGCGCCGGGCAATGCCCGCGGGCGTCGAGATTGGTTCGACCAACGGTTCGAGGAAGCACCTGTCGTGCTCGATGCTCGTGCCAGACGGCTCATCGTGGAGCATCTGGGCGAAGACGTCGGTCGCCTCACCGGACTGTTGTCCACCCTGGCCGGCGCCTGTGGACCCGGCACGAGCCTGGGCGAGTCCGACGTGGCCCCCTTCCTCGGCGTAGAAGGGTCGGTGCCGCCCTGGGACCTCACTGACGCGATCGACGGCGGCGATCTGTCCGGCGCGGTCGGCACCCTGCAGCGGATGTTCGATGGCGGAGCACGCCATCCGCTCCAGGTGATGGCGAGCCTGCACGGTCACTACGAGCGCATGTTGCGGCTCGACGGCGCTCCGGTCTCAGGAGAAAAGGACGCCGCCGCCTTGCTGGGCATGAAGGGTTCGACGTTCCCCGCCAAGAAGGCCCTCACCCAGACGCGCCGGCTCGGGTCGGCCGGTGTGGCGCGCGCGATTTCGCTTCTCGGGACCGCAGACCTCGATCTGCGCGGCAACTCCGGCCTCGACGGGCGCGCGGTTCTCGAGGTGTTGGTCGCTCGGCTTGCACGCCTCGGGGCGTGACGCAGCGCCTCAGGCGTTGATGCGAGCGATGAGGCGGGACTTGCGTCGCGCCGCCTCGTTCTTGTGGATCACGCCCTTTTGAGCGGCCATGTCGAGGCGCTTCTGGGCGATGCGGATCAGCTCGTCGGTGTCCTCACCGGCCTCCGCGGCCTCGACGACAGCCCTCTCTCGGGTCTTGAGCTCCGAACGGACCCCGCGGTTGCGCACGCGGCGGGTCTCGGTCTGGCGGTTGCGCTTGATCTGGCTCTTGATGTTCGCCACAGCAGGTAGTTACTCAGTCATCGGGTGCCGGTGGGTGAGGCTCGGCACGGGAACGCTCCAGGTTAGCAACGTCCGGGGGCTGCCCCACAACACCGCGCCACTGGGTCAGTCCGTGCCCGTCACCTCATTTTTCGGAACTGAACGTTCAGTCAGACCCTCGATGTGTCGAAACAGGACGTGCCGGGCCTGCCCTGTCCGGCACGCCCTGGAGAGTTCGCCATGCTCACCTTCCGCCCCGATGACGCCAGCGACCACGCGGAGCCCCTTCTTGCCCGCCAGGAGATCGCGAGCGAGCCGCTCCGTCGGTTGCGCGCCTCGTGTGATCGCCTCGGGATCGAGCCGTGGATCCGCGACCGGTTGCTCCAGTGCGAACGGGTCTTGGAGGTCGCGGTCCCGCTTCGCCGAGACAACGGTCACGTCGAGGTCTTCTCCGGATGGCGCGTCCAGCACAGCCTCGCCCGCGGGCCAGGCAAAGGAGGTGTCCGCATCCATCCCGAGGTGGACGCCGACCATGTGATCGACCTCGCCGTCACCATGACGCTCAAATGCGCGGCGCTCGACCTGCCCTTCGGTGGAGGCAAGGGTGGGATCCGTTGCGATCCGCGCGCATTGAGCGTCGCGGAGCTCGAACGGCTCGTCCGGCGGTACGCCGAGGAGGTGCGCCCCGTTCTCGGGTCGACCGTCGATGTTCCCGCCCCCGACATGAACACCGACGCCAGGTGCATGGCCTGGATGCTCGACACCCTCCAGCGGGGGAGTAGCGGCCATCGCGACGGTGGCTGGGTCACCGGTAAGCCCCCGAGCCTTGGAGGCAACCCGGACCACGGCCAGGCGACCGCGCGCGGCCTGTCTGTCGTCACCGAGCGTGTCCTCGACCACGTGGGGCGCAGCGTCGACGGTGCGCGCGTCGTTCTCCAGGGGTTCGGCAAGGTAGGGGGTGAGCTCGCAAAGATGTTGCACGAACGCGGGGCGCTCATCATCGCGGTCGAAGACGCGGACGGGGCCGTCGCGGCCGAACGTGGCTTGCCGGTGCCCGCGCTCTTGCACCACGCCCGTCGCACCGGCTCGGTGGTCGGGTTCCCGGACGCGGATTCGCTCGGCGACCTGGCGATTTGGGGCATCGAGAGCGATGTGTTGGTGCCCGCAGCGTTGGGCAACGTGGTGGACGGTCAGGTCGCCAGACAGATCTGCACCCAGGTCGTCATCGAAGCGGCCAACCATCCCGTCACCGAGAACGGCGACCAGGTGCTCGAAGCACGCGGGGTTCTGGTTGTGCCGGACCTCGTCGCCAACGCAGGCGGGGTGGTGGACAGCTACCACGAGTGGGTTCAGGACCGCATGGGGCTGCGCTGGCCGACCATCGAACACGCCAGTCGCCTCGTGGAGCGCATGCATGGAGCGGTCGACGACGTGCTCGTCGGGAGTGCCGCTGTTCCGGGAACGACCCTGCGCGAGCGGGCGACCGACCTGGCGGTGATCAGGGTCGCCGAGGCGATCGAGCACCTCGGCGTCTAGGGGCTCGCCCTCCGACCCAATACCCTGGGCCCTCGGCATGGACCTCTCGCGCATCCGGAACTTCTCGATCATCGCCCACATCGATCACGGGAAGTCCACCCTCTCCGATCGCATTCTCGAAATCACCGGGGCCGTCGAGGCCCGGGCGATGCGCGCCCAATATCTCGACTCGATGGACCTCGAGCGTGAGCGGGGAATCACCATCAAGGCGCAGAACGTTCGTGTCGACTGGCAAGGCCACACGCTGCACCTCATCGACACCCCGGGCCACGTGGACTTCGGCTACGAGGTGAGCCGGTCGCTCGCGGCCTGCGAGGGAGTTCTGCTTCTCGTGGACGCTGCGCAGGGCATCGAGGCTCAGACTCTCGCGAACTGCTACCTCGCTCTCGAAAACGATCTCGAGATCGTGCCCGTCCTGAACAAGATCGATCTGCCCGCCGCCGATCCCGACCTCTACGCGAGCGAGATCGAAAACGTCCTGGGGCTGGCGGCGGAGGACGTTCTGCAGATCTCCGCCAAGACCGGCGACGGAATTCCCGAGCTGCTCGACGCCATCGTCGAACGGATTCCCCCACCGGCGGGCGACCCCGACGCGCCCCTCCAGGCGCTGATCTTCGACAGCCACTTCGACCAGTACCGAGGCGTCGTCTCGTCTCTGCGGGTGGTCAATGGCCGAATCCGGACCAACGACAAGCTGCGCTTCATGCAGATCGGGGGCACCCACGAGGCCGAGGAGATCGGAGTTCGCCTGCCGCAGCCGACCCCCGTCGCCGAGCTCGGCCCTGGCGAGGTCGGCTATCTGATCGCTTCGATCAAAGACGTGGGGCAGGCCAAATCGGGTGAGACGGTCACCACGGTCGGCGACCCCGCCGACGGCCCGCTGGCCGGATACGAGGACCCCAAGCCGATGGTGTTCTGCGGGCTGTATCCCGTGGACGGCGACGAGTATCCCGACCTCCGCGAATCCCTGCACAAGCTGAAGCTCAACGACGCCTCGATCACCTTCGAACCGGAGACCTCGGGCGCGCTCGGGTTCGGCTTCCGGTGCGGTTTCCTCGGACTGCTGCACATGGAGATCGTCCGCGAGCGGCTGGAGCGCGAATTCGACCTCTCCCTCATCGCGACCGCTCCATCGGTCGCCTACCGGGTCACCACCGACGACGGCGAGACGATCGGCATCGACAACCCGTCCGAGCTCCCAGACCCCGGTTCGATCGACGCGATCGAGGAACCGATGCTGAAGATCGGCATCCTGACGCCGTCGACATACACCGGCACGATCATGGAGCTGTGTCAGGGGCGCCGAGGCACCATGACCCGAATGGAGTACCTCTCGCCCGAACGGGTGGAGCTCAACTACGAGATTCCGCTCGCCGAGGTGGTCACCGACTTCTTCGATCAGCTGAAGAGCCGCACCCAGGGATATGCGAGCCTCGACTACGAGCCCGCCGGCTACCGGGAGGGCTCGCTCGTCAAGGTCGACATCCTGCTCAACTCCGAGCCGGTCGACGCCTTCTCCACGATCGTCCACCGCGACGGCGCATATGACTACGGCAGGCGGATGGCCGAGAAGCTCCGTGAGCTGATTCCACGGCAGATGTTCGACGTGCCCATCCAGGCCGCGATCGGCGGACGCATCATCGCCCGCGAAACCGTGAGGGCCAAGCGCAAAGACGTGCTGGCCAAGTGCTACGGGGGCGACATCACCCGCAAGCGCAAGCTGCTCGAACAGCAGAAGAAGGGCAAGAAGCGGATGAAGGCCATCGGCCGGGTCGAAGTGCCCAACGAAGCCTTCGTGTCCGCCCTCAAACTCGACAGCTGATTCTGATTCTTTGCCGCAAGGCTCGCTTCGGCCGCAAGCGGCCTCTGGCTCGCGCTGCGGATTCTTTG
>CAZVUM010000011.1:0-46484 GCA_964629575.1 uncultured Acidimicrobiales bacterium | reverse complement strand
CCGCAAGGCTCGCTTCGGCCGCAAGCGGCCTCTGGCTCGCGCTGCGGATTCTTTGCCGCAAGGCTCGCGGCCACGCCTGAACGGAGCGGAAGTGGCGGGCGGTGAGTCTGCGAGGTGAGCCCGAGGCCGTCAGGCCGAAGCGATCCCGCAGCGAAAGTGCAGGGTCTGCGAGGTGAGCCCGAGGCCGTCAGGCCGAAGCGATCCCGCAGCGAAAGTGCAGGGTCTGCGAGGTGAGCCCGAGGCCGTCAGGCCGAAGCGATCCCGCAGCGACAAAACAGCAACCGCCGCTCGGGGGCTGAGGTCCCGAGCGGCGGTCGTCGTGTCTCGCCGGTTCCACCTCGGCGAGCGGGAGTCCCGACCGGCACGCCGGGTCTCGCGTCCCTTCTTCTAGTCGCGGACACGGTCCACGTGGTGGACCCTGCGTGCTCGGCGGTCGGTGACCCGATCCCCAATCCGATCGGTTGTGCGATCGCTGTCCGAGACACTGTCCGATGCCCGGTCCGAGACACCGTCGGAGACGCCGTCAGTTGTGCCGTCGGTGATCGTGTCGCGGGTACGGTCCGTCACTCGATCCGTCACTCGATCCGTCACTCGATCCGTCGTTCGATCCACTGCGCGGTCGCCGTCGTCGTGGCTGTTGATGATGCGGCGGCATTGCTCGGGGGTGAGGCCTGCGGCGCGGCAGCGTTCGGCGAGGGTTCCGCCGTCGAGTGAGTTGATCAGTCGGCGGCAATCCTCGCTCGTGAGCCCGGCGGCCCGGCATCGCTCAGCGATGGACAGGTGGTCATCGTGGCTGTTGATGATGCGGCGGCATTCCTCGGGGGTGAGGCCTGCGGCGCGGCAGCGTTCGGCGAGGGTTCCGCCGTCGAGTGAGTTGATCAGTCGGCGGCACTCCTCGCTCGTGAGCCCCGCCGCCCGGCAGCGCGCGGCGATCGAGTGCGGGTCGTCGTTGCCCACGATGTGTCGGCACTGCTCGACCGTGAGGCCTGCGTTGCGGCAGCGTTCGGCGAGATCGCTGTGGTGGTCGTGCAGGATGCGACGGCATTCCTGGGGTGTGAGGCCTGCGGCTCGGCAGCGACGTGCCAGGTCGACGACGGTGGCGCGATCATCCGCGCCATCGGTGTGGGCGGCGTCGTAGCGCAGGACCCATCCCTGTCCGTCGGCGTCGACGAGGTCGACGACCACGGTTGCGGGCAACATGTCCGCCGACATCGGCCAGTCGCCGGTGGTCTCCTCGGCGCCCGCCGGTGCGGCGAGAGCGAGTGAGCCGGCCACCAGTGCGGTGATCAGGCTGGCGAGAAGGGACGTTCGCATGAAGGATTCTCCTTTGGTGACTGCCCGCGGTGGTGGCGTCGCTTCAGCCCTCCGAAATGCACGCTCGGTCCAATTTCGTCATCGTTTCGTCATATTTCGGGCGGGTGAGCCGTCGGTGAGAGGTGGTTTCGAGAAATTTCGGGTCGCGGCGTGCATTTCGCGTGGCTCGCGACGACGAATCAGTCGTGGGCCGCGTCCGCACTCGCCATCGCCGCGATGGCTCGACCGCCGAAACCTCCGGCGACGACGCCCTCGTCGCTCGCGCACGGGGAGGCGACACCGCCGCCTTCGCGTCGCTCTACGAGCGGCACGCCCCCGCCATTCACCGCTTGAGCATGGCGAGCGTTCATCGCTCGCAGGCCGACGACGTGACAGCCGAGGTGTTTGCCAAGGCCTGGGGCTCGTTGCCCGGTTACCGGGGGGACCGCAGCCCGTTCCGCGGCTGGTTGTTCGGAATCGCCCGCAACGTGATCGCGGACACCCATCGCCACCGCTATCGCCGACCCACCGAGCCGCTCGAGGATCCACATGACCCCGTCGACGACGACCCCACTGTGGCGCGGCTGCAGCGTCTTCATCTCGACGGTGTCCTCCGTCAGCTCGGACGTCGCCAGCGTCGGGTGATCGAGCTGAAGTACTTCGCCGGCCTGTCCAATGACGAAGTGGCGCTGACCCTCGGGGTGAGCTCCGGCGCCGTCAATACATTGCAGTGGCGCGCGCTCCAGAGCCTGCGCACCCTGCTCGCCGAGGAGGAGGTCTCGTCATGAGCCCCGAACCGCACATCGCAGGAACCGAGCTCGAGGACGTGGACGCGCTGTTCGCCGAGCTGACCTCGGTCGAGGTGGAGGTACCCCGGTGGTCCGCCGTGGTCGACCGAATCGCTGTCGCTCCGACCGCGAACCGCCCGAGGTTCGCCTTCGGTTGGTCAGCGGTACTCGCAGGGGCGGTTGTGGCGGTGGCGGTGGGTGTGGCCGGCGCGGTCAGCGAGCCGGTGAGAGAGACGGTCTTCGAGCCGGTCGCGAATCTCCTGCCGTGGGTCGACGACGGTCCCGAAGATCCGCCCGTCCCGACGGTCCCCGGACCGGTGGTGAGTGATCGGCCCACGGACCAACAGACACCAGTGGAAGAGCGTTCGCCGGCCGTCGTGGCGACCGACCCGACTCGGGACCAACCGCACGACGGCGGCGACAGGGTCGACGACGGTGAGCCGACTCGTCCCGATGAGATCGATCGAATCGTGATCGACGAGCGAGACGTGGATCCGGTCCCCACCACGGTGGTCCGCGGTGACCGTCTCACAGATCGCGAGCAGGACATCCTCGAAGAGAGCCGTCGCAGGCTCGAAGCTCGTCGTCGGCAGCTCGAGCAGGAGCGTCGTGATGCCGAGCGGGACGCCACCCAGCCCACGACCACCACAGAGCCCGCTCCGGCCCCGACGGACGCGCCAACCGATGTGGTCGAGCGCGACGGGCACACGGTCACCCGGGACTGAGCGAACGCCGTCAGTCTGCAGGGGTCAGGTAGAGCAGCGTCGCGCCCAGCGCGGCAGATTCTTCCCACGCCTCTTCGCCGCTGAGCTCGTCGCCACCTCGATGTCGCCGACGTCGTGTCCGATGGCCAACACCTCGTCGCCGTTGAGCGCAACGATGTTGGGTTGCAGGCCCTCCATGGCCTCGATCTCCGGCCTCGATCTCCGGCCTCGATCTCCGTCCTCGATCTCCGGCCAGGTCTCTCCGAGGTCGTGCGAGATGCTGACCGCCCGACCGTGAGCAGCGCAGCTCCAAAGGCTGCGGCGCGCGTCCGTCGACGGCGCGCAGTCCGCTCGACCAGCTGCACCTCGTCGGGGCGCGGTGGCTCGAGCGCTCCCGCCTGCTGGCGAAGCCGCTCACGTAGTTGGTCGTCGCTGTCGTCGAACGGCGTCTCTTCACCGTGTCTGCCGCGACGTCGAGGCCAGCGGCCGTCTCGGCGACTGGACGCTCGCCTTCGCTCATTGCCACCACCACCTGGACGCAATGCCCCACCCGCCGGTTCCGAAAAACCGGACGTTCCCCTCAGCGCGCCTTCTCGAGCACCTGAATCATGTCAGCCAACCAGGCGCGCGTGTCCGCGTCGGGTGGACGAAGGTCCCGGGCCGTGACGCCGCGCTCTCGTGCCAGCCGTGCGACGAGTGGCCACAGCCGGTGATGGGCGACGGCGTTGCTGAAGGTTGCGTCCTCCACGAGCTGCTCCGTCAGGCTGAGCGACGGGGGTGGAGCGGCGGTCGCGGTTGCGTCGGGCCTCTGGATCAGGGGTCCTGGATGCAGCGTGTCCATCGGTGTGGACCGCAGAGTCCTGGTCAGATGCTGGAGGCCGAGCAGGATGAGGGCGAGCCCCAGCGCGATGCCGACGGCGACCCACCCGGTCACGACACCGCTCCATCGGTTGCAGGGTCGCTCGCTGCCGCACGCTCGGCCGCGACTCTCGTGAGCTCGTCCTTGAGGGAGCCCAGCGCATCGACCGCATCGGAGCGCATGGACTCGGTGATCGCATGGGAGGAGAAGCGCGCCTGTTCGAACAGGCCGGTGAGTTCACGCATGGATCCGGCGGACGCGCCCAGCGTCGGCAACAGGCGCTCCAGGTATTCGCTCTCCGATTCCGCCGCTCCGCGGCGCGCGTCGAGATCGCCGAATCCGGCCTCGACCAGCGAGTAGGCCAACCGAATCGCCTGGCGCGGGTCGTCGACCTCTTCGATCGCGACGAGGGCCTGCTGAAGGATCGCCTGGGCTTCCTCGGTGGTGACGAGCACCGCCATCGGGTCCTCGACCGACGAGTCCGTGAATGTGCCGTCGCCCTCGCCGGCCATCGCGTCCGGCTCGAACTCGATTGGCTGCTGTGCCAGGAGCCCGCTGGCCAGCAGGGCCAGGATCAGCAACACCACGAACAGGGTGCCGAGAGCGGCGAGCCACTCACCGGGAGGGGGCGCCTCGTCGTCGAGTTCGACCGTTGGCCGCTGGACGACCTGCCGCTCTTCGGTCTCGTCGACCGTGGTCTGTCGCTCAGGCGGGTCGATCGACCGCTGGTAGTCAGCAGCCCTCGATCCGACCACGACCAGGCTGGAGATGACCGCGACCGCTGCAGCGGTAGCAAGCAGACGCCGCCGACGCGACCGCAGGGCAGCAGGGTCGGTGTTGACCACGCGGAACAAGAACAGAGGCGCTGCGCTGGCGGCCAGGCCGGCGACGATGAAGATCCTCGCCGGCTCCACGGGAACCATCACCCAGCTGACGATCGCGGCGCAGGCGATGGCCGTGGCGACCAGGACCTGTCCCACCGCCACAGACCGCTGTGCGCCGATGGCGATGCGGGCCGGTCGGCGGGCGTCGCAACAGATCCGCACGCCGGCGATGGTGATGACGACAGCGACGGCGGCCCAAACGGCACCGCTCACCCCCCGTATCCCTCCCATCACGAAGCCGACCGTCGCCACGGCGATCGCCACGGCGAATGCGACCTGCGAGGCCAGCACCAGGCCGACCGCGAGGAGCGCCACGACGATCAGGGCGACCGGTGCCGCAACGCGTTGATCGGCAACCGTGGCCATCACACCGAGCCAGGCGAACACGAGGCTCGCGGTCCCTGCTCCGATCGCGAGACGCGAGTACGACATTAGCCGATCCTGGTCCTGCGTTGATGGTCGAGCACCGCCATGACTGCATCCAGCGATCCTTCGCCATCCCAGGCGACGACGGGGACACCCGCGCCCGTCAAGCGGCGGCGCCACTGCTCGCGCTCGATGTTCCACAGCCGGCGCGCCAGGTGACCGCTGCGCCCTTCCGCCGGCCGAATCGAATCGATGTCGGGTTGGCACCACAGCACGACCAGGTCGTAGCCGCGGTCGTGAAGAGCGAGCATCACGTCGATCGGCCGCGGATCCAGAAGCGGCGACAGCACGACGATCGTGGCACTGGTGTCGACGCCCTGAAGCGGCAGGTCGGCCGCCTTTCGAACACCAAGGCCCAGCTCGGGCTGGATCTCCAGAAGCGCGTCGACCAGCCGGCGGCGCTGGAGCCGCCCCATACCCGGTCGGAACCATCGAACCTTGCGGCCTACATCGAGGAGACCGACCCGGTCGTGGGTCCCCAGATGGCCCTCGGTGAGGGCGAGCGCCGCCCGGACCGCGGTGTGGATGGTGGAGTTGCTGCCGCGGCCGAGTGCCTGGCCGCTGTCGACGAACAGCACCAGATCGCTCGCCTGATCCGGATGCCTGTCGTTCACCCAGTACTCGGAGCGCCGCAGCGTCACCCGCCAGTTGACCGAGCGGAGGCGATCGCCGGCCCTCGACGGGCGCACATCTGCGTACTCGCACCCGTCGCCTCGCTGACGCGCCAGGTGGTGTCCGACGCGCGCCCGGGTGCGAGTGGAATGGATCATCGCATCGAGGCGCCGGTCCGAGGGGTGAATCCGCACAGGAAGATCCAGCGTGATCACCCGACGTGCTGCGTAGACACCCATTCGGTCGCGGGCGGTGACCCGGAGTCGTGCGGGGGATGCGACACCCCACTGTTCGGCCAAGAGCTCGAATCGGACCGCGGCGCGCCTGCCGGCCGGTAGCGCCACGATGGCCGACGGAACGCCTCCGACGACGGGGAGGTCATCGCTCGTCACGACCTCGACTTCGAGCCACGGGATCGACGCCGTCGACGAGATCTCCACCACGAGGTCGACGATGTCGCCCTCGACGACCCGCTCCTCGCTGAGGCGGGCAGCGACGCGGAGGTCGGGCCAGCGATGGAGCAGCACCGCCACGGTCACCCAGGCCAACAGCGCAGCAGCCAGCACGGCGCTCGGCTGGTGGCCGGTGAGGACGGAGAATGCGCCGACCGTGGCGGACAGGATCGCCAGACCAAGCCCGCGCGGCGTGATGTATCCCTGAACGCCGAGCTGATCGGCCTCGTCAGTCACGGCTGAGGGCTGCGCGATCCGCGGCCGTCAGCGACTCGGGAACAGGCACCTGCTCCAGGCAGTTCGCGATCACGTCCTGCCCGGTCACTCCACGCACCCAGGCTTCGGTGCTCATTACGAGTCTGTGGGCGAAGGTGAGCGGTGCGAGGATCTTCACGTCGTCGGGCACCACGAAATCGCGTCCACGAACCACGGCACGAGCTCGGGCGGCCCTGATGAGCGCAACGACCGCGCGAGTGCTGACCCCGAGATCGACGTTGGGGTCCTCTCGTGTCGCCGCCGCAACCGCTGCCGCGTACACGAGGACGTCGTCGTCAACGCCGACCTGCTCTGCTGCCTTGCGCGCCGACGCGACCGAATCGGCATCGAGCACGACCGCCAGATCCACCTCGTCCTGACCGCGATCGATCCGCTGCCGAAGTATCTCGACCTCATCGCCTGCATCGAGCGGCCCGACCCTGAGCCGGAACATGAACCGGTCCAGCTGCGCGTGGGGCAGCGGGTAGGTGCCGTCGGACTCGATCGGGTTCTGTGTGGCGATGACCATGAAGGGGTCGGGGAGGTGGTGGGTGACGCCGTCGACCGTGACCTGGGACTCCTCCATTGCTTCGAGAAGGGCGGCCTGGGTCTTGGGTGGGGCCCGGTTGACCTCGTCGCCGAGGACCAGGTGGGCGAAGACGGGCCCTGGCTGGAACACGAGCTGGTGGGTTCCCGGTTCGGGGAGAGCCGACCCGGTGATGTCGGACGGCACGAGATCCGGCGTGAACTGAATGCGTCCGAACGAGAGGTCGGTCGCCGCGGCCAGACTTCGGGCCATCAGGGTCTTGGCCACTCCAGGGACGTCCTCGATGAGAACGTGCCCGCCGCCGACGAGCGCGATCACCATTGCTTCGAGAACGTCGCGTTTTCCCAAGACCGCGCGCTCGATCTCGTCGAGGAGCTCATCCAACCGTTGGCGCGACGTCTCCTCGGTCATGCGCGCAGGTTAGGGGGACCTCAGGCTGCGCTCCACCCGGGTGTCGATATCATTCCCCCCAGTACCTGGGACACGAGGACGCGATGGACGAGCGAAAGGCGACGGTCCTTCGAGCCGTCGTTGAGAGCTTCATCGACACCGCGCAGCCCGTTGGCTCTCGCGCCGTGACGGAACTGTCGGGTCTCGATGTGTCCGCGGCGACGATTCGCAACGACATGGCCTCGCTCGAGGCGGACGGCTTCTTGGCGCAGCCACACACCAGCGCCGGCCGGATCCCCACCGAGGCCGGGTACCGATACTTCGTCGATGCCCTGGGCCCCGGACGGTTGGACGCGACTGCCACCCGGCAAGTGCGCAAGTTCTTCGCACACGCCCAGGGTGAGATCGAGCAGCGGCTCGTCGACACCAGCCGCCTCCTGTCGGAGCTGACCACCTACGCGGCTGTCGTCGTCGGTCCCCAACGCGACCCCGCGATGATCCGATCGGTGCAGCTGGTCGACCTCGGAGGCGGCAAGCTTCTGCTGGTGATCGTGACGGCGTCCGGTTCGATCAAGCGGTCGCTGATCGATGCGCCGGCCGGCGTCGAGTCCTCGGACGACGCGTGCGTGACGGCTTCGGAGCTGCTCAGTGCGGCCCTGGTGGGCAACTCCCTCGGCGTCGCACCTCAGGTGCCCGCGAGTGGAGATGCCGAGGTCGACGACCTGATCGGCGCCGCGTTGCTGGCGCTCGGCGAGAACGAAGCGACCGGGGACCTGTACGTCGGCGGGGCGGCCAGCATGGCTGGACAGTTCGAGGCGATCTCGACGGTCACGTCGGTGCTGGCGGTGCTCGAGGAGCAACTGCTCGTCGTGAGCCTGCTCGGCAGCCTCGTGGAGCGAGGTCTCAGCGTCGCGATCGGGTCCGAGACCGGCTTGGAGCCGCTATCGGAGTGCGCGGTGGTGGTCGCCCCGTACAACGTTGATGGCGAACCGGTCGGTAGCATCGGACTGCTGGGACCCACCCGGATGGACTATCCGCGGGCCCTCGCCGCCGTTCAGGTGGTGAGCAGCCGGCTCGGTGAGTCGCTGGGCGAGACCACAGACGACTGACTGCGGAGACGACTGCGGCGATGGCAACCGACTACTACGAGCTGCTCGAGGTCTCCCGCGACGCCTCGTCGGACGATCTCAAGAAGGCCTACCGCCGCCTCGCTCGTCAGTACCACCCCGACGCCAACCCCGACGATCCGGCTGCGGAGGCCAAGTTCAAGGAGATCAGCGAGGCGTACGCCGTGCTGTCCGACGACGAGGCCAGGGCACGATACGACCGCTTCGGCGCCGAGGGCCTTCGTGGCGGGGCGGGTGGCGATCCGTTCAACTTCGACCTCAACGACATCTTCGAGAACTTCTTCGGCGGCAACCCGTTCGGCGGTGGGCGGTCCCGCGGCCCCACAGGGCCACCGCGGGGTCAAGACCAAGAGGTCGTGATCGATCTGGACTTCGAAGAAGCGATCTTCGGTGTCGATCGGCGGGTCGAGCTGCGCACCGCGGTCGCGTGCGACACCTGCGAAGGGAGCGGTGCGACGCCCGGCACGCTGATCCGCACGTGCTCGACGTGTGGCGGTCAGGGCCAGGTGCGCCAGGTGCGCCAGAGCCTGCTCGGCCAGATGATGACGACCGCACCGTGTCCCACCTGCGGCGGGGTCGGTGAGGAGATCCCCGACCCGTGCTCCGCGTGTGGTGGCGAAGGGCGGCGAATGGACACCCGCTCCTATGAGGTGCGGGTTCCGGCAGGGGTGGACACCGGCTCGACGTTGCGCCTCACCGGTCGAGGCGCCGTGGGCGCGCGAGGCGGAGATGCGGGAGACCTCTATGTCCACCTGCGGGTCACGGACTCTGACCGTTTCGTCCGCGAGGGCGACCATCTCGTCGCCGAGCAGCCTGTCTCGATGCTGCAGGCGGCCCTCGGAGCCCGGATCGAGTTCGAGACCCTCGATGGCCCCGAAGAACTCGCCATCCCACCCGGAACCCAGCCAGGCGAGGTGCTGCGGCTGCGTGGCCACGGGGTTCCACGGCTCGAAGGGCGCGGCCGAGGCCGAGGCGACCTCCTGATCTCATTGCGGGTGGTCATCCCCACCAAGCTCTCCAAAGACGACGAAGCGGCGCTTCGGGCGCTCGCGGAGCAGCGCGGCGAGGACGTCGCCGATCCGGGGGACAAGGGCTTGCTCGGCAAACTGCGCTCGGCGTTCCAGTAGCCGGTGGCCACCAGCGGACCCCCACCCGACGGGACGGGAGGTCCCCACGTGTTCGTCGACTCCCTCGAGTCGCCGCAGCTTCTCGACGAGGACGAGCATCATCTGCGACGGGTCCTGCGGGTCCGAGACGGCGACCCGATCACCCTGTCCGACGGTGCCGGTCGCTGGAGGGCGGCGAGGTTCGCCTCTCAGCCGGAGCCGGCGGCCGATGTGGTCTCCGTAGTGGCACCCGAGCCGCTGATCACGGTCGGGTTCGTGGTTCCCAAAGGCGACCGACCGGGCTGGATCGTCCAGAAGCTGACCGAGCTCGGGGTCGACCGCATCCAACCTCTGAGCTCGGCCAGATCCGTGGTGCGCTGGGACGGTGAGCGCGGAGAGCGGCACCTGCGACGGCTACGGTCCGTGGCCAGAGCGGCTGCGATGCAGAGCCGTCAGGTGCGCGTACCTGTGGTCGAAGCGCTGATCGACGCCACCACTGCACGAGCGGACGGTGGCGGGGCACTCGCCCACCGTGGCGGAATCGCACCCACCTTGGCCCATCCGACGGTGTTCGTGGGGCCTGAAGGGGGCTGGGACAGCACAGAGCTCGGCCCGGAATCAGTGCACATCGACCTCGGGCCGACGGTGCTGCGGGCCGAGACGGCCGCCATCGTGGCAGGGGCCACCTTGACCCTCCTGCGATCTCGATTGGTATTCGAACACTCAGCGTGAGCTAGTCTGTTCCCCGAGGAGGAACCGATCCCAGCCCCTTGGGCTCGGCTCAAATGTTGTATGTCGGAAATTGACCTTCGGGACGAGGCGGAAGAGGACGCGACGTACGGCAAGCGCGTCGGCGAACGCCTCCGGGCCATCAGGCGTCAGAAGCGGATGTCGCTTCAGGACGTGGAGGCCGAATCCCATCACGAGTTCAAAGCGTCGGTTCTGGGCGCATACGAGCGCGGTGAGCGGGCGATCTCCGTGCCGCGTCTGTCGCGGCTGGCCAGCTTCTACCACGTGCCCGTCGCCCAGCTGCTTCCGCGCGGCGATGACGATGCAGAGCTCGACGTCATGGAGGGTCGTGACGACGCCAACGTCACCATCGACCTGACACGGCTCGAAACGCTCTCGTTGCCCGAGTCGTCGATGCTGACGCGGTATCTGACGATGATTCAGATGCAGCGCCAGGACTTCAACGGCCGAATGCTCACGATCCGGCGCGACGACCTCCGGGCCATCGCCTGCATCCTCGACACGAGCGTCGAGACCGCCACCTCGCGGCTGGCCGACCTCGGCCTACGCTTGGGCGTCTGAACGCCGTACCCGACTCGGTCGACACACAGCTCTCAGACATCGCCGGCCGAGCCCACCTCGTCGGGCTCACCTGGGCCGGCGGTCAAGCGCGCCTGCGGATCCGACCGGCCGGTTCCGACGCCTCCCAGGCGATCCCGCTTTTGGGTGCCCGGCTTCGATATCAGGTCGCTGAGGACGGCGAGGCCCGGTGTCTCGGCCATACCGATCGTTCAGCGGGCGGACCTGTGCACGTCGACTGCGACAAGCCGCCCGTGGAGGGCCGGCAATGCGAGCGGTGCCGAACCGTCGACAACGTGGTCGCCGCGAGCATGCATCAGGCTCACAGGCTGGGGCGAGGGGCGGTCGACGGCCGCATCGCCGATCACCTCGATCAACCTCACCGGCTGTATCTCGCGGTGTTCTGCGACACCTCGCTCAAGGTCGGAACCTCCGCTGGTTCGGCAGGTGGCCACAGGCTGCTCGAACAGGGTGCGTGGTTTGCCAGATACGTCGCACTCGCGAAGGACGGCTTTGCGGTGCGTGAGATCGAGGATCTGGTCACCGAGACCCTCGGCGTGCAACAGGCGGTGACGGTTGCTCGCAAGATCGACGGACTCGTGTCGCCCCGTCCACCGACGGTGCTCCACGAGGCGCTCGACCGGGCGGAGATCCAGGTCGGCGAACTCGTAGGCGCCATGGCCGATCCCCGGATCGAGGCGATCGAAGAGCAGTGGTCCAACCCCCTGGCCGACAGCGACGTCGTCGAGCGAGTGGTTCGATATCCGGCGTCGCTCGACCGCGGCTCACATGATCTGACGGTCGTCGGCGCCGTGGGGCGGGTCGCCATCGTGGAGCGCCCGGGATTCGAAGAGCGGTTCGCGGTCGACGTCGGTCAGCTGTTCGGCGTCGAGATCGACCTCGGCGAGCACGAAGCCGACGAAGTCGCGGTCCAGGCGGCACTGTTCTGAGGTCGACACCGTGAGCTCGGAAGGCGGTGTTGCAGCCGGGTCCCCGTTCGGGATCTACCTCCACGTTCCGTTCTGCGAGTCGCGTTGTGACTACTGCGCGTTCGCGACCTGGACGGACCGCCATCACCTCATCGAGGACTATTTGGCGGCATGCCTGACCCAGGCCACGAACGTCGCGCAGGAGTTGCCCCCGATCACCTCGGTGTTCGTCGGTGGTGGTACGCCCAACCTGGTCCCGGCCGAACTCCTCATGGAGGTGTTCGACCCGCTCCCGATCGCGCCCGACGCCGAATTCACGGTGGAATGCAACCCCGACGAGGTCACGGTCGAACAGATGGCGGTGTACGCAGCGGCCGGGGTGAACCGCATCAGCCTCGGGGTGCAGTCGATGGTGCCCCATGTGCTCGACGCGCTCGGTCGGCGTCACGATCCGCCCAACGTCCGGCGCGCGGTCGAGATCGTGCGGTCGGTGGGGATCGCGCGTCTCAACCTGGATCTCATCTACGGCGGGGTGGGGGAGAGCGAGGACGACTGGCGGCGATCCTTGACCGACGCCCTCGACCTGCGGCCCGATCATGTCTCCGCGTACGCGCTCACCGTCGAGCCGGGCACGCCGCTCGCCGACGATCCAGCCCGCCACCCTGACGACGATGTACAGGCCGACAAGTACCTCGTCGCCGACGACCTGCTCACCTCTGCGGGTCTCACCAACTACGAGATCAGCAACTGGGCTCGCCCGGGCGAGGAGTGCCGACACAACCTCTTGTACTGGTCCCAGGGTGAGTATCTGGGGCTCGGCGTCGCGGCGCACAGCCATGTCGCAGGCCGGCGGTTCTGGTCGATCCGCACCCCCGAGCGGTTCGTCGCTGCGATCGCTGCGGGCGAGAACGTCGAGGCAGGCGACGAACAGCTCGACCCCGATGCGGCGGAGCTCGAAGGTCTGCAGCTCGCGCTGCGAACTCGTGACGGGGTGCCCGCCGAGACGGTTCCCGACGAGGTGCGGCACCTGGTCGACGTCGGCAGTGATGGCCGGGCGCGCCTCACCCGCGACGGGCGCCTGCTCGCCAACGAGGTCGCGGTTCGCCTCACGCCGCGGGGCGGCTGACGATCTCGCCGGCTCCCCAGCTCACCTCAGGCGGAGCACCATGTCGGGATAGATCAGGTCCGGATTGCACGGGTCGGGGAGCCGGTCACGGTTGAGTTCGATGAGCGCTCGCCAATGCTGCTCGAGCGTGACCCCGTGCTCCTGTGCCAGCGTTCGCCGGGCGATGGACCAGAAGTGATCGCCGGCTTCGACCGTCCAGGTTCGCGGCGACGAGTCCTCGGACGCTTGGAGTTGGCCGTGGTGGTCGCCGATGTGGGGCGCTACCACCAGCGGGCGTATCAGCTGGATCGACGCGGTCTCCTCGTCGAGGAGGACGAGGGTCGCGCAGTCGTCAGGGTCCTCGTCGCACCGCGTTTCGTCGACGACGACTGCCTCGGGTTCGACCTCGCTGGCACCAGCGAGCGACGCGCTGGCGACGATGGAGAGCCCGAGAAGTGGAGCAATCACTCGCCGGCTGACCGAAGGCACCACGAGCGCGAGGCCCCGACTCGAAGTGGCGCGCTCACCCGTCAAGCTCAACACGAGCGCGACCAACGCGAGATGAGCGGCGAAGAGACTGGCTGAGCTGCGCACCAGAAGTGCGGCGACAGCGTCTGGCGAGGCATGCGTCAACCACTCCACCGTTCCCGTCAGATCCCACAACGGAGGCGTGGCGCGGTGGCCGATCGGTGCGGCGGCGAGGGCGATGGCTCCACTTGCCAGGAAAACCGTGACGATCAGACGGCGCAGGGCGACTCTCACGCCGGCAACTCGCCACTTGGTCCGACTCGAACCTGTTCACCCGATGCGCTCGAAGCGATGACGTCGCACTCGCCGTCTCGCGTGACCCGGGCCGACAGCGGGTCATCGAGGGTTGCGACCGAGGGAACCCGCACCGGCGTCGACCCCAGCGGCCACTCGCCGAAGATGAAGACGGCGCCGGTGGCAGGGCGAACGATGGCCGGGAGCGGCCGGCCGGTGCAGTGGAAATCGCCGATGAGGAGCCTGTCGCCGTCCTGACCGACGCTCCAGCGCCGAGCTCCAGCCGTGATCACCCTGCCGTCGACTCGAATGTCCTCCGGGCAGCCATCGTCGTCGACGTCCACTCGGACAGCGGACGGGTCGTCGTCCGTGGTGGGGCATCCAGGAAAGGCTGGCGCCGGCGCCAGCAGGGTCGCTGTCGGCGGGGGCTCGGCGACTTCGGAATCCGACCCGGTCACGGCCAAGGATGTTTCGGGGGCCGGTTCTGGCTCCGTCACCGCGGCGGATTGGGGTGGGGCTGTCGGTGGCCGCACGGCGCGCCAGCCCACGACGAATGCGATCGCGACGACGCCAACCACCACGGCCAGCACCTGCGGTCGGACCACAGGTCTGGCGCGGGGTGGCTCTGCCGCAGCGAGGATGGCCAGTCGCTGGACGTACTCGTCGAGTGTGCTGTCGGGATCGTCGACGGTCGCCGCGTCTTCGGCGAGGGAACGCACGGCCCAGGCTCGCCGATCCTCGCTGCCGATCACGCCGGCCTCTTCGCTCTTGGACAGCTCGGTGAGGATCAGCCGACCGAATCCTGCGATGTCCGCGCTCGCGAGGGGCGCTCGGCTCTCGCCCGCCCGACCAGCGTCGCCGAAGCCGCACAGAACGGTTCGATTCCGGTTGTCGAGAAGGACGTGGTCGGAGCGAACGTTGCCGTGTCGGACACCGCGGTGATGCAGGTCGCACAATGTTCGTCCCACGCTGATCACGAGGTTCAGCAGCTCATCGAGTTCTCGGGGCTCGCCGGCGGCGAGGGTGTCACCGTCCACGACCGCGAGGTGGAGCTCGCAGCTGTCCCCGTCGTCACGGACGTGGACAACCTCGACCACGCCGGGGTGCCGGGCGTCGCCGAGAACCGCCGCTTCGTGCCGGACGCGCTCACCGCCGTCGATCCAGCCCTTCTTGACGAACGTGGGAGGGCGGAGGGTCAGGGGATCGCGGATCCCATCGTCGGCGGGCTTGGCCTCAGGCACATTGAAAAGATATGAAATATCACGAAAGATGTCAACTGTTGCCCTTCGATCGTCGGCGGTCGGAGGTCAGCTGGAGATGTCGACGGTTCCTCTCGCGACCGCCCCCACATCGCGCGGTCCCGCACCCAGGACACCGATGATGCGTCGGGCTCTGCCGGTGACCCTCACCTCGATGACGGCGTCATCCAGGACGCTGATGGTCACTGTCGTCGAGCCGGGTTCGAAAGCGCTGGACAGGCGGTCGAGCGCCGTCCGGCGCACGATGTCCTCGAGATCGGTCAAGGCGTACGGGTCGAGTACGTAGCGGCCGGTGGTTCGGAGCTCTGCTTCGTCCAGGGCCAGAGCTGCGAGGTCGTTCGCTGCGGCACTCGCGGTCGCCTCAGCCTCGCGTTCGGCCAGGAACACGACGGCCGTGTCGACCACGAGGGCGCCGAGCAGGAGGACGATCAATACGCCCGCGGGGATGAGAAGGAGAGCGCTGCCCCGCTGATCCGCCCGGTTCTCACCCACAGACAGCTCCGTCGAGACCGTCTCGGTAGGGGTCGAC
This sequence comes from uncultured Acidimicrobiales bacterium, assembly GCA_964629575.1. Lineage (GTDB taxonomy): Bacteria > Actinomycetota > Acidimicrobiia > Acidimicrobiales > Poriferisodalaceae > JAYPWI01. Next base: position 31,149 of record CAZVUM010000011.1, on the reverse strand, counting down.
CACCTCCGAATGTGATGAGCGCACCGTGATCGAGGCCGGCGAGCCGACGAGTGGCAGCCGGAACAGCTGCACCTCGGCGGTCGCGACGAACGTCACTGCTGCGCATCGCTCCAGCTGGCCACCAGCTGCGACGCCGATTGTGACACCGGGTCGGCCGTGGGCTGTGGCCGCGTGCTGTCCCGCGCTGATGGCCGCCGCCCGGGCCGCAGCGGACGGGGAGCCTGCCGGCTGTTCGACGAAGGTCCGGGCAGCCTCACGCGACCCAGCGGTGGTGGCGAGTTTCACATCCAGGACTGCCCACATCTGGGCGAACAGGAGGATCCCGACGGCGAACACGAGCACCAGGAGCGGAAGCATCTCGAAGCCCACGACCCCCTCTTGTCGCGCGGTCTTCTCGCTGCGCGCCGCGTGCCGGCGGGACCGCTTCACGCCGCCACCGGTTTCTCGACTCGGACGATGAAGGTGCGCTCGATGACGTCACCGCCCGGCGCCAACGGTCCAAGCAGCAGGTGCGGTCGACGAACCGAAAGCTGCAGCGACACCCGACCGTCCGCGATCGACCACACGATCTGCTCGACGTCGAGCCCGCTTCCCAGTCGTTCCTCAAGCCATGATTCGGTCTCGCGAACCGCATCGGGCGATCCTCCCGCGAGGGCGACCCGACGCGCGGCGTCATGTCCGACCGCCGAGACGGTCGACGTCGCATAGAGCCCGACGGCGATGTGGACGGTGAACAGCAGGAAGGTCAGAAAGGCCAACACCCCCCAGGACAGGGAGATGAGTCCTGTCCCGTCCTCGCCGCGCAGCGCGGCGGGTGGTGGATCAGCCGCCAATCTGGCTGATCTGGGAGTTGGTGTTGGCCTCGGTGGTCTGCCAGATCGAGCGGAAGCCGACCCACATGAGCGCCCCGAGGGCGGCCACGATCAGCACCGCGATGGCAGCGCTGATCACCCCCTCGCCTCGCTCGTCGCGCAGACGTTGGCCTTCGGTCACGAGGAAGGACCTCACCAGGCAGTACATGGGAAGAGCGACGGTCATCGTCGGCTCCTTTCTGTTGAGAACGTCATTTCTGTTGAGAGCGTCATCTCTGTTGAGAGCGTCATTGGATGGAGAGGGTCACGAGAGCGCACCGAAGCTCCTCAGCGCGTCGGTGAACGGGATCGCCAGAAAGATCACGCCGGGCACGAGGGTCGCGACGGTGACGGGGATCCACACCTGCTCGTTGCGACGCTCGATTCGCTCGATGAGGCGACGTTGAGACTCGCGTCGTGCCGATCGGGCTTCTTGGCTGACGAGGGATCCGAGATCTCCGGTGTCGTCGTGAAGCAACAAGATGGTGACGAACTGGTGGACCTCGGCGACGTCGACCACCGCTGCCCATTCGCGGAGGGCGTCGTCTGGTGCGACGCCATGGCGGATCCTGGTCATGACGCGGGTGAGATCGCGGGCGATCGCCCCGTTGCCTCGATCCGCGAGCCGGTCGAGTGCTCCCGCGAGAGAAAAGCCAGAGCTGACCAACATCCCGAACTGTTCGGCGACTACCGGCAGCTCGGCGAACACCACTCGCTGGTGCTCCTCCGAAGCGCGGGCCAGGCGGTGCTCAGCCACGAGGAAGGCGAGGAGCGGCGCGCCGAGGAGGAGGCCCAGGGTCGCGGGCGCGCCGGCTCCGATGAGCATGGCGAGCGCGGTAGAGCCTCCCAGGGCGAGAGCCGCGTGGCCGAGCTGCCGCATGCGGAACTCAGCCGGCGTTGCCAACGCTGCGATCCGTTCGAGTCGCCGCTCGAGCTCCTCGCTCACGCCGACACCGCGGGCGAGTCGCGCTCCTAGGGTCGTCGCCAGCGGGCCGAAGACCTCGCGCAGACTTCGATTTCCCGAACGCTGTCCCAAACGGCCTCCGCCGGGAACGAAGGGCTCGACTCGCTCGACGAGGGCCAGCCGTCGGAACCAGCGGATCTCGGAGAGGACCAGGGTCGACCCGAGCCACACGGCGAGCGTCGTGAGCGCGACCAGGCGACTCATCGGTCGAACACCCGCCGCTCGACCGGTATCGCCATGATGCGACTCGCCCACAGCCAGCAGACGAGAAGCATGACCAAACCGACGCCGACCAGGAGCTGGCCCATCGACGTCTCATAGGCCGCTCGTCCCCGCCCGATGCTCAACCCGACGAGCGCCATACCGAGGGGGACCACGAGGACGAAAGCGCGAGCAAAGCGGGCCCCCGACTGTTTCGCACGTGCATCCTTGCGCGCCTGGACGTCGGCCAATCGATCATCGGCCAGGTCCCGGAGGCGCCTGTCCAGGTCCACGCCGCCGACGGTGTGCGCCGTGAGCAGCGTCTCGCAGGTGATGTCGGCGGTCGGGTGGGCCATCTCGTGTTTGAGGACCCTCAAGGCCCGCTCGAAGTCGGTCGTCAGCAGCCACTCACGGTGCGCGGCCTCGAAGGCTCGCGAGAGCTCGACGGGCGCTCGCCTTCCGACGACGAAGAGCGCTTGAGGAATCGACCGGCCCGCGCTGGCGACGAGCACGCGGATCTCCTCGATCAGGCGTGGCCAAGCCTCTTGAGCGACGGCGAGCCTCCGGGCCCGCCTCGCGCGGTAGGCGACGAACGGCGCTGTGGCGGCAACGAGGCCGGTCACCGCGCCAGGAAGCACTCCACCGAAGACTGCCCAGGCGAGCAGGAACGCCAGGAACGAGAGGATCAGGCTCGCCGCGACGAACTCGGGCCAACGCACGTCTCGTAGCCCTGCTTGGCGAAGCCAGAGCGACCCGCGGGAGCGAGCGGTGGCAAGTCGGGCACCGTCCACCAGACCGCGCCGCCCGAAGGCCACCCGCGTGTAGAGGAGGTAGACGCCCGCAGCCCCGCACATCGCGATCGCCACCGCGGTCATCGCGTGCCTCGCTCGGCTTCGGCGCCGCGCGTGTCGATGAGGTCGGCCAGGTCCACCCCGAGCGCCGCCAGTCGGCCGCCGAGACGCGTCGGGGTCTGTCCGGTCCATGCCGCCGCGCGCTGCGGATCCGGCTTGGCGAACAGATCGGTCGCCGTGAACTGCACCGCATCTGCTCCTGCGGCCAGATCCTCGACGGCGACGACGCTCGTCACCTCCACGCCGCATGGCCCACGGTGGACGTGAACCACGAGGTCGATCGCCTCGCTGATGAGTTGGTTCAACGCGCTGAGCGGAACCTCGTTGGCCGTATCGGCCAGCTGGCAGATGAACCGCAGTCGGGTGAGGGCCTGTCGTGCCGATCCGGCGTGGATCGTGGTGTAACCCGTGACGCCGCTCGACAGCGTGAGCATCAGCGGCAGCGCCTCGCGGTCGCGCACCTCGCCGACGATTGCGACGTCGGGGGCCATGCGAAGGAAGCCTGCGACGAGGCGGCGCAGGTCGACCTCGTCGCGCTCGCTGCGTGCGGGGCGGGTCTGCATGCTCGCCACGTTGGGCAGCGGAATGTCGAGCTCGAACACTTCCTCGGCGGTCACGACCCGCAGCGAGGGGTCGAGTTCGGCAGCGCAGCAGGAGAGCAGCGTGGTCTTTCCCGCGCCGGGCGAACCGGCCACGAGGATCGACAGCCGAGCGCGGACGGCACTCCGCAGAACCGCCGCCACGCCCGGGGTGAGCGTGCCGGACTCGACCAGTTCGTCCAGGTTGCGGTACGCAACGCCCGTGAACTTGCGAATGTTGAACATCAGGTGGCCGCCGCGGCTGATGTCTCCATGCACGATGTGGAGCCGGGCACCGTCGTCGAGTTGCGCGTCCTGAAGCCCCTCGCTCGGGTCGAGCGTGCGGTGCGCACCCGACGCGTCGTCGAGGATCTTGGTGAGGGTCCGCCTCACGTGCTCGTCGTCGTGGAAGACCTCGTCGTGGTAGCCGCTCGGCGCGTTGTGTCGCTTCACGAAGATGTCGTCTGGGGCGTTGACCATCACCTCCCACACGTCGTCGTCCTGGAGAAGCGGATCGAGCGGCCCGTAGCCGGTCAGGTTGCGGCTCACCCGTTCGACCACTCGAGCGGTGTCGGTGAGCTCGTGTTCCCTCTCGCCCCGCTTGAACTCGAGGTTCCAGCGGGCGACCTCTTCGCCCACGAGGCGTTCGAGCTCGGCGCCGGTGTCGTGGGGCGAGCCGGTGAGTCGCTTCGCCCGCTCGTGGACGGCCGCCTCGATTTCGGCAAGGGGCGACGGCGCGGTCATGGGTCGACCCCGATGTCGTCGTTCCACAGGCCGAGGGAGCCGGGGGCGACCAGCGCCGGCTCGTCAGTCTGAGCGATGTGTGGGGACGCGCCTCGGGTCATAGCGATCCGTGCGGCCGCGGTCAGCGGGGCCACGATCGCCGCGGGGAGTCGGGTGCCGTTGCGGTGAACGTCGTCGAGGGTGCGGCGCTCGGTCAGGTGTATCGGCGTTGCGACGGTGCGCGCCTCGTCGGAGGCCGCGAGGTCGGCAAGGGCGCTCGCGATCTCCGACCGATCTCGCGCTCGGCGCGGTGCGTGGGTGATCACGGGCAGAAGGCGGCGCGGGTCGACGCCGTGGGCGAGGAGCTCGTCGATCAGGCGCACGAGCCCACGAACGCCTGCCAGAGCTGGCCGGCCGACGACCATGACGGCATCGGCCTCGCCAACGGTGTGCCGCGCCGCGATGTTCCTGTCCTCGACATCGTGGCTGCCCGCGCCTTCGGACCCTTCGAGATCGGCTTCGAGGTCCGCCACCACGGCCAGGTGGCTGGCGAGAAGTCCGGTGAGCGCAGACTCGAAGGCAGCGGGTCGGAGCTCGATCCAGTCGCGCGGGCGCCGGAGGCCGAGGAGGACGTCGTAGCCGCGGGAGGGGACGTTGAACGTCATCGCCCGTGTTTGGGCGGCAGTCGGCGTGCCGAGCCTGTGGGCTTCGACGAGCTCCTGGATGCCGGGAACGACATCGTGGGCATCGTGGAGCAGGGCTTGATCGGCGTGGCGGGCCAGGTCGGCGAGCACGACCCGCCCGCCGAACACGGGGTCGTCGGCGAGACCCTGTGCCAGTGCGACCGCACAGGTCGACACCCCGCTGCCCGGGCGGCCGATCACCGCGACGAGCTGGCCGCGACCGACCGGTGCAGGAGCATGCCGCTCCTCGGAGATCTCGTGGTCGTGCACCGGCGGCGCAGATTTCTGGAGGGTCTCGAGCAGATCGCTGCGCGTGAAGTCGGGATCGAGAACGGCTGCCGCGCCGAGAGTCGCCCAATCGGTCGGACTCGTCGGTCCCGCGACGACGATCGGGCTTGCGCCGTGAGTAGCTGCCAGGCCCAGGACATCGCGATCCACCCCCGACATGCCTGCGTCGAGCAGCACGGCCGAATGCGGTCGGCCGGATCCGAGGCGGGAGCGCACTTCCTCGATCGAGACGCACTTGACGAACTCGATCGGCAAGGCGGCCGACATCGCCCAGCCCGTCACCTGCCGGAACCACGGTGCCCGGGCGGGCGCGAGACCCAGCAGGACCCAGCGATCGGTGGAGATCACTTGGTCGCTCGCACGAGGGTGACGCGGCCGGTGTCGACGGCGTTGACGAGGGCTACGGCCTCGTCGGGCTCTGCCAGCGCGACCGTCACCACGATGTCGTCGACGCCCAGGGCGATGTCGCTTCCGTCGTGGATCGCCGTGACGAGAACGCCGTCGAGCAGGCGCTGCGTCGTGGCCTCTGCGCCGTTGCCGACGGTGACGAGCAGGTCCACCCGTTCACCGGCACGCAAACGCCCGTTGAGGGCTCGCGGGGCAGCGATCTCGAAGCTGATCTCCGTGAGAGCCGCGGTGATCTGGTCGGGACCGCGAACCGCGGCGCGAGGCACGATCGCGCCCTGGGTGATGGGCGCGACGGCGACGCCGCCGAGCACCAGATCCTCGTCGAGCGGGGAAAAGACCGAACCCGTCACCGACACTGGGAGGTCGATCGGTTGCAGGCCGAGCATGTCCGCGGTGATGGTGGCGCCCGGTGCGATGTCGACGACGGCGACGACGTAGGAAGTGGTGGGTTCGCTGTCGCTGCGGATCGCGAGGCTGTAGAGCGCCAAGGCCGCCAGGGCGACGAGGAGCCCTCCCACCGTGGCCCGACTCCCCGGCCAGACGCGACGCGGTCGAATCTTTCTCGCCGCATCTTCGGTGCGAACTCTCTCCCGCGGCCCACCCGAACTCATGCTGCGCAAATCTAGCCACACACCTCGGAGAGTGGCAATTCGGTTCGCTGGTAGTGCGTGAAACCCATTCATAAAGCTGAAAACACTCGAAAATGCCGTAGAGACTCCCCACCCAGGGTGTGGTAGAGCGGCGCTTGTGTGGGGTCGGGACGGACCTGGTTCGTCGTGCGAGACTGACGGTCAGGGACGACCGAGGGGGCAGCGATGGCGGAGTTGAGGGATCTACGCGTGTTCACCGCAGCGCGCATCCACACGATGGACCCCGGTCGACCGCGGGGGACGGCCATCGCAGTGGCCGATGGTCGAATCGTGTCTGTCGGGGATCTCGACTCCATGGAGCCGTGGCTGCGACGCCACCCACACGAGATCGACGACCGCTACTCCGACAAGGTGCTCATACCGGGATTGGTCGACCCGCATACCCACCTTCGGATGTCGGGCACCTACATGGGGTTGGAGTACATCGGCCCCATCGACTCGCCGTCACCGCACGGCATGCGGTCGGGTCTCGCAGACGTTCCCGCCGTGCTGGCAGAGCTGGGGCGACTGGCCGAGATGCACGACAACCCCGACCGCCCGATCACCGCATGGGGGTTCGATCCCGCCTCTCAGCGAGGCCACCTCGATAGGGACATGCTCGACCAGGTGTCCGACACGGTGCCGATCTGGGTGATCTCCTATGCGCCCCACATCGTCTACGTCAACTCGCCCATGCTCCGTCTCATCGAGGTCGACGACAACTCGAACGGACACGGCCTCGGTCGCTACCCCGATGGTCGGTTGAACGGCTGGTTCGTCGAGACCGAGGCTGTGGGTCGGGCCACCCGCCCCGTCGCCTCACTGGTGTATGGCGAGGGTTTCGGGCGCGAGGCAATCGACCGGATGGGCGCCGTCGCTGCCGCAGCCGGAGTGACAACCACCGCTGATCTCGTCTGGGGTTTCGACGGCTTCGACCGCGAATGGGACGACCACCGGGCGGCCATTGACGAGGGCACGTTCCCCCTTCGCATCTCGATGATCCCCTTCGAGCCGCGGCTCCGAAAGCAGTACGGCGACGACATGCTCGACTTTCTCGCCTCGAAGCGGGCTGTTGGCGACGATCGCCTCACGACCCATGGCGTGAAGTACGTGAACGACGGCAGTTACCCCTCAATGACGCTCATCATGAACGAGCCGGGGTACCTCGACGACGACACCGGGCACACCGGCGAGGTCCCGTGGGAGGACATGGCCGAACGAATGCTGCCGTTCTGGAAGGCCGGAGTGCAGATCCACTCGCACGCCAACGGCGACAAGACGGTCGACATGACCCTCGACACGCTCGCTGCGCTCCAAGAGCGGCATCCTCGGTTCGATCACCGATTCACCATCGAGCACTACTGCCTGTCGAACCCGGCGCAGGCGCGGCGACTCGCTGCACTCGGCGGCAAGGCCAGCGTCAACTGCTACTTCGTCCACTACCGCGCTCAGATGCACGCCGACGCGGGGTTCGGACCTGACCGCTCGGAGGCCACCGCGCGGCTGGGGTCGCTCGAACGGGAGGGCGTGGTGTTCGCTTTGCACTCGGACTTCAACCTCGTCGTCGGGCCGATGCACCCCTTGACCGCTGCGTGGGTGGCCGTGAATCGCGTCGGCGCAGACGGCGAGACGGTGCTTGCTCCCGGGGAGCGCATCGGAGTCGAGCGCGCCCTGCGCGCGGTGACGATCGACGCGGCGCACATCCTACGGCGCGACCACGAGCTGGGCTCGCTCGAGGTCGGAAAGCTCGCCGACCTGACGGTGCTCGACGACGATCCCTTCGAGGTCGATCCGATGGCCCTGAAGGACATTCCGGTGCACGGCACTGTGCTCGGCGGCGAGCCGGTCCATGACTGACGCGTCGGCTGACGCGCGCCTAGACAGGCGGTTCGCTGCCTGGGAGAACGTGGTGACCACCATGGCCGCGCTGCGCCCTGACGCGTCGGGTGTGCCTGACGCGTCAGGTGCCGCTGACGCGTCGGCCGCGGTGCCGGTGACCGTGGTGACCGGCTTTCTGGGGGCCGGCAAGACCACCTTGCTACGGCGGGTTCTGACACGCGTCAGCGATCGGCGCATCACTGCCGTGGTGAACGACCTCGCCGACCTGGCGTTCGACGCGTCAGCGCTTGCGGAGGTCAGCGACGACGTGATCAGCCTCACCAACGGGTGCTCGTGCTGCGCTCTGGTCGGCGACCTCGCCGATGCGCTGACGCGCTGCGCGTCCGGCGGACGCGCGTCGGCCCAAGGAGGCGCGGCGGGTGTTGGTGGCGTGGACGCGTCAGCCGTGCAGAACGCGTCAGCCGTGCAGAACGCGTCAGCTGCAACCGACGCGTCAGTCGCTCCGGATGCGATCGTGGTCGAGCTCAGCGGCGTGGCAGACGCGGTCAACGTCTGCCAGGTCATCGAAGGGGCCCGTGGAGTGCGGCTGGACGGCGTCGTGGCGGTCGTCGACGCGTCAGCGGTCGAGGCTCAGCTCGCTGACCCGTCCTTGGCGGCGATCCTGACGCGTCAGCTCGCGGCCGCACATCTGGTGCTGTTGGCCAAAACGGACCGCTGTCCACCCGGGACGATCGCCGAACTGAGCGAGGTCCTGGGGCTCCTCGCTCCCGGGCGCCCCGTGGTGGATGCTGCAGCGGCTGACGCGTCGCTGTTGTTTGGCGCGTCGGAGCGGGGCGCGGCGCTTCCGACGGACGCGCGTCCTCATTCGGTCGCGCTGCCATCGACGGTGATCGTCCCGCCGCTCCTGACGCGTCAGGAGCTGGCGCGTCGGCTGGAGTCCGCGCCAGAGGGGCTGTTGCGTGCCAAGGGGTACCTCGCCACCGAGGCGGGACTCGCCGTCGTCGAAGCGGTCGGTCGCCGTTGGTCGGTTGTCAGCTGGGCTGACGCGTCAGACGTCGGCTTCGGGCATCGCGACCCTCCACAGCCGGGGCTTGCGCTGATCGCCCACGACCAGGCGTGCCTCGGCGCCGCGGTCGATCACTTCGTGGCCGGCCCACCGCCTGTACACGACTGATCGACACCATTGCTCCCACTTCGAGCTACCACGAGGTGGGGCGAAAAGCCACGAAACACTAGGCTGTCGGGATGACAACCGACGAGATCGTGTGGCTCTCCACCAAGGAGGCAGCGCGGCGGCTCGGGATCACTCCCCGCACTCTCTACCGCTTCATCGACAACGGCGACCTGCCTGCGTATCGGATGGGGCGGGTGATCCGCCTGCAGCAGTCCGACGTGGACGCCTACATCGACAAGTGCCGGGTCGAGCCCGGGACCCTCGAGCATCTCTATCCCGACGCTCGGGGGTGAGCAACGGCGAGAACTCGGCACGAGCCCTCGCATGGGAGGACGTTCACCCGCGCTACGTCGTGCGACCGGACTGGGTCGAGGCGGGGGTCTCCTGGCGAACCCCTTGGGGCCTCGCCATGTTGTGGGCGGTCGGTCTCATCGGCGCGCTCGTTGCGGCCAAGCTCCAGCTCGCGGTCAACGGTCCGGCCGGATACGAGAACACCATCGACGACCAGTTGAATCGATTCAGCGCCGCGGAGCAGATCCTGTTCGTGGTGGGGATAGCACCGCTCGTCGAAGAGATCGTCTACCGGCTTCCGCTCGTGGGGCGCGTGCGTCTCCCCGCCTTGGGACTCGCGGGCCTCGGTGCGGCGCTCCTCATCGCAGATGCGACGCTGGTCGTAGCGGCCCTGTTCGGAACGGTCGGCCTCAGCGCGCTGGCCGCCTGGGCCAATCCGCCGACACGTGAACGGGTCGAGGCGTGGTGGCACGCCAACCCCCGTTGGCCCGTGTGGGCGTTCGCCCTGGCGTTCGGGCTCGTCCACCTCGTCAACTACGACATCGACTGGTCCGTCGTTGCCGTGCTCGCTGCGCCGATCGTCGTCGCTCCACAGATCTGGCTCGGCCTGATGTTCACCATCGCCCGGGTCCGATATGCGTGGTGGGCAGGGCTCACCCTTCACGCTGCCCACAACATGACGGTGTGGAGCCTCGCATCGCTCGCCTGACAGTCAGGCCGACTCCGGACTCCAGCGGTAGATCGCCTCAAGCGTGCCGCCCATCAGCGCCGCACGCTCAGTGTCGCTGAACTCGGCCGTCCGGCGGAATGCCTCGACCCCGTCTCGGTAGGTGAGGAGCTCGACCGCACGCGTCCAGTCCGTGCCCCACATGCACCTGCCGACACCGAATGCGTCGACGACCCGCCGAATCGGCTCCCAGATGTCGGCATACGGGTACGGCTCGCGCGACAAGGTGCAGGCTCCCGTCACCTTGATCGCAACGTTGTCGAGCGCCGCCAACGCCACCACATCGTCCAGTGCGCCCCAGGGCTCGTCGGGTGGCGGGGGCTCGAAGGGCTGTTGAAGACCGAGGTGGTCGATGACGATCTGCGTCGAGGGGTGGCGCCGAGCCAACTCGGCTGCCTGATCGAGCCGCTGCCAGCAGAGGAGGTTGAGCGCGAGGCCGTGGTGTCCTGCCGAGGCGACGATCTCGTTGAGCCCCGGGTCGTCGGGATCGGACGGCACCGCAGGCACCATCATGATCCGAACGCCTACGGCGCCCCGCTGCTCGGACCACTGACCGATCGTGTAGCCGATGTCGTCCGAGCGGCCGTCGATGGGCTTGACCAGGGCGAACCGACTGGGATGTGCGGTCTGGACCTCGATCGCATAGCTCGCGTCAAAGCGATACATCGTCCACGGCGACACCAGGATCGCGGCGTCGACACCGACCTCGTCCATCGCCGCGACCATCTGGTCGCCGGTCACCTCGGGAGGGCCGTGCAGGACGTTGGTCCACGGTCGGCCGGGATGGTCGCGCTCATAAGCGTGGACCTGTGCGTCGATCACGGGTGGCACGGTCGAACCCTCACACCAGCGCCGGGAGGATCTCGCTCGTCAGCCGCTTGAACTGCGTCTCCTGGTCGAAGGAGGTCAGCCGAATCGTGATGTGGGTGGCGCCCTGGTCCATCAGGTCCCGGAGGTGGGCGATCACCTGGTCGGGTGTCCCGGCCGAGACCCAGCTCTTCACCTGGTCCGGGGTGAAGACGGGCCCGTAGTAGGCGTCGAGGAATCGCTGGGACTCCTCACGGCATGCGTCGATGTCATCGCCGATGTTGACGTTGTGATAGGCGCTGATGGGGAAATTCGACTCGTCCTTGCCGAACTCAGCGAGTAGGGGCCGAATCGAGCTCGCGAGCAGGCCGACGTATCCCGGTGCGAGGGCGCACGTCTGCACCCCGTCCGACAGACGAGCGACCCGACGCGTCGAACGATCCCAGTACTTGCCGGGCGCCGGATTGGCGGCGATCCAGATCGGGCACGGATCCTGCACGGTAGCGGGCTGGATGCGGAGGTTCTCGTACTGGTGGTAGGCGCCGTCGAACGACACCTCCTCGCCGGTCCACAGCAGGCGGCAGAGCTCGATCGACTCCTCCATCCGCTTGGGTCTCTCGACATCGGGAATGCCGCCGAAGTGGCTGCCCTCGTTCCTCGATGCACCGTCGGCAGTGACGATGCCGGTGCAGGCAGCGAGCAGCGCTCGACCGTTGGACACCATGTCGAGGGTGGCCCACTGGTATGCGAAGACGGCGGGATCCCTGATGGGAAAGCTGGCCATACAGCCCACGGCCAGCTTGAGGGTCTCGGTCGCGCCCGCCAATGCGCCGAGCAGGGTGATCGCTTCGGGCCGTGGTTTGGCGGTGATGCTGTCGCCCACCCACACCGAGTCGAACAGTCCGGTGTCCTCGGCGAGCGGCCCATAGTCGAGTAGCTCGCCCATCGTTCCGAGCCCGATGAACGCCCCGCGCTGCGGGATCGTCAAACCGAACGTGGTCATGTGGCCTCCCTGAGTCGCGCCTCAGTCTGCCTCAGGCGCGGGTGGGAGGTGTTGGTCGTCCTTGCGCACGACACGCCGGCCGATCGCCTCAGACGTGGGCGAGCTCGGCATCGGGGTCGACGTCGGGGTCTTCTGGTCCGTCGCTGATCGCGGCAGCCGCCTCGTACTCCCGCGGGGGAAGCCCAGCCTCACCCTCGATGTCGAGACGTGGGAGCCACTCCAGCCACTTGGGGAACCACCAGTTGGCGTCGCCCATCAACTTCATCGACGCGGGAACCAGCACGACACGCACGATCGTGGCGTCCACGAAGATCGCGGTCGCGAGCCCGAGGCCCATCATCTTGAGCATCGGGTCGGGGTTGGCGACGAAGCCGAGGAACACCGAGATCATGATCAGCGCCGCAGAGGTGATGACACGCGCAGTGTGGCTGATGCCGAAGATCACGCTCTGGGTGTTGTCTTTGCGCAGCAGGTACTCCTCCTTGACCCGGCTGAGCAGGAACACCTCGTAGTCCATAGACAGCCCGAAGAGGATGGCGAACATGAACATCGGGATGAAGCTGACGATCGGCACCGTGGACTCGAGCCCGATCACGTCCTTCATCCAGCCCCACTGGAACACCGCGACCAAGACGCCGTAGGCGGCGCCGATCGACAGCAGGTTCAGCAGCGCCGCCTTGATGGGTACCAGCACCGAGCGGAACACCATCATGAGCAGCAGGAAGCTCAGCCCGATCACCGCGATGATGAACGCGGCGAGGCGGCTCTGGAGCTTGTCAGCGGTGTCGGAGAAGCCAGCGGTCGCTCCGCCGACGTGCGCCGCATCGGCCGACAAGACCGCGGGGAAGATTTCGCCGCGCAGCCGATCGATCGTGTCGATGGTGGCGCTGTCCTGGGGCGACGTCGTCGGATAGGCAACGATCGCGGCCGCGGTGCCGCCCTCGCGGGTGATCGGGGGTTGAATCGCAGCAATGCCCGGATCGGCCTGCACCGCAGCGATGAGCTGCTCGAGCTCGCCGTCCTGGATCTCGCTGAGGTCCACCGCGACGAGGAGCGGGCCGTTGAAGCCGACACCGAACCCTTCGGCCGCCAGATCGTAAGCCTGGCGCTGGGTGGTGTTCTCCGGCTGGTTGCCTGCATCCGGGAAGCCCAGCTCGAGGCTGAGGAGGGGAGTGGTGAGCAGCAGGAGGAACGCGATTGTTCCGATGGTGTAGGGCCATGCGTGCCCAGCGACGTGGTCACCCCACCGCTGCCAGATTCCGGCGTCGCGCTCCTCGGGCCCCTGCTTCTCGAGCAGTCGCCGCATGCGCTTGGAGTTCACCTTGTGGCCGGCAAAGCCGAACAGTGCCGGCAGGATCGTGACCGAGCTGATGACCATCACGGCGACCGTGACCGAGGTGGCGACCGCCGCAGCGGTCATGAAGGGGATGCCTGCGATGGCCAGGCCGAGGATGGCGATCATTACGGTGCCGCCGGCGAAGATCACCGACAGACCGGCCGTCGCGTTGGCCCGACCGGCCGCGTCCTCGACCGTCAACCCGTCGGCGAGGCCCTCGCGGAACCGGGTGACCACGAACAACGCGTAGTCGATCCCGACACCGAGTCCGATCATGCCGATCATGCTCGGGGCCCAGACCGGGACGTCCATGAAGATGGCGACCAGGCCCATTCCGCCGCCGATGCCGATGGCCAGACCGAACAACGCGGTGCCGATCGGGAGACCCATCGCAACGATGGACCCGAACGCCACGAGGAGAATGATCACCGCCATGAGCAGGCCGATCATCTCGCCGATGCCGGTTTCGGGCTCCTGCGCTGCGGAGAACAGATCGCCGCCGAACTCCACGCGGATCGCCTCGCCCGCGACCTCTTCGCCGACGTCTTGAAGCTTGTGCGCGATCTCGGGTGTCGGGTCGAGCGCCGGGTCGAGGCGTACCTGGATCAGGCCGATGGTCCCGTTTGCGCTGACCGTCTGGCCGGGGATCGGCGGGATCGCACCCGTCGTCTCGTCCATCGCCGTGAAGGCGACGACGAGCTCACCGATCACCTGCTGGGTGGAGGGGGTGTCGATGGTCGAGCCGTTGTTGCCCTGGACCACGACGTTGGCCGAGATACCTGCGCCTTCGGGCAACGCCTCTTCGAGAAGTTCGAAGGCCTCGGTGCTGTCGAGGCCTGGCACTGCGAACGCATTGCCGAGCTCGCCGCCGACCGATCCGCTGAGACCGATGAGAACGACAGCGCTGGCGAGCCAGATGGAGAGGGTTCGCCACCCGTGACGAACGCACGAGCGACCCAGCTTGTAGAGAAACCGCGACATCCGACGAGTCTGACGGGTTCTCGCCCGACGCGGGGGACTTTGTGACACAGGTCACAAGCGATCTCGTCCCGGGTCGGCGCCACGGGGGCGATATCGGGTCCTGACGGGGGAGGGCGCGCCGATACCCTGACCGACGGATTGTCCACCCCGCCGGCCCCGACTCTTCGGAAACACGACGTGACGCTGCACATCTACGACACGATGCAGAGACGCAAGGTGGAGTTCACGCCACGCGTCGCGGGCCAGGTCTCGATGTATGTCTGCGGGCCCACGGTGTACGACGTTCCCCACATTGGCCACGGGCGCACGGCGCTCACCTACGACGTGATCCGTCGGTATCTCGACTGGTCGGGGTTCGAGGTCACCGTGGCCAGCAACGTCACCGACATCGACGACAAGATCATCGCCAGGGCCGAACGCGAAGCGCGGACCGAGCCGGACGTGTCGGCCGAGTACACCGCGGCCTACGACGCCCAGATGGAGGCGCTGGGCATCCTGTCGCCCCACTCCCGCCCGCATGCCACTCAGTTCATCGATGGCATGGTCGACATCATCGAGCAGCTCATCGAAGCCGAGGCCGCGTACGACGTTCCCGGCAAGGGCGTGTACTTCGCAGTTGACGGCCTCGAGGAGTACGGCCGCCTCGCCGGGCGGACCCTCGATCAGCTGCTCGACGACGCCGGGAGCCGGGTGGAGGTGGACGAGGACAAGCGCTCGCCCCTCGATTTCGCCCTGTGGAAGGCCGCGAAGCCCGGCGAGCCGACATGGGAAACGCCCTGGGGGACCGGGCGGCCCGGTTGGCACACCGAGTGTGTCGCGATGAGCCTGAGTGCGCTGGGGCCGGGATTCGACATTCATGGCGGTGGCGACGACCTCACGTTTCCCCACCACCAGAACGAATGGGCCCAGGTCGAGGCGCTCGGTCAACCGTTCGCGCGCCACTGGGTGCACAGCGCCATGGTCAATGTGGGCGGCGAGAAGATGTCGAAGTCGCTCGGCAACTTCACCAACCTCGGCGAAGCGATCGAGTGGGCGGGGCCCCGTGCCCTGCGACTGCTCGCCCTCCAGACCCATTACCGCCGGGCGATGGAGATGGGCAAGGAGTCGGTGAGCGCGGCTGGCGAGGCCGTCAAGCGTCTCGACGCCTTTCAGCGCAGGATGGCGGCCGCCGGCATCGATCTCGTGAATGGCGATACTGACGACGACGCGTTGGGAGCATTTCGCAGCGCGATGGACGACGACTTCGGTACGCCTGGAGCGGTCGACGGGGCCTTCACGCTCGTTCGCCGGGCCAATGCCTCTGTCGATGATGGCGATCGAACCACCGCGGGGCGCCTGGCGCGCACCGCCGTGGTGATCTTCTCGGTCCTCGGCATCGTGATCGGTGACAGCGAAGAGGGCTCGACCGGCTCGGAGGACGCGATGTCCGACGACGAGATCGACCGCCGGGTGGCCGAACGGACCGAAGCTCGCGCGGCACGAGACTTCGCCACGGCCGACGCCATCCGCGATGAGCTGGCCGCCGCCGGTGTCGTCATCGAGGACACCGCGGACGGCGCAACATGGCACCGAGCATGACCGGCCAGCCCTCGTACAGCGACATCCTTGCGCTGGAGCTGCACGGCGCGGACACCTACGTCGGTGAGAGCCCGCCCTATGAGTGGGGGCGGATCTACGGGGGCCTCGTCATCGCCCAGGCGCTCCGCGCTGCGATGCACACCGTCGACTCCGAAGGACACCGCGTCCATTCGCTGCACGCGTACTTCATCCTCGGGGGCGACCCCACCGAGCCCGTGCGCTACGAGGTGGACAGGCTGCGCAACGGTCGCAGCTTCAGCACCCGAGGGGTCGTGGCCCGCCAGAGTGGGGGAGCGATCCTCAACCTGTCGTGCTCGTTCCAACGCGATGAGGAAGGTCCAGACGTCTCGCCGCCGGTCTTCCCCGGTGACCTGGCGTCCCCCGACGACCTCGAGCGAGTGCCATGGGGGCTGGGCCTCGACTCGCGACTCGAGCTGGAATCGGTCGACCCGCCACGGCACCGGCTGTGGGTGCGCTACACCGATCCCCTGAGCGACGACCCCGAAGATCACCTGGCAGCGCTCGCCTATATGTCAGACGCCAACGCCATGGACGCGGTGATCACCGCCCACCCCACTCAGCGGGGCGAGCGCGACTGGAACGACGTGTATATGTCCGCATCGCTCGACCACGCAATCTGGTTTCATCGGCCCGTGCGGGCCGACGAATGGCTGCTGTTCGACCTCCGGCCGCACCAGATCATCGGCACCCGAGGCCTGGCCACCGGCGACGTGTTCACCCGCGACGGTGAGCTCGTGGCCACCGTGGCTCAGCAGGGACTGGTCCGCCTCCGCGGTTGACCCATAGCGACGATCAGGTCAGCCGCGGACTGCCCTGAGGTGGCGCTTGGCCTGGTCATCAAAGGCCGCTGAGCCGGACGCAGACGGGCGATCGCTTCGCTCGTCGATCCGGCGTCGGGAGCCGACGGACAGGATCGACCCGGAGCTGCCGATCGAAAGGATCGAGCCACTCGAGCCGATGGAGAGAACCGACCCGGAGCTGCCGATCGACAGAATCGAGCCGGCCGACCCGATCGACAACACAGAGCCCGCGCTGCCGATCGAGAGGATGCTTCCCACCGAGGCGATCGATCGACGGCTGCCGACCGAGAGCAGGGATCGAATCGACCCGACGCCCGCGATGGAGCGCTGCGACGCGACGGACGAACCGGCCGACATCGAACGCTCCGGTGAGGTCATGCGACGCCCCGCCTCGCCAACCAGTCCTGAATGAGCCAGCCGGCGATACTCATCCCACCGACGGGGGTGGGAGGCAGATCATCCGCGTCGAACCACCCGGCCTCGACGATCTCCTCTTCCTGGATCACGATCTCGCCGGACTTCCAGTCGCATTGGAACCCGCACATGAGCGAATGAGGGAACGGCCATGGTTGAGAGCCGAAGTACCGAATGTTGGTGACCTCGACGCCGACCTCTTCCATGACCTCGCGCTCGACAGCCTGCTCGAGGCTCTCACCCGGCTCGACGAATCCGGCGAGGGTGGAGAAGAAGCGCCCAGGGAACTGCCTCCCCCAGGCGAGAAGTGCCTGGTCGCCGCGCTCGACCAGCACGATCATCGCGGGCGACAGCCGGGGGAACGCCATGTGGTGACACTCGGGACACACCCGACCCCGGTCCGAGCTGTTGGTCTCGGTGGGGGTTCCACAGCGCCCACAGAAGCGGTGGGTGCGTTCGTAGTTGACGATCTGCTCGGCTCGGCCGGCGATCACCCACTCCTGGTCGGGGATCCGTCCATAGAGCTTGCGGAGGTGGACCGGCTCGAGATCGCCCTCCTCGGAGCTGTCGTGCATGTCGACGGCCCAGACCGGGGTGTCGCCCAGCACCCCGAGAAACAGATGGTCCCCGTCACCGGCGCCCGGCTGCTGCCCCGCCACGAGGCCGGCTCCTGGCTCGACGAAAATCGTCCCCGAGCGGACCGGAATCCAGATCGCATCGGCGCCGTGATGATGGTCTTCGGGTTGGGGCTGTGGAGTGAACACGTCTCGTAGTTGACCACATGGGCCACCGCCCCGGCACAGAAACGCGGCCTAGGTGAGGCGGCGCAGCACCGTCACAACCTTGCCGAACACCGAGACCTCAGCTGCGGGGAACGGCATCGGCTCCAGGCTCTCGTTGGCAGGGAGCAGGGTGATCGTGTCGCCCTGGCGGGTGAAGGTCTTGACGGTGGCCTCATCACCCGGGATCCCCGCCACCACGATGTCCCCGTTTGCGGCGATGTCTTGGCGGCGCACCACGACGAAGTCGCCGTCCAGGATTCCCGCTTCGATCATCGAATCGCCACGGACTCTCAGCATGAACAACTCGCCGTCACCGGTGAAGTCCTCGGGGACCGGCATGAGCTCTTCGACGTTCTCCTGGGCCAGCACGTCGGTGCCCGCTGCGACATCGCCCACCAGCGGAACGTGTCGGGTGGGGCGACGTTCGGCGATCGTGCCGCTGGATGCATCGAAGCACACCTCGATGGCCCGCGGCTTGGTGGGGTCGCGTCGCAGGTAGCCCGCGGCCTCGAGTTGGGCCAGGTGGCTGTGCACGGTGCTCGGGGAGTTGAGACCCACCGCAGCTCCGATCTCGCGGACCGAGGGCGGATAGCCGCGCTCGCGCATCGTGGCCTCGAGGTATTCGAGGATCGCCCGCTGGCGATCGGTCAATACGTGATCGTGTGCGGCCGTGTTGGCTGTGCCGGCCGTGCGGCCTGAGGTCGGGGTCTGTGCCATGGGGGACTCCTCTGAGGCGAGGGAACAGGTGTTCTGTCGCAAGGTATCAGCCGAATCGCCGAGCGACAAACATCTGTTCGATTTTCGTCTTGACTCCGAACGAGTGTTCTGGTGTCCTGGCGAACATGCGTTCCGAGAACAAGTGTTCTGTCCAGGTGGGGAGCTGGGTCGCCGTTGGCTGTCCCACCCCGCGCGCACACTGATCTCAGCTCGCCCCGAACCCACTCCCCGCAGGAAAGCCAAGCCCCGCACGAAAGAGGAGCCACGCATGGTCGCAGTACTCGCCCCCACCAGCCAATCACCCTCGAGAGACGTCCGCCCACGGCTGCGGGTCCTCGAGCCCCCGCATGTGAGCAGCGCCGCCTACCTGCGCCGGCGGCTCATCGCAGGGGTCCTCGCGGCTGGCCTCTGCGTGGGCGGCATCGCCGCGGCCGGCTCGATCGTTGCTGCGGTGGTCCCCTCGGTACCCACGAGCTCCCCCTCCGTGGTGGAGACGGCCTCGGGTCTCGAGACAGCGGCCCCCCTCGGAGCAACGATGGTGGTGCAGGCCGGGGACACCCTGTGGTCGATCGCCCGCGCACTGCAACCCACCGGCGACGTGCGACCGCTGGTGCAGCGTCTCTCCGAGCTCAACGGTGGCGCAGCGCTCCAGGTCGGACAAGCCGTGCGCCTGCCGTGACAGCGCCCGATCGCGGGGATGGCGCCTCAACCGAGGCGGCCGCGGCGGAGGTAGCGCAGGAAGAGGTAGTGGTCCTCCGTGAGGACCTGAACCAGGTCGAACTCGTGGGGCTCTACCGCCGATGTGCCGCGAGCGATCCGGCTCGAGTCCCCGGCGACGCCCACGGGGGCCACGCTCAGGCAGAACTCGTCGATGAGATCGCCAGCCAGCAGCTGGCCATTGAGCCGGGGGCCGCCTTCGCTCAGCACGACCCGAGCCCCGAGGTTCCCGAGCTGGGCGAGCGCCGCACCCAGGTTCACCCTCTCGGTGCCGGCGCGCACCACGTCGGCCCGCTCCTGTACTTCGGCGACCCGGTCGGGGTCGGCGTTCTCGGTCGTCAGCACGATGGGGCGCTGGTCTGGCCGGTCGAACAGCGGCAGCCCGAGGTCGAAGGTCAGGCTCGCGCTCACCACTGCGACTCGAGCGACCGGCCATGCGCCCTGGGCCAGGCGTCGCGCCCGCGTGCTCACGCTCGTCGACGGGGCGCTGTATTCCTCGGCGACCACCGTCGCCGCGCCGACCAGGATCACATCGGCGACGCTGCGGATCGCGCCGAACACCTCCTTGTCTCCCGCACTTCCGAGCGGCCCGGACACGCCGTCCACCTCGATCGCTCCGTCGAAGGTGGAGATCATGTTCGCCAGAACCCACGGGCGACCGCTCCTCACGGGTCGTTCGGCGCGGTAGGCCTCGTCGGCGTCGACCTCGACGATGGGGGCGGGAAGCACGCGATGCATTCACGGAGCATGCCAAATCCCAACCTCGCTGAGGGTGGTTCTCCACACCCCCTGGGGATGACTGTGGAAACTTCTCCGCCCCATCGGCGTTGCGTTGTGGACAACTCGACGGTTCGATTCGGCGAGCGATCCGGTAGAATTCCCTGGTCAGAGGGTTGGCCGCGATGAAGCCCACGAGTTGTCCACCGCACTGTGGACAAGCGATCTGTCAAGTCGTCGACCACCGCCCGCGGTTCGAGGCCGACGAGGCGGTTCGCGACGCGAGTCGTCCCCAGCCTTACCCACAGAATTTCTGGGATTTACCTCTATCTCTCCACAGGCGATCGTTCCTAGGTTGCCGGCTGCGGCGGGTCGGGAAACCGACAGGCGGACGGCGTGTGACACGAATCGACGAGCCCTCCGGGGCACCGAGAGGGCGGTACCACGTTGGCGACTTGCGCTTCGAGGTCAGGGCGGAGCTGGGCCACACCCACCTGATCGGCACCCGACCCGCCGCTCTTTTCATCCGACACAGGCGCCCGGTGCGCCTCCGCCATTTTCGACTGAGGTCTACCTAGATGTCCCTCGCATCAGACTCCACAGCCGCCGGCGTGAGGCGGCACTTCACGTCGCCGGACTCCGACCCTCTCGAGTCGGTGCCCTGGGAACGCCGCGATGCCCGGCTGACCAACTTCGTCGACGGAACCGTCGCCTTCGAGCAGATCGGCGTGGAGTTCCCGACCACCTGGAGCGTCACCGCCTCCAACATCGTCACCCAGAAGTACTTCCGCGGAACCGTCGGCACCGCAGGTCGGGAGTCGTCCCTGCGCCAGGTTCTCGACCGGGTGGCCGGCACGATCCGCGCGTGGGGCGAGGCGGACGGCTACTTCGCCGACCGGGCCGAGGCCGACACCTTCGAGGCGGAGCTCACCTGGTTGCTCCTCCATCAACGGGCTGCCTTCAACAGTCCCGTGTGGTTCAACATCGGCGTACCCGGGGTTCCCCAGCAAGCCTCTGCGTGCTTCATCTTGTCGGTCGAGGACGAGATGGAGTCCATCCTGCGGTGGTACGTCGAAGAGGGACGGATCTTCAAGGGCGGCTCCGGAGCCGGCGTCAACCTGTCGCGCATCCGCGGGAGCCAGGAACTGTTGCGCGGCGGCGGCGAAGCGAGCGGTCCGGTGAGCTTCATGCGAGGCGCCGATGCATCCGCGGGCACCATCAAGAGCGGAGGCAAGACCCGTCGGGCCGCCAAGATGGTCCTGCTCGACGACGATCACCCCGATCTCGAGCACTTCATCTGGTGCAAGGCCGTCGAGGAACGCAAGGCTCGAGTCCTCGCCGACGCCGGGTTCGACATGGACCTCGACGGGGCCGACGCCCACTCGATCCAGTACCAGAACGCCAACAACTCCGTCCGTCTGAGCGACGCCTTCATGGCAGCGGTCGAGGCAGACGAGACATGGGAACTGGTGGCCCGCACGACCGGTGAGGTCCTGGCTCGACCAGCGGCCCGCGACATCTTCAGCCAGATCGCGGAGGCCGCGTGGGAGTGCGCCGATCCTGGCGTGCAGTTCAGCACCACGATCAACCGCTGGCACACGGCGCCGAACACGGGTCCCATCAACGCGAGCAACCCCTGCAGCGAGTACGTCCATCTCGACAACTCGGCCTGCAATCTTGCGAGCATCAACCTGTTGGGTTTCCTCGACGACGAGGATCGTTTCGACATCGAGGGATTCCGCCACGCCGTGCGGGTGCTCTTCACCGCCCAGGACATCCTCGTTGGCCGGGCCGACTACCCGACCGAGGCGATCGGCGACACGTCGCGACGTTTCCGCCAGCTCGGTCTCGGCTTCACCAACCTCGGCGCCCTGCTGATGGCGCTCGGCGTCGCCTACGACTCCCCGCAGGGCCGCGGTTGGGCAGGTGCGGTGACCGCCTTGATGGGCGGTGAGGCCTATGCGACCTCGGCCGATCTCGCGGCACGCATCGCCCCCTTCGAGGGATACGCCGACAACCGCGAGCCGATGCAGGACGTGCTGCGCCGTCATCGCGACGCCCTGCGCCACGTGGACTCAGCGGCGCCGGCAGAGCTGCTCGATGCCGCTCGTGATCGATGGGACCTTGCGGTCAGCGGGTGCGAAGCGCACGGCGTCCGCAACAGCCAGGCCACGGTCATCGCCCCCACCGGAACCATCTCGTTCATGATGGATTGCGACACCACAGGCATCGAACCCGACCTGGGTCTGGTCAAACACAAGAAGCTCGTCGGCGGTGGCGACCTCACGATCGTCAACCAGACGCTCGGCCGGGCGCTGCGCAGGCTCGGCTACGACGACCAGCAGGTGGCCGACATCGAGGAGCACGTGCTCTCGACGTCCTCGATCCTGTCGGCACCGTGGCTGGCGCCCGAGCACCTCGACGTGTTCGCCTGTTCGATGGGAGACAACGTCATCCATCACGAAGGCCACGTGCGGATGATGGCCGCCGTGCAGCCCTTCGTGTCCGGCGCCATCTCCAAGACGATCAACCTCCCCGAAGAGGCGAGCGTCGAAGAGGTCGAAGACCTGCACCTGCTGGCGTGGAAGCTCGGCCTGAAGGCCGTCGCCATCTACCGCGACAACTGCAAGCTGGGTCAGCCGCTCCAGACATCGCGCCAGGACACCGATGTTCGCGCGTCCGAGCGGGCCAGCGATGCCGCGATCGCCCAGGCCGTCGACGACGCGATCGCGGAGATGCAGCGGTCGCCGGTGCGGGAGAAGTTGCCCCGCACGCGCCGCTCCCGCACGTTCTCGTTCCGGGTCGCGGACTGCCACGGCTACATGACGGTCGGGGAGTACGACGATGGTCACCCCGGCGAGATCTTCCTCACCGTGGCCAAACAGGGCAGCACGCTCGCCGGCATCATGGATGCGTTCGCGATCTCGGTGAGCCACGGGCTGCAGTACGGGGTTCCGCTGCGTTCCTACGTCGAGGCGTTCGTCAACGTGCGCTTCGAACCGGCGGGCATCACAGACGACCCCGAGCTGCGCATTGCCAGCAGCTTGGTGGATTACATCTTCCGTCGGCTCGCGCTGGAGTACCTCCCCGCCGACGAGCGGGCGACCCTCGGCGTTCTCAGCACCGACGAGCGCCTCGATCCACCGCTCCCGGGCTTCGAGAGCGCGGCCGTCGAATCGAGCATCGGCTCCGAGGTGGTCCCGGATCCCAAGGTGAACGAGCCGAGCTCGGCGCTCGGCGCGCCCCCCGCCACGTCGCCGATTCGATCCGACGCGCCGCTCTGCCTCACGTGCGGCGATCAGATGATCCGGGCGGGAGCCTGTTACAGCTGCCGATCCTGCGGGACCACGAGCGGATGCGGATGACCCCCTTTCACGCGGGAATCACACGGGTGTAGTTTGCAGCCATGGGATGCCTGCGCTTCTCCTACGGCACGATGGGGTCGGGCAAGTCCACGATGGCCTTGCAGATCCACCACAACCTTGCGAGCACCGGCACGGGGTTGTTGTGCAGCATGCACGACCGCGAGGGTGCGATGGTCTCGAGCGCGCTCGGGGTCGCCGCGCCGGCGATCGAGGTCACGCCCCGCGTCGATTTCGTCGAGCTCGCACGCACCCACCGCTCGGGGCACGGGGCTCTCGATTTCGTCGTCTGTGACGAGGCGCAGTTCTACACCGACACACAGGTCGAGCAGCTCGCGAGGGTCGTCGACGAACTCGGTGCCGACGTGTGGGCGTTCGGTCTGCTCACGGATTTTCGCGGTCGGCTGTTCCCCGGGAGTGCGCGGCTGCTGGAGCTGGCGGACGAACGCATCGAGCTCCAGGTGCAGGCCCGCTGCTGGTGCGGGGAGCCCGCCACCCACAACGCCCGCCTGCACGACGGCGTCCAGGTGTACGACGGCGATGTGGTCCTCATCGACGACGGTCGCGCCGCCGAGGTCACCTATGAGCTGCGCTGCCGAGCCCACTGGATAGCGGGCGAGTCGGGGCCCGTCGCCGACCGGTTGCGAGCCGCCGGCTGACCTCAGCCGCTACGAGTGTCTGGTCTCTGAGGGGCGGGGCAACATCCGGCCGCGCAGATGTCGGGCCGTGGACCGCTGCGGCCCACGGACGGCCGTTCGGTCCGTAGACCGGCGGCCTCTTCCATCAGGTCGACCAGCATCGAAACGAACCGGGGGAGGCTGCCGACGGTCGCCACGCGGATCATCTGTATCCCGAGCGCCTCGGCCGTCGCTGCCGCCTGAGTGTCGAGATCGAACACCACCTCCATGTGATCGCTCAGAAACCCCAACGGGACGACGAGGACCACCTCGACGCCGTCGTCGGAGAGGGTGCGAAGCGTGTCGTTGATGTCGGGCTCCAGCCACGGCACCGACGGTGGGCCGCTCCTGCTTTGGTATGCGAGCTCCACCCGTCCGGTCAGGCCAGCGCTGCGAGCGACCAGTGTCGTTGCCTCGCGGAGCTGTTGGGCGTAGTCACACGTCGCCGCCTGAGCCACGGGGATGCTGTGTGCGGTGAAAACGGTGGCGACCCGCCCATCGAGGCCCGCCTCCTCGAGGTGATCGACGATGCGGTCCGCGACGCTGCCGACGAACGCGGGGTGATTCCAGAACACCCGGACTCGCTGGACCGCAGGTGCGCCCGGCACCCCAGCACGTGCCCGTTCGATGTCGTCGTGGTACTGCCGGCACCCGGAATAGGAGCTGAAGGCCGATGTGGCGATGCACACGGTGTGCGTGCAGCCGGCGTCGCGCAGTTCTTCGAGCGCTGTCGGCACCGTGGGCGTCCAGTTCCGGTTGCCCCACGCGCTCGTGAGCGAGTGACCTCGCTGCGTGAGTTCCGCCTCCACCGCACTGCGCAGGGCGCGGTTGTGACCGTTGATCGGACTTCGCCCGCCGAACATCTCGTATTGCGCAGCGACCTCGGCGAGCCGCGCATCGGGGACCCCGCGGCCCGCGGTCACGTTTCGGAGAAACGGCGTCACGTCGTCGGGCCCCTCGGGACCGCCGAACGAGAGCAGGAGCCAGGAATCGAAGGGCCCGAGCGGCATGACCCCATCTTGCAGGGCGGCGGCCCTCGACACCTACTGTTGCGACCGATGAGCGACAAGGACCCAGACGAGTCCGTCGATCCGGAGGAGCCTGCCGACCCAGACGAGCCAGACGGGCCAGACGGGCCAGACGGGCCAGACGGGCCGATCGACCCAGACGAGGTTCTCGAAGAGCCGCCTCGGCTCCCCGCGTTCGTGCAGGACCTGATGGACCACGGGCTCCTCAGCGACGCTCTCCTGGTCGCCGAAGTCAGCGCCACCGGAGGACCGACCTACGAGCTCGACGAGATGGACGTCGCCACTGTGGAGAACCTGGTCGGTCACCTCGATGGCGCCGGTCTGCAGTGGGCGATCGATCGCGCGGGTCAGCTCGTGGTCCACCGCAACGACGAGCGCCGGGCCGACGCCGTCTTCGAGGAGCTGTTCGGGCCCGAGGACGAGCCCCCGCACCGCGAAGCCGAGACCGAGGTGGTGCGCTCGGAAGTGGAGTCGATGGCGGCCCGGGTCGCCGACCCCATCTCGTCGTCTGGGCGGTCGACGGCGCTGTTCGGCGCGGCCATCGTGGTCGTGGTCATCGTGATGGTGTTGCTGCTTGTCCTGTGAGCAGCCGCGCCCATCCCCAGCCGATCAGACGGGCGCCCCGCTACTCTCCCCCCAGGTCGGGCACGGGACCGAGCTCAAGGTGCTCGTGGCCAAGGTCCAGGAGGGTCTGTGGATCGTCCGCACGCGCTTCGCTCCCGGCGTCGAGGTCCAGACCCACCGCCACACAGGCCAGGTCTACGCCTACACGCTGAGTGGGGCCTGGCACTACGCCGAATCCGACTACGTCGACCGTGCCGGCTCGTTCCCTCTACGAGCCAGCGGGGTCGATTCACACCCTGCTCGTGCCGGTGGACAACACCGAGGTCACCGACGTCTGGTTCCAGATCTATGGGGCCAACCTCAATCTGGGTCCCGACGGCGACGTCGAGTCGGTGACTGACGCTGGATCCGTACTTGGGCACTACCAGGCTGCGTGCGAGGACATCGGGCGTCCGAACCCGCCGGTTCGCGTCGACTGAGTCCCTTGAGCGGCGGCGTCGACCGCGGGTTGTTCAGCCCGTTCCGATGACGGTGAACACCTCGGGGTCCGCGGGGTTGCGCTTGGCCGGCTGCGCGACCGGCCACAGCGCCGGGACCGCGGCGAGACCCAACGCGATGGCCAGAAGAATCGTGGGCGTGTAGCCGAACCGCCCCTCGAGCGCGCCGGCGAGTGGCGGCCCGATGAGCCCGCCGATGCCGGCGGACGTGTACAGCGCGCCGAGGACGCCGCCGAGGCCTTCTGGCCCGAAAGCCATCGCGGTCACCGCGGGCGCCAGTGCGATGAATCCGCCGTAGCTCACACCCATCGACGTCGCGAAGACGAGCAGCACCACGAAGTTGGTGTCGGCGGCGAGCCACAGCAAGAACGTCAGCGGGATCGCTGCGCATGAGCCGAGGTAGAGGGTGGCCAGGCCGACGCGATCGGCGAGGGCCCCGATACCCAGGCGGCCGACGACCGACGCGGCGCCGATGACGCCGATGAGGAGCGGGCCCTGATCGCTGCCGCGGGCCGACAGGTAGTCGTCGAGGAAGACGAACGGAAGGAACAGCGCCATCGAGCTGAGCAGCATCCCGAGGTACAGAAGCCGGAACGACGAGGACGACAACAGGTCGCGCAGCGGCGGGAGTGAAGCGCCGGCAGTCGACACCGGAGGGCGGCGGGCGAAAACGGACGCCAGTGAGAGCAGGGCCGCCGAAGCGATGCCGAGGACGACGTAGGTAGTGCGCCAATCGTGGGCGTTGGTCAGCGCCTTGGCCGCCGGTGCGGCGACGAGCGTGCCAACCCCGATTCCGGCAACAGCGACTCCGAGAGCGGTTGTTCGGTGATGCTCGAACCACCCGCCGACGGCCGCCACCATCGGTACGTAGGCACAGGCGACGCCGACTCCAACTCCGCATCCGTACGTGATGTACCCCACCCAGAGCTCGTCCACCGCGGCTGTGGTGATGAGCCCGCCCGCCATCGCGGCGGCCCCGGCGAGAAGGACCGGACGCGGGCCATAGCGGTCGCTGAGCCGACCCGTCACGATTCCGAAGACGAAGTAGAGGAAGGTCGTGATCGCGAAGAGCCACGCGGTCTCCGACTTGCTGACCCCGAACTCGTCTCGGATCGCTGTGAACACCGCGCCGAAGCTGTAGGCCACTCCGAACACCGCGAACAGGGACAAGAACGCGGCCGCCGCGACAAACCATCCGGCCTTGGAGTCGATCCCTCGGGCGTCGTCGCTGGTTTCCACCAGTCCTCGCTTCTGTTCCCCTTGGCCCCGCCGCGCACCATACTGGGACGGACCATCCACGTCAGGGAGAGACCCCACATGAGTGATCGACCCACGTTGCAGCGCGGATCAGGCGGCGATCACGTCGAGCAGGTTCAGAGCCTCTTGGTACGCATCGGATACGACGGCGTCGGTGCAGCCGACGGCGTTTTCGGTCCAGCCACCGAGACCGGCGTTCGGGCGTTCCAGGGAGACAAGGCCCTCGCCGTCGACGGCATCGTCGGCCCCAACACATGGGGTGCCATCGAGGACGCCGCAGGGTTTGGCGGTCAGGTCCTGTGATCCGGTCCTCGGTGTGGAATTCGACGGTCGAACCCGACGGGGGAACCCTTCTCGACGACCGCACCGAGGAGTTCCTCGACGACGGCGACCACGAGCGCTTCGCTCACTACGTCGACAAGGTCGAGATGACGCGCAGCGCGGTGACCGGCGAACCGGTCACCGCTCTCTGCGGCAAGAAGTGGGTGCCGAGCCGTGACCCACAGCGGTTTCCGGTGTGCCCGGACTGCAAGAAGATCTTCGAGGCCTTCAAGGCCGCAGGTCGGTGAGACGGACCGCGGCAAGATGACCGAGCCCGACACGTCGGGCGACCTCGATGTACTGATCGAGGCGGTGAGAACCCGCATCGGCGATGCCGTCCGCGGCCTGCTGGTGGGTTCGGGTGGACCGGGGCTCGAGGTGTTCGAGACGCCCGTCGGCGACGAGGGGCTCCTCGGGCCGGATTCGGTGGCCTGGCGCGTACACTCCGACATCGCCGGAATCATCGGGGGACTCCGGGCGCTGCTGCTGCAGACCATGCATCCGCTTGCGATGGCGGGTGTGGCCGAGCACTCCGACTATCGAACCGATCCGTGGGGTCGGCTGCACCGAACCGCCTCCTTCGTGTCGGCGACGACCTTCGGCAGCACAGCGACTGCGGAGCGGGCCATCGCGCGCGTGCGCGCGGTGCACGACACGGTGGAGGGGGTCGCGCCAGACGGCCGTCCGTACTCCGCCAACGATCCTGCACTGTTGAGGTGGGTCCATGCGACGGAGGTCGATTCCTTTGTGCGGGCGGTACGTGCGTACGGGTCAACCGAGCTGTCCGACGCCGATGTCGACCGCTACCTCGCCGAGATGGCGGTGATCGCGATCGCCCTCGGCGCAGAGGACGTGCCCACGTCGAGGCGGGAGCTCACCGCCTATTGGAACGACGTGCGCCCCGCGTTGGTCGCGGGCGCCCAAGCCCGCAAGACGGCGAGGTTCCTCGTCTTTCCGCCCGTTCCGCTGTGGGCCCGTCCCGCATACGCGCTGGTGACCGGTGCCGCAGTGGCGCTGCTGCCGCGGTTCGTGCAGCGAGGTCTGCGCCTCCCGTCGGCCCCCCTCGTCGATGTCGTCGCCGTGCGGCCGGCCGCGGCGATGTTGGTGCGGGTGCTCGGGTGGTCGTTGGGGCCCTCGCCTGTGGTCGATGCGGCTCGCCGACGCGTCGAATGCGACGCCACACCGGCCGAACCGGCCGAACCGGTGGCCGACTGATCCGGTGGCCGACCGATCGAAGCGCGATGCATCGATTGTCGGCAATCGGACTCTTCGGGATGACGACACCGTGTGTGGGGTTCTCCCCGCATGGCTCAGACGAAGCGCCGGCCGAAGACGTCGCGCCGCAGATCGGACCGTTGGTCCTGGTATGTCCTCTTCGGTGGCGTCGCTGCCCTCGTGATCTTCCTCGGCTGGGTTGTGTGGGGTGCGGTGCAAGATCAGGCCAGCGGAGACGGATCACGCGAGGCGTTCGATCTCCCCGGCCTCTTCGACGACGAACGCATCCGGCTCGCCGACTTCGAGGGCACCCCCACCGTCGTGAATTTCTTTGCCAGCTGGTGCCCCAATTGCCGGCGAGAGCTCCCCGACTTCGTCCGCGCAGCGAACGATTTCGCCGGCGAGGTCGACTTCGTATTCATTCACACGCAGGAGACGAGTGGCGGTGCAGGGCGCTCGTTTGCTCGGCAGTTCGGCTTGGAGGACTACATCGTCGCCAGCGATGTCGGAGTCAACAAGGACTCGCTGTCTCGCAACCACGGCGCTCGCGGGCTTCCGATGACGGTCCTGTATGACGCAGATGGGCGGTGGCGCCCGCCGATACGCGGCGAGCTCGACTACGGGCGGTTGGTCGCGGTGTTGTCAGACGCCGGATACATCGATCGCGATTCCGACTCGGGGTGAGTCGAGGGGTTGGTGCTCGAGGGAACCGTGCTCCCGGGAACAATGACCGCGCCCGTGGTGTTCACTGCACCATGGCCGATGACGCAATCACGTTCTACTGGCGACCCGGCTGCGGGTTCTGCATGGCTCTGGAGCGCAAGCTCTCCAAGTACGACATCCCGCTCGACAAGCACAACATCTGGGACGACCCAAGCGCGGCCGACTTCGTGCGGTCTCACGCCAACGGCAACGAGACCGTACCGACGGTCGCTGTCGGGGGCGTGGTGATGGTCAATCCGTCGCCGACCCAAGTTCTCACTGCGATGCAGCAGGAGACCCCCGGTCTGATCCCCGAGGGTGTCGAGGTTCCCCAGCCCGGCGCTGTTGGGCGCGTGATCAACAAACTGCTGGGCAACTGAACCTGACGGGTCTCAGGACGCAGCTCGTCAGGACACCTTGAAGGTGAGCGAGGCACGGGCGACCGTTCGCCCGCTGCTCGTCTCGACCTCGGCATCGCAGAAGACGATCGAGCGCCCTCTCTTGGTGATCCAGGCCGCGGCGACGAGATCGTCGCCGTCGCGGGCGGCGCCCATGTACTGCACATGAAGGTCGATGGTGGAGTACGGGCGCGCTTCGGTGAATCCCGAACCCACCGCCGGTACACATGCCGTGTCGATCAGCGAGGCGATCACCCCGCCGTGGACAGACCCGCCTGCCTGAAGCAGCTCGGACCGAAACGGGAGCGACAGCCGGCAGTAGTCCAGCCGGGTCTCGTCGATCGATAGACCGACGAGGTTCACGAAGAGGATCTGTTCGCTGCGTCCATACCGCTGCCACAGGGCGCGGCGCCGCTCGTCGAGCTCGTCGAAATCGCTTGGGTCGGGGAGTGCCACCCGGGCGAGGCTACCGACAGCGTCGTAGCGCTACCGTCGGCGCGGTGACCGATTCCTTCCCGCGTCAGAGCGCGCGCACCCAGCGATTCACGCTCGGATCGCCACGAACCTTCACGGTGACCGATTCCGGACTCGTGCTGTTCCTGCGCTCACGTGGTCCCGAGGACCCCGTGACGTGCCTGTGGGCCCACAACCCGGTGTCCGGCGACGAAATGCTCCTCGCGGATCCGGCGACCCTCCTGGCCGACGACCACGAGGCCGAGCTACCGGCTGCCGAGCGAGCGCGCCGGGAGCGCGCTCGCGAAGGCGCGGCCGGAATCGTCGGCTACGCGACGGATGCTCGCGGCTCGCGCGCCGTCTTCGCGCTCGCCGGCGCCGCCTACGTGCTCGATGTCGCGGCCGGTCCGGCGTCGGTGAGTCGGCTCGACACGGTCGAGGGCGTCTTCGACCCCCGGCTGTCGCCCGATGGCTCGTGGGTGAGCTACGTCGCCGGCGACAAGCTTCACCTCGTCGGTGCGGGCGCGTCGGTGGGGGACGCGTCGGTGGGGGACACGTCGGTGGGGGACACGTCGGTGGGGGACACGTCGGTGGG
>CAZVUM010000010.1:49797-88299 GCA_964629575.1 uncultured Acidimicrobiales bacterium | reverse complement strand
ATCGGGGGCTGCTGCGACATCGGGCCCGATCACATGTCGGCAGTGGCGTCCTCAGTGGTCTGAATCGGCCTGGACCGACGAGCCGGTCTGCACCACCGACACCATCGCCCCGAGCAGCACCCAGAAGACGCTGGCCGAGGAGAGATCGGCGGTCACGAACATGTCGGCGACAAGATGCGATGCCACGACCGCGACGATGGCCGCCTGGAGCGTCCGTTCGAGCGGGTGCCTGATCCACGCCGCAAATGTCACCGCGACCAGCGAGAGATAGAGCGCGAGCGCGGGCAGCCCGGCCCCCACCGCGATGGCGAGCGGCACGTTGTGGGGGCTTTCGAGGCGATATGGCGCGAAGCGGGCGATCGCCTCGTCGGACAGCTCTCGGTCCCGATACGCCGGGAACTCCACGGGAAAGCGTTCGTGGCCGACACCGACGAGCGGGTGATCGACGACCATGGCGAGGGTCACGTTCCAGCCGTCGACATGAAAGCGACGCGATTCGTCCGAGGAGTCGAACGTGGAGAGCGCCCGGTCCCACGCGCTGGTGACTTCGGTCCTAAGCGGCGACACGGCGATCACCAGCGCGACCAGGACGAGGACACCAGCCGCGGCCGTCTCGACCTCACGGCGCGACGGCCGCGGTCCGAGCGTCACGAAGATGATGACGCCGACCGCGGCTGCGATGAACCCACCGCGACTCGCCGTGAAGACGAGCGCGACGGCGATGCTCACCGCCGCAACCGCGGCGACGGCACGCTGGGGCACCGACCCGCGCCGCACGAAGTAGTACGAGAGCGGCAGCATCAACACGAGCACGCTCGCCAAGGTGTTGGGGTTGCCGATCGTCGAGAACACGCGACCGTCGAGAAGGGTGTCCCACACCGGGTCGAGGTCGGCGCGC
Source organism: uncultured Acidimicrobiales bacterium (assembly GCA_964629575.1). GTDB lineage: Bacteria > Actinomycetota > Acidimicrobiia > Acidimicrobiales > Poriferisodalaceae > JAYPWI01. The sequence continues at coordinate 87,401 of CAZVUM010000010.1, read as the reverse complement.
TGGAGAACCCCATAGGTGGCGAGGAAAGTTCCACCTGCCAGCACCCACCACAGCAAGGAGACCAACTGACCTGAGGTGGCAACGCACCGACGGGCGGCGAGGTACAGCAGCGCATACGTCACGACCGAGCCCATGCCTTGGAACTGAAATCGCTCACCCCACCACTGATCTCCCAGGTCCGGGGCCACCACCCACGCCAGCCCCGACCACGCCACGTACCCGAGGACGAGCCAGTCCGCGAGGTGCCGTCGACGAAGGAGGCCACCTCCCGCGAGAACGAGGATGACGGCGAGGGCGCCCGCCCCCAGGAATGCCACGCGGAGCTTGATCCTCGCGAAGACGTCCTCGTGTCCGGTGTCGATCACCACCATCACTGCGATGAGGGTGACGACCAGAACGGCGAAGCCGAGTCGCTCCATGAGCTGGGACCAGCCGGCGGGGGACGCGCTCGGCGGCGCCTCCCACTCCCTGGTCTCGGTCGACTCGATCACCGCACCCATGATGGCCGCGGTGCGGACGGCGTCGTAAGTTCGCACCATGTCAGGCCACGCCATCACCGCCAGCGACGTCGCGGCAGCGGCCGGCCGAATGGACGGGCATCTGGTCCGAACGCCGCTCGTTCACTCGCGGACCCTGTCCGCCATGACGGGCGCAGACGTGTGGCTGAAGCTCGAGAACCTCCAGTACACCGCGTCGTTCAAGGACCGCGGATCGCTGAACCGTCTCCTCCAACTCGACGAGGAAGAGAGGCAGCGGGGCGTCCTGGCGGTGTCTGCAGGCAACCACGCGCAGGGCGTGGCGTACCACGCGGGACGGCTCGGCATTCCCGCGACGATCGTGATGCCCCGGTTCACCCCCAACGTGAAGGTCGCCAACACGCGTGCGCTGGGCGCAGAGGTGGTGCTCGCCGGCGACGACTTCCCGAGTGCTGCCCGGCACGCCGATGAGCTCCTGGAGCAGCACGGTCAGGTCTTCGTCCCTCCGTACAACGACGCAGCCGTCATGGCAGGCCAGGGCACCGTAGCCATCGAGATGCTGGACGATCAACCGGATCTCGAGGTCCTCATCGTCCCGGTCGGCGGAGGCGGGCTGATCGCTGGAGTCGCAGTGGCCGCATGCGCCCGCCGTCCTGACATCGAGGTGATCGGCGTACAGAGCGAACGGTGGCCGGGAACCCACCGGCTCAAGCACGACGCCGACGAGTCAGGAACCGTCGGAGGTCAAACGATCGCCGAGGGAATCGCCGTCGCCAGAGCCGGCGAGCTGCCCGCTCCCATCATCCGAGACCTCGTGCACGCGGTGCGGCTCGTCCCCGAGCCGGCGATCGAGGCAGCCGTCGCCACCCTGATCGAGATCGAGAAAACCGTGGTCGAGGGCGCGGGTGCAATCGCGTTGGCCGCACTCCGGACCGAGCCGGAACTGTACGCGGGACGTCGGGTCGGACTGGTCGTCAGTGGCGGAAACATCGACACGCGGCTGCTGGCCAACGTGCTGCAGCGCGAGCTGATTCGCACCGGACGACTGAGCCGGATGTCCGTCGACCTCCGAGACGTACCCGGCGAGCTCGCCTCGGTCTCTGCCATCGTCGGCGAGCACGGAGCGAACATCGTCGAGGTGAGCCATCAACGTATGTGGAGCGATGTGATCGCGACCGCCGCGGTGCTGGACTTGGCGATCGAAACGCGCGACGCCGATCATGCGACCGACGTGGCGAACGGCCTTCGCGGGGCGGGCTACCGCGTCAGGCCCGAGTGATCCCACACGCGATCGCCGGCCGCCGTCTGCACTTCGCCGTGACGGCGACGACGGCGGCAATCGCTGCCACCCTGCTACTGCCCTGGGCGGCCAGTGGACGCCGCGCCAGAAGCGGGTGGGAGCTGGCGACGACGGCAGCCCGGCTCGACGTCACCCAATCGCTGCTCGGGCGGGTGGCCCTCGCCGCGTTCTTCTTCATCCCGGCCGGAGCCGTCGCGGTCTTCATCGCCCACATCCTCCGATCGCGGCTCCTGATGCAGGTGACCGCTCTGGCGACGATCGCTGTGTCAGCATCGGGGGCGGTGATCGTGCTCCGATCCCCGCTCTCCGATCGTTGGGGCGTGTGGGTCAACTTGGTGGTGTGCGCGGTCGACATGACTCTTGTCCTCGCTCTTTCGAGGACCGGCTCACAGATCGAGGAAAGACATGACTGACGACCCGGTGGGTGGCGGCAACAACATGGGCGATGAGCCTCCGGCGCACGGCCTCGGTGCCCACGACATCGCCATCGAGCAGGCGGAGCTGTCGCGCAACGGCGGCCCACAGCGTGCGATCCTCGCCGTAGCCCTGATCGGCCTCGTCATCGCGGTCGCGATCGGCGTCACGACGCTGAGCTCCAACTCCGCCGCAGGTGGCGCCACCCCCGAGGAAGCCGTCAGCGGTGCCCTCGACGCGCTCGCCGAAGAGGACGTGCTCGGTGCAGCCGAGATGCTGCTCCCGACCGAACGACGCACCCTCACCGACCCGAGCTTCCAGATGGTCACCGAGCTCCAGCGTCTCGGCGTGCTCGACGCATCGTTCGATCCAGCCGCGGTCGCCGGGATCGACCTCGAGTTCGCCGATGTGGAGCTCGACGTCGAACAGGTCACAGAAGATCTCGCCATCGTGCGGTTGCTCGGCGGCCAGACCTCAGCCGCTTTCGAGCCGACCGAGTTCCCGTTCGGCCCGCTCGTCCTCGATCGGATCTCGGCCACCGAGATCGGCGATGCAACGCGCGACGTGAGCGACATCGAACCAACCGACGACGGGATCGCCGTCGTGCGCCGGGACGGTCGCTGGTACATCAGCGCGTGGTACACGGTCGCCGAGACGGCGCGCCGCGACGCGGGGCTCCCACTCCCCAACCCTGCAGACGCCCTCGTCGCACGCGGAGAGGCGACCGCCGAGGCTGCGGTCGAGGAGATGATCCGCTCGCTTCTCGCCGTCGATCTCCAGCGGGTGATCGAGCTGTTGCCGCCGGACGAGGCCGAGGCGCTGCACGCCTACTCGCCCCTCTTCCTGGAGTCGCTCGCCGAAGCAGAGAAATTCGCACGCGACGGGCTGGAGAGCAACGACGTGCGCATCGAGCTCACCCGCCTCGATCTCAGCTCGACGGGCATCGATTCCGGGCGCCTGGTGGCGATCGATGCCATCGGCGTCGAGGTCGAGTCACCTGTCGTCAACGGGCGCTTCGACGTCGGTGATGGCCAATTCCACGCGACGATCGTGAGCCCAGACGGCTTCGGTCGCGTCGAGCTGTCCTATGTCGATGGCTGCTTCAGGACCGTGTTCACGGAGCCGAACCAGCCCGAGCAGGTCGAGGAGTTCTGCGAGGATGACGCGCAGGACGCGATCGATGAGTTCGTCGGGTTCGGCGAACTCCCCGACTTCGACATCTTCACCTCGACGCCGCGTCTCGGGATCCTCACCGTAGAGTTCGACGGCCTCTGGTACGTGTCGCCGCTCGGAACCATGGTCAGCGCGCAGGTCGAGACGGTGGCTGCCATCGACGCCGTGAAGCTCGAAGAGCTCATCGACTGGATGATCGAGGTCGGTGAGGGAACCGAGTTCTGACGCCTCCGCTATCTCCGGCCGAGCACGTACCCTCGGCGCCCATGCGTCGAATCGCTCCCCTCCTTTTGATCTTCGCGGTCCTCGCCTCCGCTTGCGGTGACAGCGACAGCGACACCACCGATGCCGGCGACGCTGAGACCAACGCCGCGCCGGACGCCACGGCAGCCGAGTCCGAGCCATCGAGTGCAACCGAAGCAGCGCCCGACGTCGCCGGCGGGGGGAATGCAGCCGACTACGCGTCGACTGTCGCAGACCCCGGTAAGCCCACGATCACCCTGAATCCGGACAATCCGGGCCCCCCGGGCGCGCTGCTGGTTCAGGACGTGACCACCACCGACGGACCGGCGGTCAACGCGGGCGATGTCGTCGAGGTGCACTACGTCGGCATCGCGTTGTCCAGCGGTGCTCAGTTCGACGCTTCGTGGGACCGTGGACAGTCCTTCTTCTCACCGATCGGCGTGGGCAACCTGATCCCTGGGTGGGACATCGGCATCGTCGGCATGACCGAAGGCGGCCGGCGACTGTTGGTGATCCCCGCCGACATGGCCTACGGCGACGCTGGAGCCGGTCCGGACATCGGCCCCGGAGAGACGCTCGTGTTCGTCGTCGATCTACTCCAGGTCGTCGACAGCACGCCGCCGGACATCCCCGACATCACCGAAGCCACCGACGAGCTCGAGATCATCGACGTGACGGTCGGCGGCGGTGACGCGGTCGAGGCGGGCGACACCGTGACCGTGCACTATCAGGGCAACCTCTTCGACGGCACGATCTTCGACTCGTCATGGGGTCGCGGCGCGCCGATCGCTTTCCCGATCGGAGTCGGTCAGGTGATCCAGGGCTGGGACGAAGGCTTGCTCGGCATGCGCGAGGGGGGACGACGCATCCTCGTCATTCCGAGCGACTTGGCATACGGCGAAACGGGCAGCGGAGGCTCGATCGGCCCCAACACCCCGCTCGTCTTCGTTGTGGATCTCCTGCGGATCCAGGGCTGACAGGTCGGCTCAGCCGACCGATGCCGCAGCGGGAATCCCCACCTGCGGAGCGTCCCACTCCTTCAAGACCGGCAGGACTTCCTTGGCGAAGAGGTCGCGGTTGCGGCGCGCCTCGGTCCAGGTCATGCCGGCGAAGCTGAAGTTGGGGAAAAAGGCAGCGATGCCGATCTTCTCGCGGATGAACTGGATCTTCTCCAGCACCTGATCGGGGGTCCCGAAGGGCATCAAGCGCGCGAAGTCCTCCGCGGCGCCCTGGCCGCCGTGCCGCTCGATGTACCGGGAGATGCCTTCGTAGAATTCGTAGCCCTTCACGCCCTCGTGCGGACGCTTCTCACCGAACTCGTAGTGCTTCATGACGGTGCCGTAGTACCGGCCGATCCACTCCAGGGCCTTCTCCTCGGCCCGGCCCGCGTCGCTGTCGACGAGGCAGAACCCGCCCGACAGTGGCGGGGGTGGCTCGTGGGAGTGATGCTTGACCCATTCCTCGCTGTAGGAGCGGAAGTCCTCCTCCACGACTTCCCACGGCTTTTGCGGAATCACCAGCAGACCCACCCCGAGCTGGGCCATCAGGGGCATGCCCTCGGGGCTCACCGATGCGGCATAGCTGCGGCCGACGAACGAATGCTCAGGAGCCGGACGGATGTCGCGGCGCGGCTGTTGGATGAACTCGCCATCGCACTCCACGTAGCCGTTCTCGAGCCCCTCGAGCACCATGCGGGCGTATTCGAGGAACCGCTGGCGGCTCGTGTCCATCGGGACACGGAAGCCCTCGTACTCGATCCGCGCCAGACCGCGGCCGATGCCGAGGATGAGCCGACCACCCGAGAGGTTGTCGAGCATCGCGATTCGCTCGGCCAGGCGCATCGGGTCGTTCCACGGCAAGACGATGACGCCGGTGCCGATCTGGAGGTTGGTCTTGGCGGCGATCCAGCCCAGAAGCTGCAGTGGGTCGGGGCACATCGTGTAGTCGGTGAAGTGATGCTCCACGGTCCACACCGAGTCGAAGCCGAGATCCTCGGCCTCCTCGACCATCCGCATCTCGTGGTCCCAGACCTCCTTGTCGGAGAGTGCGTTCTCCGGGTTCTGGAAGGCGACTGAATAGCCGACGTGCATTGCGACCCCCTCGAATCGATCGTGATGACGGTAGCCGGATCGCTCCCTTTCATGCCCGGCGTCCGTGCGCGCCGGTCACTATCGTGTGCATATGGACAGCGTCACTGTGGCCCGCAGCATGCGGGGATCGATCGGCATGTTGGCAATGGAGTGGCTGATGGCAGACACCACTCTGCAGAAGGCACACGAGCGCGGAATGGCCGAGGGCAGGGGGGCCTACGCCACCGGCCGGCTCGGGGTTCTCGGCCAATGTCCGCCGGACAACGTGGTCGCCGCGGCGTACTTCTGGGAGCCGGGCCTGATGCGATCGATGGTCTCCGACGGCCGTGCGGTGTGCAGCCCGATCGAGGGCGCAAGGATCTATGCCGGAATCTGCCAGGAGTACGGCGAACAGCGCCTCGGCGGAATGGACGGCGTGGAGCGGCTCGGTGAGCTGCTCGAGCAAGTCGTGACCTCGGCCAACCCCGCCGGCGCACCGACGTTCGTCGGTTGGCGCGACCAGGAGTTGCCTGCCGAATCCGGCGCCGCCCGCACCTTTCAGCTCGCGCAGACGATGCGCGAGCTGCGCTTCGGCCGCCACTGCATCGCAGTCCAGGCAGCGGGCATGGGGCCACTCGAGGCCATTCTGAGCGGTCCGGCGGGCGAATGGAACGCCGAGTTCTTCGGGTGGTCCAAGCCGTATCCCGACGTCGGCGACCTCAGCGAGCAGCGGGACGCCATCGAGGCACACACCGATCAGCTGCACGGGCCCGACTTCGACGTACTCACCGACGACGAGCGCGCCGAACTCCGGGAGCTGGCCAAAGCCGCACGCGGCTACGGCAGCTGACTGCTCGGTCGCTCCCTCGAGGCTTGGCCTCGATCACAAAGCATGTGACAACATCGTCCGATGGAGCGACCGACGGGCTCCGTCACCTTCTTGTTCACCGACATCGAAGGCTCGACGCGCGGGTGGGAGGCCGATCCAGAGTCGATGCGGGCATCGCTCGCTCGACACGACGAGGTCCTTCGGTCGGCCATCGAGGACCACGACGGGTGGATGTTCAAGCACACGGGAGACGGCGTGTGCGCGGCGTTTCAGTCATCGGAGAACGCGGTCCGCGCCGCGATCCGCGCCCAGCTGAACCTCGATCTGGCGGTTCGCATGGGCATCGGTGCTGGTGAAGCCGAATCACGCGACGACGACTACTTCGGCCCCGTACTGAACCGGACGGCACGGGTGATGTCAGCCGGGCACGGCGGCCAGATCCTGCTCGCGGAAGAAGTCGCTGCCATCGTCCGATCGATCGACACCATCGACCTGGGCCGGCATCGCCTGCGCGATCTCACCGATCCCGTCACCCTCCATCAAGTGGTCGCCGATGGCTTGGCCGTGGAGTTCGGAGCCCTGCGAACGATCTCCGCGCTTCCCGGCAACCTGGATCCTGTCGCGAACACCTTCATCGGACGTGAGCGGCTTCTCGCTGACGTGTGCGATCTCCTGGCCGACGATCCGCTGGTCACCCTCACCGGCACCGGTGGGGTGGGAAAAACTCGCCTGGCGATGCAATGCGCCGCCAGTGTCGGCTCCGGGTTTCCCGATGGCGTGTGGGTCGTCGAGCTGGCCGCCGTTCGCGACTCGTCGTCGGTTCCTGATCTGGTGGCCAGCACGCTCAACATCACCGCCCGGCCTGGTTCGACGGTGACGGAGAGCATCGCCGACACCATCAGGGGCCAGCGGCTCCTCATCGTGCTGGACAATTGTGAGCACGTCCTCGCAGCCGCAGGCGACCTCGCGGAGGTGATGGCGCGTGCTGGCGGCAGCGTGCGGGTTCTCGCGACATCGCGCGAAGCCATGCAGATCCCTGCGGAGCAGGTCGTCGTAGTACCGCCGCTCGCCCTGGCGATTCGGCCGGACTCGGAGGCCGTGGCACTGTTCATCGAACGCGCCCGAGGCGTGGCGCCTGACTACAACCTGCGTGCTGACGCCGAGCTCGTCGCAGTCGCCGAGATCTGCGACCGACTGGACGGACTCCCCCTCGCGCTCGAACTCGCCTCCGCACGCGTCCGATCGATGACAGTGCAAGAGATCCTCGACCGCCTCCAAGATCGGTTCCGGCTCCTCAAGCGGTCGGGACGTGGCGACGACCATCACCAGACGCTTCGTCAGACCGTTGCCTGGTCGTACGACATCCTCGACGACACCGAGCGTCATCTCCTCGAGCACGCGGCTGTCTTCGCCGACGGCTTCGACCTCGACGCGATGAGCTCGGTCGTCGGTGGACTCGACGAGTACGAGGTGTTGGACGTGCTCGACTCGCTGGTGCGAAAGTCGCTCGTCGTCGCAGAGCGGCTCGGCGGCACGTCTCGCTACGGGTTACTCGAGACGATCCGCACGTTTGCATTCGAGAGGCTCGAAGAGTCGGGCCGGGCCGACCATGCGCACGAGCGGCACGCGGCCTACTACGCGTCGACGAGCGTGGAGCGCTGGGACCGATGGAACGGTCGCGACCAGCTCGACGCCCTCGACTGGGTCGACCGCGAATACGCCAACCTCCGCTCCGCTTTCCTCTACTCGCGCGACCACGGCTCACCAGCTCTCGCAGGCACGATCGCCGCCCATGCAACGATGCTGGGGTTCCCCCTGATGCGCTTCGAGGCGATCGGGTGGGCCGAGGAAATCATCGCTCTCGAGGACGCCGAGCCGTTCCCACATCTGCCGAGGGTGTACACCGCCGCCGCTCTGTGCGGCATCATCGGCCACCCGGAGCTGTCGGTCGAGCGGGCTCGACGCGCCAAGGATCTCGAGCGTGACGACAGCCATGACGGCTTCGACCCTGCGTGGAGCGGAATGTGGACAGCGCTCGGGTACCGCTACACGGGCGACATGGAAGGTCTTCTCGAGTACCTGACGATCATGGAGTCGGGCGGAACCCTCGAACGCACGATCGGGCTCGGCTTCCGGCTCTCCGTCCTTCCCGGGATGGGGCGGCCCGACGAAGCGCGCTCGATCGTCGAGGCAACACTCGACGCCGCGCGGGCAACGGAGAATCCGTATCTGATCGCGTACGCGCTCAATGGCGAGGCGCGGGCGTACGCCGATGTCGACCCACAGCGAGCGGTGCGGGTGCTGCAAGAGTCACTCGTCTACGCGCGGGACCAGCGGCTCGACTACTTCGAGAGCACCATGCTTCGGGAGCTGGCCGCGCTCGCCCGGTTCGACGGAGATCACGACCGATCCCTGGAGATGCTCGCGTCGGTCGTCGAGTCGTTCTACCGCGCCGGAAATCACGGAAGCGTTGCCACGACCTTGATGGACGTTGGTGCCCTGTTCGCGCGCATCGGCCGGCTCGAGTTGGCGGCCGCGATCCTCGGCGCGAGCACTCAGCACGGCCTCGGACTGGCTCCCGGCGTGGAAGAACTGCGAGACGACCTGCGGGCCCAGATGGGCGTGGACGAGTTCGAGGCCTGCTATGGCGAAGGCGCTGCGATGGATTACGAGAGCGCCATGGAGTTCGCGCGGCGCGAGATTCGAGACGCGAGACGCGAGCTCAGCCAGACCTGAGCGATCACGTTTCTCCGTGGGCCACCGGGCACAGGTCAGCACCCCTTCGCTGCTGCGACTCGTTGTACACGGCGATCCGCGCGTGCAAGACGGGGTCGTCGGACAGGCCAACGCCATCGACGAGTCGTCCGGGATTGAAGGCCAGTTTCTCGGTGACGTCATCAGGGATGGCGCGCACGAGTGAGAGGGAGCCCATCAGGACCCGCTTGCGGCTCCACGGCCAGGGTGTGGTGCAATCCGCGGTGTCGTCCCAGGGATCGGCGACGGCCATCTTGAGGGTGAACCGCCGCGCTCGGTGGAGGCGGTCTTTCAGGCCATCACGGAGATAGGCGGGATCCTCCTCATTGCCCACCGTGTTGGTCTTGTCGTCGGGGGCACCGATGTAGTGGTTGCCCGACGTGGACTCCATCGTGAAACGCACCATCGAACGTTCTCCACGAGTGTTCTCGATCTCAAAGGCGTGAACTGCGTGATAGGTCAGGCGGTCGTAGCTGCTCGGCGTCCGCAGCAGCGAGTTGGCGATGATGAACCCGTGTGAGCCCGGGTGACCTGCGGCGAACTCGAGAATGCCGTCGGTGTTGGAGTAGTCGACGCCCGCGTCCTGAACCGGCAGCGGGCACATCGTCACGAGCGACTTGAACCGAGCCCACGGGCTGGGCCGGCGGGTCTTGCGCGGCGCGATCGACTTCTCGAAGTCAAGGACCTCCTCGGCCGACGTTGCGAGGAACGTGGGGACGGACATGCACACAAGATCCGTCTCGACGATCTCAGCCCCGTCCCACCTCGGAACGATCTCGAGCTCTTCGCTCAGCGTCGCGTTCAGGTAGAACTTGATGGCCATCCCGCGAACCTGACGTCGACCGTCGGGGTCCGGCTGGCCGTTGCCGTTCGAGAACCGAACGCGCACGGGAGTCCACTGACGACCGAAGTGTGTCGCTTTGCAGTACTCCGACGCCACATCACTGCCCTGGAACCAGCCGATGGCCCCGACGCCGCTGCTGTGAATCGGACGCTCACCCTCGACGTGATCAGGGAAACCCACCTGCATCTTCGAGATGAGCTCGTCCACGAGCTGCGGCGAGATCTGGTCCATGAGCCACCCTACTTCCGGGGCTTTTCATGGGTCGGTTACGCTGCGCGCGTCGCGGGCAATCGGAGGGGGATCCAATGACCATCACCACGCGACTCAAAAACCTCCTTGTACGCCCGCTCATCGCGTTCTGGAAGTGGCGCGATCCGCCGCAACCACCACCCTCGGGCTTCTCGATGAATCCCACCGACAATGTCCAGATTCCGATGAACCTCGTGATGCCGCTGCGCGACACGTCCCCCATCGAGCGGGCGTACATGGTGCAGGACCTCGTCGGCGTGGTCGAGGAGGTCATCGTCGGCCTGGACAACACCCAGGTGGTGCACGTCGGTCGGTTCGACATCGTCGACGGCAACCTGTGCATGTTCAGCCTGTACGACGGAGATTTCTCCAACTACATCCGCGACTTCATCTACAACGTCGGCGGGGCCTTCGACACGCTGCTGCAGTACATCGCCGACCCACCGCGCACCCCGGTTGAACAACACCCCGACGAGTTCATCGATTGGGTCAGGGCACACGACGCGCTGCGGCTCCCTGAGGACGTGGCAACGGTGAGCGACGACCTCGTCAAGCTCCCGCGGCGGCTGGCGCTGCTGCTCGACGACAACCCCAACGTGCAGCTGTTCCTGTATCGGAGCACTCCGGGTTTCTCGGCTGCCCAGATCCGCGACGCGCTGAAAGTGGGGTGGTGACGATGCAGGCCCAACCGGACAACGACCTGCTCGCCGACGTCCAGGGGAACATCCTCCGCGGCTACCGGATGCGCTACGTCCGCCACCTCGTCGTGCGCGTCGACGACCAGGGAGCAGCACAGCAGTTCATTCGCGATGCAGTCTCCGGTGGAAGCGATGTTCCGCAGATCACCCCAGGACGAGACTGGGGCACCAAGCCAGACACCTGCTTCAACGTCGGGATCTCCGCCACGGGACTCCACGCACTCGGTCTTCCCGAGGACGTGGTGGCCAGCTTCCCCGATGAGTACCTCGAAGGCGTGGCCAGGCGAGCCGAGAAGCTGGGCGATGTGGGTGCAAGTGGGCCCGATGCCTGGTGCGGTGGCCTGGGTGACCCCGATCGCGCCCACCTCATGTGGACGGTCCACAGCCGCGAGCATCTCGAGGACCTCGAAGCCATCTGCGACCGCATCCAGACCTCGTGGGAGCGGTCCGGAGCCTACGAGTGCGTTCTCGAGCTGGACGGCGCGACCTTCGATGCGTACGACCCCGATGCCGAGCCGAACCAAGTCCACTACGGCTACCGCGACAGCATCTCCCAGCCCCAGTTCTGGCTCGACGGCAACAGGACGGGCCTGCGCAACGCGCAGCCTGTGGCGCCGCTCGGCGCTGTCCTTCTCGGGCCCGATCACCCGACGACCTTCCCCAGCGTCGCCTGGGAGATGCCGAATCCACTGGAGCTGGCCGAAAACGGGTGCTTCGACGCGTTCCGGATCCTCGAGCAGGACACCCACGCGTTCGAGCAGTTCCTCGAGACCGGTGCCGCCGCCATCAACGAAGAGCTGCAACGCAGAGTCGGGTCCGAACTCCCCGAGGTCGTCCCCCAGGAGTGGGACAAGGAGCTCGTTGCCGCGAAGCTCATGGGTCGGTGGCGCAATGGCGTTCCCCTGTCGCCGTCGCACTGGAATCCAGGTGCGCCCGACGGCGGAAGCGACATCACCCACCCCGTCAGCGACGACGGAGCGAAGAAGGTGAACGACTTCGACTACCCCGACTCCGACGTGGCGCTCGACGACGAGAGTGGCTTCCTGTGTCCTGTGGGCGCGCACATCCGGCGCGCCAATCCCCGTGGCAGCCGCATCGTCCAGCGCAGCGCCAACTACACCCGGCCGATCGTTCGGCGCGGCATGCCATACGGACGGCCGTACGACCCGGACAACCCCGACGACGGAGTCGCGCGCGGCCTTCTCGGGAGCTTTCTGTGCGCCAGTCTCGTCGCCCAGTTCGAGGCGGTGATGTACGACTGGATCAACCTCGGCCTCCAGGACCCGAGCGTCACCGGGACAAACGACCCGATCATCGGCGCCAACGACGAGCGCACCAGCAGGTTCGAAATCCCCGTGAAGGGTCAGGAGCCGCTCGTGCTGACCGGGTTCCCCCGATTCACAAGAACCGCCGGCTCGATCTACCTGTTCCGCCCCTCGCTGACGGGACTTCGCTACATCGCCGGTCGCGAGTGATTCAACGACCACTCAGGCGTTGATGTTGGCCTTGAGCATGCGAGGTTCCATACGCCACGGGGCAGGCCTGAGCTGATCCATCCGCGCCTGGACGTTCAGCAGGTCCTGCTGGAAGTCGATGAAGGCCTGGGCCCCACGATCGTCGAGCGCCATCGCGACCATGCCGTCATCCAGCAGGCGTGCTCTGTGCACGTTCAGGTTGAAGTTGGCGTTCACCAGCCGCTGGTAGACGTCGACGGGGACTCGGCTTCCATCGCGGTACAGGCGTGCCGGAGACAGGTCGGTCCAGAGCTGGTAGTCCCACAGACCCGACCCGGTGATCTCGTGCTCCACCGTCGCGAGGTAGATGATCGTCGCGGTCAGCTCAGCGACGGCGGCCAGCGTTCTCTCTCCACCGGTCACCGATCCCACGCCGTTGGGCAGCACCTCGTCCAGCCATCCGACCCAGTCGGCGAGCTGTGAGTCCGCGCGGACATCGTCGTCCGATCCGTAGTACACCGCGAGGTAGCGAGCGCAGTGGCGGTGACAGACCTGGTACAGCTCGGTCCAACTGTCGATCGCCGGAGTGGCGATGTCGTCTCCTCCGATACCGCGGCGGGCGGCGTCGAGAACCGGATTGATGGCCGCGAGATCGAAGTCACCAGTGGTGGCCTCGAACAGCTCGCAGATGCCCGAGTGCGTGAGGCCGAAGATCGAGTCGAAGTCGCCGCCGGGACCCATCTGCACTTCGGTCACCAGATCATTGCTGTAGTGGGTGCCGTACACGTGGTACCAGAGCAGCCGCCTGACGGGGTGATCGGCGCGGAGATGCATCCGCGTCACGGCCTCGAGCGGTCCCGCACAGGTCAGGTGCAACCAGTTGAAGTGGCGCACCATCGACGTGTAGGCGGAGATCGACGATACCGCCAAGCGGGTCGACCGTTCCCAGTCGTGGTCGCCGGGCGACGACACCCCCAACACCGTTTCGATGCGCACCGGTCGGAGGACACCGGTCGACACGGCCTCGAAATCGACCGTCGCACCGGGTTGGAGCACCCCTCCGTGGCACGGGACCTCACGCATCACCGACACGTCCCAGCGGAACTGACCAGGTCCCTTCCCCTCGAGGAGGTACGCGTACGGGCTGGCGACGGCGAGCTCCCCAAGATCGGCCGGAGTCCGCTTCGGCGTGCGGAAACAGCGACGGTGCGACGATGTGTACGCGGTGTCAAGCGCTGCGATCGCATCGTCGGCGACCTGTGACAGCCCCGACTGCATCGGGGAGATCCAACGCAGAAGCCGACGCTGCACGCGGGTGAACTTCTGCCGCAGCGGATTCGCCTCGTCGCGAGGGATCCGGTCCGCGACGAGCAGGGACGGAACTGGAATCCCGCCGAACTTCTCCTCGAAGGGAATGAGGCGCGGCGGATTCTTGGACTCGGCGGGAACCGAGATCGGCGACGGCTCCTGATGCTCGAACTTGAACACGGAGAGCCAATTCCAGAACCCACGCCGCATTCGCCAGCGCAGCGAGCCGTCGCGCGATCCACGTGGTGTCCTCGATGCGGACGAACTCGCGGCGGACACGAGGATGGCCTCCCAACACGGTGATGCGCCCAGGCAACACCCGCGACGACCCTAATCCACGCTGCGGGGGTCCTCTCCAGGCCGTGCTACGTTGCGCCCACGCTGGCGGGGCCGCGGGCGAGCGACGCAGTCGCGCCTCAGGGGGGAGGCCATGGTGAGCAGCGGGAGCGACGCGGGGGACTGGCAGCAGATCTGCGAAGAGGGCCGGCGGCTGCTTCATGAAGGTCGCCCGCACGCTGCCGTCGACCTTCTGAGCCGGGCCGAGAAGGACGAGCGAGGTGAGGTCGCCGCGCTCCTCGGGGTCGCGCTCTTTCGGACTGAGAGCTACGACGATGCGCTCAAACACCTTCGCGCGGCTCTCGAGCTGCGACCCGACAACGCTGATCTCCAGCAGCTGACGCATCAGTGCCAGATGAACCTCGACGCACGGCTCGATGTCTATGTCCCGCCGCTGGAGTTCTTCGATCGGGACACCCTGCTCCACGGTCGGAGCACTCCCCGTGTGCCCCACCCACCGCAATCGGGCCACCGCCGCACGGTCTGGGAGCGGCTGCGCTACCGCGTCGGCCACACCATCGGGAATCTCGGCGGCGTCGTGTTCGACACCATCACCAAGGTCGTCGGGCGGCGCTACCGAGACGCGGTGTGGACGAACTGGTATCACAAACGGCTCTACCCCGGGATCCTCACGCTCGCGCACATGCGCGAACAGCTGAACGAGCACTGCCTTCACGACACGTACCCGCCTGGAGTCATGACCGGCTTCGCGCCACCCGATCTCGAGCGGCCCGCAGGAGTGACGCGCTATCGCACCGCGGACGGCAGCTGGAACCGGCTCGAGAATCCGCTCGAGGGTGCCGCCGGGACGCGCTTTCCGCGCAATGTCGAGAAGTCTGTGATCCGGCCGGCTGACGACACTGACCTCCTCGAGCCGAACCCACGTCTCATCAGTCGACGGTTGTTGACGCGCGACGGCGATCCCAAGACGGTTCCGTTCCTCAATCTCCTCGCCGCCAACTGGATCCAGTTCATGAACCACGACTGGGTCAACCATGGCGAGGTGATGCTCGACGAGACCATCGAGATCCCGCTCGACGACGACGATCCCGCCCGGCGACGCTTCGAGCAGGGCAGCATCCGGATCGGAAGAACGCAACCGGACCCGACCAGGCAGGAGAGCGGCGAGACGACGCCCGTGACGTTCGTCAACGAAGTGACCCACTGGTGGGACGGCTCACAGCTCTACGGCAGCGACCAGGAGACCCAGGACAGGCTTCGCAGCTTCGAGGGAGGCAGGCTCACGCTGCTCGCAGACGGAACGCTTCCGATCCGACCCGACGGCGTGGAGGACACCGGCTTTCTGCGCAACTGGTGGGTCGGGCTATCGATGATGCATACGCTCTTCGCCCGAGAGCACAACGCCATCTGCGACCACTTGGCTGAGAACTACCCCGACTGGGGCGACGAGCGGTTGTTCAACGTGGCCCGGCTGGTCAACGCAGCCGTGATGGCGAAGATCCACACCATCGAATGGACGCCCGCCATCCTCCCCAACGAGGGGCTCGCGATCGGGCTCAACTCGAACTGGTACGGACTGCTGACCTACAAGTTCCGCAAGCCCGAGCACCGCAAGACCGTCGCCACGTTCAATGTGGCCAACCCGGAGCTCGGTGGGCTGGTCGGCAACGCCATCAACCGGCACGACTCACCCTTTGGGCTCGCCGAAGAGTTCGTCGAGGTGTATCGCCTGCACTCGCTGCTTCCCGAATCGCTCGAAATTCGCGACCACGTCACCGGCGAGAAAGTCGAGGACATCCCGGTGCCCGCGACTCGGCAGGCGTCGTCGCCGGCCATGAGTGCGCGCTTTGGGATGGCGAACCTGTTTTTCTCGTTCGGAAAGCAGCACCCCGGGCAGCTCGTCCTGAACAACTACCCGCGGTTCATGCAGGAGCTGACGGTGCCAGGCAACCCGGTCTTCGACCTGGGGGCCATCGACGTACTCCGGGCGCGTGAGCGCGGTGTTCCCCGATACAACGAGTTTCGCCGCCAACTGGGACTCAACCCGATCCGCGAATTCGAGGACCTCACCGACGACCTCGACGTGGTGGACACCCTGCGCGAGGTGTACGGCGACAACGTCGAGAGCCTCGACCTGATGATCGGAACGCTCGCCGAGGACACAGCTACCCGGAGGCCCACCAGGTTCGGCTTCGGCGAAACGATGTTCCAGATCTTTATCCTCAATGCCAGTCGACGCCTTCAGGCCGACCGCTTCTACACCGACGACTATCGCCCGGAGGTGTATACCCCGGAAGGGATGGCATGGGTGGACGAGGCATCGTTGAAGACGGTGATCCTCCGACACCACCCCGAGCTGGCCAACACCGGGCTCGCCAATGTCACCAACGCATTTGAACCCTGGGATGACGAGGCATGGCTCGATCCCAACCGACACCCGCTGCGCGAGTACGACCCCGACCTCGCGAAGGATCCGTGGCGCGGCGACGCACATCGGTGAACACAACGCGAGAGGGCTGAAGTGGCCAGGAATCTCGTAGTTCTCTGCGACGGTACGGGGAATGAGCCCAAGCTCGCCGGGAACACCAACGTCTACCGCCTCTTCGAGATGCTCGGGCGCGACGACGAGCAGCTCGTCTGGTACGACGCCGGCGTCGGGACGCTCGCCTCCCCGAAGGCGATCACGCGCGTGACCAGGTCGCTCACGAAGATCGCTGGTCTCGCCGCAGGCTACGGGCTCAAGCACAACGTGGTCGCGGGCTACCAGTTCCTGATGCGGCATCACGAACCGGGCGATCGCATCTACCTCTTCGGTTTCAGCCGCGGTGCCTACACCGCCCGCGCGATCGCGGGCCTGCTCTACCAGATCGGGCTTCTCCGACCCGAGCAGGAGAACATGGTTCCGTACGCGCTCAAGCTGTTCTGGTGGCAGCACGGCGGGCGAACCGACGAGTCGGTCTGGAAGCGAGCCGACGCCTTCAGCAGTCAGTTCAGTCGCTCGGACTTCGAACGCAGGCGCCGCAACTCGGTGCAGTTCGTCGGCCTGTGGGACACGGTGAACGCGACGGGTTTCCTGCGCCAGCATCTCGTGCTGCCGTGGACGGCGAAGATGCCCATGGCCCGCTCCGTCCGTCACGCAGTGTCGATCCACGAACGCCGCCGACCGTTCAAACCGCAGCTTCTCGCTCACGAACTCGAGGAGAAGAAGAGCGGTGCCTTCAAGGAGGTGTGGTTCTCCGGCGTACACACAGACGTCGGTGGCACGTTCCTGCCGGATCATCGGCTCGCTGACATCACCCTCGAGTGGGTCGCGTCCGCGGCCGCCGAGCGCGGGCTGCGCGTCAAGGACACGGCGCTGCGAGGCCTCGCGAGCCAGCCGATGAGCGACGCTGACGGCGAGATCCACCACATGGGGTGGAAGTGGTGGCCGGTGTCCGTTGGCTACCGCCGCCCCATCCCGGCGGGCGCCGTCGTCCACGAGAGCGTCTTGATGCGCAGCGATGCGGCCGCCCGAACCCTGCCCCCTGGCGTCGAGATCGCACCGTGGAGCCGCGGGTCGGAGTGATCGCGCACAGGCGGGGTCGGTCAGCTGAGGCCCATCAGCCTTCGTTGGGCGCCTCGTTACGAACGTCGGACACCAGCTTGGGCAAGATCTCGGCCAACTGACCGATGGAGTCCCGATCCAGGCGGTCGATGAGATGGCGGCGCACCGAAACGACGTGCGCTGGCGCCGCCGCTTCGAGGATGGCAAGACCCTCGTCGGTGAGCACCGCCCAGATGCCGCGGCGATCATCGTCGTCCCGCTCGCGCCGGACGAGACCTTTCTCAGCCATCCGGTCAACGCGCTGGGACAGGCGACTCGGTGAGTGAACAACCGCATCGGCCAAATCGGCGAGGCGCATCCGCCGGTTGGTCGACTCCGACAGCTCAACGAGCACTTCGTAGTCGTCGAAGGTCATCCCCGACTCGGCTTTGAGATCCTGTTCGATGAGGCGAAGGATCACCGAGGCCGCATCGATCCAGCCACGCCACGCCAACGACTCTTGGTCGTCGAGCCATGGGACCTCATCGCGCATCCGTGGCACCCTATCGCGGTGCCTGAGGATGCATTCACCCCCAATGTCGGCGAACTGCTGGGAAACAATCAGCGCTACGCCGAGACGTTCGACTTCGGCTCACTCCAGGTGCAGCCGACCCGTCAGCTGGCGGTCGTCGCCTGCATGGACTCTCGGATCGATGCTTTCGCGGTCTTGGGTCTCGACCATGGCGAGGCGCACATCATCCGAAACGCCGGTGGGATCGTGACCGATGACGTGATCCGGTCTCTGTGCTTGTCCCAGCGGCTCCTCGGGACGCGGGAGATCATCCTGGTCCATCACACCGACTGCGGCCTCCAGAAAGTCAACGAGGACGAATTCAAGCAGGACCTCGAGCAGGAGCTCGGGATCAAGCCCCGTTGGTCGGTCGAATCGTTCACGGACCCGTTCGTCGATGTACGGCAGTCGATTCAGCGTCTCCGTGTGACGCCGTTCCTCGCACACAAGGAACTCATCCGCGGGTTCGTCTACGACGTGACCGACGGCCTCCTGAAGCCAGTCGACTGATCCGGACCGGTTCCGCCGAAGGTCGAGTGGTTCCCGGACACCGGTGTCCGTTTGTGACTCCGCCTCCCCGGCGGAGTCGTTCCGCACCGATTCCGATACAGAACGACTCGACCCGCCATCACCCGTCGACCACCACCGAGAGCCGTCGCGGACGAACGAAGGTGTGGCCGTGTGGCCCGACTGCGTCGTGTCCCAACCGAACCTGGCCGCCCACATCCAGCATCGCCTGCAGCGCCACCTGAGCCTCGTGGCGCGCGAGGCCAATCCCGATGCACATGTGAGGTCCGCGGGCGAAGGTGAGCTGGTCCCGGAGGTTGGTCCGGGTGACGTCGAAGCGGTCGGAGTGATCGAACACCTGAGGGTCCCGATTCGCGGCGAGGAGGGACACGTCGACAAACGCCCCGCTGGGCAGCCTGACACCTGCCAACTCGACGGCCCGGGTCGTGTAGCGGTGAACCGAAGCGGCAGCCGGGAACAACCGGGTCGACTCGTCGACGACCCGCGAGATCAACTCGGGGTCGGCTCTCACCCTCCGGATCAACCCTGGCTCCCGGACCAGCGACCAGGCTGCGTTGCCGATCATCGCCTCGGCCGCCGCACCCGAGACCGCACGACCGTCGCCCCCGTCCTCGACCGAAGCGGCGATGACCCGGTACCACCCGTCGAGCTGTGGTGCGAGCGAGAGGTCGAGCCCCAGGGAGCGGCACATCGCCGACACGGCCAACGGGCGGGCGACGTTCTCACCGAAGTCGCCCCCGCCGGCGGCAGCGAGGCGAGCTACGAGCCACACCGTTGCCTGATCATCTGCCAGCTGTTCGAGAGTGACCGCCGCGGCCGGCGAAGTCACGGAGCCCGGAGCTCGTCGAGCAGGCCCTGATCCTCCCCCACCAGCGGCGCCCGTCGAGTGGCCCACGGCGTCGCGCCGAAGAGGTACGGCGCGCCCGGCGCGGTGTACGCCGATCCATCGGCTCCCTCGATCTCGACCGGAAAGCCCCTGGCGATGAAGTGCGGGTCCGCCATCATCTCCTCGGGCGAGTTGATCACGCCGCAGGCCATTCCCATACCCTGCAGACCTTCGAACAAGTCTTGGGCGCCGAGGTGTTGGGCCAGGAACTCGATCGTCGCCCGCCCTGCCTGAAAGACCTCCGCTGCCAGCGGATCCTCATCGAGCGACAGGATCGAGATCTGCTCGTACTGATCTCCGAGCTCGAGCAGCGAGTAGGTGGGGCAGGCGTCGGTGAGGCCGAGCTGGTCGACCCACGAACGCAGCGCCTGGAACTCGGCCTTCCGCCGTGGCGGCACCCCGGTGTTGAGCCAGCGCCCGTCGCTGCACTCGATCTGTGTCCACTCCGTCGGTGAGTGGTGCGCATGGCGACCGGTCTGGCGGTAGATCTCGACCTCGGCGTTGAGCCACCACAAGGTGGCGAACTCGGTGGTGGCGTTGGCCGCCGCGAGCATCGACACGTCGACGATCTGCCCGCGCCCGGAGTCCTCACGCCAGTACAAGGCGATCAGGATCGACGCCACCGCGTAGTGGCAGCCGGTGTGAAAGCCCTGGTTGCCACCACCGCGGACCGGAGGGATCGACTGGTCGTCGTAGCCGCAGCTCCACACCGGACCACCTTCGGCGAGGATCGTCAGATCGGTCATCGGTGGCTGGGGGTTGGCGCGCCCGGAGTGGGTGATCGACGTCCAGATGAGGCGCTCGTTCTGCCCGCAGAGCTCCCCGGCGTCGAGTCCTATGGCGGCCAAGCCGTCGATGCCCAGGCCTTCGATCACGACGTCTGCCGAGAGGACCAGTGCCCGGAGGTCCGACCGATCGCGTTCGTCCGATGGGTCGAGCACCACCGAGCGCTTGCTCGTGTTGTAGTGCCACCACCACAACGACCGCTCCGGGTCGTCCACATCGTTCGCGAACGGACCGAAGCCGCGGCTCGTTGCCCCGCCGGGCGGTTCGACCACGATGACCTCTGCGCCCATGTCGCCGAGCAGCTTGCCTGCGAGCGCGGTGCGTTCGTCCGCCAGCTCCACGACGCGGAGTCCGTCGAGAACCCTCACAGCACCCCCGCCTCTCCAAGGTCGGCGAGCTCCTCGGTCGAACGCCCCAGCAACTCACCGAACACGTAGTCGTTGTGTTCGCCGAGGCACGGGGCACCGCGTTCGAGATGCCAGTCCGTCTCGGAAAGATGGACCGGCATTCCCTCCACTCGCTCCCGGCCTGCTGCGCTGTGCTCCACCTCGACCCACAACCCCCAGTCCTCGGTTCGGGGATCGCCGTCCACCCGCTCGCCAGGTCGCATCACCGGTGCAGCCGGCACCCCGGCCTGAACGATGCGACCCGCCACGTCGACCTTGCGCTGATCGGCGGTCCACCCCGCCACCAACCGCTCGAGCTCATCCTCGTGGGCCAGGCGTCCGGCGAGCCGTTCGAACCGGTCGTCGCGACACCAATCCTCGCCGACGACGTCGCACAATCGCTGCCAATCGTCATCGTCTCGGACGGCGATCGACACCCACTCGTTGTCGCCCTCACAGGCGAAGACCCCGTGCGGAGCCATCGCAGGCGACTGAGACCGGTTGCTGTTGGGCATCCCCGCTCGTCGCGCTGGTCGCCCGTTGACACTCGCATCGAGGCTCGCTGCCCCGTGGAGCGTGCCTGCCGACTCGATGCAGGCCAGGTCGACCCACTGCCCCTCGCCCGTCTTCTTGCGATGCAGCAGAGCGAACATGATCGCGATCGCCATGTAATACGAGCCCGTGTGGTCCATGAAGGAGTAGCCCCAGCCGGCGGGCGGGCTCTCGGGGAGGCCGCTCTGAAAGGTGAGGCCGGACACGGCTTGGGCGATGGGCCCCCAGGACTTGAACGCGGCGTAGGGGCCAGTGGCGCCGAATCCACTGTTGGAGACGTAGACGATGTCCTCTCTGATCTCGCGCAGGGCGTCGTAGCCGAATCCGAGGCGATCGAGAACGCCCGCGGCGAAATTCTCCGTCACTGCATCGCTGATCGCGACGAGCTCGGTGAGGAGTTCGCGACCCTCGTCGGTGCGCAGGTTGAGGGTGACCCCGAGCTTCCCGGCGTTGTGATTGTTGAACGCGCCACCGCCCTCGTTGCCGCGCACACCGTTCACGAAGGGCGGCGCTCCTCTCAAGATGTCCCAGCGACCCCGACGGACGGGATCCTCGATTCGGATGACCTCCGCGCCGAACGCGGCGAGGATCTTGGTCGCCCCGGCGCCGGCCAGCTGACCGGTGAAGTCGCAGACGCGAACGCCGGCCAAGGCGTCACCGGTCACGGGCGCTCCCTCGCCAGCGCGTGGCTGTGCACCACATTCGTTGGCCCATGGTTTCGGGGACTCGCATCCCGCGAGCTTGGCTGATCGCGTCCATCGCTGCTTCGGGTTCGACTCCGAGGCGGGTCAGGGCAGCGGCAGCCAGGGTCGACCACCGGCCGATCCCACCCCGGCAGTGCACCATGACCGAACGATCGCGGCGGAGCTCACCCGCCGGCGACTCGACCCAGTAGAGCCTCATCAGCCCTCAGCGAGGGCCCGAGCCCGCTGCTGACAGTCAGCCAGCGCGACGCGCAGCTCGACCGTCCACGCCTTGAGGTCTGAGCGCTTGGCACGGCCACCATCGGCACCCTTCGGCGGTTCGATCACCTCGCCGACGACCACAGCGACCTGCTCACGTCGGGGAAACTTCGCGCCGCTCGGCATCGCCTCGTAGGTGCCCGCCACTCCGACCGGCACCACGGGGGCATTCGACTTGGAGGACAACCAGGCGGTGCCGTCGTAGACCTCTGCGATCTCGTCGCCCTCCTGACGGGTGCCCTCGGGAAAGACCAGCATCGCCTCACCATCGTCGAGCATGCCCTTCGCGACGCGCATCGCGTCGAGATCGGCTTCGCCTCGGCGCACGGGGAACGAACCGAGTGACCGCATGATCCATCCAGCTGGGGCCGGTCGGAACAGGCTCTCCTTGCCGAGATAGCGCACCCGACGGTGCGTCATGCTTCCGATCAGTGGGCCATCGAGATTGGACCGATGCACCGGGGCGAGGATCACCCGGCCCTCGACGCGGAGACGTTCTCTGCCCTCATGCCGCAGCCGGAACCACCGGAACAGGAAGATCCGCACGGACCCTCGCACCATCCGGAACACCAGCTCGCCCAAGGGGCCATCGGGTGACAGAAAGCGACGCATGTGCACGACGATGCTAGTTCTCAACCCGGGATCACCCCGGAGCGACGAAATCCCGGCCCTCTTCGAGAAGTGCACGCCACAGCTCGCGGTTGACCTCGTCCACGGCGACCCATTCGCCGAACTTGCGTCCTGCGGGGCTGAACTCGACGCCGCTGCCGCCGTAGACCACTTCGGCCACCCGCGTCTCGGGCAACTTCACGATGAGCTGGCCAGTCTTCTGGAAGACCATGGCGAGGAATTCACCGTCGACGCGCAGGCAGCGGGTGCCCATCATCGTTCCCTCGTGGGCGGCCCCCGCCGAGATCATCTCATCAGCCAGCTCCCAGAAAAGGGATTCGGCGGCTTCGAGGTCGCTCATGCGGATGGATTTCCCAACTGTTCGGTGCGAGCAGCAGGTCCAGGTGCTCACGCAAGTCGCGAGTGAGGTGACTTCCACCGCGCCCGCAGAACCTTCAAAGCTACATTTCCTGTCAGACAACCGCCACATGACACCGTTCAGTACGACGCTGTTGAGGAGGCCCCCATGCCCGTTCCGACTTCGATGGTCGGGGACACGATCGGACCCCTTGTCCACGAGGTGGACGCTCGTTGGACAATGGCCTACGCGGCCGCCCTCGGCGATACCCAGGATTGCTATTTCGACACCTCCTCGAGGGACGTGGTCGCCCATCCGATGTTTCCGGTGTGTCCCGAGTGGCCGGTGATCGTCCAGGGGCGCGAGATCGCCGACCGGTGGGGCATCGCTCCAGAAGAGACCAGGCAGTCGGTGCACGCCACCCATGACCTCACCATCCACCGGCTCGTACGACCGGGCGACGTGCTTCACACGAGCCTCACCTACGTCGGCGTCGAGCAGAAGAAGCCTGGGGCGTACTCCACGATGTGCATCGAGACCGTGGATGGCGACGGCGAGCCCGTAGCCACCACGCACCAAGGCGGCATGTACCTCGGCGTCCCCACGAGCGGCGAGGACGTCCCAGCGCCGACCCACCCCGACCCCATCGACTTCGGCGAGGCGCCGGACTCCGCACTCCACGAGATCCCCATCCCCGTGGCCCACGGTGCCGCCCACACCTACACGGAGTCCGCGAAGATCTGGAACCCGATCCACACCGACGCTGCCGTCGCCGAGGCTGCAGGTCTCCCGGCGAT
Organism: uncultured Acidimicrobiales bacterium; assembly: GCA_964629575.1. Classification (GTDB taxonomy): domain Bacteria; phylum Actinomycetota; class Acidimicrobiia; order Acidimicrobiales; family Poriferisodalaceae; genus JAYPWI01. Next base: position 63,335 of record CAZVUM010000010.1, on the reverse strand, counting down.
CATCCTCCACGGAACCGCGACGCTGGCGCTCGGTGTTTCCGCCGTGGTCGATGCAGTGGCGGGGGGAGATCCCCAACGGATTCGCCGAATCGTGGGTCGCTTCGGCTCCATGGTGCTCATGCCCTCGACGATCACGACCCGCGTCTTCGACGTCCGCCCGCACGGCGACAGCCAGGAGCTCGTTCGCTTCGAGGTGCGGGGCGAGGACGGTGGTGCCGCGGTGGATCGGGGAATGATCGTTCTCGACGCCGCCTGAGCTGCTGCCACGCTGGGGTCCGTGGCGCATCCACCTCGACGGAAGCGACGTCCCGGTTTTTGGGTGCACCACCGCTCGGATTCCGAGCCGTGGTGCGCCCGAAACGGAGGACTATCGTGTCTGGGTCTCCAGGTGCTCCACCAGCTTGTCCAGGGCCATCTGCCAGCCCATCGCACCAGGGGAGTCGGCGGGAACTCCCGCATGGGTCATCACCATCCGCGTGGTCGCGCCCAGATCTTCGAGCTCGACCGTGATCTCGGTGACGGTGGGATGACCATCGGGCATGCCCATTTCCGCGGGCGACCTCACGTTGCCGTCCGCATCGGACATCGCCTCGGTGTACACCAGCCGCGTTCCGTCCTCGATCTCCCGGTACTCGCCGACGAACCACATCTGCATCGGGCCGTCCGGCGTCTGCATCTCCATGCAAATGTGCCGCGAGCCGCCGACCCTGACGTCCATGTCGGCGACCGGAATGCTGGCACCCGTCGGTCCGTACCAGGCGGCGAAGTGGCTCGAATCGGTCCACATCTGCCACACCAGCCTCGCGGGGGCATCGAGTTCGCGCTCGATCACCACGGACTGGGTCGCGTCGGCGTTGGTCATGTCGTTCTCCGTTGTCGAGGTGTTTGCAGATCGTCGAGGTAGTCGGCGAGGCGGTCGAAGCTGTCGCTCCAGAGCTGGCGCTGGCGATCGGCCCACTCGGAGACCGCCTCGAGCCGTGCGGGTTCGAAGGTGCAGGGCCGATATTGGGCTCGGCGGCTGCGCACGATCAGCCCGGCGTTCTCGAGCACCTTCACGTGCTTGGAGATCGCCGGCAGGCTCATGTCGAAAGGTTCGGCGAGCTCGTTGACGCTGGCCGAGCCGGTGGCCAAGCGGGCGAGGATCGCCCGGCGCGTGGAGTTGGCCAGGGCGGCGAACGTCTCGGACAACTGCTCGTCTTCGAGTGCGACAACCACCACGCCCCTCCTGTCAGTTTCCATACTTGTTAATTAACTGACTTGGAAAGTAGGAAGGTGTCGGTCGATTGTCAAGGGCTATAGGCGATCGGCTCCGCGCCGACCGACTCACCGTGTCCGTACGCACCGGAGTCGGCCTCCGGCTCCTGGTCCTCATGGGGGTGCTCGTCACCGTGATCGTGGGCTCGGCCGCGCCAGCCCAGGCCGCGACTCTCGTGGACAGCTCACCCCGGACCGGAGACCTTTTGGCTGGGCCCGTACCGATGATCTGGCTGCAGTTCGACGAGCGCATCCACACGACCAGAGACACGTTCGAGGTCGTCGATCACAACGGCTTCGAAGCTCGCTTCACGACCACCACTACCGCCACGGTCGTGACCCTCACCTTCGACGAACCGCTCCCGGGCGGCCGCTACAGACTCGAGTGGGCGGTCGGACAAGGAGACACCACGCGACGCGGCGTGCTCCCGTTCGAGGTCATGGTGGATGGAGTCTCCGACGGACCGGGCCTGACCGGCCGACAGTCTGCGCCGCCGCTGATCGATGGACCCATCGCCGTCGGCTCACTCGGCGACGCATCGAGCGAGACCCCCCTCGGCGAATTCCGAACGCGCGTCGGCGACATCGTCACCTGGGAACGGGCAGCAGAGACCGTCCGCACCACGCGGGACGTCGCGGCGCTCCTGCTGGTCGGATCGCTGTTGTTCCTCGGGTGGCTCCACACTGGCCCAGCCGACGAAATCCGCTGGTTGGTGCGCTGGACACGCTCCGCAGCCATCGTGGCCGCGGTCGCGGGTACTGCCATAGCTGCGATCGCTGTCGCCCGCACAGGCTCGTCCCCGGTCGGGTCTGTGCTGACGCCGACGTCGTGGGTCGACGCACTGACGACCTCCGCCTGGTTCGAACTCGGCGCGGTGCTCGTCGCTGCGGGCGGCGCAGCGACCCTGAGCGGGAGACGCGGCCTCACACCGAAAGTGGCGTCGGTCGCCTCTACCGTCGAACAACCGCTGCTCGTCGAGGCCGGATCGTCCGCACCGCGCGGTGTGGCGCCATGCGCACCAATCGGCGATCCCCACCCGGCCATGTCGTGGCGCTATGACCTGACGACGGCGCCTGCGGCCATCGGTAGCGGTGCACTCGCCGTACTCGCCCTCGCGGTCAGCGACACACTCGCCCGTGGCGAAGGTCTCTTCCTGTTTCCGTTCGCCCTGCTCCACACCGCTGCCGCGGCGATCTGGCTCGGAACGGCAGGCGCGGCGATCGCCGTCTTGAGCCGACGCTTCGCCGCCAGGCAACCGCTGGACGCCCCGGCAATGGTGGTCTCCGCAGGGCGGCTGGTCATGGTCGCCGCCGCAGTCCTCGGGGTCTCCGGCCTCGCCGGCGCTGTCGTCGCGGGACGCCCCAGCGGAGAGGTCCTCGCGGGACCGAAGGTGGCACTGCTGACCGGGGCGCTGGCGCTGGTGGTCGTCAACCGCGTCCTTCTCGCTCCCCGGCTCCGCCGCGGCACTCGATGGGGCGGCCTCACCCGAGGGCTTCTGACCCTCGAGGCGCTCCTTCTCGGCGGTGCCGTGCTCGCGAGCTCGGCGGCAGTCGTCAGCTGAGGATCTACGCCAGCCCCATGTAGCGGCGAGCATTCGTGTAGACGACCTGCTCGCGAAGGTCGGTCTTGGCGACCCGCGCGAAGCTCTCGTCGAGCTCCGCCAGCGCTCCCGGGTACGTGCAGTCGTAGTGCGGATAGTCGGATCCCCACACGACGGTGTGGGCGAGACCCATGTCGGCGAGCTGAGCGAACGCCTCGCCCTCCCCGGCCTCCATCGTCACGAAGCACTGGTCCGACCAGATCTCGGTGGGCTCGCGCTGCAGCCGGGGGACGAGATGCCCCATGGACTCCTTGTGCTCGTCGAGCCGCTCGAGCCAGTACGGCAGCCAGCCGAGCCCACTCTCGAAGAAGCCGACGCGCAGTCGAGGATGCCCGTCGAGGATGCCGCTCGCCACGACCTCCATGACGCAGGCCATCTGCTCGAAGGGGTGGCACACCATGTGGACGTAGAACTGATTCTCGTAGCGCGTCCTGGCGAAGCTCTTCATCCGCGACCCGAAGCTGCCGTGGATCCCGATCGTGAGGTCGTGGTCTTCGGCGGCCGACCACACGCGCTCCATCTCGGGATCGAACAGCTCGAGGCCGTTGTAGCGCTCTGGACGGAACGTGAAGCCCGTGAGGCGCGACTCGGCGATGAACTCGATCTCGGCGACCGCGGCGTCGACCGACTGCAGCGGACACACCCCCATGCCGTACAGGCGATCCGGATCCTCGGTGACGAAGTCGGCCATCCACCGGTTGTAGGCGCGAGCGTTGGCCGCGGCGACGTCGGTCTCACGGATGTCTCCGCTCAACAGGTGGATCGACGGGAACATCAAGGCCGCGTCGAGACCTTCTTGGTCCATCACCTTCAGGCGAGCGGCGGGGTCGTAGCTCCCCGGAACGATGTCGTTCCACGTGATGTCGGGGTTGGCGTACTGGCCCGGGATGCAGGCAGGCGCGGCGCTGGCGCCCGTCGCTTCGCCGTTGGCGTAGAGGACGTCCTTGCCCTCGTCGGTCAGCCCGGCGCGCAGCACGCGGTCCCGAAAGGCGGGGTCGCAGTAGTCCTCCCACACCGCCGGTGGCTCGCAGATGTGCGCGTCCGCGTCATAGACGGGTACGCGCTCGTCGGTCTTCAGTGGTGCCCCCATGGACCCCATTGTTGCCGATCGCGGCCGAGCGGTTCCGAAGTTGAGCAACTTCGGTGTCAGGCACCAACGTTGCTCAACTTGGGTGTCGCTCAGTCGTCGGTGAACAGGCTGCGCAGACCGCGGTTGACGGCCACGCTGACGACCGAGGAGTGGGTCTCTCCCTCGAACAGGTGCCACCGGAGGTCGAGTCCTGCGTGGTTGCGCGACGCGAGCTGGTCGTGGAACTCCTTGTGCGGGGAGTACTCGTCTGTCTCGAGTGTGCCCTTCGACATGAAGACCCGTGTCGGAAGCTCGGTGGTGGCCGCCGCGTGTTCTTGCTCCAAGCGGAACATCACCCGGTCGTCCCACCAGACCGACGGGCTGGCGAGGAGATAGCGGTCGAATGCGGCTGGCTCGTTGAACAACACGTTCAGCCCGAACAGCGCACTGAACGAGTGGCCGACCAGCGTCACGTCGGACACGTGCCAGCGCTCCCGCAGGTCCGCGAGCACGTCGTCGATCAGCCACCGCCGAAACGCATCGGCTCCCCCGAGGAGATGGCCGGGCGAGCGCACGCCGGTCATCGGTGGCGAGTCGACAGCCGTCACCGTGAAGTCCATCGCGCGCAGCTCGAGCACCTCGCGCAGGTCGGACGAATCGTGGGCGACGCCCACCACGATCGCTCGCGGCAGTTCGCGGCCGAGACCGAGGATTCGGCAGGCATCGACAGCGGTCCCGAACGTCCACACGGCGTCGAGGCACACGATGAGCGGGTAGCCGACCTCGGCGTCGGGGTCATAGCGAGACGGCAGCTCCGTCCAGATCTCGTAGCTCCGATCGACGTCGGGCCGGTGCGCGTGCCGGACGTCGTGACTCCATGCTCTGGGTGCCATGGCCAACGCTCTAGCAGAAATCCCGACATGGACAACACAAAACGTGCTCAGCTGGAGACATCGGGCAACCGATACACCAACCGGGCCCAACCACGGGCCAAGCTGGAACAAAGCAACCCTGATGCAACGTTCTTCCCACTGAGGAGAACACCATGACCGCTCTCATCATCACTCTTGGCTTCCTCGCCGTTCTGGCGATCGCCGCGATGGTGCCTGGCGTGCTGTGGGCAGGGGCACCCGATCGTCGAGGAGAGGTGAGCGAGCTGCACAGCATGCCCGCCGACTCCGGCGACGACGACCGCCTCGCCGCCTGACGCCAACGCACCGACACTCGCTTGCCAACGCCGCGCGTCTGCCCTAGGAACTGTCGTCGTCGCAGGCAAGGTCGAAGGGGGCGTCGGTGGCGGTATTGCAGAGCCACGTCGACAAGAACGCGGACTGGTTCCACGAGAACCGCGCCGACATGCTCGAGCAACTGGCGATCATCGAGGAGCTCAACGCAGAGGCGGCCGCCGGTGGCGGCCCTGCGGCGATGGATCGCATGCGGTCCCGCGACAAGATGCCGGTCCGCGAGCGGATCAGCTATCTGATCGATCCGGACTCGCCGTTCTATGAGATCTCGCCGCTCGCCGGCTACTGCACCGACTACGCACTCGGGGCGGGCCTCGTGATGGGCATCGGCGTGGTGAACGGAGTCGAGTGCGTCATCGAGGGCAACGATCCCACGGTGCTCGGCGGAGCCATCACCGTCTTCGCCGGCAAGAAGATCATGCGAGCGATCGAGATCGCCCGCGACAACCGGATGCCGTACATCCAGTTCGTGGAGTCGGCGGGCGGTGACCTCCGCGGAGACGACGACCCCGAACGCCAGATGCGCGAGCAGCGCGATCACTTCGGCGAATCGGGGCGCCTGTTCTACGACGTGACCGAGCTCTCGAAGATGGGGATCCCGTCGATCTCGGTGGTCTTCGGCTCATCGACAGCCGGAGGCGCCTACCAACCGGGGATGTCCGACTACAACATCTTCGTCCGCAACCAGTCGAAGGTCTTCCTCGGCGGCCCGCCGCTCGTGAAGATGGCCACGGGTGAGGACAGCGACGACGAAACGCTCGGCGGCGCGCAGATGCACGCTGAGGTGTCCGGCCTCGCGGACTACCTCGCCGAAGACGAGATGGATGCGCTGCGGATCGCTCGCGAGGTCGTCGCCCACCTCAACTGGCGCAAGAAGGGTCCCGGCCCCACGATGCCGGCCGATCCGCCGGTGCTGGATCCCGACGAACTCCTGAGCCTGATGCCACGCGATCTCCAGGCGATGATCGACTGCCGAGAGGTCATCGCCCGCGTCGTCGACGGTTCGCGCTTCGAGGAGTTCAAGGCCCGCTACGGCACCACCGCGATCTGCGGCTGGGCGTCGATCCACGGCTACCCCGTCGGGATCATCGGCAACAACGGGCCTCTGTTCTCCGAGAGCAGCGAGAAGTGTGCCCAGTTCATCCAGCTCTGCAACCAGCAGGACATCCCGCTCGTGTTCTTGCAGAACATCACCGGCTACATGGTCGGCAAGGACTTCGAGCACTCGGGCATCGTGAAGAACGGCTCGAAGATGATCAACGCCGTCTCCAACTCGATGGTGCCGCACATCACCGTGATCCTCGGCAACAGCTACGGGGCCGGCAACTACGGCATGTCGGGGCGGGCGTTCAACACCCGCTTCACCTATCTCTGGCCCACGGCCAAGATCGCCATCATGGGCCCGAAGCAGATCGCCGGTGTGATGTCACTGGTGCGGCGAGGCCAGGCGGCCCGCAAGGGGCTCGAGTTCGACGAGGAGGCGGACCGTCAGATCACCGAGACGGTCGAGCACTATCACGAGCTCAAATCGCTCGCTCTGTACTCCACCGGCCGGGTTGCCGACGACGGGATCATCGACCCGCGCGACACCCGGGACATGATCGCGATGTCACTGTCGGCGTGTCACACCAACTCGATCGAGGGCGCCACCGGCTTCGGCGTCTTCCGGATGTAGGGGCGAGGACATGACGATCACCCGAGTCCTCGTCGCCAACCGCGGCGAGATCGCCAGACGAGTCTTCCGCAGCGCCCGCGCAATGGGGTTGTCGACGGTTGCCGTCTACTCCGACGGGGATGCAGATGCGCCCTTCGTGGCGGATGCGGATCTGTCGGTGGCCCTCGGCGGCACAACGGCCACCGAGTCGTATCTCGACGGCGCCAAGGTCCTCGCGGCTGCCCAACGGGTGGGCGCCGACGCGGTCCATCCCGGGTACGGGTTCCTGTCCGAGAACGCCGACTTCGCCCGCGCCGTCATCGACGCCGGCCTGTCGTGGATCGGCCCGCCACCCGACGCCATCGCCTCCATGGGCGACAAGCTCTCCGCCAAGCGGATGATGGACGCGGCTGGCGTCCCGACCCTTCCCTCGGTTGAGGTCACCCCTGACACCGACGTCGCGGCTGCCGGCGAACAGATCGGCTACCCGGTTCTCGTGAAGGCTTCCGCAGGTGGCGGCGGCAAGGGCATGCGGATCGTGGAGACCGCCGACGGGCTCACCGCCGCGATCGCCGGCGCCAAGCGCGAGGCAGCCAGCTCCTTCGGCGACGACACGGTCTTCTTGGAGCGGTACCTGCCCGCGCCGCGCCACGTCGAGATTCAGGTCCTCGGGGACACCCACGGCACGGTGCTTCACCTCTTCGAGCGCGAGTGCTCGATTCAACGGCGACACCAAAAGGTGATCGAGGAAGCGCCATCGCCCGCGCTCACACCCGCCGTGCGTGAGCAGATGGGCGCGGCCGCTGTGGCCGCCGTTCAGGCGATCGGTTACCACTCGGCAGGGACCGTCGAGTTCTTGCTCGATGGCGATGGCGACGAGGCGAGTTTCTACTTCCTCGAGGTCAACACCCGGCTCCAGGTCGAGCACCCCGTCACCGAGGAGATCACCGGGCTCGATCTCGTCAGGGAGATGATCCGGATCGCGGACGGCGAGGAACTGGGCTACGGCCAGGACGATCTCACGATCGCCGGCCACGCGATCGAGGCCCGCCTCTACGCCGAGGACCCGGCCAACGACTTCCTCCCCGCGACCGGCACGATGTCGATCTGGGAGCCGGCGAGCGACCCGGTCGCCCGGTTCGACTCCGGCGTCGAACAGGGATCTGTCGTCGGTGTCGAGTTCGACCCCATGCTCGCCAAGGTGGTGGTTCACGCCCCGACCCGGCGCGAAGCGTCGCTCCGGCTCGCGCTCGCCCTCGAGCGCACGCGGTTGGGTGGTGTGGTGACCAACCGCGACTTCCTCGTCGCGACCCTGCGGACCGATGAGTTCCTCGCCGGTGACACCACCACCGACTTCATCGACCGGGTCGATGTACCCGGACAGCGAGAGGTATCGCCGGAAGATCTCACCGTCGCTGCGACCGCTGTCGCCCTCCGCCGGCAACACGCCAATCGCGCGGCGGCAACACAACTCGACTTCATGCCGAGTGGCTATCGCAACAGTTCGATGCCCGACGAGGAGCTCCTGCTTCGCAATGGCGACACCGACGCGACCGCTCGTTACCGCCGTCTGCGTGACGGCAGCTACCGAGTGGCGATCGGCGGCGACGAGGCGTTCTCGGCAGTGCTCCACGGCGTCGACGGCGACGCCGTCGACTTCGAGATTGGCGGCGTCAGGGGAACCGCCAGCGCCACGTGCATTGGGAGCACCTGGTACGTCGCCACCCCCGGCAGCGCCGTCACGCTCCACGAGCTGCCTCGCTTCCCCGATGGCTCCGGTGAGGCGGTCGCCGGCGCCCAGGTCGCGCCGATGCCCGGCAAGATCGTGGCCATCGAAGTCAGCGTCGGCGACGCGGTCCAGCCGGGCCAGGTTCTGGTTCTCGTCGAGGCGATGAAGATGGAACACCAGGTCACCGCACCGGCCGCTGGTGAGGTCGCCGAAGTGAGGGTCTCGGTGGGCGATCAGGTCGACAACGGCGAGATCCTCGCGGTGGTCGACGCTTCGGAGTGATCGGACTGGGTCCGCGACATCGTCACACGCGTCGCCGCTGGCGCCGCGGGAAGATCGTTGCGAACAACACCGCTTGCGCCGCCCAGAGCGCGAGTGACAGGGCCCACACCTGCTGCAGCCCGTCCAACATCTCTTCCGGGGAAGCGGGTCGGCCGACGAGGGCGATCGCGACCGCGACACCGAGCGCAATCGACAGCTGGAAGATGGTGGTTCGGCCGGCTCCTGCCATTCCGAACTGAGCAGGCTGCACGTCTCGCATCGAGGCGCCGACGAGCATCGCGAAGCTGCACCCGGCGCTGAGACCGATGAACAGTCCCGGGATCAGAATTCCTGTGAGATACGACGGGTCGGTGCTCGTCCACGCGAGATGGAGGCCCGCACCGATCGCGCCGCTGACCCCACCGACGACCAGGATCGGCGCATTCCCGTGCTTGTCGGCCAAGCGCCCGGTAAATGGACTCACCACCGTCGCGAGCATCGGCCCCGGAGCGATGGCGAAGCCCGACTTCAGGACCGACCATCCCCAGGTTCGCTGAAGGAACTCGGGGAAGGTCACCAGCCACCCGAAGAACGCCACGACGAACAACACACCGCCGACGTTGCCGATCGAGAACGTGACCAACCGCAGAAGGCCCAGGTCGAAGAGCGGTGTGGCGTGGGTACGACTTCGGATCACGAAGACGAACAGCAGCACCACTCCGGCAGCGAACGCCGAAACGGTCGACGGCGACCCCCACCCCCACGGGTCTCCTTGAACGATGCCGAGGATGATCGCCCCGACGCCGAGAGAGGCGAGCGGGACACTGATGAGATCGACCCGACTGGGGACACCCTCGCCCTTCGATTCGGCAATCCAGCGGGGCCCCATGACGAGCGCGCTGAGGGCGACCGGAACGTTGATCAGAAAGACCGCGCGCCAGCCGAAGCCGTCGACCAAGAGCGCGCCGAGAGATGGGCCCAGCGCCGCGGCGAGACCGCCCATCGCGCCCCAGATACCGATGGCCATCTGGCGCCGGTGCGGTGGGAAGGCTCCGAGGAGGAGGGCAAGACCGGCCGGGTATTGCAGCGCGCCGCCGATCGCTTGGATGACTCGGGCCGCGATGAGCAGGTCGCTCGAGGGCGCCACGCCGCTCAGCAGGGAGCCAACGATGAATACTCCGAGCCCCCACTGGAAGACGAGACGGCGCCCGTAGCGGTCGGCGGCCCATCCGGCAGGCAGCAACAGCGAGGCGACGCCGATGTTGTACGCCGTGAGCACCCACGAGAGCTCAGCGGGGGACGCATCGGGAAAGGCCTGCGCGATCTCGTCGCGGGCCAAGGAGATCACAGTGATCTCGAGGCTCACCATGAAGCCGACGAGGCTCGTGATCGACAACGTGCGCCACGCCGACCGCGGGATCTCTGCCTCCCGAGCGGTCAGCGCGACGCTTCTCACGCCGGAGCGTCCCCTGTGATCACGATCTTGCCGAAGAACCGACGTTCCTCGATCGCTCTGTGTGCTTCGATTCCCTCTTCGAGCGGCACCACCGAATCGATGGCGGGGACGAGCTCACCCGTCTTGACCATGTCGAGCAGCGCGGTGAGGTCCGCCGTCTTCCATCCGTTGCTTCCCCGGATGTCCATCTCCGCGGTCCAGATGAACCGAAGGTCGGTCGGCGGGTCGAACCCGGCCGTTGCTCCACACGTCAGCACGCGCCCGCCGAGCTTGACGCACTTCAGCGACTTCGCCCACGTGTCACCACCGGTGAAGTTCACGACGATGTCGTACCCGCCGCCGCTGAACAGCGACCCGGTGTTCTCACGGCAGTAGCGCTGGAAGTCGACCTCGTTGTAGTTGATCGTTTCGTCGGCGCCGATGTCGAGCAACTGTTGGCACTTCTGGTCGGATCCGGCTGCCGCGACGACGTGGGCGCCCCGCTGCTTTGCGAGCATCAGGGCGCTGGTACCGACACCGCCGGACGCGCCCAGGATGAGAACGCTGTCGCCTTCGGCCACCTCTCCGCGGGTGATCATCATGCGGTGTGCGGTTCCGTACGCAACGGGCAGGCACGAGGCATCCTCGAAGCTGATCTCGTCGTCGAGCGCGATGAGCTGCGAGGCGTCGACCACGACGTACTCGGCGTAGGCACCCCACCAGGTGTCGCCGATCATCCACATCTTGCCGTTCGCCAGATCCCAGAAGACCGGATCGACCAGCACGCGATCGCCCGTCGACCATCCGTCCACATCGCTGCCGAGCTCGGCCACAAGACCAGCGGCATCGCATCCGGGGATCCCGGGGAGCGGAACCTTGATGCCGGGCATGCCCTTGCGGGTGAAGACGTCGTGGTAGTTGAGCGAGCAGGCGCGCACGGCGACACGCACCTGATGCGGTTCGAGCGGTGGCTCCGCGATGTCGCGGAACCGCAGGACGTCGATGTCGCCGTGTTCGTCGAAGACGATCGCCTTCACAGCCCCGCCGCCTCTCGGTCTCGGGCGACGGCCGCTTCCATCGTGGCGACGACGTCGCTGCGGAGCTTGCGCACGGTCGAGGCATAGGCCTTGGGGTCCAGGGACTCGGCGAACCCTGCGGCCACCTCGACGGCCCTCTCCACGACCGTCTCCGCGGGCACCGCCTCGTCGAGATACCCGGCGGCTACAGCCCGTTGTCCGTCGACGAGAACCGCGTTGGCGACGCTGCGCTGCAGATGGCGTCGGGACAGCCTCTCCTTGGCGATGGCGATGGCCCAGTCGGGAAGGGTGAGCGCGATCGCCACCTCGTTGAGGCCGATCTTCACAGGCCCGTCGACACCCACGCGGTGGTCGCAGCCGAGGAGGAGAAGCGCACCCGCGGCGACCGCATGCCCTGTCGAAGCCGCGACCACGGGGATCGAAGCGCCGTAGCAGGCGGCGACGAACGCGCCACCCGCGGTCACCATCTCGGCCATGGCGGTCGGGTCGCCGCCGCGAATCACGTCGAGGTCGAACCCGGCGAAGAAGGCTTTGGCATTGCCGGCGACGACCATCGCCGCGACCGAGTCGTCGGCTTCGGCGGCGCGGAGGACTGCGGTGAGCTCGCCGAGCAGATCTGCGGAGAAGGCGTTGGCCCTCCCATCGTCGACGGTGACGATCTGGACAGCGCCCTGCTGGCTGGTGGTGACGTGAGGGTGGGCCATGTCCGGCACAGTAAAGGATCGGTCTGCGACCCGCCCATGCGAGCAGCGGCGACCCACGCCTGCCGGCGACCCTCGGTTGGTGCGGCGACGGAACCGCAACCGACCGGAGATGCCACAGTGCACCAGTCCACGTGCGAGGAGCCCGCAGGGCGACGAGCCGTGGCGACAACACAGTGACAGGGTTCACACCGGTTGTTTACTGACGGGTAAACCAGTAGTGGCTACACTTCCCCACATGGCCACACCGGTTGATGAGCTCGACCTTCCGCGGATGGACCTCGATCCGTTCTCCGACGAAGACGAGCGACGCGAGGCACTGCGGCTGCTCAATTCGGGCGAATGGCTGGCCCGCACGGACATGGGCACGATGGTCACTCGCTACGAAGACGTGTCGACGATCCTGCGGGACAAACGGTGGTTCAGCGCTGTCGCGCTCATCGCCCAGATGCAGGACTACGACAACCCCGAGTGGAACTCACGCGACCGCCAGAGCATTCTCTCCACGGAGGGTCCCGACCACACTCGTCTTCGCCGACTGGTGTCCCCGGCGTTCACGCCGAAGTCCGCCGACCGACTCAGGCCGTTCATGCGCAAGGTGATCGAAGAGCTCACCGACCCGCTGCTGGCCCACGGACACACCGAGTTCGTCGCCGACGTCTGCGAGCCGTATCCGATCCCCATCATCTGCGAGCTCCTTGGAGCGGAGCGCGACAACTGGGAGATGTTCAGCCGCCTTGCCGTCGACATCTTCAGGGTGTTCAACGGCAACCTCGCCGAGGACGGCCCGGCGATCATGGCTGCCCAGGATGAGCTCGATGCGTACATGGCGGGTCTCATCGAGCAGCGAAGGGCCGAGCCCCAGGACGACCTGCTGAGCGACCTCATCAGCGCGGAGGAAGACGGCGATCGCCTCAGCAACGCCGAGATGCAGAGTATGGCCCAGGCAGTGCTTCTCGCCGGCACCGACACGACCCGCAACCAGCTCGCATGCGCGATGGCGCTCTTCGCGCAGCACCCCGAGCAGTGGAACCACCTCCGCGAGAACCCCGACCTGGCCCCTCGAGCGGTCGAAGAGGTGATGCGTTACCTCGGCGCCGTACGCGGGACCGTTCGTTTCGCTAGCGAAGACATCGAGTATCGCGACGTGCTCTTCCCCCAGGGATCACTCATCGCCGCCAGCTTCGTCGGTGCCAACTTCGACAGCAGCAAGTACAGCGAGAGCACCGCGTTCGACATCACTCGAAAGGCGGAGTCGCCGCAGATGACCTTCGGCAGCGGCATCCACTTCTGCCTCGGCGCCGCCCTCGCACGAGCTGAGCTTCAGGAAGCGTTTGTGGTGCTCGCCGAGAGGATGCCGGATCTGCGTCTCGCTGGTGACGTGGAGTGGAAGCCGATGAACGTCGGCATCTGGGGCCCCGAGGTTCTGCCGCTCGCGTTCACCCCACGGAGCTGAGGTTCACCGGCTCGAGCGCCGCCAGGCTGTGTCATCGGCTCAAGCGCCGCCAGGCTGTGTCATCGGCTCAAGCGCCGCCAGGCTGTGTCATCGGCTC
>CAZVUM010000010.1:46813-49697 GCA_964629575.1 uncultured Acidimicrobiales bacterium | reverse complement strand
AGCGCCGCCAGGCTGTGTCATCGGCTCAAGCGCCGCCAGGCTGTGTCATCGGCTCAAGCGCCGCCAGGCTTTGTCGAAGGCCTCGATCACGTCGGCGGCCTTCGCGCGGTAGTCGTGGATCGGACGCCCGGCCGCGGCGGCTTCGTTCACCACGACGCGCTGGGGTACCGGCGGTTTCCAGATCGAGCGCCGGCCGACGATCCGGCCGAGGGCGTCGTATTGCGTATCGGCTTCGTTCGACCGTGGCGGAACGCGGTTGACGATCACCCCGGCGAGATCGAGCCGGTCGTTGTAGCGATGCCAGACGTCGTCGACCAGGTCGGCAACGGGTTCGATCGACTGCACACTCAGGGCAGAGAGCTCCGCGACCATCACCGCCTGGTCGGCCGCCACGAGTGCGTTGAGCGGCAGGAGCCCCAGCCCAGGAGGGCAATCGATCAGGACGGCGTCGTAGTCGTGGATGACGCCCCGTAGCGCCCGTTCCAGCTTGGAGGCCTGCTGTCGCGAGTTGCCGGTGGGCACCCACTCCCGGAGGTCGCGGGCAGCGGGCAGAACATCCACACCCGACCACGACGACTCTGTGATCGACGCCGCCGCGCCACCGGGCTTGGGAGCTTCGAGGGCCGCGACGAGCCGAGCGTCTGCACCTGACGCCCCCAGGACGTATGACGCCGACCCTTGTGGGTCAGCGTCCACCACCAGGACGCGCCGGCCCGCGGCTCGCGCCGCTGAGGCAACGCCGAGTGTCACCGACGTCTTGCCGACGCCGCCCTTTTCCGTGATGAATGCTGCAACGACCACGGCGCCATTCTGGTCGAGCCACCCGATAGGTGCCTGGCACTTCGTGTTACGAACCGTCACATGAAGTGCCAGGCACCTACACGAGCCAGCGAGGGGCGACTCGGCGAAGCCGTGAGCCCCGGACGGTGCCATGGCATTCCGCAGAGGAGGCAGCGCAGCGACCGACGATTGCGGCGAAAGTCAGTGGCAGGCGCACCCGCCGCCGCAGCCGTCGCGACCGGTCCACTGCGCCGGCTCGGACGCCGAGGACGAGGCCGCTGACGAGGAGGGGCGTGACGCACCTGAGGTGAGGAACACCGACAGCACGCGGTTGGCTCCGTCGTGCCCCGAGGGGCAGACAGCGGGGTCCGACGACTGGGACATGGGCCGGCGTCGTTCGAAGGTGTCGTCGCAGGTTGGGCAGCGATAGGCGTACGTCGGCATGGCGACAGATCGTAGGGTGTCCCCCGCCCGAATCGTCAAGAGCCACCGGGGAGACTGCGTGACAGACCAGCCGATCCGCTGGGGTCGGATCCTCACTATCGCTCTCGCGGGTGTGGTCTCGCACACGTTCGGACGGACCTCGCTGGCCGTGCTGATTCCGGCGATGGACGACGACCTCGGGCTCAGCGGGACCGTGACTGGCGCGCTCGGCTCGGTGAACCTGGGTTCCTACCTCGTCGGTGTCATCATCGTGACTTTCCTCGCGGGTCGGGTCGAACCGTTCACGCTCCTGCGTTCGGGAATCCTCGTCGTTGCGTCGGGACTGTTCGTCCTGGGCACCGCCTCGGGCACTCCGCAGGTGGTCTGCGGCGCCGCGCTCGCCGGTTCGGGTGGAGCGGGCATTTGGCTCACCACGCCGCTGCTCGCCTCCGAAGGCGTTCCGCCTCACCGGCGGGGGGCGGTGATGGCAACGCTCACAGCGACCATGGGTGCGATCTTCGTCTTCGTCCCGGTGGCCGCCACGGCGATCAGAGAGATCGCAGACGACGGTGGCGTCTGGCGACAGCTCTGGTTGATCGAAGGTGTGTGCTCGCTGCTTCTCCTGGCGCTGCTTTGGTGGCGCGTGACGCCGGAGAGCACGACGCCGATCGAGGGAGCCTTCGCCTTCAGGTCGCTCACTCAGCTGCGCGGCTGGCGTCCGGCCGTCGGTATGTACATGTCGTTCGCGTTCGTGGCCGCGTCGTTTTCGCTGTTTGCGGGGCGAGCGTTCGAGAACGACCACGGTTTCAGCCGAAACCACGCGACCTTGCTGCTCTCGGTCCTCGGTCTGGGATCTCTCGTGGGCGCGCTGATCTTCGGTCGGCTCAGCGATCACTACGGACGGCCCCGCGTGATGACGATCGCGATGGCGATCACGAGCGGAACCGGCCTGTTGATGCTGGCCGGAGCTGAGCCCTGGGCAGCTGTCGCGATGTTCGTCTACGGCGCCACCTCCTTCGCCTACCCGGTGCTCACCGCCACGTTCGTGCGCGACCAGGTCGACCAGCGCGAGTTCACCGGAGTCTTCGGGGCGATGACGATCTTCTATGGTCCGGCGTCGATCGCCGGGCCCGCCGTGAGCGGGACGCTTGCCGACCGAACCGGGGACCACGCCGCGACCTACCTCGTCCTCGCGGGCGTCGCGGCGCTCGCCGCTGTGTTCGCTTCGCGGCTGCCTCGAGTCGACCACGCCGCCGGCACCCAGACACCACGGGCCTGAGCTATCCACCACTTGGTCGTGCGCGTCTGATTTCTTTGAGGCTTCCCCTCCCACGACACCAGGAGTCACCTCGACGTGGCAACCAAGGCAGAAACCATTCAGGCGGTCGCCGACCGCGCCGGCGTGAGCAAGAAGGATGCCGAGGGCGTGCTGGCCGCGTTCTTCGATCACACCGCCGAGCAGGTCAAGGCTGGCGACAAGGTCGCCTGGCCGGGCTTCGGAACCTTCTCCATGGCCGAACGCGGTCCTCGCACGGGCCGCAACCCCCAGACCGGCGCCAGCATCAAGATCAAGAAGAGCCGCTCGGTGAAGCTGTCGACCTCCGCTCCCATGAAGGAGTGGTTGCTCGGTCGCTCCAAGAAGCGCTGAATAGGTTCCAGGAGCGCTCCTGGAACCTATTTG
>CAZVUM010000010.1:15739-46713 GCA_964629575.1 uncultured Acidimicrobiales bacterium | reverse complement strand
AGGCCGTCGACGAGCAGATCCACCTCGTCGGTGAGATCAACGCGCTCCAAGAACGCGCTGTCGGTCGCGTCGGGCACGTCGGTGCTCGATTCGTCGAACAATTCCCGCATCGGCTCGAGGAACCGGCTGAGCTGCGCGAAGTGGTGTCGATCGTCCGACCCGTAACGGTGGATGTGGTAGCGGAGCGGGTAGGTGACCGCCAGGTGCTCCTGGGCGCGGGTGAGGGCGACATAGAGCAGCCGCCGCTCCTCTTCGAGCCCGTCCTCGTCGCCCAACGCCATGTCGGATGGCAGGTTGCCGTCTGCCGCATGGCCCACTGTGACCGCCCGCCACTCGCCACCTTTGGCCGAGTGAATGGTGGAGATCGTCACGTACTCGTCGTCGAGGTGGGGTTCGACCGCGTGATCACCGGTTCGCTCAGGTGGGTCGAGGACGAGTTCGGTGAGGAATCGCGACCGCTCCGAATACGACGTCGCGGTCACGGCGAGCTGGTCGAGATCGGCCAGCCGTGCAGCGGCGTCGCTGTACTGATGGGAGAACACGGCCTGGCAGAACAGACGCAGCCGATCGATCTCGACCGCGGGCCCGCCATCGGGCGTCGCCGCCAGATCCACGCAGTCCTGCCATGCCGCGCGCAGCAGCTCCGCGTCGTCGTGCGCGGAGACCGGCAGCCGGACGTCGCCGTCGAGAAAGCGCCCCAACGCGGCGTCCGGGTCGCCCCCCGCGACACCAAGCTCGTCGAGCACCCGGGCCACCGTGGCCGGCCCGACTCCCGGAAGGCTCCGAAGCACCCGACTCCACGCCAGTTGGTCGCCTGGGTTGTCGAGCACACGCAGCAACGCCATGACGTCTTTGACGTGCGCAGCCTCGAGGAACTTGAGCCCCCCGTACTTCACGAACGGAATGTCCCGCCGAGCCAGCTCCAGCTCGAGGTGATCGCTGTGATGACCGGCGCGAAAGAGCACCGCCTGATCCGTGAGCGGGATCCCCTCTTCACGTAGTTCGAGGATGCGCTCGGCGATCCACGTCGACTGCGCTCCCTCGTCGGCGCACGTGACGAGGCGGGGTCTGGGTCCTCCTGAGCGATCGCTCCACAGCGTCTTGTCGAGGTGGCGATCGCTCTGCGCCAGAACCGCGTTGGCCACGTCGAGAATCGGATTGGTGGACCGATAGTTCTGCTCGAGCGTGACCGTTTCGGCTCCCCCGACGACGTCGGGGAACTGGTGCAGGTTGTGCACCGTCGCTGCGCGGAAGCCGTAGATCGCCTGCGCGTCATCGCCCACCACGGTGATGGCACCCGAGTCGCCGAACGACCGAACGATGTCGGCCTGCAGCGCGTTGGTGTCCTGGTATTCGTCGACGAGGACGTGGTCGAACCGCGAGCGCACCGCGGCTCCAACCGATGGCGCGACGCACAGTGCTCGCCAGTGCAGCAGCAGGTCGTCGAAGTCGAGAACCCGCTCAGCCCGCTTGCGGGTGACGTACTCCCGCAGCACGACCTTGAGCGGCTCGATGTGCTCGACGCACCACGGGAAATGATCCTCGACGACGGCGGCGAGCTTCTCCTGGCTGTTGACCATGCGCGAGTGCATCGCCGAGATGGTGTCGGCACGTGGAAAACGACGGACCTTGGTGAGCTCGTGCAGCTCGGCCCGCACGAGCCCGATCAGGTCGGCGGTGTCGCCGGGATCGAGCACCGTGAACGATGGAGACAGGCCGACCGCCTCGGCGTTGGCCCGCAGCAGGCGATTGGCGACCGCGTGAAACGTCCCGCCCCAGATCTGGCTCGCCCAGCGTCGGTCGGTCATGGAGGCGACGCGGTCGAGCATCTCGGCTGCAGCGCGACGGGTGAAGGTGAGCAGCAGGATCCTGTCAGGATCTGCACCGGTCTCGATCAGCGACGCGACCCGGGCGGCGAGCGTCTTGGTCTTGCCGGTTCCGGCGCCCGCAACGATGAGCAGATGGCCGCGATCGTGCTCGACCGCGGCCCGCTGGGCGGGGTTGAGCGACTCGAGCCAGGGCGCGTCCACCTCGGGGGCATCCACGAACATGCGTTCGAGACTACAGTGGCCCGGTGGTGAGCAGAGGGACAGCCAGCAACACTTCGACCACAGCGCCGCACTGGCCGCCCCTGACGGCCCCACCGGAGGGCAGCCCGAACATTCTCGTCGTCGTATTCGACGACGTCGGGTTCTCGGATTTCGGTTGCTACGGCTCCCCGATCGACACCCCGACACTCGATGGGTTCGCTGCGAACGGGGCTCAGTTCACAGGGTTCCACACGACCGCGATGTGCTCCACGACACGCGCCTCGCTTCTGACGGGTCGCAACCACCACTCGGTCGGCATGGGATGCCTCGCCAACTTCGACAGTGGATACGAGGGCTACCGGGGAAAGATCGCCCGCGACGCCCCGACTATCGCGGAGCTGCTGGCCCAACACGGCTACCGCAACTACATGGTCGGCAAGTGGCACGTGAACCCGCTCACCGAGTCGGGTCCGACGGGTCCCTTCGACGGGTGGCCACTCGGTCGGGGCTTTCACCGCTTCTATGGGTTTCTCGACGCCGAGACCGACCACTACGCCCCCGAGCTGGTGATGGACAACAGCCACGTCGCCGCGCCGGGCACCTACGAGAGCGGCTACCACCTCACCTCTGATCTGGTCGACAAGGCGATGGAGTTCATCGCATCCCACGAGGCCGTGCTCCCCGGCGTGCCGTGGCTCACTTGGCTGGCCTTCGGTGCCTGTCACGCACCGCACCAGGCGCCTCGTGAGCTGATCGACCACTACGACCGAGTCTTCGCCGACGGCTGGGACGCCGAGCGCGACCGGCGCCTCGCATCGCAGATCGACCGTGGCGTCGTGCCGGCCGACACCCGATTGCCGCCACGCAACGACCACGTCGGAGCGTGGGCGGACCACAACGACGACGAACGCCGGGTCTTCACCCGCCTCCAGGCTGCGTATGCGGCGATGCTCGACCACGCCGACCAGCAGCTGGCGCGCCTCGCAGACCACCTCGAACGCTCCGGGCAGCTCGACGACACGATCGTGGTCGTCCTGTCGGACAATGGTGCGAGCCAGGAGGGCGGGCCGCTCGGTTTCGTCAACGCGATGGGTCCGTACAACGGAATTCCCGAACCGGTCGATCGGAAGCTCGCGCGTCTCGACGACATCGGCGGTCCGGACACCCACAGCAACTACCCGTGGGGCTGGGCAATGGCGGCCAACACTCCGCTCCGCCGGTACAAACAGAACACCCATGGAGGCGGCATTCGAGACCCGCTGGTGCTGCGCTGGCCGGCGGGCGGCGTCGAACCCGGTCTCCGGCGGCAGTTCTGCCACGCGAGCGACCTGCTCCCGACGCTGCTCGATCTCGCGCAGCTCGACCACCCACAGGGCATCGAGGGCACGAGCTTCGCGGCGACGCTCAACGATGCCGATGCAACGACGGACAAGCGCGTCCAGTACTTCGAGATGTTCGGACATCGCGGGATCTGGAAGGACGGGTGGAAGGCAGTCGCGTATCACCCTCCCGGCACCGCGTTCGAGGACGACCAGTGGGAGCTCTTCGACCTCGCATCGGACTTCAACGAGGTCCAGGACTGCGCGACGCAGGACCCGGAGAAGCTGCAGCAACTCATCGACGAGTGGTGGACGCAGGCCGAGCAGCACAAGGTGCTCCCGCTGGACGACCGCTTCGCCGAACGCTTCGCCGAGAACGCGGAGCGTCACCACGGATCGCGCCAGAGCTTCGTGTTCCACGCAGGGATGGGTCACCTTCCCGCCGACGTCGCGCCGGATCTACGCAGCCGCAGCTACGACATCGTGGCCTCGGTCGAACCACTGGCGACGGGAACGACGGGCGTGCTGGTCGCGCACGGCGACGCCGCGTCCGGATACTCCCTGTACATCGACGGCTCGGGACATCTCGTTCACGACCTCAACATCGGCGGCAGCCATCAGCTCGTCCGATCACCTCACCCAGTACCGGAGGGGGCGACGAAGCTCGGCTTCCACATGCGGCGCCACGGCGGCGGAGGGGGGACGGGGTCGCTCTCCATCGACGGACAGGCCGTCGCCGAGATGACGACACCCAACATCTTCGCCCTCATGATCTCGTGGTCGGGTCTCGACATCGGGCTCGACCGGGGCAGCCCGGTGTCTGCCTACGCGACACCGTTCGAGTTCAGCGGGCGGCTTCTTCGCGTCGATGTCGATCTCGCTCCCGACCAGGACGTCGACCACGACGGAGCGGGACGAGCCGAAATGGCGCGCGAGTAGCCGGCGACCCTGCTCCGCCCTTTGACAAAACGTACAATTCGACACCATGACATCTGCGGTACGGCCCGACCTGCCAACCGACATCGTCGATCCGCAGGGGTACAGGCGCGCGGTCGAGCGATTCACCGAGCAGGGCATCCGACTGCCGACGTTCGCTGAGCTCGCAGAACCCGAGCTGATCCCCGGGCCGGTGGTCGCCGAGCTCGCCGCGGTCGACCGCGATGCCGCGGATCCGGCGAATCTGTTTCGAGTCCACTGGCACAACTCGCTCGATGGCGGCTTCGTGGACGTTCCCGAACACGTCGTCCTCCCGCCGGAGCTGACCGGCGTCGCCGCGCCGATCGTGCTGGCCTTCGGCAACCGCTTCCCGATGATGGGGGCACACAAGGTTCTCGCCGCCTACTCGTGTCTGGTCCCGCGGGTGGTGAGCGGGCAGTTCGACCCCACCCAGCACCGGGCTGTGTGGCCGTCGACAGGCAACTACGCCCGCGGTGGCGTGGCGATCTCACGGCTGATGGCCAGCCGGGGGGTGGCCGTGTTGCCCGAGAACATGTCGCGGGAGCGGTTCGAATGGCTGGACGCCTGGGTTCCCGATCCAGACGACGTCATCCGGACGCCCGGTTCGGAGAGCAACGTCAAAGAGATCTACGACGCCTGCGCAGTGCTCGCCCAAGATCCCGGCAACTTCATCCTCAACCAGTTCTCCGAGTTCTCGAACCACATCGGCCACTACGAGGTCACGGGAGCCGCCCTGGGCCGGGTGTTCGAGTCGCTGGCCGCCGACAATCCCGACCTGCGGCTGGCAGCCTTCGCTTCGGCATCGGGATCGGCGGGGACGCTCGGAGCCGGCGATCGATTGAAGGACGACTACGGCACCCAGATCGTGGCCGTCGAAGCCCTCGAGTGTCCGACGATGCTCTACAACGGCTTCGGCGAGCACAACATCCAGGGCATCGGGGACAAGCACATTCCGCTGATCCACAACGTCACCAACACCGACGTCGTCGTCGCCATCTCCGACGCAGCGACCGACGGGTTGGGGCTGGTGTTCAACACCGACGCTGGCCGCGACGTGCTGCGCGAACACCTCGGGTCCGCGTCGTGGGTACTCGACGAACTCGGCCACCTCGGCTTCTCGTCGATCTGCAATGCGCTCGCGGCCATCAAGACGGCCCGCACACTCGACCTCGGCGCCGACGACGTGGTGATCACCGTCGCGACCGACGGCTACGAGATGTACCGGTCAGAGCGAGAGAGCCAGATCGAGCGTCGCTTCGACGGTTCGTTCACCACAGATGACGCGCGTCGCCTCCTGGACGAGCAGCTCATCGCCATCGACACCGACCACGTCGAAGTGCTCGACGAGCGCGGGCGCGACCGGGTGTTCAACCTGGGCTACTTCACCTGGGTCGAGCAGCAGGGCACGCCGTTCGACCTCTTCGTCGCCAGGCGCGATCAGGAATTCTGGAACGGGCTGCGGCGATACCCGGCGCTTTGGGACGACATGATCAGCGAGTTCAACGCCGCAACCGGACTCGGCTGATGGTCGCGGATCTCGATCCGCCACGGGATGCCACCTGGCTGGGCGTCGACGGGTCCGCCTGGCCCCGCGATGACGACCCACATCCCTTCATTCGCTATCGAACGCTGCTCGGGTCGTATCGGAGGGCGCGCTCGCGCGGCTGGGGCG
Organism: uncultured Acidimicrobiales bacterium; assembly: GCA_964629575.1. GTDB lineage: Bacteria > Actinomycetota > Acidimicrobiia > Acidimicrobiales > Poriferisodalaceae > JAYPWI01. The sequence continues at coordinate 40,735 of CAZVUM010000010.1, read as the reverse complement.
ACGAGCGATTCATCGAGCTCGTCCGACGGTTGGACGACGCCGTCCAGGAGGTGGACGGTCGGGGATTCGAGATCACACCCACACGTGACGACCGTGTGCTGGCAGGCATGGTCGGCCATGCGGGACCGCTGTGGGTCAAGGACGAGACCCACAACGTCGGTGGATCCCACAAGGCGCGGCATCTGTTCGGGCTGGCGCTCCACCTCGAGATCGACGGGCTCGGCGCGTCGAGCCCACTCGCGATCTCGTCGTGTGGAAACGCGGCCCTCGCCGCGTCGATCATCGCCCGGGCGGCAGGCCGACCGTTGAGGGTGTTCGTCCCCACGTGGGCCGACGCTTCGATTCTCGACCGGCTGGATCGCAACGGAGCCCGCATCGAGGTGTGCGAGCGGTCCGACGGCAAGCTGGGCGACCCGTGCTACGTTGCCTTCGTCGCCGCTGTACACGAGGGCGCCGTCTCGTTCGGCTGCCAGGGTCCCGACGAACCGCGGACCCTCGACGGTGCACGCACCCTGGGCTGGGAGATCGCGGATCAGGTCGAGAACGCCGAACGCTTGGTGGTGCACGTCGGTGGCGGGGCGTTGGGTTCGAGCCTCGTTCAAGGGCTCGCCGGGGCTGTGGCCCTCGAACGGTGGACCGCGATGCCGCGGGTCGACACCGTCCAGACCGAGGGCTGCGCGCCGCTGGCGGCGGCCTTCGAGCGATTGCGTACGACGCTGGGCGACGCCCCCGTCGAGCGTTGGATCGACATCGACCCCCAACCGCTGATGCAGCCGTGGCCCAGCGAACCGGCGTCGATGGCCGACGGCATTCTCGACGACGTCACATACGACTGGGTGGTCCTCGCCTGGGCGATGCTCGCCACGGGCGGTGACGCGCTCGTCGCACGCGAGCCCGACGTGGGGCGCGCCCACCGGGTGGCGACCGACGCCGGCTGGCACGCCAGCGCCACTGGCTCCGCCGGGATCGCCGGGCTAATCACCCGCCCCGATCCCGCAGCCAGCACAGTCGTGGTGATGAGCGGCGCCGCCACCGACTGACCCCCTTCTGCCAGCTTCCCCGGACACTCCAGTCGCCGCACGAGCTGGCAGAACCGGTGTCGAACCCTGACTTCTGTGAAAATGCACTGGTGAAGGGTCTCTACATCGTCGCGGCAGTCACCATGGCCGGCGTGTCCTCGGTGTTCGCGCTGCTCGCCGAGATCGAGGAGACCTACGGCATCGCCGAACGGCATCTCGGTTGGATCGCCGGTTCAGCGTTCGTCGGAGCCTTGATCACCCAGCTCTGGCTGTCCCGCTATGCGGATCGAGGACACGGCGCCACGCTGCTCAGGGTCGGTGTCGTCGCCTCGGCGATGGGTCTGGTGTGGTTTGGGGCGGCCACCGAACTCTGGCAGTTCGTTGCCGCCCGAATGATCCTGCGCGCCGGGGTCGGCATGATCGTCCCGCCCGCCCGCCGGTTCATCATCGTCACCGCAGGCGCCAAGCAGGGCCAGCAACTCGGAGCCTTCTACGGGGCGTACGTGTCGGGCTTCGTGTTCGGCCCACCGCTGGCGGGTGCACTCACCGAACTGTTCGACGTGCGGGTGCCCTTCTACATCCTCGGCCTGACGAGCCTCACCACGCTGATCGCCCTCCACGGTCTGAAGATCCCGGGCGCGAGCGACGCCGGTGACGACAGTGGTGGAGGGGTGATCTTCCGCCTGATCCGCAGCCGACGCATGGTCGCCGCGCTCCTCGTCGTGGTGTCGTTCCGGTACTCGATCGGAGTGTTCGAACCGTTGTGGGCGCCGCACCTCAACAACCTCGGCGCATCGACGATGACGATCACGCTGTCGCTCACGGGGTTCGCGCTCCCGATGCTGATCGTGGCCCGATGGGCGGGCAGCCTGACCGATCGCTACGGCAGCCGGATCACGTCGGTGCTCTCGGCGCTCGCCACCGTGCCGCTGATGGCCTCGTATGGGTTCATCACCACCGTGCCGGTGCTCCTGGTCGCCGCCATGCCGCACGGGCTGATGGAGGCCGTTCAGTCACCCGGAACCCAGGCCGCGGTCGGCGAGGCCGCGCCCCAAAACGACGCGGCGGCCGCACAAGGACTGGGGGAGGCATCGGGGTCCGTCGCCTCGATCGTCGGGGCGCTCACCGCCGCACCTCTCTACGACTGGTTGGGCGCGGGGCCCGCCTGGCTGATCGCCGCCGCGACGATGTTCGTGTTGCTGACGCTGAGTCACGTTCTCGATCCGGTGCAGCGTCGCCCCGAACCGCAGCTCAGCCCGACAGCGGGATCCTGAAGCCGAACACGTCGACGGGGAACTTTCCCTCGATCTTGTGGTCGATCTCGGGGAATCTTTCGAACCCCACGCGTCGGTAGAGCCTCTGCGCAGACTGCATGTAGTCGGTGGTGTGAAGAACCACTGCGGCCCGGCCGTCCGCCGTCGCCCTGTCGACGCACCAGCGCGTCAACGCCTCACCAACGCCCTTGCCCTGTGTCGCAGGGTCGACGGCGAGCACCCGGAACCCCGCGCTGTTCTCCAGCTCGACGTCGGACTCCCCGATCTCACCCGAATAGTCGTCGTAGTAGGCGAGCGCCCCGACGACCGCACCGTCGATCTCGGCGACGATGACCTCCGACGCTTCGGCACGGGACGCGACGTCGCGGAGCTGACGCCCGTACCAGCCGAGCGACCCGGTTCCGAACAGCGGTAGGTAGGCGTTGTACGTCAGCTCGCCCACGTGTTCGTACTCATCGACTCGGGCTTCACGAATCTCGACCATCGCACGCATCCCCTGGAGGCTCCGTCGCCTCTTTCGCCGGTCCTGGTGTGGTCACGGTAGCGTTGCACCTCGGTCCCGGACCGAGTGAAGGAGCGCCCGACATGGGTCTCGACAACGTCCGCACCGGGCTCACGTTCGACGACGTCCTCCTGGTGCCCCGACGGTCTTCGATTCGCTCCCGACAGGATGTGTCCCTGCGCACCCGCCTGTCGCGGAACATCGAAATCGACATTCCCGTCATCGCAGCCAACATGGACACCGTCTGTGAGCACGAGATGGCCATCGCCATGGCCGAGCTCGGCGGCATCGGCATCGTCCATCGTTTTCTCCCGACCCAGACCCAGGCCGACGAGATCCGCCAGGTGAAAGACGCCGGCGATCTCCTGGTGGGCGCTGCGGTGGGTACCGATCACGACATGCTCGACCGGGCCAAGGCACTCGTGGCGGCCGGCGTCGACTGCCTCGTGCTCGACATCGCTCACGGCCACTCGGATCATTCGATCGACGGGGTTCGGCGCTTGAAGGACGCCTTCGCCGACATCGACGTGATCGCCGGAAACGTGGCGACCCGCCTCGGCGCGGACGACCTGGTCGACGCGGGAGCCGACGCCATCAAGGTCGGCGTGGGGCCCGGCGGGGTCTGCACCACACGGCTGGTCGCCGGCGTCGGCGTGCCGCAGCTCACCGCCATCGACGACTGCACGGGGATCGATGTTCCCCTGATCGCCGACGGCGGCATCAAGACCTCGGGCGACATGGCCAAGGCGCTCGCGGCAGGCGGCCAGAGCGTGATGATCGGCAGCCTTCTCGCGGGGACGAAGGAGAGCCCGGGCGACGTCGAACAAGGCCCGATGGGACTCCGGAAACGGATCCGCGGCATGGCGAGCTTCGAGGCGATCGAGGCGCGGGCCCAACGCCACGGCGAAGACGTCGACGACGAGTACTTCGAACAGCGGGCCCCAGAAGGCGTCGAGGGCACGGTTCCCTACCGCGGCGAAGCACGCAAGCTGATCTGGTCGATGATGGCCGGACTACGGAGCGCGATGAGCTACAGCAACGCCACCACGATTCCGGAGTTCCAGCGGGTCGCCGAGTTCGTCCGGGTGACGCCGCTGGGCCTCCGCGAGAACACCCCGCACGCGACCCTCGGGAGCTGATCGATGCCGAGTCAGCCGTCGAAGGATCTCATCGCGCTCGCCAACCCGTCGCCGCGGCGGGACTACGAGGTGCGCTGCGAGACGCCCGAGTTCACGTGCATGTGCCCCGTGACGGACCAACCCGATTTCGCAACGGTGACCATCACCTATGTGCCGGCCGAGCGCATCGTGGAGCTGAAGTCGCTCAAGCTCTACCTCTGGAGCTACCGCGACGAGGGCGTGCACCACGAGGCCGTGACCAACCGCATCCTCGACGATCTCGTGGACCTGCTCGCCCCGAAGAGCATGACCGTGGTGACCGACTGGCTCGTCCGGGGCGGCATCACCACCGTGGTCACCGCCTCCCACCACGCCTGACCCCGGAATGGTGCCTGGCACCTAACGTTACGATTCGTAACACGAAGTGCCAGGCACCAATCAGAGCTGGGGGAGCACTCCTTCGGCGAAGCGGGCCATCTGTTCCTCGGTCTTGGCGTAGGGATCCCCGAGCATGTTGGGGAAGATCACCAGATCCTCGAGACCGCCGAGCTCGTCCCGGTACGCAGCGATGCCTTCGGCGACGTCGTCGGCCGTGCCCACGAGCCACGTCCGGTTGTCGATCGAATCTTCGAGGGTGGGGATCAGCCCGGGCTCGGCCGGCTTGCCGTCCTTGCCCATGTAGCCCCGACTCCAGCCGTAGGGGCCGAGGAACTTCCAGAACTCGTCGTGCCCGTCGCGCACCGATGCCATCGCCGCCTCCCGCGTGTCTTCGATGCACGTGTTGACGACGAGCAGCCGGTTCTTGCCGGGCGGAAGCTCAGAGCCCTGGGTCTCGGCCCAGCGTTCGGCGAACCTCTCCCACCAGTCCCGCACGAACGAGTGGTGCTTGAGCCAGAACACGCCCCCGTAGCCCTTCGCAGGCACCGCCTCGAGCGTGGGCGGCGAGGTGACCGCCTGCCAGATCTCGTAGGGGTGCAGGGGTCGTGGCACGAGCGACAGCTCGGTCACGAACCCGCCGCGGTCGGGGATTCCGGGCGGCGGGAACTCGAAGACCTCGCCGTTGTAGCTGAAGGATTCGTTGTCGAGCGCGAGCCGGATCACCTCGACCGCCTCGTCGAACTGCTTGCGGTTGAAGTCGTCAGCCGACATGGCGTCGGGGTTGTCGAACGAGCCGATCTTGGTTCCGAGCGATTCGGCCTCGCGGGGCACGGTGCCGCGACCGATGCCCAGGATTCCGCGCCCGCCAGACAGGTTGTGCATCGCGGCGAAGTCCTCGGCCATCCGCAGCGGATGCCACTGCCCGACGATGTTGAACATGGCACCGATGCGCACACGCTCGGTGCGCTCGGCCAGAACCGCGCCGAACAGCAACCCGTTTGGCACGACCTCGTAGCCCTCGTGCTGGAAGTGGTGTTCGGTCAGCCAGTAGCTGTCGTAGCCGAGCCGGTCGGCCGCAACGCCGAGGTCAAGCAGCTGCTCGGTCGCGCGCCACACCGCTGCGCTGTCGTAGCGCCGATCGGTGGGGGCCGGCGGCCCAGCACCCGCATCGTCCATCTCCACGCCGCCGAAGACGAACACTCCGACTCGCATCACAACCTCCTGAGAGAGAGCAGAAGGGGCCCGGCCAGTGCGGCCGGGCCCCTCATGATCCGAAGACGATCGGGCCTAGCGGCCGATCGTCGGGTCGATGAATTCGTTGGTCACGAGATCCTCGGCGGTGAGACCTTCGGGAACATCGATCGACGCAACGTTGGCGTCGATGATGTCGATGATCTCGCCCACACGGGTGAGGTCGAAGTCACCCAGCGTCGAGTTGGGACCGTTGCCCACGATTCCCAGCTCATCCATCATCCGAACGGTGTTGGTCATGCCGTCCTCGGTGAGCTGCCAGAAGCTGTCGATGTCGATGACCGCCTGTAGGATCGCTGCGTTGGTGGCCGCGGGATCGTTCTGGAAGTCGACCGCCGACTGCTGGACGAGCGGCACGAAGGCAGTCAGGCAAGACCGCGCCGCGTCGTCGAGGTTGGCGTCGAGGATCGCCAGCGGGCCCTGGTAGATCGGGAAGCCACTGTCGTGGATGAGGAGGAACTCGACCGGCTTGCCCCAGTCGGCGAAGGAGTTCTCGTAGTTGTACGGCTCCTGGGTCGCGAAGCCCTGCTGGATCAGCGCACCACCCTCGGCGATGAAGCGCGCCGGCGAACCGTCGTAGGACGGGTCGAGCTGGCCCTCGTCGACGATGCCCGCACCGGCGAGGTACTCCGTGTAGGAGGCCCCACCGAAGTGGTTGATCGTGGCGCCCGTGCCCTTGACGTCCGCCCAACTGCCGATGTCGTAGGTCTCGGGGTCCCACATGATGATCTGCGGGTTGATGTCGAACGGTGCCATCACAGCAGTGGTCGGGAAGTCGGCGTAGTTGAGAATCGCCTCGTCGGTGTTCACGTAGCCGAGGAAGATCGACGAGTCGGTCGCCATGAGCGACACCGTGGGCTGGAATCCGATGAAGGGACCGCCCGCCCGGATCTCGATCGTGATGCTCGGGTCAGCGGCCAGCGGACCACTGAAGCGCCCGGCTTCGGGATCCACCGATCCTTCGCCAGCGGTGAGGTTGTAGACCGCGCCGTGCTCCGACTCGGGGAACCAGTCGGTCTGGATCACCAGCGGGTTGGGGCAGTCACTCAGGCTGCCGACCATCTCCTCGGCCATCGGCTCGGTGGCGTCCGGCGCTTCGGTCGTGTCTCCGCCGTCGCCGGCGCTCGTGTCGGCGTCACTGTCGCCACAGGCGGCGGCCAACAGGCCGAAGACCGCGAGTAGCGCAACGAGAAGTGTCCATCTCTTGCGGGATGTCATTGTTGGGTGCCCTCCCAGGCTGGGGTGTGTAGGGGTGTCAGGGAGTCTCGGAGCTAGGTGTTCCCAGCCCCAGAGGATTCGTGCCAGCTCCGGGTAAGCAGGCGTCCGGCGATGCCGAAGATCTGGAACATCACTATGCCGAGCAACGCCGAGAAGATGATGCCGCCGATCAGCATCTCGGTCTCGAGAAAGCTCGTGTAGTCGCGGATCTTGATACCGAGACCCTTTTCGCCGCGGCCGAAGAAGAAGTCGGCGACGATCGCGCCGATGACCGAGAGGCCCGCGGAGATCTGGAAGCCGGTGAACATCGCGGGTAATGCGGCAGGGAACTGCAACTTGCGGAGCCGGGTCCCGAGGCTCGCACCGTGCAGCCGGAACAGATCGTGATGCCCCCGCTCGGTGGACTTGAGGCCGAACAGGGTGTTGGTGATGATCGGGAAGAGGCTGATGATCACGCAGACGATCACCCGGCTGGTGAACCCGAAGCCCCACCGCAGACCGATCAGGGGAACCAGGGCGAGGATCGGCACCGTCTGGAGCAGAACGGCGTACGGGTAGAAGGACCGCTCCACCCAACGGCCCAGGCTCATCAGCACGGCGAAAGTGATTCCGAGGATGACGGCGATCGTCAGGCCGGTCACCGACACCTTGGTCGAGACCCAGGTGGCCTGCAGCAGTTCCTTGAGGTTGGCCCACGTGAAGAAGGCCACATCGAGGACATCGTGGGGGTAGGGCGAAGAGATTTTCCGCTCGGTCTCGCCGACCAGCGCGCTGTAGATGTACCAAACGCCCACGAAGCCGAAGAAGACGACCACGGGCGGCCCCGTCACGGTCACGATCCGGTGGCCGAGTGACCTGGAGCGGATGTTCTTCGTCTGCGTGACCGCAGCGTCGGCTGAGGCCATCCGAGAGCTCAGCGTGCCCGCGTCCTTCACCGCCGTCACTCGTGGCCCTCCCGCAACGCCTCGCTGACGCGGCCGCTCAGTTCGGCGAACGCGGCGTCGTAGCGAAGGGCGTCCTCGCGCGGGTAATGGAACGGCACCTCGAAGTCGTCCACGATCCGACCAGGCCGCGCCGACATCACGAGGACCCTGGTCGAGAGGAACACCGCCTCCTGGATCGAATGCGTGATGAAGAGGCCTGCGAAGTTTTCGCGCCGGAACAGGTCGAGCAGCTCGTCGTTGAGCCGTTCGCGCGTGATCTCATCGAGCGCCCCGAACGGCTCGTCGAAGAGAAACAGGGGCGGCTGCAGCGTGAGCGAACGGGCCAGCGAGACCCGCATCCGCATGCCGCCCGACAGCCGGATCGGGTGATGACCCTCGAATCCGTTCAACCCGACCAGCTCGATTGCTTCGGCAGCTCGGCCAGCCCGCTCCGCCTTGTCGACGCCGTGGAGCTCCATGAACAGCTCGACGTTCTTCTGCACCGTCCGCCAGGGCAGAAGCGTGGCGTCCTGAAAGACGTAGCCGATGTTGTCGTCGGCCAGCTCGACCGAACCGGCGGTGTTGGTGAGGAGCCCCGACGCGATCTTGAGGAGGGTGGACTTGCCACACCCCGAGGGCCCGACGACAGACACGAACTCGCCCGGCCTGATGCCGAAGCTCACGTCATCGACGGCATGGGTCCCATCGGGGAAGACCATCGACACGTTTTCGAAAGACAGCGCGGCGGCTGTTGTCGTTGCAGCTGTGCTCATGTGGCCCTCGTGGCGCAGTCTTGCCGATCAGGGGGCCAGCTGCACGGGCAGATCGATGACTTTCTCGTTTCGTTGCGCGGTGCTCAGAACCGGTCGGGATCACCGCTCACGAGTGCGCCGGCACGGAAGACCAGACGGTCGGCAGGAGCCGCCGCTATCGCATGCCGCACACCATCGGCGCGCACCGCGATCAGGTCCGCAACGGTCCCCTGCTCGACACCCGCGAGGGGCCTCCGAAGAACCGTCCGCGCACCGTTCGACACGAGCTCGAACGCCGCAGGGGCCAGCTCGTGCGATGCGACCACCGCCAGGGCAGCTGACTCTAGAGGGTCGCCGCGACCCATCGGGTTGAACGGATCCTGAAGGTTGTCCCCACCAACCGCGACGGCAACACCCGCCTCCCGCAGCACCCCAATGGGGGTGATCGCGCGCGGCGGAGCCGTCGGGTGATCCCGCCCTTGCAGGAACAGGTTCGTCTGTGGCAGCGCGATGACCCCGATCTCTGCCTCGGCCACCCGGTTCGCAACGTCGTGCTGAACGTCCGCATGCTGCATCGACAAAGACACGCAATGGGAGGCGGTCACAGCGTGTGGGTGACCGCGTTCGAGAACCGCCCTCGCAAGCAGATCGAGCGACAGCATCGACGGATCGAGTGTTTCGTCGACGTGGAGATCCACGGGCAAGCCGGACGCGGCAGATGCATCGAGCACGACGTCGATCAGTCCTCCCGGATCGTCCTCGAGATGCGGACAGCCGCCGATGAGGTCCACGCCCATCTCGATCGCCGTGTCGAGCACCGCGCGGTTGGCCGCCCCGGCAGGGCCACACAGCGACGGGGTGAGAAGCGCCACGAGCTCGATGTCCATCCGGTCTGCCAGCGCAGCTCGAACATCGACGAGCGCCTCGAGAGCGGTGGTTCCGATTCCATCGCCGACGTCGACGTGCGTGCGCATCACCGTCGTGCCGTTCGACAGGCACAGCTCTGCGGCGTGCGTGGCACGTTCGCGGACCTCGTCGACCGTTCGTTCGTGGTATCTGGCCCCCCAGGCCTCGATCGCCCCCATGAGATCGCCGGCGGGATTCGGTACCTGGTCAGCGGTGAGCGCCTTGTCGAGATGCGCGTGCGGCTCGCAGAGGGCGGGAAGAACGAGCCGACCCTCGAGATCGATGCCCGTGCCCTCTCCTTCGAGCGAGCCCACGGGGCCCACCGCCGCGACGACCCCGTCTGCAACGGCGACGTCGACGTGGTCTCCCGACGGCATGCGGGCGTTGAACAGGACGCGGGCCATCGCGGGGACCGTAGCCGTCGAGGCGTCACCGCCGGATCGAGAGCGACCTACGATCCGGCTCGTGCACGCGCTCGTGGTTCACGCCCATCCCGACCCCGAGAGCTACAACAGCGCTCTGCGTGATGCCACCGTTCGTGGGCTGGAGAGTGCCGGCCACCAGGTCACGGTGATCGACCTCTACGCCGAAGGGTTCGTTCCGGCGATGAGCGCCGAAGAACGGCGCTCATACGAGACGGACCACCCCATCTCCGACCCGCTCGTCGAACACCACGCTGCGCTCCTCAGAGAGGCGGACGCCCTCGTGTTCGTCTACCCCACGTGGTGGTTCGGGCTGCCCGCGATCCTCAAGGGGTGGCTGGAGCGGGTGTTCGTGCCTGGCGTCGCATTCCACCTCGACGAGGCCACCAACAAGGTGGTCTCGGATCTGCGTCACATTCGGCGGCTCGTCGGGGTGACCACGAGCGGCTCGCCGCAGTGGCAGGTGCGCGTCCTCGGGGACACGGGTCGCTGGACCGTGATGCGCACGACGCGGGTTCTCACCGCCTGGCGGTGCAAGAGCACCTGGCTGGCGCTGGGCCGCCTGGACGGGCGCACCGACGACGAGCGCAGGGGCTTCCTCGCCCGCGTCGAGGCGAAGATGGGCGCACTCCGGTGACGGCAGCTCTCGAGCGACGTGTCCTCGTGGTGTACGCCCACCCCGTACCGGAGTCGTTCGGGGCGGCCATTCGGGACGAGGTCCTCGATGCACTCGTCTCCGCCGAGGTCGAACATCAGCTCGTCGACCTCTACGCAGAGGGCTTCGAGCCGGCGCTGACCGTCGATGAGAAACGCAACCACCTGGGTTCGGCCGCAGACAAGCCACAGGTAGCGACACACATCGCCTCGCTGCGCTGGGCGACCGAGCTCGTCTTCGTCTACCCGACCTGGTGGTCGGGCGCGCCGGCGATGCTCAAGGGCTGGTTCGACCGCGTGTGGATCAACGAGGTGGCGTTCGCCCTCCCCGAGGGGGCGTCATCGATCGCCGGGCGGCTGCACAACATCGACGCCATCACCGTCGTGACGACCCACGGGTCAGGTCGGCTCCGCAACAGAGTCCAGGGCCGGGGCGGCCGCCGCATGATCCTCCGCGGTCTCCGCACGATGTGCGGACTGCGCTGCCGCACCCACTGGATGGCGATGCACGACATGGACAGGGCAACCGACCGGGCCCGCAGCGAGTTCCTCGAACGAGTGCGAGGCCACTTCACCCAAAGTTGAGCAACCTGGTGTCAGGCACCGGGTTGCTCAACTTGGGGGTGCTACAGATCGAACGTGGCGACCTCGGCGAGCTGTTGGCCGAGGAGCTCGACCGCTCGCTCGAAGAGCTGCTTGCCCGCTTCGGCGGTCGCCCCCGTCGGATCCCCGATGTGCCCGTCGGGGCCGAAGTCGCGTGCGAGCCAGCCGAAGCTCGTCATGCCACCGAAGCGCACGTAGCTGTTGTCGGCGAGGTCATCTGGCACGTTGCGCGTCGCAAGCGACATGTCCACCAGATCGGAACGCAGGTGCAGCATCACCGACGTCTCGTCGTGGCCCGCATGGATGCCCATGCCGAGCTCGGACTCGGTGGAGATTCCGCCCTGGTCGGGGGGGACAAACGGATGCATGAGGAAGGTCAGCAGCCCATGGTCGTGGCGCAGCTCGCGGCAGGCGACGTTGAGAAGCGCCGAATTGCCACCGTGGCCGTTGAGAAAGACCATCCGTCTGGCCGGCGTGGCGGCGATGCCCGTCCCGATGTCGTCGAGCACTGCGAGCATGGTCGTGGCCCTGAGGCAGAGTGAGCCGGCGAATCCCGCATGCTCGTTGGACTTCGACACGGCGAGCGGCGGCAGCACCCAGAGATCCAGCTCGTCTCCCCGTGCGTCGGCGACGGCCGCGGCGGCGGCCTCCGCGATGACAAGGTCGACGCTGAGCGGGAGATGTGGACCGTGCTGCTCGATTGCCCCCACGGGTTGCACGATCACCGACGACGCGCTCAGGCGGGTCGCCACTTCGGGTGCGCGCAAGTCGGCGAGCTGTCTGGACATGGCGACGACGCTACCTGCGACCCACCCACAGGCCGAGTGAGCCCTCGTCGATCGGGTCGCCGACCGCCACGAGAAGCGCGACCAATCCGATCGTTCCGACGATTCCCGCCCAGCCCAGCATGATCCCGGCGATCGCCATCCCGTCACCGCGGAACGTCGGGTCGTTGCGGATCTGGGAGCGGGCGATGTACCCGAACACCAAGGCCAGCACGGAGCCCGCCGCGTAGATCCACACGATCCCCAGGACCAGCGAAGCGACGGCGAAGCCGTTCGTGCGCGTCGGAAGAACGGCCGACGCAGGCGGGGCCGGCGAGGCGGATCCCGGCGACGCACCCCGCCCGGTTCCGCACTGCGCGCAGAAGCGAGAGGCCTCGTCCAGCTCACTCCCGCAGTTGACGCAGTACGCCATCGCCCGTCCCGATCGACCGATCGCGACGGTACCCGCGCGCCTTGCGATACTCGGGGAGATGGCGGAGACGTTGGCAGCCGACGTGGTTGTGATCGGCGGCGGGCACAACGGCCTCGTCGCCGCGGCCTACATCGCTGCGACCGGCGTCGACACCATCCTCGTCGAAGCACGTGACAGCGTCGGTGGCTGCGCCTCGACCGTGGATGCCATCGGCGGCCGAGTCAACGTGTGCAATTGCGACCACCTCTGGGTGCGTGGCACGCCCATCGTGGAAGAACTGGACCTCGAGGCGCATGGCCTCAGCTACCTCGACCTCGATCCCTGCTACGCCAGCCTCGGTTGGGCCGGCGAGACTCCCTGGCTGCTGTATCACGATGTCGAACGCACGCTCGACGGCCTCTCCACAACCCATCCCCGCCAGGTCGAGTCGTATCGGCGCCACGTGGCGGCGATGCTGCCGGTCGCCCGGCTGGTGAGGGACGTCACCAACGCTCTGCCGACCCCGGGCCGTGTCGCCCGCCGCGCCGCCTCCCATCCCTCGGCGGCGCTGCGTCTGCTCCGCGCGTCACGCCAATCGGCCGTCGGCGCCCTGGCCAAGTACTTCGACGACGAGGAGATGATCCGGCCCGCGCTCACCGCGGGCCCGGTCGTTTGGGGCGTGGACCCCTCCTGGCCGGGGACAGGGCTCGCCGCGGCGGGATACGCAGCGAAGCATCTGATCCCCGTCGGGCGCCCACGCGGCGGCAGCGGCGCATTCACGGATGCGCTTCACAGGGCATTCACCGCGGCCGGTGGGCGCACGCTCCTCGCAGCAGCGGTCACGCGAGTCGAGACATCGGCCGGCGACGTGTCCGGGGTCGTGCTGGGTGATGGGCGTCGCATCACGTCGAGTCGGGTGCTCGCCACCACGGATCCGGCGATGGTGTTCGGGCGGTGGCTCGCTCAGACGGCTCCTGCCTCAGCCACCGAGGACGCGGAGGGTCCAGAGGGCTACGAGTCCAAGATCGACGCGTTCGTCCGCGAGCCGCCGCGCTACCGCGACCTGGGGACCCACGATCCCGATGGTCAGCACGCGACCGTTCTGGTGAGCCCACCGGTGCGAGAGATGTCCGAGGCACATGCGGCGCTGGCCAGCGGACGCATCGCCGAACGGCCGATGCTGATCACCAACACTCCTTCGACCCTCGACCCGTCACTCCGCGACGCAGACGGCAATCACCTTCTGTCGCTCGAAGTGCTGTGGACACCGTTCTCGGCGTCGGGGTCGTGGCGGTCGTCGCCCGAGCCGGCCCGGTGGCTGGACAGCTGGGCCCGGCTGATCGAGCAGCCGCTCGACGACCTCCTCGTCCGTCACCGCGTGATGACTCCCGACCGCTACGAGACCGAGTTCCACATGCGGAAAGGGCACGCACCGTCGTTCGCTGGGAGTCCGCTGGCGGCGGTTCGCGGGAAGCCGCGCCACCTCACCCGGTATCGCACCGACGTGGCCGGGCTCTATCTCGGCGGGGCTGCGACCTACCCGGGTGCGGGGATTTGGGGTGCTCCGGGCCGCAACGCCGCGAGCGTCGTCCTGGCCGACCTGGGTGCGGTCAGGCGCTGACGCGCCCCACGAAAGCGCCGATGTCGGCGAGGACCTCGTCGCGGTTTGTCTCGTTGACCAACTCGTGCCGCGCACCCTCGTAGAGGTGGACCTCGGTATCCGACGACGGCATCCGCTCAACGGCGTCGAGACTGTCGGCGTAGGGCACGAAGGGGTCGGCCGTCCCGTGGAAGAACGCCACCGGAATCGTGATGGCGTCGATTTCATCGTTGAATCGATCGAGGCAGATCACCTCCGACTCGAGCAGCGGCCGCTTGTAGTTGCCGTGGTACACGAGCGGATCGTTGGCGTAGGCCTCGCAGGCTGCGGCGTCGCGCGACATCCCGCTGGGGTCGCTGTCGCTCTGCGGGAGCTCGGGCAGGGCGAGAACTTCGCGCGCCCACTTCCAGTCCCCGAGCACCGCACCGAGAAACGCCGCCCCCGCGAGCCGGCTCGGATTGCGCTGGATGAACCGAGCGGTCAATAGGCCGCCCATCGAGTGGCCGATCATCGTCGTCGGTCGGCCGGGAAACCGCTCCTCCGCCAGGGTCGTGAGCGACTCGAGGTCGTCGACGATGTGTTCGAAGTCGACGATCAGCGCTCGTTCACCGTCGCTGTGCCCATGGCCCAGGTGGTCCGGAACGAAGACCGCGGCCCCCTCGCCCACCAACATCTCCGCGACGTGGGCGTACCGGTTGGAGTGTTCGGCGTAGCCGTGCACCACCAGAACCACGTGTGCCGGTTCAGCGTCGTGCCAGCTTCGGTAGAAGACCCGACCTTCGCTTCCGTCGAAACGGCCCTCTTCGGCGATGACGGCCATGGGACCCCTACGCGTCCACCACCGACGTCTGGCCGGTGCCCGGAGCCACGACCGGCGGCTCGGTCGACCAGGGGAAGTTGATCCAGAGGTCCGTGTGTTTCCAGACGTACTCGCAGTCGACCACTGACGTCGGCTTCTGGTACAGAACCGCCGACCGCACCTCGGCGGTGCGCTCGAGGCAGTGATCGCGGACCATGTCGAGTGTGTGCCCGGTATCGGCGACGTCGTCCGCGATCAGGATCCGCGCTCCCTCCAGGTCGACGAAATCGACGTACGGGGGAAGCATGACCGGGACGTCCAGACGTTCGTCGATGCCGGTGTAGTACTCGACATTCATCACGTAGAGGTTCTTCACGGACAGCGCGTACCCGAGGGACCCAGCGATGAACAGACCACCGCGGGCGATGGCGAGGATCATGTCGGGCTGGTACCCGTCAGCGGCCACCATCTCGGCCAGCTGCCGCGCAGCCGTCCCGTAAGTACTCCAATCGAGGGTCTCTCGCTCGTCGGACACTGCGCTCCTCCGCATCGACCCGGGCTGTCGTCGGCGATCCGAGTCAGGCGGTCAACCTACACAAGCGACCCGATGCGGGGTGAGGTCGCCTTCACCTTTCGGGGGCCGGTTGCGTAGATTGTTCGGATGCCGTTGTTGGCCTCTCCGCACAAGCAGGCGCTCCGCCAGCTGCTGTCCCAAGGTGGGTCAGCCTCCCCTGCGGAGATTCAGATCGCGACCGGCATGTCGCGCGAACAGGCCATGGCTGCTCTCGAGAGCCTCGAGCGCACCGGGCTCGCGACGGTGGCGACCGGTACGCCAGGTCTCGGCACCGGCCGTTGGCAGCTCACCGCCCACGCTCACGACGTGGGGTGGTCGCTGGTGGCCGACGAACCGACGGTGGAGACCGAGGCACCGCGCCCTGTCGAGCCGGCGGAAGGCTGGGGCTTCCCGTGGAAGGCCGCCAAGACCGAAGAGCCGATCTACGCCACCGAGCTGCCACGGCGCGCCCGCCGTGAGCTGACGCGCGCCCGCGAGACGGCCCTGGCCCTGCGGGTGCAGCAGACCCACAAACCGAAGCGACGGGTGTGGATCCTGGCCCTCGCGATCTTTCTCACCGTCCTGGGCGCCGGGGCGCTCCTCATCGCCATCCGGCAGGTCGACATCAGCGCAACCGGTATCGGGAACGGCGTTCACCTCCAGCCCAACGCCATCGAGGGCCAGCAGATCACCTTCACCATCGACGGCGGCGACCTGAGCTCGGCCGAACTGCTGCTCGACGGTTTCCCGGTCAGCGGAGTCCAGCGCTACGGCGACCAGGTGGCGTGGGTCGTTCCGCCGCTCACCGAGGGTCCTCACGAAGTCACCGTCACCGTCACGCGGCCACTGTTCGGCGAAGAGACCGAGCGCATCCGATTCGTCGTCGACGGCACCGCGCCCGACCTCGGTATCCCACGCGTCCTCGATCCCGTGCCACTCGGCGAACCGGTACGCATCTCGGGCACCGCCGAGAACGGGGTCACCGTGGTGATCGGCGGCGTCCCGATCGAAGTCGCGGACAACGCATTCACCGTCGAGCTGTCCGAACCGCCGGCCGGTCCCATACCTGTCCTCGCGATCGACGAGGCGGGCAACACCACCTCGTTCGACATGGTCATCCCGATCGCGTACCCGGCAACCACGGGCGTGCACATGAGCGCGGCCTCGTGGAAGAACGAGCGGTACCGCAACCAGATCTTCGACCTCATCGATCAGGGCAAGATCACCGCCGTCGAGCTGAGCCTCAAGGACGAGAGCGGCTTCATCGGCCACAACTCCGCGGTTCCGCTGGCACGCGAGTCAGGAGCGGTCATCGGGTGGTTCGAGCTCGAAGACGCCGTCGACGAACTGCACGCGCGCGGGGTCCGCGTGATCGGCCGCCTCGTCGCCTTCCGTGACCCGGTCCTCGCCCAATACGCCTGGGACACCGGCGACACCGACTGGGTGATCCAGAACCTCAACGGGCAGCCCCTGTCCAAGTACGGCGGCTTCACCAACTTCGCCAGCGCCGAGGTCAGGGCGTACAACCTCGCCATCGCAGTCGAAGCTGCCCAAGCCGGTATCGACGACATTTTGTGGGACTACATCCGCCGCCCCGAAGGCACCCTGAGCAACATGACGATCCCCGGGCTCGGCAACGACGACCCGGCGCCGATCATCGTGGACTTCCTCGCAGAAGCGCAGATCGCGCTCCGCGAGTACGACGTGTTCCAGGGCGTGTCCGTGTTCGGCATCTCAGCGACCCGCGGCGAGTACATCGCGCAGGACGTTGTGGGCATGGCCAACCACGTCGACTACGTCGCTCCGATGCTCTACCCGTCGCATTGGGGTCCCGGCGAGTACGGCATCGAGCACCCCGAAGCGCAGCCCTACGACATCATCCGGCAGTCGCTCGCCGACTTCCAGCGGGTGCTCGAGGGGACCAACACCTCGCTCGTGCCGTGGCTCCAGGACTTCACGATGCGGGTCGACTACGGCCCCGAACAGGTCAAGGCGCAGATCGACGCCGCGGCGGACATCGGCGTCTATGACTGGCTGATCTGGGATCCCGAGGTCACCTACACGGCCGAGGGCATCATCCCGGTCACCCCATCGGGGAACTGACCTCGGCGCTCAGCCGAAGGTCGCGCGGAGCTTGTACTTCTGAACCTTCCCTGACGGAGTCATCGGGAAGTCGTCGACGACCACGAGCTCCTCGGGCCAGAACTGGCGCGTGACGTCGTGTTCGCCCAGAAACTCGGTGAGCTCCTGAAGTGACGGTGGGTCGCCAGAGGGCAGGACGAAGGCGCAGCCGATCTCGCCCAACCGTTCGTGTGGCTTGCCGACGATCGCCACGCCGGCAACCTGCGGGTGGCGAAGCAAGACGTCCTCCACCTCCTTCACCGGCACGTTCTCACCGCCGCGGATCACCAGATCCTTGGTGCGACCGGCGATCTTGATGAAGCCGCCGTCGTTCATGATCGCTCTGTCTCCGGTGTCGAACCATCCGTCGCGGAAGCAGGACTCCGTCAGGTCGCGACCTTGCGCGTAGCCGACGAACAGCAGCGACCCTCGACACTCGAGGTCGCCTTCCTCCCCGACGACCGGCTTGCCGTCCTCATCGACGACTCGCACCTCGTTGAACCCCTTCACAGGCGAACCGTCGGTCAGGCGGAGCTCGAAGGAGTCGCTCGGCCGACCCACCGTGAACAAGCCGCACTCGGTCATGCCCCATCCCGGCATCACGACGCACGGCAACAGCTGATCCGCCTTCTCGAGGACCGGCTCGGGAATCGCAGCGCCGGCGCACACGAACCGCTTCCATGACGACAGATCCCGTTCGCTGACCCCGTCGATCGCCAAGACGTCGGCGAGGAACGGCGTTGCGCCCATCGAGATCTCGATGCGGTGTTCCTCGATGAGATCGACGAACTCGTTCGGGTCCCACACGTCCTGGAACACGACATGGCCTCCGGCCGTGAGCGGCGTGCGGATGCCGTACAGGTACCCGGTCTGGTGGGCCAGGGTGCTCGCCATGTGGAACACCGGCCGTCCGTGAACCCCCTCCGAGGAATCCAGTCCCTCGCCCACGGCGTCGAACCACACGTCGGCGGCCACGTTGAGGGTGTTCTGCGTGTGCATCACTCCCTTGGGCTGGCCGGTCGTGCCAGAGGTGAACATCACCTCGCAGACGTCGTTCGACGACGGGCGGAGGAGGTCCACCGCCGCCTTGTCGTAGGAGGAGAAACGACCCTGTTCGACGAGTTCGTCCCAGGTCATCGCGTCGACCGGGGCCGACTCCCCCACCACGACGAGCTCCTCGACCCAGCTGCACCGCTCGCGGAGCTCCGCGTGCATGGCGCCGAGCTCGAACCCACGGAAGTCCTCTGCGGTGATCACCACAGTGGGCTGGGCGAGCTCGCTCATCACGGTCACCTCGTTGGCGCGAAAGATCGGCGCAACCGGATTCACCACCGCACCGATTCTCTCGATGGCAGCGACGGCGACGGCGAAGTGACGCCAGTTCGGAAGCTGAACCTGCACCACGGTCCCGGGCCGGGCACCGACCTCGAGCAGGCCCTTCGAGACCGCGTCGACCTCCTCACCGAACTCGCCCCACGTCATCGTGCCGTAGCGATCGGTGATGGCGGGAGCTCCCGGCTGCGCGACGACCCACCGCTCGAGGTCCGCGTCGAAGAGGCGGTCGGGCCAGTCGCCTGCGCTTCCTTCGGCGATGCGGGCCGAGGTGAGGGTGGTCTCGAAGAATCTGCCCATCGTCAGCTGTCCTTGAACCGCGGGAGTACCTCGTCGGCCATGAAGCGTTCGGCCTCGTCGATGTAGTGCATGGGCGAGGCCGCGCTGAGGATGACGGTGCGAGCCCCCGCGTCGGTGTACTCCCGAAGTCGCTCGACGCATCGATCCGGATCACCGGCGATCGCGTACTTGTCGATCATCTTGGTGAAGTCCTGGTTGTACTGCTTGGACAGGCGCTCGTTGGCGTAGGCGACCGCGGTGTCGTTGTCCTCGTGGCAGCAGAAGAAGATGAACAGCCCGTTCTGCACCGGAGTGTCGTTCCCTTCCTCGGCGCGGTACCCGGCGATCGCCTCGTTGGATTCGGCGAGCATCTCGGGGGTGTACATGTACGGGAGCCAGCCGTCGCCGTAGCGGGCGGCGCGTTTCCAGGCTGCGTCCTTGCGCCCGGACACCCACACCGGCGGGCCGGGCTGTTGGATCGGCTTGGGTTCGAGGGTCACGCCGCCGAGCGTGTTGAAGCGGCCGTCGTAGTGGACGTCGTCTTCGCTGAAGAGCTTGCGCATGATGTCGAGCGCCTCGTTGGTGCGGGCACCGCGCTCGTTGACCGGAACGCCGGAGGCTTCGAATTCCTTGGGGAGTTCGCCGCCGACCCCGATGCCGAGGTGGAACCGACCGCCCGAGGCGACGTCGAGGGCAGCGGCCATCTTCGACGCGAGGACGGCCGGGTAGAGAGGCAGCAGGGTGATCGACGACATGAGCTTGAGCCGTGTGGTGGCCCCGGCGGCGACGGCGAGCGAGATGAACGCGTTCGAGCAGGGGACGTGGAAGAAGACGTGCTCTCCGGTGGTCGCGTAGTCGTAGCCCAGGTCCTCGATCTGTTTGGCCTGCTCGGCCACCTGGTCGGCCCGCCTCATCGCCAGCCCGAACTCGATCGTGTCGCTCACTGTGTCCCCCTGCGCCTGTGGTGTCGGCCCCAGAACCTAGGCCCCCCTTCCGCCAGCTTCCAGGGGCACCCCATCCACCCCACAAGCTGGCAGAACGGGTGCACCCCTTGGGATGAATGACCTCGGGGTGGCCAGGCCGGCGCGAGCTCACCAAGGCAGCAGGAGACGAGTGGGCAACCTCTCGAATGACAGCAAAAGGACGGGGCACCCGTTTCGGGCGCCCCGTCCATCGCTGTCCGTGCGTTGTGGGGAAGATCGGTTACCGAGCCGAAGCGTCGGGTCCCCCCCTTTTGGCTGCTGACACCTCCCCCGTGGAAAGCGGTGCCAGCTGGTCACGCTCGGCGTGGGTGCTGGGTCGCACCTGGATGACCCAGGACCCGTACCGAACGATCGATCAGGACATTAACGACGGTGCTTACTGAACGCAAATTCAGCAGCTCATCTTTTTCGAAAGCTTCCGAGCGGGGCATGGACGCCGGCGAGGTGGGCGAGCGACGCATCGTTGGTGCTAGACCCCGGAGGGTGAGCGGACACACAGTCATCCAGGAACGGGTCGATGCACTCCTCGACCGGTGCCGTCAAGAAGTCGACGCCGGACTGTTGCCGAGCTGTCAGATCGCGCTGGGTTTCGAAGGCGAGATCGTGGCCCAGCAGACCTTCGGCGACGCGAGCGACGACAGCCGATATTGCATCTTCTCGGCGACCAAGGCGTTCGTCGCGGCCGCGATGTGGCAGCTGATCAGTGAGGGTGCGGTCGAGGAGAGCGCCACCGTCGCCAACTACGTGCCTGAGTTCGGTTCAAACGACAAGGAGGCCATCACCGTCGAGCAGGTGATGCTCCACACCTCGGGGTTTCCGCATGCACCCCTCGGCCCGCCGGCTTGGTCGACGAAGCAGGGCCGCCGCGAGGCATTCGCCCGCTGGCGCCTCAACTGGGAGCCGGGCACGCGCTTCGAGTACCACCCGACCACGGCGCACTGGGTGATGGCGGAGATCATGGAGGAGGTGACAGGCAACGACTACCGCGACGAGGTCGAGCGTCGGGTCACCGCTCCGCTCGATCTCCCGCGCATCGTGGGCATTCCCGCAGATCAGCAGGACGACATCACCGAGCTGGTGATCACCGGGGAGAACGCCACACCAGACGAGCTCGAGGCGGCGTTCGGCGTCCGCGAACTCCCCGCGACCGAGGTCACCGACGAGCTCATCCTGCGCTTCAACGAACCCGACGTGAAGGAGCTCGGCGTGCCCGGCGGCGGTGGGTATGCGCGAGCGCTCGATCTGGCCCTCTTCTACCAAGGCCTGCTCCACAATCCAGACGACCTGTGGGATCCCGCCATGCTGGCCGACACGACGGGCCGCGTGCGCAACAGCCTCCCCGACCCCATGGGCGTTCCGGCCAATCGATCGCTCGGGCTCATCCTCGCCGGCGACGACGGCATGTCGAACATGCGCGGCCTGGGGCGAACAGTCTCCGCGGGTGCGTTCGGCCACAACGGCGCAGGAGGTCAGCTCGCGTGGGCCGACCCGGAGACGGGCCTGTCCATCGGCTACACCACCAACGGCCGGGACAGGCACGAGATTCGCCAACCTCGTCGCGACACATCCATCGGCAGCCTCGCCGGCCTGTGCACGACCCCGGTGGAGTGAACGATGCAGTTCGGATTCACCGTTCCCAACAACTTCGGCGTCGAGGACCCCCACGACGTCGTCGCCCTCGGCGTCCATGCCGAGGAGGTCGGTTTCGACTCTGTATGGGTCAACCACCACGTCATCAACATCGGGTACGTGCAGGATCGGCTCGGACAGCTGCCGTACCACGACGCGCTGGTCACCCTCACGTGGATCGCCTCGCAGACCCAGCGGGTGCGACTCGGAACAAGCGTGCTGGTGATGCCATACCTGCACCCCATGGTGCTGGCCAAGGAGATCGCGACCCTCGATCACCTCTGTGGCGGCCGTCTCGACGTCGGCCTCGGCGTGGGGAGCCTCCCCGAGGAGAACGACGTCCTCGGTGTCGACTACGACGGCCGCGGGCGGTACTCCGATGAATTCATCGAGGTGATGCTCCGGCTGTGGACCGAGGATGAGGCGACCTTCGACGGTGACAACTTCTCGTTCGAGGGCGTGGTCACCAGCCCCAAGCCGCTCCAGGATCCCCATCCGCGCATCGTGATCGGCGGCAACCGACCCCCGGCCCTTCGTCGCGTCGCACGGCTCGGCGACGGCTGGCATCCCATGATGGTCTCGCCAGACGGCGTGGCCGATCGTCTGGCCACAATTCGCGGCGAGGCCGAAGCGGTCGGACGCGAGGGCGTCCCCGGAGTGGTGCAGGTTCGGCTCGACATGTCGCGAATCGACGATGAGGCGATCGAGGCGTACTCGCGCGCCGGAGCCAGCGAACTCGTCCTGTCACTCAACACGGGTGACGTCGACGAGATCCACAGCGCGCTCGACGCCTTCGCCGACCGCTTCATCGGAACGAGGGGATGACCGGCCCGCTCGCCGGTCTTCGCGTCGTCGACGACACCGACGACAGCGGCCGCTTCGCGACCAAGCTCCTCGCCGACATGGGCGCCGACGTCATCCGCGTCAACACGTCAGGCTCGAGCGGCAGGCCGATGAACGGCGACGCCGCGGCGTTCGGTGGCGTTCTCGACTGGTGGTACGACGGCGACAAGCGGCGCGCTCCGATCGATCTCGCGACCGACGAAGGCCGTGATGACTATCCCGAGCTGATCACCCGGGCAGACGTTCTGATCGAGACGCGCGCACCGGGCGAACTCGAAGGGTTCGGCCTCGGCCATGAGCGCCTGAAAGCAGAGAACCCGTCGCTCGTCCACGTGTCGATCACCCCTTTTGGTCACACCGGTCCACGTTCACACTGGGCGAGCTCCGACCTCGTGTCGTCCGCCCTCGGTGGCGTCATGGCGGTCACCGGCCTCGCCGACCGACCGCTCAATGTGTGGGGGTGGCAGGCGTACAACTACGCGGGGTTCGTCGGTGCCATCAGCGCGCTCGCGGGCGTGCGCGCCGCGGCCGCGGACGGAGCGGGTCGGCACGTCGATGTATCGATCCACGAGGCGCTGACCGGCTCGATCGAGAACATCTTCATGCAGTGGTTCTTCGACGATCTGCTGCCGATCCCCAAGCTGGCGGAGCGGCAGGGAGCGCTGCACTGGCTGCGCGCCTACGACCTGGCCAAGTGCGGCACGGGCTACACGATGATCACGCCCACCCCAACAGCGGAACTGCTCTTCGACTGGATGCTGGAGACCGGGTTCGAGGACGCGCACGCGTGGAAGGGCATCGAGCCCGCTGAGGTGCTGGAGCGCATCGACGAGATCATGGATGGCATCCGTCGCTGGATCGCCGACGAGGACGCGATGGAACTGTGGTGGACGGCGCAGGACCGCCATGTCGCCTTCGGCGGCGTCCACGACATTCCGGCCGTCGCCGAGATCCCGCAGTTCGAGCACCGGGACTTCTACCGCGACCTCGACGAAGAACGCGGGGTGCGAGCACCAGGTCGCCTGGTGCGCTTCAGCGGCGGCGACCACCGGGGCGGGCCGCCCAGCGACGGCGACGCCGCCCTGAGCGAGTTGCTCTCGGAGTGGGGGGATCGGCCACAGACCGCGCTGCGCTCATCGGATCGCCTCGAACGGCCTCTCGACGGTCTTCGGGTTGCCGACTTCACCTGGGTGCTGGCCGGCCCCTTCGCCGCCCGGATGCTCGGCGACCTCGGCGCGGACATCGTCAAGATCCAGACCGAGGAACGGGCGACGATCGTCAACTCGCCGGATTTCCCTTACTACTTCGTGTGGAACCGCTCCAAGCGCTCCGCAACCCTCGACATCAAGCATCCCGAGGCGCTCGGCGTGGTCCGCCGCTTGATCGAGAACTGCGACGTCCTCATCGAGAACTACAGCGCCGGGGTGCTCGAGTCGTGGGGCCTCGATTGGGAGACCGTCCACGAATGGAACCCCGGGCTCATCTACGTGACGATGTCGGGCTGCGGCCACGACGGACCGTGGAAGCACGTGATCTCCTACGCCCCGACCGTTCACGCCGTGTGCGGCATCACCCACCTCACCAACTTCGAGGACCGCGGCGACGTGGGCCCCGGTTTCTCGCTCAACGATCACCTCGCCGGTTTCGGCGCAGCAACGTCGCTGCTCGCGGCCCTGTACGAGCGCGACCGCACCGGGCTCGGCCAGAAGATCGACATGGCCCAGCTCGAGGTGGGGACGTACTGCATCGGGTCGGCCCTGCTGGATCAGCTGTCGAACGGGACCGCGCCACAGCCCCGCGGCAACCGCGACGGGATGGCCGACCACGTGCCCAATGAGGTGTACCGATCCACCGACGGATTCGTCGCCCTCACCGCCTGCGACGACGCCCAATGGGCCCGGCTCGTCGGGGTGGTGGGTGACGAATCGCTGCGCGACCCTGCCCTCGCCACAGCAGACGGCCGTCGGGCAGCGCGAGCGTCGATCGACGCCTCCCTCACGCGATGGGCGGGCGAACGAACAGCGACCGAGGCCATGGAGGCCCTCCAGGCGGTCGGCGTACCGGCCGGAGTGGCCCAGCACGCAGGACATCTTGCCGACGACGACCCGCAGTTGCGCGACCGTGAATTCTGGATCGACGTCGACCACGACGTGTTCGGGCCGCGACGGACCGACACGTTTCCCGCGGTCTGGGACGGCGATCGGTTGATCCCGCGCCTCTTCTCCCCCGCCTACCTGGGAGAGCACAACTTCGAGGTGTGGACCGAGCTCGCCGGCCTCGACTTCGACGAGGTCGCCGAGGGAATCGGCGACGGTTTGTTCAGCTGACCCAGCCGGCAATCCGCTGGACGAGCACGTTCACCAAGCCCTCGTCCTGACCTTCCATCTCGGTGTCGAGAAGGTCGTCGCCGGCCACCATGCGGTGCACGAACACCTCTTTGGTGAGCTCGCAGTCGGCCACGAGGTCCTCGAAGCTGTAGTCCGTGATCCCCTCAGCGACGAGTGCGTCGTGGTATGTGCGGAGCATCAGCTCCTCTTCGTCGCGGTGATGGGGTTCGAGGGCCGTCGTGATGAAGTACGCAACGTCCCATCCGGCCCGCCCGTAACCGAGGATCTGCCAGTCGAGCACCACGATGTCTCCGTTGGGGCGGAACATCAGATT
>CAZVUM010000010.1:14427-15639 GCA_964629575.1 uncultured Acidimicrobiales bacterium | reverse complement strand
GACGGTGGCTGGGCGTCGTGGATGTCCTCCATCACGAGCAGGTAGCGCCGCTTGCTCTTGGCGCCGAGGGCGATGAGGCGGTTGAGGACCCACCCGACGCCCCCGATCGGCAGCTTCTCGAACAACAAGACGAAGAATCGCTCGAGCCACGGCGCCGGATTGGGGTCCATGCGGCTGTACAGGTGCTGCGGGATGGGTGTCCCGAGGTCGTCCCGCAACTCGTCGTAGACGGTGATCTCGCGTTCGTAGACCTGGAGACCTTCGCCGAGGGAACGGTTCTTTGCCACCTTCGACGGGATCTTGGCGATGACCGATTGTGGCGCGCCCTCGGGCCGGTCCTGCCACTCGAGCGTGCAACGGTGCAGCTCTCCCATGAAGCCGACCCCGGCGCCGATGACCTCTTTCGACAGCCCGGTGATCATCCCGCCTGCTGGGGCGCCGATCGCGTCCTGGAACCACTCGACCGTGAGTTCGTCAGCTGACTGCGGGATGTGCTCGCGCTTGGCCATGACGCGGTTCTAGTCGAACGGTCGTTCAGTACGGAAGCCGTCGACAGTTCACACCGGAAGCGGCGCGGCGATCCCCGCCCAGCTGGCCACCGCGCGGAGGATCGCGGCAGCGACCACGCGATCCTCACCCGTCCTGTCGCGCGCTCCCTTGTCGAGGGTGATCGAGTACGTCGCCACACCGGGAGCGGTCGCGACTGCGACATGAGCTCGATGCTCGCCGCGCTTGGGCCGATCGCTCACGATCGCCGCGGTGCAGGCCACGCCGGCCAACGGGCCGTCGAACTGCTCCCGTTGAGCAAGGGACACGGCTCGCCGGAGGCACGCCGACGCCATCGCGCGGGCTGTGTCGACCGAGACGGCCTGCCCAGGTGGTTCCCCGAGAAGGTCGGCGAGGGACGCTTCGGCGTAGGGAACGGAGATCTCGAGAACGGTGCGGGACGCGCCAGGGACAGACAGCAGATCCGTGATCGCAGAGGCTCCACCGCCCGTCACCGCTAGAACGATGCCGTGGTCCGACGCGTGCAACGCCTCGATGGCGGCGACAGCACGCGAGTGAGGATCGACCACGAGCCGAACGGTACCAGCGGCCGGTCGCGCCTCTCTTGGCGATCTGAGGCACGATCGTCCGGTGCGAGTGACAACGTGGAATGTGAATTCGATCCGCGCCAGGGCGAGCCGCGTCGAGGCATGGATGGATCGGCAC
>CAZVUM010000010.1:13036-14327 GCA_964629575.1 uncultured Acidimicrobiales bacterium | reverse complement strand
CGGGAGCTCGACGACGCTCAGTACCTGTACAAGCTGATCTTCCTCGAAAGGCTGCTGGGGTTGACCGGAAGTGACCTGCCGACAGTGCTCGCCGGCGACTTCAACGTGGCCCCCACCGACCTCGACGTCTACGACCCATCGCGATTTCGTGGGCGCACCCATACGTCGCTGGAGGAACGCGCCAGCGTCGGGGCACTCGTCCGGGCGGGGCTCCGCGACGTGACCCGGGAAGTCCACCCGGGCCCGGAGATCTACACGTGGTGGAACTACCGACCTCAGATGTTCGCCTCCAATCGGGGGCTGCGGATCGATCTCGTGTTGTGCAGCCCCACGATCGCCGACGCGGTCACCGACGTCGTGATCGACACCGACGAGCGTGGCGGCGACACCCCGAGCGACCACGCACCGGTGACCGTCGAGTTCGATCTGGCAGAGTGACGCCATGGAACTCGGAGTGTGCATGCGCGATCTTCCCGTGGCCGACGTCGTGCGGCTCGGGCAGTTCGCCGAAGATCACGGCTACCGCGCGGTCTACCTGCCCGAGAGCGGCAACCGCACAGCCGGCGGCGGCCTGGGCGGGCGAAGCCCCTACATCAGCCTGGCCGCCATGTTCGCCGCCACCACGACGATCACCGGGGCGGTCGGAGTGGCGGCCGCACCCTTCAGGTCGCTCCCCCACCTCGCCCTGAGCGCCGCGTCGCTCAACGAGCAGTCCGAGGGCCGCTTCACCCTCGGGGTGGGTGTGTCACACCGGGAGGCCGCCTCCCGTCTGGGTGTCCCATTCCCCACGTCGCCGCTGCGCTGGATGGACGTCGCCCTCGACGAGCTGATGGGCCAGTCGCGGTTCGGAGTGGAATTCGGGAAGGGCTTTCCGGTCGTGGTCGGCGCCCTCGGGCCCAAGATGGTGGAGCTCGGAGCCGCGAAGTCGGACGGGGTCGTGCTCAACTGGCTCACGCCGCAACACGCCGCCGAGACGGTGCAGGTCGCCCGTGAAGCCGGCAGCGGAACGGGCCGCACCCCGCTGACCGTCCTGTACGTCCGGCTGTCGCCGTACGAAGCGCTCCACACCGACGCCGTCAACTACGACGCGATGGCCAACTACCACCACCACTTCGTCCGGCAAGGCCTCACCACGCCGGAGGAGATCATCGCAGGCACGTGCTTCGATGCGGCCGATGTCGGCGCAGCCAGGGAACGCCTCGCCGCCTACGCCGAAGCAGGCATCGACCTGGTCTGCCTCTACCCCCACGGCCTCGAACGCGCCGAGTACGAAAGCGCGCTCGCCGCACTC
>CAZVUM010000010.1:0-12936 GCA_964629575.1 uncultured Acidimicrobiales bacterium | reverse complement strand
AGCCCCGAGCGGGTGGGGGCGGGCGGCCCAGCGAGCGAGCCTTGTGAGACGAGCGAGCGCAGCGAGCAAGGCTCAGTAGCGAGCGAGTGGCCGCCAGCACCCACCCGCCCGCCGCGGACGCTAGGGCCCCGCTCACCGCAGATGCTGCATGAGCAGCCCCTCCATCTCCTCGTTGACGTCGGCGGGGACGGCGTATCCCTCTTCTGAACGGATCTCGTCGATACGTGTCGCGATGTCTTCGAGGGTGAGGTCGTCGGCGTAGATCCCCCGCGTTGCGCCCATGAAGATCCGGCCGACCCTGCCCCCGGCAGCGGACAGCACCTCGCCCGTGAGTTCACAGGATTCGTGGCACAGGTACACCACAGCCGGCGCCACCTGGTGGGGCCCCATCTGGGCGACGAGATCCTGACCGTCCATCCCGAGATCCTCCGCCGCGGGACTGCCGTCGCCCAACACGTCGCCGGTCATCCTGGTGAGCGCGCCGGGGGCGATGGCGTTGACGCTGATCCCGTACTTCTTCCCCTCGAGCGCGAGCGTTCGGGTGAAGCCGTAGATCGCCGCTTTGGCAGCGGCGTACGCGCTCTGGCCGAAACTCCCGAACAGACCCGACGCCGAGCTCGTGTTCACGATGCGCCCATAGCCGACCGACTTCATGTGCTCGTACGCCGGCCGAGTGACGTAGAAGGCCCCCTTGATGTGGACGTCGAGAACGGGCTCGAACTCGTACTCGCCGATGTTGAGGAACGTCCGGTTGCGGATGATGCCCGCATTGTTGATCAAGATGTCGAGTCGCCCGAACTCGTCGAGCGCGCCGGCCACCATCGCCTCTGCCCCGTCGCGGCTGGCCACGCTGTTGCTGTCTGCCACTGCGGATCCACCTGCCGCGGTGATCTCGTCCACGACCGCCTGAGCTGGGCCAGGGTCGTGATCCTGCCCGCCCATCGTCGGGGAGCCGAGGTCGTTGACCACAACGGTGGCACCCCGCGACGCCAAGAGCAGCGCGTGCTCGCGCCCCAAGCCGCCGCCGGCACCTGTCACAAGTGCAACCCGATCATCGAATCGGAGCTCGTCCATGTTCGCGTCCCTTCGCCGCCGTCGCGGAACCTACCCTCTGCCCATGCAACCCGGCTCGCAGGAATGGCTCGATCAGGTCGTCGAGGACGTCGTCGATCCCGATCAGCGCATCGTCGACCCACACCACCTCCTGTGGCCGCCGGGTGGCTCACTGCCGTACGTGTTGTCTGCGCTTCACGCCGACACGGGCGACGGGCATCGAGTTTGAGCAGACGGTCTTCGCCGAATGCCACGCTGCCTACCGCCAGGACGGACCCGAGCATCTCCGGTGCGTCGGTGAAACGGAGTTCGTCGCCGCCGCGGCAAGAGAGAGCGCCGCAGCTGACCGATGAGTTCGCGCAGGCGCAGCGGCGCTGGTACGAGCGAGCGATCGAAGTGTTCGGTCCGGAGCGATGCATGCTCGAGAGCAACTTCCCGGTCGATCGCTTCTCGCTGTCGTACCGCACGCTCTGGAACGGGTTGAAGAAGATCGTCGCCGACCACTCCCCAAGCGAGCGCGACGCGATGTTCTTCGGTACGGCCGAACGGATCTACCGGCTGTGACAAGCTCGGCGTCGTGATCGACGTCGAACACCACACCATCGAGGCCAACGGGATCGAGATCCACTTCGTCAGCAGGGGCGAGGGACCCCTGGTCGTGTTCTGCCACGGGTGGCCGGAGAGCTGGTACTCGTGGCGCCATCAGATCCCGGCAGTGGCCGACGCCGGCTACCAGGCCGTCGCCATGTCGATGCGCGGCTACGGCGGGACCTCGGCTCCGCAAGACATCGGGGCGTACACCATCAATCACCTGGTGGGCGACGTGATCGGCGTGGTGAATGCGATCGGCGCCGAGTCGGCCGTGGTCGTCGGACACGACTGGGGCGCGCCAGTCGCGTGGTACTCGGCGCTGATGCGACCCGATCTCTTCGCCGGTGTGGCGGCGTTGTCCGTGCCCTTCATCCCGCCGATCGGAGCCCTTCCCGAGGGCGTCGACATGAACATGCTGATGGCCCAGGCCGCCGGGCCCGAGCGTGACTACTACCGGCTGTTCTTCCAGGAACCCGGCAAGGCCGAGGCGGATCTCGAGGCAGACATCGAACGGTCGATGCGCGGGATCCTGTACAGCATCAGCGGTGATGTCATCCGCGATGGTCACCGGGAGGAGGGCTGGGATGGCTTCTTTCCCGCCGGCGAGACGATGTCGCAGCAGCTGGTCGTCCCCGACGAGCTTCCAGCCTGGCTCACCGAGGAGGATCTGGCCTTCTACGTCGCAGAGATCTCACGGACGGGTTTCCGCGGTGGCTTCAACTGGTACCGCAACATCAAGAACCTCCCAGCGTGTCTCGCTCCGTGGGTGGGCTCGACGGTGCGGATTCCAGCGTTCTACATGGGCGGGACCACCGACCTCATCGCAGGCAACACCCCAGAGGCGATCGAGTTGCTTCGCACGTCGATTCCCGACCTCCGCCACCTGGAGATGATCGAAGGCGCCGGTCACTGGCTGCAGCAGGAACACCCTGACGAGGTCAACACCGCGCTGGTCGCATTCCTTCAGAGCCTGCACTGACCTGAGGCCCTTGGGGCCGAGCTCAGTCGGCCACCCAGTTGCCGTGAAAGCCGAAGGGCACTCGTTGTGGGAGTCCGATGGAGGCAACCGCCGGAGCGGAAACGTCGCGGGCATCGAGGATCTGTAGAGCGCTCGAGTCGTGAGCCGGGTCGTAGGTGACCGTCAACAGCCAGCCGTCGTCCTCGGCCCTAGCTTCGGGATCCGCGACGAAGATCGGCTCCGCCCCTCCGATGCCCGGACCGAAGTCGTGGCTGGTCACGGCGCCCGTGTCGAAGTCGATCTTGTTGATCGGACCGTGGATCTGGCCTGGGGTGCTCATGTCGACGCTCGACGTGTACCCGTAGCGATGCTTGCGGCCGCCCACGGCGTTGTTGTGGCGCGGGAACTCCTGTGGCCGGTCGTCGATCCGGGTCTCGATCACCTTCGCCGCGACGGGGTCGATCTCCCAGCGATCGAGCGTCGGGAGCGAATCGCCGAAGGGCCCGCGGAGGTCGTCGACGAACATCGATTCGTAGCGGCACAGGTCGACCACGACCCGGCCGTCGTCGGTGTCATACGCGTTGAGCGGGTGGAACACGTAGCTCTGTGGCGCCTCGCACCACACGATGTCGCCCGCCCCGCCGTCGCGCGGGAGAAGCCCGACACGAGGCTCATAGTCCGGATTCCACCTGAAGGGGAAGCGCTCCTGCATGGCCAGCTCGATGTCGACGGTGACCGGCAGGTCGTACACCAGTGCGTACTGATCGGTGAGGGACATGTCGTGCACCATCACCATGCCGGGGACGGCGATGTCGACGGTCTTCGACACGCGACCGTCGTCGCCGACCACGACGTATTGGATCTTCATCTCCTCCAGCCAGTCCGGCCAGGCGTAACACATCGCGTGGAGTTCGCGAGCGTGAGGATCGAACTTGGGGTGCGCCGAGAACGCCCCGGGGAGGGTGCCGAAGAAGTCGTTGCGCCCGACAGTGTCCAACTCATAGCTGAGCTCCACAGGTGTCGCTCCCGCCTCGACCATCGCCCAGGTGGCACCAGCCCATCCCCCGACGTTGGTGTTGGCGCCGAAGTCTCGTTCCCCGAAGGCTGGTCCGCCGGGTGGTTCCTCTCCCAGTTCGGCTGCCATGGCGTCGGTGCGCACCCAGCGGTTGCGGTACCACTCGGCTCGTCCACCGCGTAAGCGGACGCCGTGCACCATCCCGTCGCCGAGGAACCAGTGGTGTGTCGCCGGATCCACCTCACCGCGAGGGTTGGGTCCGTTGCGCAGCCAGCGCCCCTCGAGCGCTTCGGGAATCCGGCCCTCGACGGCGAGGTCCGTCTGGGTGACTTCTTCCGCGACCGGAGCGCAGTTGCCGCTCAGATACGGGTTGACGTCGATGCTCATCTCGGTCTCCTCAGATGGTGAGATTGTCGTCGGACTCGTCGCCCTGGAGTGACCCGAGCGAGCTCAGGTCGTCGGGGACCTCGACGTCTGCAGCCGGCTCGGCCGGCACGTTGATGCGGCGTGTGGTGGTGGTCGCCTGACCCTCGTCGAGCCCGAAGCGGTCGTAGATCCTGCGCATCCATCCCGGTGCCCACCAGTTCGCAGAACCGGCCAGCTTCATCAGCGCGGGAACCAGCGTCGCCCGCACCACGAAGGCGTCGGTGAGAACAGCGATCCCGAGCCCGAGGCCGAACAGCTTGATGAACGTGATGCCCGACGTGGCGAAGGCGAAGAAGGTGACCGACAGCAACACAGCCGCTGCGGTGACGATCCGACCGGTCTTGTCGAGACCAGCGACCACGGCTGCATCGTTGTCACCGGTGCGGTCGTACTCCTCTTTGACCCGGCTGAGGAGGAACACCTCGTAGTCCATCGAGAGGCCGAAGGCGATGCAGAACATCAGGATCGGTGTCGTCGTGTCAGTGAGGCCTGTCGCCGTGAAGTCGAGGAACCCAGCGCCGTTGCCGTCCTGGAAGATCCACACCATGGCGCCGAACGTCGCTGTGAGGCTCAACAGGTTGAGCACGATCGCCTTCAGCGGAACCAGCACCGACCCGAACATGAGGAACAGCAGCACGAACGTGCTGATCGCGATGAGCAACGCAGCGACGGGGACGAGGCCGAAGATGGACGCCTTCGCATCGACCAGCTCGGCGCTGACTCCGCCCACATGGCTGGTGACCCCGGCGGGAAGCGCCGACTGCAGCGACCTGATGTCGTCGACGAGCCGCTCGCCATCTTGTGAGACGGGCTCGACCGTCGGCACCACGCTGATCCACGCGGCGCCGTCGGTCGCCATCCTCGACAGGAACGGATCGGACGGAGCGCCCTGCACGCCGCTGAGGTAGCGACCGGTGACGGCGTCGACCCTGCCGACTCCGTCCAACGTCGAGACCGCCACCGCGTAGGCCTCGATCTCGTCCTGCGTCACGGGCCCTTCGAGCACCACGGGGAATGCTGCCGATTCGTTGCTGCTGAACTCCGTCCGCAGCTCTTCTTGAAGAATGCGCACCTCACTGCTCTCGGGAAGCACCCTGTGATCCGGAGAACCGAACTGGACCCGCAGGAACGGCAGACCGACGGCGACCAGCGCACCCACGACAACCACTGTCACGACGACCGGGCGCTTCATCACCGCGGTGGCACTACGCCCCCAGAACCCGAGGCCCGTCCGCGTGCGGGCCGGGCGCCGCAGGATCCGTCCAGCATCGACCCTGTGGCCGAGCACGGCCAGGAGGGCCGGCAGGGAGACGACCGAGGTCAGCATCGCCACGATCACCACACCGACGCCCGCATAGGCAAACGATCGGAGGAAGAACAGCGGGAAGATCAGAAGGGCCGACAAGGAGATCGCCACGGTGATCGCGGAGAACGCGACCGTCCGACCCGCCGTCTCCACGGTGCGCACTACCGCGGTGTCGACGTCGTAGCCGGCGGCGAGCTCCTCCCGGAACCGTGACACCACGAACAAGCTGTAGTCGATCGCGAGGCCGAGGCCCATCGCAGTGACGAGGTTGATGGAGAAGATCGACACGTCGGTCATCGATGTGACGACGTACAGAACCAGGAACGCGCCGAACACCGCGGTCCCGCCGACGGCGACGGGCAGCAACGCTGCGACGAGACCCCCGAAAACGATGATCAAGAGCACGAGCGTCACCGGAACAGCGATCGACTCTGCGCGGGCCAAGTCGCCCTCGATGGTCTCACCGATGGCGCGGAACACTTCGGTCTGACCGCCGATCTCGATGGTCACCGGCCCCTCGTAGACCTCGACAGCCTCGGTGAGGACCTCGAGCGCATCGATCCAGTCGTCGGGGTCCCCGGGGAACCGGGTCAGCACCAGCGCGCTCGTCGCGTCGTCCGATCGCAGCGGCGCCGGCGCCCCGAGGGACCAGTACGAGACGGTGTCGTCCGTGACGGTCAGGCCAGCGACCAGCTCGGTGATCTCGAGTCCAGCGGCCGCGGACTCCGCGCTGTCGACCGATCCGTCGTGGGCTTCGATCACCAGCAGGGCGTTGGGTGCGCCGGTGCCGAAGTGCTCCTCGAGGAGATCGGTCGCCCGCGTCGACTCCGACCCGGGATCGTTGAAGCCGCCGTTCTGGAGCCGGGCGAACACGCCGGTGCCCAAAACCGCGGCGAGAACGAGACCCACGCCGGTGAGGACCAAGACGAGGCGGCGTCGCCGCACGGTGAGATGACCGATTCGGGTGAACATGGCAGAGATCTCCAGGCAGGGAACGAGGGCGAGCGGCAGGTTCACGAGCCACAGGGTTGACGCCTGTCAACTCAGGAACGTTCGTATATTTACGCCTGTACACTCACGGCTGTCAAGATATATTCACTGTGATGAGCGTCACAACCTCCACCGAGCGCACCCGCAACCCGCGCGGCCAGGGCGATCGCCTGCGCGCGGACTTGCTCGACGCCGCCTCCGAGCTACTGGCCGAACACGGATCGATCGACAAGGTCAGCTTGCGCGCGGTCGCGGCGCGCGCCGGCGTGAGCCCCACGGCCGTCTACCGCCACTTCGATGATCATCTCGCCCTGATGCGTGCGGCGATCGATCACTGCTGGCGCGAGTTCACCTCTGCTCTCTCCGTCGATCCCGTGACCGAGCCCGATCCCTTCGAACGGTTCACGATCATGGGCCAGCGCTACGTGGAGTTCGCGACGGCCGAGCCAGGCATGTACCGCGTCATCTTCTCCAACGACCTTCCAGTCGAGGAGCGCAAGGGCGAGACGGCGATGGCCGCGTTCGGGCTGCTGGTCGATGTGGTCGCCGAGATGCTCAACGCCAACAGCGACGGCCGCGACGCCTTCTTCGTGTCGACGCAGGTACACACCTGGATTCACGGCATGGTCGACCTCTGCACCCACCATCCGGATCTGCCATTTCCGACTGTCGACGAGCTCGTCGCGCATCTGCCCTTCGCGCTCGATCTCATTCCGCGGGAGCCGGCGGGCTGAATCCTCGGCATACTTCACGGACTTCCCCGAGACACTCCAACTCGGGAGACCCCTCAATGACATCGGACATCCTCGACAAGATCCGGCGGCTCACCGCCAAAGCCGAGGCCACCCCCTACGAAGCAGAAGCCATGGCCTTCGCCGCGAAGGCCCAGGCGCTGATGACCCAACACGCCATCGACGCCGCGATGCTCGATGCCGGCGATGCAGTTCGGGTCGCGACGACAGAGATCGAGATCGGCGACCCGTATGCGTCGGCCCGCTTCTCACTCCTCGGCGCGGTCGCCGCATCCAATCGATGCCGCGCTGTCTGGAACAAGCACGACGGGCTCGCGACGATCATCGGCACCGACACCGATCGCGCCCATGTCGAGCTGCTGTACACATCGCTGCTCCTGCAGGCGACAATGGTGATGGCCAAAGAGGGAAGCAAGGTCGACGCATTCGGCCGCAACCGCACGCGCTCGTTCCGCCAGGCGTTTCTCATCGGCTTCGCACACGAAGTCGGGCGACGGCTCCACGACGCAGATCGAGAGGTCCTCCAGCAGGCGGCGCCGGGCGTGCACCCTGTCCTGGCGTCAATGGACCGCGAGGTCGATGACGAGATGCGGCGACGCTTCCCGCACCTCCACAACCATCGCCCCTCGATCTCGTCGGGAGCGGGCCTCAGCGCCGGGGCGGCCGCAGGCCGATCTGCCGACATCGGCTCGCCAACGGTTCGCGGGTCGAGGAGAGCGCTCCCTCGATGAAGTTGGCGGTCGTCCTCGGCGCGGGAGGCTCAGCGGGGTGGGGCTTTCACCTCGGGGTCGCCCGCGCCCTCGAAGCATGCCTCGGGACACGGGTCGCCGACGCCGATCTCGTCGTCGGCACATCGGCAGGAGCGGCGATCGGAACGTCGCTGAAAGCCGGCGCCAGCGTCGATGAGTTGCTCGCCGGTGTGATGACCCCACCGACGGAGGAGGAGCGGGCCGTCTTCCACGAAGACTCCGGCACCGGGCGAACCGGCCTCGCTCGCTTCCGGCCGCTGTCGCCCCGTCTGGCACTCCGCGGCCTCACCGACCTGCGGCGGGCCGGCCTCGTGATGGCGGGAGCCCTGCCAGGGGGCGCGTTCTCGACACTTGCGCTCAGCCGCCTCCCGAGGGTCGACGACACCCTCCCGTGGCCCGACGGCCTGTGGCTTCCTGCGGTTCGCGTCGCCGACGGCGAGGTGGTGGTGTTCGGTCGTGACAACCGCGACACAACGCCCAAGCACGCCCTGGAGGCATCGAGCGCTGTGCCCGGCATGTTCCGTCCCAAGGAGATCGACGGACACCTCTTCGTCGACGGCGCCACCGCGTCTGCCAGCCACGCCCATCTCGCCGGAGAGATTCAACCGGACATCGTGATCGTGAGCTCGATGCAGACCCGACCGGGACTGCGCGCCTCGCGCATCCTCGCCCGCCGCCAGCTACCGGCCGAAGTCCGCAGCCTGCGCGAGGCGGGCACTCAGGTCGTCGTCATCGAACCAGACGAGTCGATCGCGGCAGCACTCACCGGCTTCCCACGAAACACGGGAGACCGGGGGCTCGCGATCGTCGATCAGGTCGCAGAGCACGCGGCACGCCAACTCGCCGCCATCGGCCGATAGCCTGCGCAGCCATGACGAAGCCAGAGGTCACGATTCCCGAGGGCGAACCCCGGGGCAAGCAGCTCCAGATCACCGACCTGATCACCGGGGACGGCGAGCAAGCCCGCGCCGGGCACGCGGCCGAGGTGCACTACGTCGGCGTCTCGTGGCGCACCGGTGAGCAGTTCGATGCATCGTGGGACCGCGGACAGACCTTCTCCTTCAAGCTCGGCGGCGGCCAGGTCATCTCGGGCTGGGACCAGGGTGTCGTGGGGATGAAGGTGGGCGGCCGACGCCAGCTCGTGATCCCGCCCGCCCTCGCCTACGGAAGCCAGGGCGCCGGGGGCGTGATCGGTCCAGACGAGCACCTGATCTTCGTGGTCGACCTCATCGGCCTGCGCTGATCTTTCGCCGCAATCGTCGGTCGCTTCGCTCCCTCCTCTGCGGAATGCCACGGCACGCCCAGCAAACCTCCCCCCGCAATCGTCGGTCGCTTCGCTCCCTCCTCTGCGGAATGCCACGGCACGCCCCTGAAGTTGCTCAACTTTGGCGGCGTGCCACGAGGCGGGCTTCGCGGCGGTTGTCGAACCAGTCCTGCTCGTAGGTCACCACCTCGAGGCCCGCGCAGAGGTGTGAAAGCTCGTCCTCTTCGATCAGGAACCGCCGCGACGGACGGTCGTTGCGTTCGAGATTGCGAACCGTCGCGAGCCGCACCAGGGCCAGCCCACCGGGATTGAGATGGTCGACCAGGTTGGCGAGAAGCGGGCGATGAAGAAAGTTGCTCACCACCACCACATCCCACGCACCCTCGAGCGGCTCGTCCCCTTCGAGATCGTGCAGCTGGACACGTAGCTCCATTCCCCTCTCCGCGGCGGCAGTCACGGCCACCTCCGCAGCGCGACCAGAAACCTCCACGAGCGTCGTGTCGAGCCCGCGCTCAGCCAGCCAGAGGGCGGTTGCCCCGGTGCCGCCCGCGAGGTCCGCGGCCGACCCGGACACGGGCAGCGCGTCCGGGTTCTCGAGGACGAAGTCGGCGGGCGCGCCCGGTTCGGCGGCGTCGGCGTAGACCCCGTCCCAACGCTCGGCGGGCGACGTCACCCGATCGCTCCCGAGATTGCCAGCTCGATCACCCGGTCGTCGTCGTACCCGAGAACATCGCGCAACACCTGATCGTTGTGCTCGCCGAGGGTGGGGCCCGAACGAGTCACCACGTGCGGTGTCCGTGAGAGCTGAAAGCGGGGTGCCTCGACCACCATCTCGTCGTGAATCGGGTGCTCGACCCTCATCCAGTGGCCGCGATGTGCGAGCTGCGGATCGGCGAAACACCCATCGGCGTTCTGGACGCGATGTGCGGGCACGCCGACGGCCTGCAGCGTGTCCTCGACCGCAGCCGGCGATCGCTCGGAAGTCCACCGGCCGATCACCTCGTCGATCTCTGCCTCTCGATCGAGCCGTTCCGTCGTCGTGAGATCTGCGAGATCGCCTCGGTCGAGGACGCTGGTCAGCTCCCGCCACTGCGCATCGGATTCGCAGACGACCGCGACCCATTCGTCCTCGCCGGAACATCGGAACATCGAGTGCGGTGCAAGGAAGGGATCGGCGTTCCCAGTGCGGGTGCGGGCCGCGCCGTTGACCGTGTGTTCGAGAACGGCCGAGCTGAGGAAGTGGATGGAGGCCTCGGCCTGGGCGAAGTCGAGATGCTGGCCCACGCCGACCAGCTCCCTCTCCTCGAGCGCCGCGCAGAGAAGCGGCACCATGAAGTTGGGCACGATGTAGTCGGTGTACGCGAGAAACGGGCCGGCGGGTGCTCGATCAGGCCATCCGGTGACCTCGTAGAACCCGGTCACGGCGCCGGCCAGGTTCCCGAATCCTGCGAACGTCGAAAGGGGCCCGGTCTGGCCCATCAGGCTGGTCGACAGCATGATGAGGCTGGGGTTGATCTCTCGAAGGTTCTCGTATCCGAGGCCCCAGTCGTCCATCGTGCCGGGCGTGTACGACTCGATGAGCACGTCCGCCCATTCGACGAGGTCGCGCATCACAGCACGTCCCTCCTCGACGTTGAGATCCAGGGTCACTCCGAGCTTGCCGGCGTTGAGGGTGCCGAACTGGATCGACGCATCCGGGCTCACATCACCCTTCAGACCGCCACCACCCGAGCGAGCGGCGTCGAACCGCTGGGGGCCCTCCACCTTGATCACCGTCGCGCCGAAGTCGGCCAGCAACCTCGTCGTGAAGGGACCGGCGTAGACCCAGGTGGTGTCCAGCACCTTGAGCCCTTCGAGCGGTCGCTGCCGCGAGGGGTGGGCGTCCGTTGGCACGGAGGGCGATCGCGCGGCCAACCGAATCTCCTCGCCGTGCTGATCGAGGTCGGGCGGCAGACCGCGATGGGCGAGCGGGCGTGCGCTCGGCTTGGCCCAGTCACCCGGAGCCGTCACTGGTCCGACACGCGGGTCGTCGACGCGATCCCAGAAATCCCGTTCGCGGAGGTGCTCCACACCGACCAGCTCTCCCGGTGTCAGCACCGGGGCGAGAAGCACCTCGCGCCGTTGAGCCTCGTCGAACAGTTCGGCTCGCGTCATCGACGAAGTGAAAGAGCCGATGGCCGCCTTGGCCTCTTCGAGCTGCTGCGGGGCGACCTCGGGTTCGGTGAAGAGCCGCAGCCCGAAGTCGATCCAGTCGATGTCGCGGATGACCTCGTCGCAGTGCCCGGTCTCGAACACCCACGTCATCAACCGCTGAGTGAAGCGACCGATCGTGTCGCCGAAGAGCAACGTGATCGAGACATGACCGTCCGCGGCTGGGTACACGAACTGCAGGTGGTAGTTGAGGATCAGGATGCCGCCGCTCGTCCTGTGGGGCATTACGTAGTCGTTGCAGGCGGTGACAATCCCCGGAAACGCGGTCTGCATGAGCGCCTGTTGGGCCGACACATCCACGTGCTGGCCGAGGCCGGTGGAGCGCCGTTCGGCGAGCGCCAGCGCGATCCCCGTTGCCGCCTGGCCACCGGCGTGGAGCCACGCCTGAGGGACCGAGATTCTCACTGGCGCGCGATCCGAGTCGCCGGTGATCGCGGCCTGGCTCGACGCGGCGGCGATGGTCAGATCGGACGCGGCCCACTCCGCCTTGGGGCCCGTGCTGCCGAACGGCGTGATCGTCGCATGAACGAGCGACGGATTGACGGCTGCGAGCTCGTCGCGGTCGAGCGCCAAGCCAGGATCCGGCGATTCGACCAGAACGTCGGCGCCCGCG
Source organism: uncultured Acidimicrobiales bacterium (assembly GCA_964629575.1). Lineage (GTDB taxonomy): Bacteria > Actinomycetota > Acidimicrobiia > Acidimicrobiales > Poriferisodalaceae > JAYPWI01. Next base: position 1,008 of record CAZVUM010000010.1, on the reverse strand, counting down.
ACGAGCGCCAACAGGTCGGCGTGGTTGTGGATCACCACCGACTTGGCGCCACGCCGCAGCGCCCACCATTCCAACGATGTGCCGTCGCTCGATGTCGGCCCACGGTCGCGACCCCGGCCGGCCGGACCCTCGACGAGCACAACCTCAGCGCCGAGCGATCCCAGGATGTTGCCCGCCATCGCGCCGCGGTGGTCGCTGAGATCAAGAATCCGATACGGCTCGAACATGGGGCGAACGTAGCCCTTGCCGGGTAGCGAGCAGAGCAGCGACCGCCAGAAGAAGCGCAACGCACGACAACAGTGCGATCGAGCACCTGAAGTCGGGCCCCAGGTCGCGGGTGACGCCCGTCAACCACGGCCCGCTCACGCCACCGATCTCGCCGGCGGTGAAGAAGAGGCCACCCGCTGCACCCATTCGTGCCGCATCCACCGAGGGCGCCGACATGAGGATGAGCATCGCGATCGGGACGAGGACGACCCGGCCGGTCCCGATGAGCGGAGCAACGGCGACGTGAGCGACCTGCGAGGTGGTGAGCAGCGGCCAGACGGCCACCGCGATGATCAAGAGGATCCCCGCCAGCATCGGACCTCGACGCGAATCGGTGGCGAGCGGTGGCAGCACGACCGAACCGACGATGCCGACCAGGATCGCCACCGCCACGACCCACGCCGCGCCCGTCTCGGACCACCCCTGGGCGCGCAGCATGTCTGGCATCCATCCCCCGACCGAGTGACCGAGGAAGAACACGCCGACCGCCAACACCATGACCCACCGAACCGTGCGGTCGCGCAGCAGGTTCCACGCCGGCATCGGCCCAGAGGTTGTCACGGCCACACCAGGGACACGGGCGACCCACACCCAGACTCCAGCGCTCACCAGGGTTGCAACGCCGAAGACCACCATCACCCATCGCCACGAGTCGAACGCAGTCCGAAGCGGGCCTGCCGCCACCAGCGCGATGACGTTCCCCAACGACGACGCCGTGCTGTAGATCCCGATCGCCCGACC